>NZ_JCASIF010000035.1:0-5131 GCF_059686055.1 Telluria sp. ZB4P34 | reverse complement strand
GAAACGACTTTGCGCCGATGATAGTGCTGCAACCAGTGTGAAAGTAGGTTATCGTCAGGCTAGTTATAAGAGAAAGCCCATCCAGTGACCTGGATGGGCTTTTTTGCGTTTGTTTGCGTTTGCACGCAGCCAAGGCGCCCAGATACCTGGCGGGCCGAGGCCCGCCGCATCAACAGATTACCCGGCCGCGCTATCGTTCAGGTTCTTGCGCAGCCCAACCAGCTGGTCGCGCAGACTGGTGATCTCGTCGACCGAGCATTTGGTGGCGCACCGGATCTCGGGCATCAGCGCCGCAGCATCCTGGCGCAAAGCCCGGCCTTGCTCGGTCAGGCTGACAATCAGCTGCCGCTCGTCGTTACGGGCGCGTGCGCGCTCGACCAGGCCCTGCGCTTCCATGCGCTTGAGCAGCGGCGTCAGCGTGGCGGAGTCGAGGAGGTCGAGCAGCGGCGCTGCAGCGGGAAGGGGAGAGGAGTTCATCGAACCAATATAAATCGCACACTATCTAATTGCAAGCGACGCGGCGGGCTGCAACGCCTATGCGATATACATATTGGTCGGGTGGAATGCGTTTTAACCCCCCTTTCCAACAGTTCGTCGCATAAATACGTTTGCCTGCTTCCAGCTGGACTACGATCATCTGATCATAAAAACCAGTAGGGGATGGCCATGGACAAACCAGCAGTGCCGGCGGCCTTGACGCCGGTCGGAAACAACGAGCGCATCCAGTCGCTCGACGTCATACGCGGATTTGCCCTGATCGGCATCCTGTTGATGAACGTCGAGTTCTTCAACCGCGCCACGTCCCAGATCGGCTCGGGCATGCAGACTGGTCTCAGCGGCGCAAATTTCTGGGTCAGTTACTTCGTCCAGTATTTCGTTACCGGTAAATTCTGGACCATCTTCTCCTTGCTGTTCGGCATGGGCTTCGCCGTCATGCTCACCCGTGCGGAGCGCGCCGGCCGCAGCTTCCTGGTTCCCTACATGCGCCGCATCGCTGCACTTGCCGTGTTCGGCGCCTTGCACCACATCTTCCTGTTCGCCGGCGACATCCTGTTCAGCTACGCCGTCGCAGCGACCTCGCTGCTGGTCGTGCTGTACGGACGGACCAAGTGGATCCTGCTGGCGATCGCCGCATGTACCGGCGGCGGCTTCATTCCCGGCATGGACTGGCTGTTCGGCATTGCCGGCGGCCTGGCGTTCTTCGGCGTCGTCGCCTGGTGGCTGCGCGGTGAGCAGCGCATGAAGCGCTTCGGCAAGCCGCCTGTGATCGCCTTTATCATGATGGTCGTCGGCGTGATCGTTGCGATTGGCGGCGGCGTGACCTGGATCCTGCCCGCCATGCCCCCGCAGGCACGCTTCGGCATGCCGATGCTCGGCGTCGCCTTGCTCACGCTCGGCTACTTCACCACGCGCTACCACGCCGACAAGCCGGGCCGTCCGTGGCGGCTCGGGGTCGGCATCTACTGCTTCTCCTTCCTGATGATGACCGGCGCCGGGGCGTCGATGTACTTCTTCCCCGAGAAGCCGGCCGCCGTCGTAACCAAGGAAGAGGTCAAGAAACAGAAAGAGCAGGCGGCTGAGCGCGCCAAGAATCTCAAGGAACGCGACGAGCGCATCAAGACTGAGACTGCGGTGCTCACCAAAGGCAGCTTTGCCGACGCAGTCAGCCTGCGCGCCAAGGACTTCGCCGAAGGCGCGCCGGGCCAGGTCGGCTTTGCAACGATTCTGATCGCGATGTTCCTGATCGGCACCTGGTTCGTCCGCTCCGGCGTCATGGAAAGGGCCCACGCCCATCTGCCGCTGTTCCGCAAGCTAGCCATGTTCGGCCTGCCGATCGGCATCGGCCTGGGCGTGCTCGGCTCGACGATCGCCATGCATGCGGTGCCCGGATCACGCGGCGCCGACGGCTACCAGCTGGCCTCCGGCCTGCAAATGCTGGGCAACCTGCCGGCCTCGCTCGGCTATGTCAGCCTGGTGATCCTGATGCTGTACAGCGCGTCGCCGCTGAACAAGGTGAGCGTGCTCGCACCGTTCGGCCGCATGGCCCTCACCAACTACCTGACGCAATCGCTGGTCGCCTCGGTCTTCTTCTTCGGCTACGGCTTCGGCAACTGGGGCATTTCGCGCGTCGACCAGATGCTGTTCGTCGTGCTGCTCGCAGGGGCGCAGATCGTGTTCAGCCATGTGTGGCTGTCGCGCTTCCGCTACGGTCCGATGGAATGGCTGTGGCGTGCCGTCACCTACTGGCAGATCCCGCCGATGCGCCTCCAGCCGCCGGCAGCCGTGCCCGCCGTGGTCACGCCGGCGTGAGGGGGCTTGTTCATCTCGGCGCGGCGCTGCTCGCAGGCGTCGCGCTGCCGGCAGCCGCGCAGCCGGTGAAGGTGGCCGGCCTGGGCCAGCCGGCGCGCATCCTGGTCGACCAGTGGGGCGTGCCGCATATCTATGCCGCCAGCCAGGATGACGCCTTCTTCGTCCAGGGTTTCAATGCCGCGCGCGACCGCCTGTTCCAGATCGACCTGTGGCGCCGTCGCGGGCTGGGCGAGCTGGCCTCCGTGTTCGGTCCATCCTACGTGGAGCAGGACCGCGCCGCGCGCCTGTTCCTGTACCGCGGCGGCATGGAGCCGGAATGGGCGGCCTACGGCAAGGATGCGCAGCGTACCAGCGCGCGCTTCGTCGCCGGCATCAACGCCTACATCGACGCCATCGCGCGCAAGCCGGAACTGATGCCCTTCGAATTTCGCCAGCTCGGCTACCGGCCCGCGAAATGGCGGCCGGAAGACGTGGTACGCATCCGCAGCCACGGCCTGACGCGCAACCTGACGCAGGAAGTGGCGCGCGCGCGCGTGGTGTGCCGCGCCGGCCTGGCCGCCGATGCCGTGCGCGCGCAGCTGTCGCCAAGCTGGACGACGCGCGTACCGGAAGGCCTGGACCCCTGCCTGCCCGACGATGTTCTCGACGTCTTCACCCGCGCGACCGACACCGTTCGCTTCGACCGCCAGACCCTGCAGGCGTCGCGCGCCTTGCCGAACGAGGAAACGCTCGAGGGCAGCAACAACTGGGTGGTCGCTCCCTCGCGCAGCGCGACCGGCCGCCCCATCCTGGCAAACGATCCGCACCGCGCCTACGGTGCGCCCTCGCTGCGCTATATCGTGCATCTGAGTGCGCCCGGCCTGGACGTCATCGGGGCGGGCGAACCGGCGCTGCCCGGCGTGTCGATCGGCCACAACGGCAAAGTCGCGTTCGGACTGACCATCTTCAGCATCGACCAGGAAGACCTGTACGTCTACGAGACCAACCCCGCCAATCCGCAGCAGTACCGCTACGGGGGAAAGTGGGAAAACTTCCGCGTGGTACGCGAGAAGATCCAGGTGCGCGGCGGTGCAGCCAGGACGGTGGAGCTGCGCTTTACCCGGCACGGACCCGTGATCTACCAGGAGCCTGGCAAGCGCCGGGCATTCGCGGTCCGCACCGCATGGACGGCGCCGGGCATGGCCCCGTATTTCGGCAGCATCGACTACATGAAGGCGCAGGACTTCATCGGATTCCGCCGCGCCATGGAGCGCTGGGGCGCCCCGACCGAAAACCAGGTCTTTGCCGATACCTCTGGGAACATCGGCTGGGTAGCCGGAGGCCTGGCGCCGGTGCGTCCGAACTGGGACGGGCTGATGCCGGTGCCCGGGGACGGCCGCCATGAATGGAAGGGATTCCTCGACGGCGCCAAGCTGCCGTATGTGCTGAACCCGAAGCAAGGCTGGTATGCGTCGGCCAACGAGATGAACCTGCCGGCCGGTTTCCCGTACAAGGAACATAAGCTCGGTTTCGAGTGGCCGGACAATGCACGCGCGCGGCGCATCGCCGAGGTGCTGTCAAGTACGCCGAAGGCGAGCCTGGAAGACATGCAGCGGCTGCAGAACGATGTCGTGTCGCTCAATGCACGCCGGCTGGTCGCTCTCCTGAAGCCTTTGTCGGCGCAGGACCGGAACACGCAGGCGGCACTACGCCTGCTGTCGGCCTGGAACGGAGAAGAAGGCGCTGCTTCGGCAGCGGCCGCATTGTACGAGGTGTGGTGGTCGCGTCACCTCGGCAATGCATTCAAGGCTGCTGTCCTGAGCCCTGCGGCGAGAGAGGCCATGGATGCACCACATGCGAGCGTCATGCTCGAATCGCTCGAGCAACCAACGCAGCGCTTCGGCGCCGATGCACTCCGCAAGCGCAACGGCGTCCTGTTGTCCAGTCTCGCCACGGCATGGGCGGAGATGGAATCGCTGCAGGGACCCGACCCCGCACGCTGGCAATGGGGCAAGCTGCACTTCAGCTATTTCATCCATCCGATGGCGCCGATCCTCGACCAGGCTGCCCGTGCGCAGGTGAACGTCGGTCCGTTTCCGCGGGGAGGGGGCGCGTACACCGTCAACGTGTCGGCTTATTACCCGAGCAGTTTCTGGCAGGCGCATGGGCCGTCCTTCCGCATGGTGCTCGACGTGGGCAACTGGGATAACTCGCGTGCGATCAATACGCCGGGACAGTCGGGCGACCCGGCCAGCCCGCACTACCGTGACCTGGCCGCCAGCTGGGCGGAAGGGAAGTACTTCCCGCTCCTGTATTCGCGGGAAGCGGTGCAGAAGGCGACCAGGCAGGTCATTGAACTGGCGCCGGCACGGTAAGCATGCGGGGCTTGCAAGGCGGCGCGGGCTTTGCTATAGTTCGCGTCCGCTTCGGTTCGAGCAAAAAAACGTTAACGTAATCAAGTGCTTACGATAACAAGCTCAGCAAGAAAGTTTGCAACGAAGTGGAAGAGGGTTGACGAGAAACGCGAAACACTGCATAATCTCGTTCCTCTGCTGCTGACGAACACAACGCTTCGCACGGTGCAGCAAGGTAGTACAGAACGCAGTTCTTTAACAATCAACAGTCGATAAGTGTGGGCGTTTGATGAAGGTGCCGCTGACATCGGTCAGTGAATACTTAAATTATCAAATGTTCACAAAAGTATTAAGCGTTGTCTCAGCAATGAGATGACGGTCAGTATCTTGAGTGAGCGACCCCTTAGAAATAAGGGTGACACGAAAGTGTCAACAAACAGAGATTGAACTGAAGAGTTTGATCCTGGCTCAGATTGAACGCTGGCGGC
>NZ_JCASIF010000034.1:0-5976 GCF_059686055.1 Telluria sp. ZB4P34 | reverse complement strand
GTTCAATCTGAGCCAGGATCAAACTCTTCAGTTCAATCTCTGTTTGTTGACACTTTCGTGTCACCCTTATTTCTAAGGGGTCGCTCACTCAAGATACTGACCGTCATCCCATTGCTGAGACAACGCTTAATACTTTTGTGAACATTTGATAATTTAAGTAATCACTGACCGAAGCCAGCGGCACCTTCATCAAACGCCCACACTTATCGACTGTTGATTGTTAAAGAACTGTGTTCTGTACTACCTTGCCGTGTTCGACGAAGCGTTGTGTTCGTCAGCAGCAGAGAAGTGAGATTATGCAGTGTTTCGCGGTTCTCGTCAACCCCTCACCTCCTTCGCTTGTCGCTGCCTGAAGCGGCGTTGTACGTCGGAGGAGCAAGACTATAGCAAACGGCAGGCATGCGTGACAAGTGCCGGTGTTAGAACGCGACAACATCTTAGCCTGGGTTGCGGATAGGCCAAAACTATCAAACCCTTAAAATTTATTCACTTTAAGCTATGAATGGGAATCGCTATCATTTGACCTACAGTAGTTGTTAACAAAACATAGGAAAGACAAGCATGGTCGCCGCCGCAAAGAAAACCAGCCAGGTCCTTGCTCACATGGCGATCGCGTTCACAATTGCCTATGCGGTCACCGGCTCGGTCGTGCTCGGCGGTTTGGCGATCCTGATCGAACCGGTGATGAATGTGCTCTTGCTTCCGCTGCACGAGCAAGCTTGGTCTGCATGGCGTGCGCGTGCCACCAACGAGCGCGACCGCTACCTGCGCATCGCGGCCGAGAAGCTCAGCCAGACCGCATTCCACATGCTGGTTGCGTTCATGGTGATGTACTTCGCCACCGGCTCGCTCGCATTCGGGGGAATGGCCGCGATTCTCGAGCCTGTCTGCAACGTGCTTCTCCTCCCTCTCCACGACCGCTTCTGGGACAAGCTTCAGCTACGTCTCGACGGCCTTGTAGGGATCGCCTGATATTGCCGTCCTGTACAGTGCAGGACACTGGGGGTACAGTTTCCAGTGTTACACTGTCGCGCTGATGCGGACACGTTGTCCGTGTTCGGCCTGGCGATCTTCGCCGTCGACCCGATGAGGCATTGATGAGCAAGATCGTTTGGCCTGCTTCGCATTCCGAAGCAGCTGAGCTGATTCGCACCCGGGACTGGAGCGACACGTCGCTCGGTCCCATTGATCGTTGGCCGGCCCTCTTGCGCACCTTGACCGACGTCGTCCTGCGCTCGCCTGCCGGCATGGCCCTGATATGGGGCGAAGAGCGGATCCTCCTCTATAACGACGGCTACGCACTGGTTTGCGGGAACAAACATCCCCAGGTATTTGGCAGCTCCATCCCCGAGGCCTGGCCGGAAGCATGGAGCTTCAACGAGGAAGTCTTCGACGCCTGCTTCGCCGGCGAAGAACGCGTCTTCCGCGACGCACACTTTGTCCTTGACCGCCATGGCGCGCCCGAAGAGGCATGGTTCGATCTGTACTACGGCCCGGCCGTCGACGAACATGGCCAGGTGCAGGGCGTACTGGCGACCGTCATCGAAACCACGCATCGCGTGCGCGCCGAGCAGCAGCGGCAGCTCCACGAGGTCCACCTCGAACAGGTCAACAGCGACCTGGATGCCCTGCGCCTGAGGCTCGAGCAGGCCAACCGGCGCCTCACCGGCGACATGGACTTCCTGAATACGCTGTTCCGCCAGGCGCCCAGCTTCATGGCGGTGCTGAGCGGGCCGGACTATGTGTTCGAACTGGCGAACGACGCTTACATGAAGCTGGTGCAGCATCGCCCGATTCTCCATAAACCGGTCAGGCTCGCCCTGCCGGAGCTCGATGGCCAGGGTTTCCATGAACTGCTCGACAGGGTCTACCACGATGGCGAACCCTATCATGGCCGCAGCATCGAGGTGCAGCTGGACCCCGGCAACGGCCAGGGGATGGAGCGCCGCATCCTCGATTTCGTGTACCAGCCGCTCAAGGACGCACAAGGCCGCACGCACGGCATCTTCGTCGAGGGTGTCGACGTCACCGACCATGCCCTGACCGAGGAGCGGCTGCGCGTTGCGCAGGAAGCCGGCGAGATCGGCACCTTCGAGTGGTACCCGAACACCGGCAAGCTGGTGGTATCGGATGCCTATCGCCGCATCTGGGGTTTCGCGCCCGACGTGGAAGTCACTGCCGATCTTCTGCTCAGCCGCGTCGACCCGTCTTGCCTGCACCTGGCCGGCCCGAACCGGCTCGGCAGCGAAGCGAATCCCCTGCGCTACTCGGAATATCTGATCACCCGCGCCGATACGGGAGAGCGGCGCTGGGTCGCCCGCCGCGGCCAGGCCGTACCGAGCAGGATCGCAGGCGAGCGCCGCTATCTCGGTGTCGCCTTCGACATTACGGAACGCAAGCGTACCGAAGAGAACCTCCAGCAGGCCGAAGCCGCGCTGCGTGAACTGAACCAGTCGCTCGAACGCCAGGTCGTGCTGGAAGAAACCGAACGCGTCAAGGCCGAGGATGCGCTGCGCCAGGCCCACAAGATGGAAGCGGTCGGCCAGCTGGCCAGCGGCGTGGCCCATGACTTCAACAACGTCCTGCAGATCATCTCCAGCAACCTGCAACTGATGGAACTGGACGGGATCGGCAGCGTGCTCGGCGCCCGCGTCGCGAGTGCGGTAGCGGCCGTCGAGCGCGGTTCGAAGCTGTCCTCGCAACTGCTCGCCTTCGCGCGCCGGCAGCCGCTGCAACCGGAGACCACCGATCTCGGGATCCTGCTGGCGGACATGGAATCGCTGCTGCTGCGGGCACTGGGCGACCGGGTCGTGCTCGACCTGCGCCGCGCACCCGGCCTCTGGAATGCCCGGGTCGACCGCAACCAGCTGGAGAACGCGATCCTGAACATGGCCATCAATGCGCGCGACGCCATGGGCGGCAGCGGGCGCCTGACCATCGGCGTCGCCAACGACGCGCAGGAAGGCGACTGCAACAAGCATGTGCGCCTCTCGATCGCCGATACCGGCTGCGGCATGTCGCCGGAAGTGCTCGACAAGATCTTCGATCCCTTCTACACCACCAAGGCGCCGGGCGAAGGCACAGGCCTGGGCATGAGCATGGTGTATGGCTTCGTGAAGCAGAGCGGCGGCGAGATCCGCATCGATAGCCGTCCCGGCCAAGGGACGACGATCACGATCCTGCTGCCGCGTGCCGAAGGCGACGCCCTGCACGCACAGGCGGCGAGCCTGTCCAGTGTGCCGGGCGGCGACGAGACCATCCTGGTGGTCGACGACGACGCGGCGGTCGTGGCCACGACCGTCGAACTGCTGGCCGGCCTCGGTTACCGGGTGCTCGCGGCCGAAGGCGGACGGCAGGCCGTCGCCATGCTCCAGTCCGGGATACCGGTGGACCTGCTGTTCAGCGACCTGTCCATGCCTGGGGCCGTCGATTGCGCTTCGTTGGTGGCGCAGTGCCGGCACATCTCGCCGCACACGCGCATCCTGCTGACCTCGGGGCAGCTGCCCGATTCCTCTTTCGACGACGCCATCGAGTTGCTGCCGAAGCCGTATAGCCGGGAACAGCTGGCCCGGACGGTCCGCCGCCAGCTCGGCGCAGGGGGCTTGGCCGTTCCCATGGCGGCGCCGGCCGTCGTGGAAGACACCGTGCGCCGCAGCGCGGTGGCGGACGGCGCGCGGCGCATCCTGGTGGTGGAAGACGACCCGGACACGCGGGAACTGGCCTGCGAGCTGCTCGCTGCGCTGGGCCATGCGGCCAGCGGCAGCGGGTCGGCCGAGCACGCGCTCATGCTGCTGAGCGAACACGAGGTCGACATCCTGTTTACCGACCTGAACCTGCCGCGCATGTCGGGCACCGAACTGGCCGGCCGAGCGATCGCCATGCGGCCGTCGCTGCGCGTCATCCTGACTTCGGGCGAGGGAAACAATGTGCGCGTCCAGCCCGATGCCGGCATCATCGTGCTGCCGAAACCGTATGACCTCCTGCAACTCGAACTGTGCATCGCGCAGGCCGCGATCGAAGCAGGCGAGGCGCTCAAATGACAGGGCACATCGACACCATGCCGCCCGAGGCCATCGACATCCGGGTCCTGCTGATCGACGACCACCTGATCAACGCGGAGCTTGTCGAGGGCATGCTGGCGGATGAAGCCGGCATCGTGCTCACTTACCAGCAGGACCCGGCGCGTGCCCTCGAGAGCGCGCTGGCATGCACGCCGAGCGTCATCATGGTCGACCTGCACATGCCCCTGATCGACGGCCTCGACGTGATCCGGACGCTGAAAGCGGATCCGCGTGTGGCGGAGGTGCCCATCATCATGCTGTCATCGAACACCAGTCCGCGGGTGAAAGCGGTCGGCTTCGCAGCCGGCGCGATCGACTACCTGGTGAAATGGCCGGACAAGGTCGAACTCAATGCGCGTCTACGCGCGCATTCACGCGCCTACCGTGCGGTCCAGGAACGCAACCGCGCCCTCGATGCGCTACGCGCGAGCCAGGCCGAACTTTCCGAGCGTACGGGCGAGCTGGCCAGGGCGCAGTCGGCGTTGCACGAAGCCGAAAAGATGGAAGCGATCGGCCAGCTCACCGGCGGCGTGGCCCACGACTTCAACAATGTGCTCCAGCTGATCAACGGGCACTTGCAGTTGCTGCGCGTGGCGCACCGCGCCGACGAGAAAACCGTGCGGCGACTGGAATCTGCCTCCGAAGGCGTGCGCCGCGGGGCGCAGCTGGCGGCGCAGATGCTGGCCTTCGCGCGTCGCCAGCCGCTGGCGCCGCGGCCGGTGAACCTGGCGAGTCACCTGCGCAGCATGGAAGGCATGATCAGGCAAACGCTAGGCGACCATGCACTGAGCCTGTCGCTGGACCCGGACCTCGGGGCCAGTATCGATCCGGCGCAGTTCGAAAAAACCGTCCTGCACCTCGTGCAGAATGCGGCCGAGGCGATGGGAGAGAATGGGTGGCTCGAGATTGCCCTGGATGCGGCGCATCTGCCGGGTGAGGCGGACAAGGACGAGCCGCCTCGCTACCTGCGGCTACGCTTTTCAGACAATGGCGCCGGCATGACGGACGAGGTGCAACGGCGCGCGTTCGAGCCCTTCTTTTCGAGCAAGACGGACAAGCGCAGTGCCGGCCTGGGTCTGAGCCTGGCCTTCGGATTCGTCAGGCAAAGCGAAGGGCAGGTCGAACTGGCAAGCAACTTTGGAAAAGGCACGATTGTCAGCCTGTACTTTCCACTGCTTCGAACGGCCCATGTCGAGGAGCCGCTACCGACAGCATCCCCGGCAGCGGTACGTACGGTGCTCGTCGTCGAGGACGAAGCCTCGGTGCGGCACACCAGCGTCGAGGTGCTGCGCAAGCTCGGATTATGCGTGCTCGAGGCAGGGGACGGCGAAGCGGCGCTCGACATGATCCGTCGCCGGCTGCCGATCGACCTGGTGTTCACCGACCTGGTCATGCCAGGCCAGGTAAGCGGGCAGGATGTGGCGGCGGCGACGGCCACCTGCCTGCCGCAGGCGAAGCTGCTGTTCGCATCCGGATATCCGGGAGAAGCCGTGGAAGATGACGGCATCCTCGCGCGTCATCGCCTGCTGCGCAAGCCGTACCGACTCGACGAGATGGCGCGGCTGGTGCAGCAGCTACTGGCGGAAAAGTGAGCGCACATGGCCACGCATTTCCCCATGTAATGCCTGCATCGGGAGTTGCTCACGACAGTCCCCAGCACGTCGCCCCGGGATAGGCGTCCGCCCTTGGCCGGGGCCCAATTTCCGTGAACAGTCAGACGTCGGATTGTTGAGTTGAGCTGGAATTCGGCACGCACAAAGCAAAAAACCCCACCAGGATCACCTGGTGGGGTTTTTCATATAACTAGCCTGACGATAACCTACTTTCACACTGGTTGCAGCACTATCATCGGCGCAAAGTCGTTTCACGGTCCTGTTCGGGATGGGAAGGGGTGGGACCGACTTGCTATGGTCAT
>NZ_JCASIF010000033.1:0-7742 GCF_059686055.1 Telluria sp. ZB4P34 | reverse complement strand
TACTTTTGTGAACATTTGATAATTTAAGTATTCACTGACCGAAGTCAGCGGCACCTTCATCAAACGCCCACACTTATCGACTGTTGATTGTTAAAGAACTGTGTTCTGTACTACCTTACTGCACCGTACGAAGCGTTGTGTTCGTCAGCAGCAGAGGAACGAGATTATGCAGTGTTTCGCTTAGCTCGTCAACCCCTTCTTTGTTTCAGCGCAGATTTCTCTGCGGACCTTGCCAACGTAACCATTTGATTACGTTAACCTTTTTCGGTCCGGCCTGACGGCCTTCGTGAAGCGGAGGCGCACTATAGCAAATGTTCATACGCTCCGCAAGCCCCTGCTACCCTGGAGGCGTGCGTGTACGCTTTTGCAATGGCAGGTATATTGCGTCCCGTACCGGTACGCCAGCTCCCTGGCTACCCGCCGCAACTGGAGACCAGATGACATCCCCCCAATTCCGCCGCAGCGCCATCGCCGCAGCATGCCTGTGCGCCCCGCTCTGCGCCGCCGCCGACGCTCTTCAAGAGCCGCTCAATGTCGTGGTGGTCAGCGCCACCCGCTCCGAACACACCAGTTTCGACCTGCCCGCGGCGATCGACATCGTCGATGCCGCCCAGATCAGGGACACCCAGCCGCGCGTGAACGCCTCCGAAGCCCTGGCCGCGGTGCCCGGCCTGATCGCGCGCGACCGCCAGAACTATGCGCAGGACCTGCAGATCTCGTCGCGCGGTTTCGGCGCCCGCTCGGCGTTCGGCGTACGCGGCGTGCGCCTGGTCGCCGACGGCATCCCGGCCACCATGCCCGACGGCCAGGGCCAGGCCGCCACCTTCAACCTCGACGTGGCCGAGCGCATCGAAGTACTGCGCGGGCCGTTTTCCGCCCTGTACGGAAATCACTCGGGCGGCGTGGTCCAGCTGTTCACGCGCGATCCCAAGGGCACACCCAGCGTGGAGACCAGCTTCGCCGCCGGCAGCGACGGCCTGCGCAAGCTCGACGTCAACGCCCAAGGCACGGCCGGCAAGGTCGGCTACCTGCTGGATGCGTCGCGCTTCGACACCGACGGCTACCGCGCCCACAGCGCCGCCACCCGCGACCAGGCGTATGCCAAGCTCGTGGTCGAACCGAGCGGCGACAGCCGCCTGGTGATCACCGCAAGCGGCCTGCGCCAGGACGATACCCAGGACCCCTTGGGCGTCACCTGGGCTACCTACCAGCGCGACCCGCGCGCCGGCGAGATCGACACCACGGACACGCAGTCGCCCCAGCGTACCCTGGCCGATCGTTATGACACCAGGAAAAGCATCGACCACCAGCAGATCGGCCTGTCGTGGGAGCAGCGCTTCGGCCCCGACCGGCTGCTGCTCACTGCCTATGGCGGCAACCGTCGCGTGGTCCAGTACCAATCCTTCTCGCGCGGCTTCCAGGCGCCGCCCACACACTCGGGCGGCGTGGTCGACTTCGACCGCGACTTCCACGGGATCGATGCGAACTGGCGCATCACGCGGCCACTCGCCGGCGGCACGCTGCGCGCCACGATCGGCATGGAAGTGGCCCGTTCGGTCGACGCGCGACAGGGCTTCGAGAATTTCGTCGGCAACAGCTTCGGCGTGAAAGGCAATCTGCGCCGCGACGAACGGAATGAGGTCGGCAGCGCCGACCCGTATGCCCAGCTGGAATGGGAAGGCGGCCGCTGGGTGCTTACGGGCGGCCTGCGCCGCAGCCGGGTGAGCTTCGACGTCAGCGACCGCTACCTCGCGAACGGCAACGACAGCGGCAGTGTCGACTACCGCCATACCTCTCCCCTGGCGGGCGTGCTGTACAAGGTCTCGCCCGCGCTGAACGTCTACGTTAGCGCCGCACGCGGTTTCGAGACCCCGACCCTGAACGAGTTGTTCTACTCCGGCACCGGCGCCGGCTTCAATTTCCGCCTCGCGCCAGCCATCGGCACCCACCTCGAAGCGGGCGCCAAGGTCATGCTCGCGCCCGGCGTGCGCGTCAACGCCGCCATCTTCCAGGTTCGTACGAAAGACGAGCTGGTGGTCGACAGCTCGTCGGGCGGGCGCACCAGCTACCGCAACGCCAGCGCCACGCTGCGCCAGGGCGGCGAGCTTTCGCTGGATGCGCAGCTGGGCAGCGGCTGGAACGCGCGCCTGGCCCTGACTGCACTGCGCGCCATCTACGATGAGGGCTTCGGCGCCGTGCCCGAAGGCAGCCGGCTGCCGGGCATCCCGAAGACCAGCCTGTACGGGGAACTTGGGTGGAAGGAGCAGTCCGGCCGCTTAGGCGCGGCGCTCGAGACGATCGCCAATGGCCGCGTGTATGCGGAAGACACCAATACGGCCACGCCCGCCCCAGGCTACGCCATCGTCAATGCCCGCGTCCAGGCGAGCCAGCAACTGGGCGGCTGGCGATTGAAACAGTTCGCGCGCCTGAACAACGTGTTCGACCGCAGCTATGTCGGCTCGGTCATCGTGGGCGACGCCAGCCGCCGCTATTACGAAGCGGCCCCGGGCCGCAACTGGATCCTGGGCGCAAGCGCGCAGTACCAGTTCTAGGCCTCGACTGTGGTAACGGGCGTTGACAGCGCGACGCCCGGATAGAGCCTGGCCAGGATCGCGTCGGTCGCGGGGACCAGCACCGCTTCCACCAAGCCGGCCGCCGGCGCAGCATCGGGTGCGGCGCGCACAGCCTGCCACAGGTTCGGCTGACTGTTCGCCGTTTCGCCCAGGGCGCGCTCGACTTCGGCCTGCCAGAAGGCGGGCGCCTCGCCTTCGACCCAGTTGCCGCGCCCGCGGCCGAAATGCGCCACGGCCAGGTAGCGCAGCACGGCGCTCACCAGCAGCGACTGGAGGAAGGGATCGGCGAACTGCACGCTCGGCTTGTCGCGGTCCGTTCCCTGGTTAAAGCCCCAGGCAGCGCCGGCCATCGTCAGGCCGCCCACGATGGCGCCGAGCAGCGCGCCGGCGCCCATGGTCAGGCCACCCGCCATCATGTCGGCCGACAGGCCCGTGGCGGCTCCCGACACCACTGCGCCGAGCAGGCCGGCCTGGGCCTTGTCCACCGGCGCCCGCACGGCGAAGTTGTCGCGCACGCGCGCATTGATCGCAAGGGCCTGGCCCGGGTCGATCCGGTACAGGGCCAGCATGCGCGCGGTCGCGCCGTTGATGCGGTCGTTCAGGCGCTCGACCAGGGCGGCCATCGCCACTTCCTGCCGCCGCTGCTCGTCCTTGCCCATGCCCACCGCCTTGAGCGCGCTGCGCAGGATGTTGCGCCCCTCCTGGGCGATCGGCTCGACGTCGCGCGCCGCGGCGGCCAGTTGCTCGGCCGAGACGCGCAGGGCGCTGGCGTAACGCTGGCGGTTGGCGGCGGACCAGGCCTCGAGCAGGCGCCCATAGCCGGCCTGCTTCGCCGGATCGATCAGGCGCCCGATCGCCTCGTAGAACACGTGTTCGTGCACCCAGCAGCGGGCAAAGGCGTCGAGCGGCAGCACGTCTTTGACCACCGGGAACTGCGCCAGGTGCTGCCGCCAGCGCGCCTGCTCGCTTGATTCCTCGGCGCCGGGACGGGGCGGCCCCATCTGGTTGAGCAGCACCGCGACCGGCTTGCCCAGCCACTCGAGGATCTTCATCTCGGACGGCAGGTAGCCGGCATCCTGTGGCGACTCGGACGAGTTGACCAGGTAGAGGATGACGTCGGCTTCTTCCTTGGCCGCGCGCAGCGCCTGCTGGCTGAGCCAGAAGGGGCGGTCGCGGTAGCGGTCGAACACCTCGCGCAGGAACCAGCCGATCGGGTTGCCCGCCATCGACAGGCGTTTCAACAGGCGCACCGAATCCCCGAAGCCGGGCGTGTCCCACAGCAGCAGCGTGTCGCCGGCGTCGCTTTGCTGCAGCGGGTGCGCCTCGGCGAATTGCGTCACGTGAGCGGCGTCGCGCACTTCGCCCACGTCCATGCCGACCAGGGTGCGCGCCAGCGTGGTCTTGCCGTTGTTCGTGTGCGAGACGAGCGCGAACTGGATCTTGACCGGTTCGGCGTGCTTGGCAAGGTCCGTCATCGCAGCTCCGGCAGGGTGAGTCCGGCGCCCAGTTCGAGCGGATGCTTCTCGGGTTGCAGCAGGTTCACGAAGGTGGCCGAGGTACCGTGGAAGCTGCAGAACTGGCGCCACAGCGCGGTTCGTTCGGCTACGCGGGCCGCATTGCCCTGCCCTTCGCCGATGCGTTCCACCAGCGCCGACTCGTCGACCAGTACGGCGACGCCGCGGCGCACCCGCTTGCCGAGGTAGTCGAGGAAGGCGCCGTGGTTTTCCTTCTCCGGTGTGGCGGCAAGGCTGAACAGGACCGCGGTGACGGTAACGCCCGCTTCGTCGAGCGCCGTGTCGCGCAAGGCATCCTTGGGCTCGACACCGTAGGCGACGCTGGGCCGCAGCTGGACCCGCGCCTGTGCGCCCAGGGCGCTCGCGGCGAGCGCCCACAGGCCACGGTCGCGCGCTTCGTCGAGGTTGTAGCTGTAGGGGAGCACACGCAGCAATGCGGGACTGCCGGCGCCGATACTGTCGGCCAGCTTGCGGTAATACGGCTGGTCGAGGTCGAGCGGGAAGCGGCGCGCAAGGCCGCGTGCGCGCCAGGCGGCGAATCCGGCCAGCAGCAGGCGGGGCAGCACGACGATCAGCAGCAGCGTGGCGCCGTACAGGTGTACCCACCGTTCGCCGCTGGCGGCGTTGACAGGACGGCCGAAGCGCAGCAGCTCGATCTCTGCCAGTGAGAAGCCCTGCAAGAACGGGAACACATTCATCGCCGGCATGAACAGCCAGGACAGCAGGCTGTGCACCTGGCGGCCGTCGAGGAAGGTGCTCTCCCAGCCGACCACGTACTGGGTCAGCAGGCCGCGCGCATACAGCGAGGCGATGGCGCCGAGCGCGAAGCAGGCTGCCGCCAGGTGGACCGTGCGGCTCAGGCGCGCACGGGTAAGCGGCTCGCTGAGCGCCGCCCATTCGGACATGAACGAGGCGATGCCTTCAGCCATCGGCGCGGGCAGCTTGCGCGGGACGGCTGCCTTGCCGACGCTCAGGCGGCGCAGCAGGTTCGGCCCGGCCCAGCCGTGGCGCTTGCCAGGGATGAGTGCGAACACCAGCATGCCGAGGTAGACCAGCAGGTTCCAGCCGATGATCAGGAGGAAGGGCGCGGACAGCAGGTCGATGCGGTGCGGATAGGCGATGCGGTCGATCGCCGCGCCGGACAGGAAGGCCAGGAAAGGCAGGGCCAGCCAGACACCGCCCAGGCCCAGCCTGCGCTTCGCGAAGGCGCCGAAGGCAGGCGAGCGCTCGCCCAGGCGCTTCAGGATCTGTTCGGAACGCTGCTGCAGGAAGTGATGCTGGGTGACGGCCGTCTTGCCGTCGGCGGCTTGCCAGGCGGCGAGTTCCTTCGCACTGCGGCTTGCATACTTGCGGTCGTCGTCACTCAGCACCTCGTGCTTCGCGTCGGCAGTCTCGATAGCGTGCACCAGTACGACATTGCGGGCAACCTGTTCGTTCATGCTTCTCCTGTCATGGTTGAAATGGCAAGGCTGACAGCTGCATTGTGCCCCAGATTGGGGAAGGAGACAGTTCGGGCGCTTGCGGTGGCAGCCGGCAGGCGTAAAAAAACCCGGGGAACCCGGGTCCGCAATGTCTGCGCCGGCGTTCACCCGCCGGGATTCTTCTTGTTCGGCTTGCTGCCGAAGTCTGAAGCAGGCAGGTCGGGCCGGCTCTCGAGCCGCTTGTCGCCGCCCTGCCCTGAATCCGACTGCTGCGACCCCGCATGCTGGTACTGCTCCATGCCCCCCGCGCCGGATTGCTGGGCTTCACCCAGGCGGTCCTGCTCGGCCTGCGCCTGCATCCGCTGCCCGCGCTGGCGTGCGCTCCATCCGGTGTGGACGGCGCCGGCGCCGCCGCGCTGGCCGCGGCCACTCGTGTCGGACTGCTGCGAGCCGGTATGAGCCATGGGGAAAGGCGATTCCGGACCGCCGGGCATTACGGCGCCTGGTGCGCGCGTCTGCATGCTGCCTTCGGCAACCGTCACGCCTTTCGGCTTATGGATACCGCGCGCGCGCTTGTCTCCACCCTGGTTCTTTTCTTTCGATTTCATGATTCCTCCTTCGCTTCGCTGAACGATGGATTGATCATGCGCGCCTGTACGGGGGTGCTGTATAGGAGCAACCTCCGAACAAGTGTAGGAATCACCGTACGGTTACGCCTCAGATAAGGAGGCCGTTCTTGCGGCACAGGCGCCAGGGTTTTTCAGGAGGTATTCTGAATACATTGAACTGGCGAAGGAAGGCTAGTAGAGGCTGCTAGGATTTTCGCTTGCTATGCAAAGAGGAAATACCATGAAGCCTTGCCCGTTCAAGTCCTGCGTGTTCTTCCTTCTTTGCCTCAGCCTTGCCGCGACGGCCGGCCCGTCCGGAAAACGAAGGGCATGGATCACAATGGGCGACGCCGCTTTCCGCCATGCGAAAACGCTCCTGCCTGAGCTGGTGTCGATCGACAGCCGCCGGTTGCGCGTCGGCGGCGGATCGGACAAGGTGCATGCCATCGTCATGGATGAAGCCGGGCTTCTCGACATGGCTGGCGCCATCCATCAGCGCACCGGGCAATGCGGGGGCTTCATGTACCACGCCAGCGAAGCCGAGGCGCGCGCAGCCCTCGCTGCCGACCGGCGCCGCGCTCCCGCGCCGGAGCGCTCATACGCGCTGCAGCGGCGCGAGATCGTGGAACCGATGTTGGCCACCATGCAGGAAAAGAACATCGAGGCGACGATCCTGGCCTTGAGCGCCTTCACCAACCGATATTATGCGAGCCGGTCCGGCGTCGAGGCGGCGGATTGGCTGTTGTCGGCATGGCGCGCGCTGGCCGCCGACCGTGACGACATCACAGTCGCCCTGTTTCCCCACAAGGGTTTTCCTCAGCCTTCCGTCGTCTTGTCGATTGCCGGCACGGATCTGGCGGATGAAAGCGTCGTCGTGGGCGCCCATCTGGATTCGATTATCGGCATCGGGATGAGCGATACCGCGCGGGCGCCCGGAGCGGACGACAACGCGTCTGGCATTGCGGGCATGACCGAAGCACTGCGCGCCTTCATCGGCAGCGGCTACCGTCCTCGCAGGACGGTTCACCCCATCGCCTATGCGGCGGAGGAAGTGGGATTGCAGGGATCGCAGGAAGTCGCACGCCAGTTCAGGCAGGCGAACCGGAAGGTAGCCGGGGTGCTGCAGCTCGACATGACCAATTACATGGGAGCGCCGAACGACATCTACCTGATCACCGATTACACGAGCAGCCAGCAGAATGCCTTCATTGCCCAACTGGTGAGCACCTACTTGCCAGGGCTGAAGCTGGCTTACGACAAGTGCGGTTACGCTTGCTCGGATCACGCGAGCTGGGATGCGCAGGCTTATCCGGCATCGATGCCCTTCGAATCCTCGCTTGCGCGCGATAGTCCTTATATTCATACGGCCAGGGATACCCTGGCGAATTCGGGCGGGCAGACTGCGCACGCGCTGAAGTTTGCGCGTTTAGCCGCGGCCTACATCGTCGAACTGTCGGGCCAGTAGGTGATGGCGTCCCGTATCGCCATCCGGACGGCGGCTCGTGCGTGCAAACGCAAAAAAGCCCATCCAGGTCACTGGATGGGCTTTCTCTTATAACTAGCCTGACGATAACCTACTTTCACACTGGTTGCAGCACTATCATCGGCGCAAAGTCGTTTCACGGT
>NZ_JCASIF010000032.1:0-8994 GCF_059686055.1 Telluria sp. ZB4P34 | reverse complement strand
CGCATCAAACTTAAACTAAAAGGCCAAAGCCCTGTACAGTACAGGACCCAGGCCATGGGCGCTTAACGACTTAACGTCCAACAATTTGGGGTCAGTTCACAGAGCCGACCACCCTACAGCAGTCGGCTTTCGGCGCTGCCGACCGCTTCTCCCTCTCCCCGCAGCACCAGCACGTCTCCCGCCAGCAGGATCGTCTCCGGGTCGAAGTCCAGGCTTTGCCCGTTGCGCCGCAGCGTCGTCACTTCGGCCCCGGTTTCCTCCAGCGCCAGCTCCGCGATCCGCTTGCCGATCCCGGCGGCGCCGCTGTGCAGGGTCACCGAGTGCAGGCGCACATACGTGTGCTCCAGGTCGTCCGACACGTCGCTCGCGCCGTGGAAGTAGCCGCGCAGCGAGGCGTAGCGTTCGTCGCGCGCCAGCTGCACGCGGTGCACCACGCGGCGCAGCGGCACGCCCATCGTCACCAGCGCGTGCGAGGCCAGCATGAGCGAGCTCTCCAGCGCTTCCGGCACCACCTCGGTGGCGCCGGCGCGCTTCAGCAGGTCGAGGTCGCTGTCGTCGTGGCTGCGCACGATCACGGCCAGGTTCGGCGCCAGCTCGTGCACCAGGTGCAGCACCTTCAGCGCCAGGCGCGTGTCGGCGAAGGTGATCACCAGGGCGCTGGCGCGGTGGATGCCGGCCGCGATCAGGCTCTCGCGGCGCGCCGCGTCGCCGTAGGACACGGTGGCGCCGGCCGCCTGCGCTTCCTGCACCCGTTCCGGGTCCAGGTCGAGCGCGTACCAGGGCAGTTTCTCCTCGCTGAGCAGGGTCGCCAGGCTTTGGCCGCTGCGCCCGAAGCCGGCGATGATCACGTGCTTCTGGGTCTTCATGGTGCGGCTGGCGATCTGCGTGAGCTGCAGCGACTGCATCATCCACTCGTTCGACGCCAGCTTCATCACGACCCGGTCCATGTTCTCGATCATGAAGGGCGCGAGCAACATCGACAGCACCATCGAGGCCAGCACCAGCTGCAGCAGGAAGGGGTCGACCAGCTTCGAACCCATGGCCAGGTTCAGCAGCACGAAGCCGAACTCGCCTGCCTGGGCCAGCGCCAGGCCGGTGCGCATCGCCACGCCATCGCTGGAGCCGAAGGCTTTCGCCAGGGCCGCGATGATCGCGAACTTGAGCATCACCGGGAAGATCACCAGCGCCAGCACCATCCACCAGTGCTCCAGCACCAGCTGCAGGTTGAGCAGCATGCCCACCGTGATGAAGAACAGGCCGAGCAGCACGTCGCGGAAGGGCTTGATGTCTTCTTCCACCTGGTGCTTGTACTGGGTTTCCGAGATCAGCATGCCGGCCACGAAAGCGCCCAGCGCCAGCGACAGGCCGGCCTGCTCGGTGATCCAGGCCAGGCCCAGCGTCACCAGGAGCAGGTTCAGCATGAACAGTTCCTGCGAGCGGCGCTTGGCGACCACGGTGAACCACTTGCGCATCAAGGACTGGCCGAACTTCAGGAGCAGGGCCAGCACGAAAGCCGCCTTGAGCGCGGCCCAGCCGAGCGTGACCACCAGCTCTTCGGCCGGCCGGGCCAGCGACGGAATCAAGATCAGCAGCGGCACCACGGCCAGGTCCTGGAACAGCAGGATGCCGATGATGCGGCGCCCGTGTTCGCTTTCCAGCTCGAGGCGCTCGGTGAGCATCTTGACGACGATGGCGGTGGAGGACATCGCCAGCGCCCCGCCCAGGGCAAAGGCGGCCTGCCAGCTCACGTGCAGGCTGGGCGACCACCAGGAAATGAACAGCCCGAAAGCCATTGCCGCCACAATCGTCAGGACGACTTGCGCCAGCCCCAGGCCGAACACGATGCGCCGCATCGATTTGAGCTGGGCCAGGGAGAATTCGAGCCCGATGGAAAACATCAGGAAGACGATGCCGAATTCCGCCAGCGTATGGGTGGCGGGACTGTCGTCGGCAAGCGCCAGCGCATGGGGGCCGATCAATACGCCGACGGCCAGATAGCCGAGCATCGGCGGCAAGTGAAGCATCCGGAAGGCGACCACGCCGAGCACGGCGGAGCCCAGCAGGAGCAGGGTCAGTTCAAGTCCGGAATGCATCGTCCCCAGTGTGTGTTGTTGTCGTTCTTATACGATTTGTCGCTCTTTGTTACGACTGGCAAGTTTTTTGCTTACCCAATTCGTTTATACTGCCGACATGAGTGTAACCCATGAAAAAATAATGCTGAAAAGTTTCGACGAGGGCCAGGCCAGGCGCGTGCTCGAGCTGGGCCGCGAGACCCTGGCCATCGAAGCCGACGCGATTCAAGCCCTCCATGCCAGGCTGGGCGACGACGACAATTTCGTGCGCGCCGTGGCGCTGCTGTATGGCTGCACCGGGCGCGTGGTGGTCTCGGGCATGGGCAAGTCCGGCCACATCGCCCGCAAGATCGCCGCCACCCTGGCCTCCACCGGCACCCCGGCCATGTTCGTGCACCCGGGCGAAGCCGCGCACGGCGACCTCGGCATGGTGACGACGCACGACGTCTTCATCGCCATTTCGAATTCGGGCGAATCGTCCGAATTGCTGGAAATCCTGCCCGCCATCAAGCGCATGGGCACCCCAGTCATGTCGATGACCGGCAAGCCGCAGTCGCGCCTGGCCAGGCTGTCCGAGATCCACCTCGACATCTCGGTGGCCAAGGAAGCCTGTACCCTGAACCTGGCCCCGACCACCAGCACCACCGTCACGCTCGCGATGGGCGACGCGCTGGCCGTGGCGCTGCTCGACGCGCGCGGTTTTCGCGAGGAAGACTTTGCCATGTCGCACCCGGGCGGCGCCCTCGGCCGGCGCCTGCTGACCCACGTGCGCGACGTCATGCGCAGCGGCGAGGCGGTACCCGCAGTGGGCCTGGACACGCCGCTCACGCGCGCGCTGCTCGAGATCAGCCAGAAGGGCATGGGCATGACCGCCGTGGTCGACGACGAACGCCGCCCGGTCGGCGTGTTCACCGACGGCGACCTGCGCCGCCTGATCGAGCGCGTGCAGGACTTCTCCAACATCAGCATCCGCGACGTGATGCACGCGAACCCGCGCCGCATCCACCCGGAACAGCTGGCGGTCGATGCTGTCGCCGTCATGGAAGAATTCCGCATCAACCAGATGCTGGTCGTCGATGCGGACGACCGCCTGGTGGGCGCGCTGCACATCCACGACCTGACCCGCGCCAAGGTGATTTGATGAGTGTCCTGATCACTGGGCTCGAACACATGCAGCGCGCAGCGCGCGTGAAAGTAATGATCTTCGACGTCGACGGCATCCTCACCGACGGCAGCCTCACCTACGGCCCGGACGGCGAAGTCACCAAGACCTTCAACGTGCTGGACGGCCTCGGCATCCAGCTGCTGAACAAGACCGGCGTGAAGACCGCCATCATCAGCGCGCGCCAGTCGCCGATCGTGGTCAAGCGCGCCGCCGATCTCGGCATCCCGCACGTCTACCAGGGCATCCACGACAAGCGCATCGGCTTCGCGGAGCTGCTCGCCGCCACCGGCGTGGGAGCGGACGAATGCGGCTACATCGGCGACGACGTGATCGACCTGCCGCTGCTCACCCGCGTGGGCTTCGCCGTCACCGTGCCTTCGGGCCACCCGGAAGTGCAGTACCGCGCGCACTACGTCACCAGGAATGCGGGCGGACGCGGCGCCGTCCGCGAAGTCTGCGACCTGGTGATGCGCGCGCAGGGCACCTACGAAGCGGCGCTGGCGCCGTATTTCGCCTGAGCGCCCACACGAAACACACAGGCATATGGTCAACTACAAGCGCACCGCCCACCGCTGGAAGCTGCTGGCGATCATGATGATCGCGACCTTCTGCGCCTTCGGCAGCTTCTGGCTGCTGCAGGTGATTGAACGCGAGGATGGCGATGCCCGCCTCGGCGGCTCCATGACCGAACCGGACTACATCGTCGAGAACTTCTCCTTCGTGCGCATGACGGAAGAGGGCAAGCCGAGCTACGTGGTGTCGGGCAAGCGCCTGGCGCACACGCCGGAGGGCGACGTGTCCCAGGTCGAGCAGCCGGTGATGCAGAGCATGACGCCGGGCCGTCCGCGCATGACCATCGTCGCCAGGAGCGCCCGGGTCTTCCACGAGGAGCACCGCGTCGAACTGCTCGGCAACGTCGACATCCAGCGTCCGGCCACGCCCACCACCGAGGCGCTGCGCGTGCAGACCCAGGCCCTCACCGTGCTGCCCGACGAAGAGATCCTCAAGACCGAGCGGCCGATCCAGATGCAGCTGGGCGCCGCCACCGTGACCGGCACCGGCATGGTCGCCAACAACGCGACCCAGAAGCTGCACCTCGCCAGCCGCGGCCAGATCGTCTATCCGCCACGACAGCGCCAGTAAGGGCGCCGCGTCAACCCAGGACAAGCAACATGAAAAAACTCATCGCAGCCGCCTGCCTCACCCTGGCCGCCTTCGGCGCCTCGGCGGAGCGCGCCGATTCGCTCAAGCAGGCCGTGATCAACTTCGATACGCTCGACGTGGACGAAGTCACCCAGACCCGCATCGCCACCGGCAACGTCGTCGTCACCCGCGGCACGTTGGTGCTCAAGGCCGACCGCGCCCTGGTGAAGGAATCGCCGGAAGGCTATATGACGGTGACCCTCACCGCCAGCAACGGCAAGCTGGCGACCTTCCGCCAGAAGCGCGACGGCGGCCCCGACCTGTGGGTGGAGGGCCAGGCCCAGAAAATCGAATACGACGAGCGCGCCGAGCTGGTCAAGCTGTTCACCAATGCCGAAGTGCGCGAACTGGAGAACGGCCGCATGACCAACGAGATCAAGGGGCCATTCGTCTCCTACGACAACCGCCGCGAAGTGGCGCAGGTGCGCAACGACGCCAGCGGCACCAGCAAGGTGGGCGGCGGGCGCGGCACCCTGATCATCGCGCCGCGCAGGCCTTCAACTGCGACGGCGCCAGCCGAGGGCGCAAAGCAATGACGGCATCGATGACGGCGGCGCAGGCCACGGCGCGCGAAGGCTGCAGCACCCTGCTGGTCAAGGGCCTGCAGAAGAGCTACGGCAAGCGCCTGGTGGTGCGCGACGTCTCGTTGCAGGTCGAGTGCGGCGAAGTGGTCGGCCTGCTCGGCCCCAATGGCGCCGGCAAGACCACCTCGTTCTACATGATCGTGGGCCTGGTGCCGTCCGATGCCGGCACCATCGACATCAACGGCACCGACATCTCCAGCCTGCCGATCCACCGGCGCGCGGTGCTGGGCCTGTCCTACTTGCCGCAGGAAGCCTCGGTGTTCCGGAAGCTGACGGTGGAGGAGAACATCCGCGCGGTGCTGGAACTGCAGCGGGTGGACGGCAAGCCGCTGGGCAAGGACCAGATCAACGAGCGCCTCGACACCCTGCTGGCCGAACTGCAGATCGAGAAGCTGCGCGAGAACCCGGCGCTGTCGCTGTCGGGCGGCGAGCGGCGCCGGGTGGAGATCGCGCGCGCGCTGGCGACCAACCCGCGCTTCGTCCTGCTGGACGAACCCTTCGCGGGCGTGGACCCGATCGCGGTGATCGAGATCCAGCGCATCGTGCGCTTCCTGAAGGAGCGCAACATCGGCGTCCTGATCACCGACCACAACGTGCGCGAGACGCTCGGCATCTGCGACCGCGCCTACATCATCAACCAGGGCGCGGTGCTGGCCTCGGGCCGCCCCGACGACATCATCGCCGACGAATCCGTCCGGCGCGTCTACCTCGGCGAACACTTCAGGATGTAATGAAACAATCCCTGCAGCTCCGCACCTCGCAGCATCTCGCGCTCACGCCGCAACTGCAGCAGTCGATCCGCCTGCTGCAGCTGTCCACGCTCGAACTGCAGGCCGAGATCGAGCAGATCCTGCATGACAACCCGCTGCTCGAACGGCTCGACGATCCGCTCGACCGCTCGGTGCGCCTGCTGGCCGACGGCGCGATCAACAACGCGCCCGCCAATGGCGAAGCGCCGCAGCCGGGCCAGCAGGAGGAGCAGGCCAAGCCCGAGGCCGAAGGCCACGAGGAGGGCCTTGAGGCCGAACGCGGCGAGTCCGAAGGGGACTGGGGCAGCGAGGGCGGCGGACGCGGCGACGGCGACGAGGACGGCCGTCCGCAGCTGGAAGCCGACTCCATCACGCTGCGCGAGCACCTGGCGGAGCAGATCCGCCTGAGCGCCTGCAGCGCGCGCGACCGCGCACTGGCCGAACTCGTGATCGATGCGCTCGACGACAACGGCTACCTGGACGAGCCGCTGGACGAGATCCATGCGCGCCTGCCGCAGGAACTCGAGATCGGGATGGACGAGCTGCGCTGCGCGCTGGCGCTGGTGCAGAGCCTGGACCCGGTCGGCGTCGGTGCGCGCAGCGCGGCCGAATGCCTGGCGCTGCAGATCCGCCGCATGCCGGGCGTGCCCCTGGTGACGCGGCGCCTCGCCCTGAAGATCGTCGAGGGTTACCTGACCTGGTTCGCGCAGCGCGAATACACCAAGCTCAAAAAGGCGCTCGACTGCGACGACGAGGACCTGCGCGAAGTGCAGGCCGTGGTCCGCCAGTGCAATCCGCATCCCGGCGCGGCTTTTGGCGCGGGCGTGTCGGATTTCGTGGTGCCGGACGTGATCGTGCGCCGCTCCAAGAACGGCTGGCAGGTAGCACTGAACCCGGAAGTGATGCCGAAGCTGCGCGTGAACTCCCTGTACGCCAACCTGCTCAAGGGCGGAAAGAGCGAAAGCCAGATGGGCGCGCAGCTGCAGGAAGCGAAGTGGCTGATCAAGAACATGCGCCAGCGTTTCGATACGATCCTGCGTGTCGCCGAGGCAATCGTCGAGCGTCAGCGCAACTTTTTCAGCCACGGCGCCGTCGCCATGCGCCCTCTTGTTTTACGCGAGATAGCTGATACACTAGGCCTACACGAGAGCACGATTTCTCGTGTCACAACGCAGAAATACATGCTGACCCCGCACGGCATGTTCGAGCTGAAGTACTTCTTCGGAAGCCATGTCGCCACCGAAGCGGGGGGAGAAGCCTCCTCGACGGCGATCCGCGCTCTCATAGCGCAATTGACAGGAGCAGAAGACCCTAGGAATCCTCTATCCGACAGCAAGATCGCGGAGATGCTCGGGGAACAAGGTATGGTCATTGCGCGCCGGACGGTTGCCAAGTACCGCGAAGCGCTCAAGATTCCGCCCGTCAGCCTCCGCAAATCCCTGTAAAGCTACTGCCCACTCTCACCTTGTGGCGCGGGCAGGGCACCTTCCCAAAGGAGTGTGTATGAACCTCACCATCAGCGGCCACCATCTCGAAGTCACCCCCGCCATCCGTGAATACGTTCAGAATAAGCTCGAGCGCATCACCCGCCATTTCGACCATGTGATCGACACCCACGTGTTCCTCGCCATCGATAACCTCACTGAAAAAGAGAAACGGCAGAAAGCCGAAATCAATTTGCAGGTATCCGGCAAGATTTTGCATGTCGCCAGTGCGGCGCAAGACCTCTATGCGGCGATCGACACGCTCATGGACCGGCTGGACAGGCAGGTTCTAAAACACAAATCCATGCTGCAAGACCATAACCACGTGGCGCACAAGCGCCTTCCGGACATCGGAGAAGCTGAAGCCGCGTAACGCAGTTCCTGCGAACGGGCTGTAGCACAACAGCAAGGGCGTCTGAGGGGGCGCCCTTTTTGCGTTTGTAAGGCCTGTTATTTTTCTCCGCTTCCGGATTTGTACAAATGTTCTGTAGAATGCATGTCTTTTCGATCACAGACATTGCCATGACCGAATACGTCCTGACCCGCGTCGCCAACCGCACCGGCGTCATTACGCTCGACCGGCCGAAAGCCCTGAACTCCCTCTCGCTCGACATGGTGCGCGACCTGACTGCCATCCTGCTGCAATGGAAAGAGGATGCCGGGGTCGATGCTGTAGTCATCACGAGCACCAGCGAGAAGGCCCTGTGCGCGGGCGGCGATATCCGCTTCTTCCACGAGATGGGCCAGGTGGGCCCGACTGGCGGCAGCGCGCTGCTGGAAGACTTCTTTACCGAAGAATACGCGCTCAACCACCTGATCCACTTTTATCCGAAGCCCTATATTGCCGTGATGGACGGCGTGGTGATGGGCGGCGGCATGGGCATCGCCCAGGGCGGCCCGGACTGCGGCCTGCGCATCGTGACCGAGCGCACGAAGATGGCGATGCCCGAGGTGAACATCGGCCTGTTCCCGGACGTGGGCGGCAGCCATTTCCTGTCGCACGCGCCGGGCCAGCTGGGCCAGTACCTGGGCCTGACCGGGCTCACCATCGGCGCCGCCGACGCGCTGTACGTGGGACTGGCGGACGTGTTCGTGCCGGGCGCCGAGCTGGGCGGCCTGATGGCGCTGGTGGCATCGACGCCGGGGCGCGGCTTGCCGGGCGCAATCCGCAGCTACGCGGCGCAGTTTGCCGGCCAGGTGGGCGCCAGCGAACTGCAGGCGCAGCGCGGCGTGATCGACGCGCACTTCGGTGCGGCCTCGGTGGACGCGATCATGGCCTCGCTGGCGCGCGACGAGAATCCGTTCGCGCAGAAAGCGCTCAAGGCGATGCGCCAGCGTTCACCCCTGATGATGTGCGTGACACGCGAGCTGCTGCAGCGCGGCGCGTCGCTGGATGTGGCGGACTGCCTGCGCATGGAACGCAACCTGGTGCGCCGCAATTTCGAGCACGGCGAAGTGCTGGAAGGCGTGCGCGCGCTGGTGATCGACAAGGACAACCAGCCGAAGTGGAATCCGCCGACGCTGGAAGAGGTGACGCCGGAGATGGTGGCGCGGTTCTTCGAGCCGGTGTGGCCGGCGTATGCGCATCCGCTGCGGCATCTCACGTAGGGTGGTCGGCTCGTGAACTGACCCCAGAAAGTTGGACACTAACTTTCTGGGGTTTTATGGGGAAGTACACACCTGCCTTCAAGCTGATTGTCGTGCAACGGTATCTTGAAGGCTCGATGGGTTACCGCA
>NZ_JCASIF010000031.1:0-9153 GCF_059686055.1 Telluria sp. ZB4P34 | reverse complement strand
GCCTTCAAGATACCGTTGCACGACAATCAGCTTGAAGGCAGGTGTGTACTTCCCCATAAAACCCCAGAAAGTTAGTGTCCAACTTTCTGGGGTCAGTTCAAAGCCGACCACCCTACGCTCGCAGTCCCGCCAGGTAAGTATCGATCACCGTCCCACCCAGCTCCCGCAGGTCGAACATGGCCGGCTCGAAGATCCAGTTGCGGATCAGGCCGTCGACCATGATCCAGCCACCCCGCGCGGCCGCCAGCGTGGATACGCCGGGACGCAGCATGCCCTTTTCCTCCGCCTGCTTCAAATGCGCTTCCATCCGGTCCTGCCACAGCGCGATCGATTCGCGCCGGCGCGCACGCACCGAATCCACCTCGTCGATGAATTCCGTCTTCAACGTGGCGATCTCGAACACCCGGCGCGCCTTCTCGTCCTCGACCACGATCCGCAACACCATCATCATGTCGTCGCGCAGGCACTGCAGCGGATCCTTCACGTCGCGCTGGTTGTCGAGCTGCTGCAGCGCCTCGTCCATCGGCAACTTCGCGCGGTCGAACATGGCGTTGAACAGCGCACCCTTGTCCAGGAAATGCCAGTAAATTGCCCCCCGCGTCACACCCGCAGCGCTCGCAATATGTTGTAAAGTCGTCCTTGATACGCCTTGTTGGGCGAACAATCTTTCAGCAGCGTCAAGGATGCTGTCCCGGGTAGCCGCAGCTTCCGCTTTCGTTTTACGTGCCATTTTTTCAGTGCCCTCCCATTTGAAGGGGGCCTCCAGCAATAAACATACAGCCGTGATAGTATATAAAACTGTTCGTAAAAGCCAGTGACGTTTCGTGTGCTTTCAAAGTGTCTGCACCGGATGTCGAAACAACAAGAGAAGGAAGCATACCGAATGCGCTCAGACCGCCCCTCCCACTCCCTGACCCGCATCGCCGCAGGCACGCTGGTGGCCATCGCCCTGTTGTCGGGCTGCGGCAAGAAAGACACTCCGGCCGCCGGCGGCCCGGGCGGCGGCATGCCGCCGCCGGAAGTCGGCGTCATCACCGCCAAATATGAACCGGTCGCCCTGCTGACCGAACTGCCGGCTCGCGCCGAGCCGATCCGCACCTCGCAGGTGCGCGCCCGCGTCGACGGCGTGGTGCTCAAGCGCCTGTTCACCGAAGGCAGCGTGGTCAAGCAGGGCCAGTCCCTGTTCCAGATCGATCCGGCGCCCTACCAGGCGCGCCTCGCGGCCGCCCAGGCCGACGTCGGCAGCGCCCAGGCGACCCTGAACCAGGCCACCGCCCAGGCCGAGCGCTACAAGCCGCTGGTCGAGGCGAACGCCATCAGCAAGCAGGAATACACCAACGCCGTAGCGGCACAGAAGCAGGCCGAAGCCGCCGTGGCGGCCGCACGCGCCCAGGTGCGCATCGCCCAGATCAATGCCGGCTACGCCAATGTGTACGCGCCGATCTCGGGCCGCATCGGCCGCGCCCTGGTCACCGAAGGCGCACTGGTCTCGGCGGCGCAGGCCACCGAGCTGGCTTTGATCCAGCAGACCGACACCATGTATCTGAACATCACGCAGTCGGCCAGCGAACTGCAGCGCCTGCGCAAGCAGGCCGGCGGCAGCGGCAACGATGCGTCGGTGAGCGTGATCCTCGACGACGGCACCGAACTGGCCAACAAGGGGCGCCTGCAGTTCTCCGACATCAGCGTCGATCCGGGCACCGGCCAGGTCACCTTGCGCGCGACGGTGCCGAACCCGGGCGATGCCCTGCTGCCGGGCCAGTACGTGCGCGTACGCCTCGCCCAGGCCCTGCTCCCGAACGGCATCGTGGTGCCGCAGCAGGCCGTTACCCGCGGCGGTCCGCAGGGCGACACCCTGATGGTCGTCGGCCCGGACAACAAGCCGACCCCGCGCACCGTCAAGATCGGCTCGCAGCAGGGCTCGAACTGGATCGTCACCGACGGCCTGAAGGAAGGCGAGCGCGTGATGGTCGACGGCTTCCAGAAGCTGCAGATGCTGCCGCCGGGTACCCCGGTCAAGGTCGTCGCATGGCAGCCGAGCCAGCAGGCCGCACCGGCCGCTCCGGCCACCGCAGCCGCGGGCGCCGCCGCCGCGCAGACAGCAGGCCAGGTGCCCGCGTCCGCGCCGTCCGGCTCCAGCGCCAGCGCCACCCCGGCCGCCGGCACGCCGCGCCGCTAAGCAGTAAAAGAACAGGAATATTGCAATGGCACGTTTCTTCATTGACCGCCCTATTTTCGCCTGGGTGATCGCGCTGTTCATCATGGTGATCGGCGCGGTCTCGATCACCCAGCTGCCGATCGCCCAGTATCCGAACGTGGCCCCGCCATCGATCGTGATCAATGCCGCCTACCCGGGCGCCTCAGCACAGACCCTGGAAGACGCGGTCATCTCCGTCATCGAACGTGAGATGAACGGCTCGCCGGGCCTCGTCTACATGGAATCGAGCAGCACCGCCAACGGCAGCGGCTCGATCACCCTCACCTTCGAAACCGGCACCGACCCCGAACTGGCCCAGGTGGACGTGCAGAACCGCCTGTCGCGCGCGGCCCCGCGCCTGCCGGCGGCGGTAAACCAGCAGGGCGTGCGCGTCGACAAGGTGCGCGCGAACTTCCTGCTGTTCACCATTCTCTCGTCCGATGATCCGAAGTGGGATCCGATCGCGCTGGGCGACTATGCCTCGCGCACGGTGCTGCCCGAGCTCCAGCGCATCAAGGGCGTCGGTACCGCGCAGCTGTTCGGTACCGAACGCGCCATGCGGGTCTGGATCGACCCGGCCAAGCTGGTGGGATTCCGCCTGTCCCCGGCCGACGTGAACAATGCGATCCGCAGCCAGAACGCCCAGGTGGCGTCGGGCACCATCGGCGAACTGCCGCTGGCGCAAGGCCAGGAGATCACCGCGACCGTGGTCGTGACCGGCCAGCTCTCCACCGTCGAGCAGTTCGGCAACATCGTGCTGCGCGCGAACCCGGACGGCTCGACCGTGCGCCTGAAGGACGTGGCGCGCATCGAGATCGGCGCCCAGGCCTACGGCACATCCGCGCGCCTGAACGGCAAGCCGTCCACCGGTATCGGCATCCAGCTGGCGCCGTCCGGCAACGCCCTCGAGACCGCGCGCCTGGTGCGCGAGCGGGTCCAGGAACTGTCGAAGTTCTTCCCGCCCGGGATGAAGGCCACCGTGCCCTTCGACAGCTCCAAGTTCATCGACATCTCGATCGAGCAGGTGCTGCATACCCTGGTGGAAGCGCTGGTGCTGGTGTTCCTGGTGATGTACCTGTTCCTGCAGAACTTCCGCTACACGATCATCCCGACCATCGTGGTCCCGGTGGCCCTCCTCGGTTCGCTGGGCACCCTGCTGGCGCTGGGCTACTCGATCAACGTGCTGACCATGTTCGGCATGGTGCTGGTGATCGGTATCGTGGTCGACGACGCCATCGTGGTCGTCGAGAACGTCGAGCGCATCATGAGCGAGGAAGGCCTGCCGCCGCTGCAGGCAACCCGCAAGGCGATGGGCCAGATTTCGGGCGCGATCATCGGCGTGACCGTGGTGCTGATGTCGGTATTCGTGCCGCTCGCCTTCTTCGGAGGCGCGGTGGGTAACATCTACCGCCAGTTCTCGGTCGTCATGGTGTCCTCGATCGCCTTCTCGGCTTTCCTGGCGCTGTCCCTGACTCCGGCACTGTGCGCACACCTGCTGAAACCGGTCGAGGCCGGCCACCACCACGAAAAGCGCGGCTTCTTCGGCTGGTTCAACCGCCGCTTCGCCAAGACTGCCAAGGGCTATGAGAGCTGGGTCGGCAAGCTGATCCGCGGTTCCGGCCGGGCGCTGGTGGCCTTCGTGCTGGTGTGCGGCCTGGTCGCCCTGCTGTTCACCCGCATGCCGAATTCCTTCCTGCCGAACGAAGACCAGGGCTACGTGATCGCCAACATCCAGCTGCCGCCGGGCGCGACGCTGGAACGCACCAGCGAAGTGATGCGCACCGCCGAAGCCTTCATCATGAAGCAGCCGGAAGTGGCCAACATGGTCAGCGTGCTGGGCTTCTCGTTCTCCGGCGCCGGCCAGAACATGGCGCTGGCCTTCATTCCGCTGAAGGACTGGGACGAGCGCAAGGGTGAGAATTCGAGCGCCGAGGCCGTGGCCGGCCGCATCATCGGCGGCCTGTCGGGCGTGCGTGATGCCTTCATCTTCGCGCTGTCGCCGCCGCCTATTCCCGAACTGGGCCGCGGCACGGGCTTTTCCTTCCGCCTGCAGGACCGCGGCGGCAACGGCCACGACGCCCTGCTGGCGGCGCGCAACCAGCTGCTCGGCATGGCGGCGCAAAGCCCGGTCCTGGCCGGCGTGCGTCCGGAAGGCCTGGAAGATGCCCCGCAGGTCAGGCTCGACATCGACCGCGACAAGGCGCAGGCGCTGGGCGTCACCTTCGACGCGATCAACACCGCGATCTCGACCTCGCTCGGCTCGAGCTACGTGAACGACTTCCCGAACGCCGGGCGCCTGCAGCGCGTGGTGGTGCAGGCCGATGCGGCTGCCCGCATGCAGCCGGACGACCTGCTGCGCCTGAACGCCATGAACGTCCAGGGCCAGCCGGTGCCGCTGTCCTCGTTCGCGACCACCCGCTGGGTAACCGGTCCGATGCAGACCCTGCGCTACAACGGCTATCCGGCGATGAGCATTTCGGGCGACGCCAAGCCGGGCTATTCCACCGGCGACGCGCTGGCCGAGATGGAGCGCCTGGCAGGCCAGTTGCCCCCGGGCTTCGCCTTCGAGTGGACCGGCCAGTCGCGCGAGGAACAGCTCTCAGGCGGCACCATGGGCATCCTGATGGCCTTCTCGCTGCTGGCCATCTTCCTGGCCCTGGCGGCGCTGTACGAAAGCTGGACGATCCCGGTGTCGGTGCTGCTGGTGGTGCCCTTCGGTATCCTGGGCGCCGTGCTGGCGGCGCTGATGCGCGGCTACCCGAACGACGTGTACTTCAAGATCGGACTGGTGACCATCGTCGGCCTGGCGGCGAAGAACGCGGTCCTGATCATCGAGTTCGCCAAGGACCTGCAGGAGCAAGGCAAGTCGCCGATGGAGGCGGCGATCGAGGCGGCGCACCTGCGCTTCCGCCCGATCATCATGACCTCGCTGGCCTTCATCCTGGGCGTGCTGCCCCTGGTCATCGCGGGCGGCGCCGGCTCGGCCTCGCAGCGCGCCATCGGTACCGGCGTGATGGGCGGTATGATTACGGCTTCCACGCTTGGCGTGCTGTTCGTCCCGCTGTTCTTCGTGGTCGTGCGCAAGATCTTCAAGGGCAAGCGCCGCAGCGAAGAGCATGCACACGCAGAAAACGCAGTCCCGGTCGTCGAAGGAAAACAACCATGATCGAAACGATGAAAAAACTGACTCCGCTGGCACTGGCAATGGTGCTGGCAGGCTGCATGTCGCTGGCGCCGAAGTACGAGCGGCCGCAAGCGCCGGTGGCGCAGGCCTTCCCCGAGATCGCGCGGGCGGCCAGCGCTCCGGCGGCCCAGGCGGCGAACGAGGCGCCGGCCACGATCGCCTGGCAGCGCTTCTTCCCGGATGCGCGCCTGCGCGGGCTGATCGAACAGGCACTTGGCAACAACCGTGACCTGCGCGTCTCGATCGCCAACATCGAGCAGGCGCGTGCGCAGTACCGCATCCAGCGCGCCGAGCGCCTGCCGACCGTGGGCGTCGGCATCAGTGGTTCGCGCCAGACCACGGGCGAAGACCAGCCGATCGACAGCTTCTACCAGTCCGGCCTGTCGGTTTCAAGCTTCGAGCTCGACCTGTTCGGCCGCGTGCGCAACCTGTCGCAGGCCGCGCTGGCGCAGTACCTGGCGACCGAAGAGGCGCGCAGGTCGACGCAGATCAGCCTGATCTCGTCGGTGGCGAATGTCTACCTGCAGCTGCTGGCCGACGAGGAGCTGCTGGCGATCACCCGCCAGACCCTGGGCACGCGCCAGGAGTCGCTGCGCCTGACCCAGCTGCGCTTCGACAACGGCGTGGCGTCGCGCTTCGAGCTGCAACAGGCGCGCTCGCTGGTGGAAACCGCGCTGGCCACGCTCGCGGCCCAGCAGCGCCAGCGTGCGCAGGACCTCAACCTGCTGACGCTGCTGGTCGGTACGCCGGTAGAACCGGTGCCGAGCGGCGCCACCCTGGCAGGCACCGACCTGCCCGACCTGCCGGCCGGCCTTCCGTCGGACCTGCTGGCCAGCCGCCCGGACATCCGCGCGGCCGAGCAGCAGCTGATCGCCGCCAACGCCAACATCGGGGCGGCGCGCGCCAACTTCTTCCCGCGCATCACCCTGACGGGCAGCGTGGGCAGCGCCAGCACCGAGCTGTCCGGCCTGTTCAAGAGCGGCTCCTACGGCTGGACCTTCGCGCCGCAGGCGATCCTGCCGATCTTCGACTACGGCCGCAACACCGCCGTGCTGGGCAGCGCCAGGGCGCAGCGCGACATCGCGGTGGCGCAGTACGAGCGCTCGATCCAGCAAGCCTTCCGCGAGGTGGCGGATGCGCTGGCCGGCCAGTCGACCTTCAGCGAGCAGCTGCGCGCGCAGCGCGCGGTGGCCGAGGCCGAGGCCGACCGCTTCAACCTGGCCGACCTGCGCTACCGTAACGGCGCGGCCAGCTATCTCGAACTGCTGGACGCGCAGCGCGCGCTGTTCCAGGCCCAGCAGGGGGCGGTGCAGGCCAACCTGCAGCGCCTGCAGAACCAGGTGACCCTGTACAGCGTGCTGGGCGGCGGGTGGGCGGAGCCGGCCACGCCGGTAGCGGCGCGCTGAGGCGCTCCTGCTTCATTCGAAAGCCGGGCTGTGCCAGCCCGGCTTTTTTATTGGCGCTGTCAGCGTTATCTATTGATGACCCGCATCGCTACGCGCAGCAATTGCTCCACGGTACTCACCCCGTTGCCGTCCAGCGCGCGGCGCCAGCCCAGGTAGTTGGGCAGGTAGCACGACGCGACGCCGCGAAACCGGCTCAGCCATTGCCGGAAACGCTGGTGGTAGCTGTTCACGTTCTGCACGTGGATGGCGCCGGCAGCGCCCCGGCGCACCCGCACGCCGGCGCGCAAGTTGACGGCCTCGTGCGCGATGCCGTGCTTACGGGCGAAGCTGCGGTACGCCGCATGCGCGTCGCTTACCAGGAGCACTTGCCGATCCAGCCTGGGCAGTAGGTGACGCTCCAGTTGCGGCGCCGTCAGCGCGCCGCGGCCCGTTATAGCGTCGACGGTCTGTCCGCTACGGTCTCTTGCCACCAATATGCAGTCGAGCTCGCGTGAAATGCCTCGCCTGCCCGCCTTGCCGCCGCCTTTGCGCGCCGGCCGGTCCAGATTGCGCGAGCCCTTCTGTGATTCCAGCAAGAACATTTCATCGGCCTCGACGATACCGCTGAGTTGCCGCGGCAGGTCGTCCCTGGGGCGCTGCAGGAAACGGTGGCGCCAGCGAAAGGCGGTGTTGCGGTGCACCCCGACCTGGCGGGCGCTTGCCCGCACCGACTTCGATTCGAGCATGGCGCCCAGGTAATCCAGCCATTTATCGCGCAGCCGCAGCCGGGCCAGCGGTGTACCGCTCAGGTCGTTGAACGTGCGGCCGCAGGCGCGGCAGCGGTAGCGCTGCAGGCCGTTGGCCTGGCCATACCGGTGGTATCGGTCACAGGCGCAACTTGGACAGCGGCGCGCTGTGGCGCCGATCTCGGTGATGAGCGAGACTACCTGCTCGAGCCCGGCGGCCGGTTGCAGGGCCGCGAGCGTCTTGAGGCGCTGGGGGACATTCAGCGCAGGGAGTTTGGCAAACCACTTCGTGAACTGAGGCGATCGCATGTTCGTTTCCAGTCTGTCGTGACCGGTGTTCGACAGCGATTTAGCTCAGCAGTTCCTCTCTCATCCATACATAAGGTTGACAGCGCCTTTTTATTTGCGCGCCCGGTTCGTGCTTGGGAAGTGAAGCGCGGAATTGAAGCGCGGAATTGAAAGCATGCCGAATTCGCAATTGGCTACACTGGGTGCATGAACGCTTGCAGGCTGAAGCCCGAACGTGCTCCACTCGCCCGACTGCCATGCGCAAATTCGCCCGCTCACACTGGAAGATCATCCTCGCGATCCTGCTTGCGATCGTGCTGGCCACACTGACCGTGGAAACCGACTCCGCCGTCCCAGCCCCCGACCTGTCCGTCCGCCTGCGCACCCACGTGGAGGCGATCGCCAGCCGGGAACGCAATACTGGCACGCCGCGCGCGCTGGAACAGGCCGCACGCCATATCGAGACCACGCTCGAAGGCTACGGTTATAGCCTGCGCCGCCAGGAATACCAGGCCGGCAGGCAGAAGGTGCGCAACATCGAGGTGTCGGTATCGAATACGGCGCCGGGCGCGAAGCCCGAGCGCATCTTCATCGTGGGCGCGCACTACGATTCCGCGCCCGGTGCACCGGGCGCCAACGACAACGGCAGCGGCACCGCCGCCGTGCTCGAACTGGCGCGCCTGCTCAAGACCATGCAGCCGAGCCGCGGCACCGAAGTGAAGTTCGTGTTTTTCGTCAACGAGGAACCGCCTTGGTTCATGGGCGAAGAGATGGGCAGCATGCAGCACGCGCGCGCGCTGAAACAGGCCGGACAGAACGTGGCGGGCGCACTGATCCTGGAAACGATCGGCTGGTACTCCCAGGCCCAGAACAGCCAGAAGCTGCCGCGGGGGCTCGAGAAGCACTACCCGAGCACGGGCAACTTCATCGCCTTCGTCGGCACCCTGGAATCCTCGGCCCTGGTGCGCCAGGCGCTGGCCGCGTTCAAGGCAGGGTCCGACTTCCCGGCCGAGGGCCTGGCCGCGCCGGCCCACGTGATGGGCGTGACGCTGTCCGACCACTCCTCCTACAACCGGCAGGGCTATCCGGCGCTGATGATCACGGATACCGCCTTCATGCGCTACCCCTATTACCACACGGCAGAGGACACGCCGGACAAGCTCGATTACGCGAGCATGGCCCGCGTCGTCAGGGGCCTGGCGCGCACCATCGATTCGCTGGCGGGTGCGGCGAAGACGTAGGGTGGTCGGCAGAGTGAACTGACCCCAAATTGTTGGACGTTAAGTCGTTAAGCGCCCATGGCCTGGGTCCTGTACTGTACAGGGCTTTGGCCTTTTAGTTTAAGTTTGATGC
>NZ_JCASIF010000030.1:0-10237 GCF_059686055.1 Telluria sp. ZB4P34 | reverse complement strand
CGGTAACCCATCGAGCCTTCAAGATACCGTTGCACGACAATCAGCTTGAAGGCAGGTGTGTACTTCCCCATAAAACCCCAGAAAGTTAGTGTCCAACTTTCTGGGGTCAGTTCACTCCGCCGACCGCGCGTTCAGCTACCGGAAGCTGTGTAGCGGTGCCTGCGATCGTTGAACGCGCGATCGGCAGAGCCGATCACCCTACACGGCGCTGCCAGACCATCCAGCGTTCCTTGCCCGCGAAGATGGGAACCGAGTCGCTCACCGCCGCATCCTCCACGCAGTCGAAGCTCGGCGCCAGCAATGCCTCCAGCCCCGCCCGTTCGATCCCGAAAGGCGGACCTTTGACCGTCTGGTCAAAAAAGAAGAAGCCGCCCAGGCGGCCTCCCGGCGGCAGGAGCTCGGCCCAGCGCGCCGCCACCCGGGGACGCATGGCGGGCGGCAGCGCGCACAGGAAGGCGCACTCGTAGATGAAGTCGAGCGTGCGCGGCGGCTGCCAGGCGAAGAAATCCGCTTGCACCACCCGCTCGCCCCACTGCCCCGCCTGCGCCCTGGCGCGCAGCACGGCTTCCGGCGCGAAGTCGATCGCCCAGGCATCCCAGCTGGCCTGGCACAGGTGCACCAGCTCATGGGCGCTGCCGCAGCCGGGGACCAGGGTCGCCAGCGGCCTCGGGCTGCGCGCGACGAAATCGCGCAGCGCCTGCGGCACCCCGCCGCGGTCCCAGGGCGTAAAGAAGTTGGCGAAGCGCTCGTCCCAGAACTGCGGGCTGAGCGGATCGCGGCTGGCGAAGCTGGGCGGATCAGCCGCCATGCATCATGCCGTAGCCGGCGGCGAGGCCGCCCGCCAGGACCACCACGGCGGCCAGGAAGGCCAGCAGGCGGTTGGTGCGGCGCTGCTCCAGCAGCACCATGGCCAGCAGGTCGGTCTGCGCTACCGGGCGGCCGTGATGGGTGCCGGTGACGCTGGACTGGGCCTGGCGCTCCAGGGTCTGGTGCAGCAGGCGCGGCAGTTGCGGGAAGATGTGGGCGTAGCGCGGCGCTTCCGCGCGCAGGCGCTCGGCCAGGCCCTGCCAGCCGACCTGCTCGGACATCCAGCGCTCCAGGTGCGGCCTGGCGGTCTTCCACAGGTCGAGTTCCGGATCGAGCTGGCGGCCCAGGCCTTCGATGTTGAGCAGGGTCTTCTGCAGCAGCACCAGCTGCGGCTGCACCTCGACGTTGAAGCGGCGCGAGGTCTGGAACAGGCGCAGCAGGATCTGGCCGAAGGAGATGTCCTTCAGCGGACGGTCGAAGATCGGTTCGCAGCAGGCGCGCACGGCCGATTCGAGCTCGTCGACGCGGGTGTCGCGCGGCGCCCAGCCCGATTCGATGTGGGCCTCGGCCACGCGCTTGTAGTCGCGGCGGAAGAAGGCCAGGAAGTTCTGCGACAGGTAATCCTTGTCGAAGTCGTTCAGGGTGCCGACGATGCCGAAGTCGAGCGCGATGTAGCGTCCGAAGGTTTCCTTCTCCACCGAAACCAGGATGTTCCCCGGGTGCATATCGGCATGGAAGAAGCCGTCACGGAAGACCTGGGTGAAGAAGATCTCGACACCGTCGCTCGACAGCTTCTTCAGGTCCACGCCCTCGGCCGCCAGGCGCTCGATCTGCGACACCGGAATGCCGTGCATGCGTTCCATCACGATCACGCTGCTGGAGCAATAATCCCAGTGCATTTCCGGCACCATCAGCAGGTTCGAGTCGGCGAAGTTGCGGCGCAGCTGGCTGGCGTTGGCGGCTTCGCGCATCAGGTCGAGTTCGTCGTGCAGGTACTTGTCGAACTCGGCGACTACCTCGCGCGGCTTCAGGCGCCGGCTCTCGGCCCACACACGCTCGATCAGGGCGGCCGCCATGTCCATCAGCGCCAGGTCTTCGTCGATGGTTTTCTTCATGCCCGGACGCAGCACCTTGACCGCCACTTCAGTCCCGTTCTTGAGCGTGGCGAAGTGCACCTGGGCGATCGAGGCCGAGGCCACCGGGGTCCGCTCGAAGCTGGCGAACAGTTGGTCCGGGTGGGCGCCGAGCGCCTCGGTGATCTGGGCCACGGCCAGGTCGGAATCGAAAGGCGGAACCCGGTCCTGCAGCAGCGACAGCTCATCGGCAATATCTTGCGGCATCAGGTCGCGCCGGGTGGAGAGCACCTGGCCGAACTTGATGAAGATCGGCCCCAGCTCCTCGAGCGCCTGGCGCAGGCGGATCGCGCGCGGCGAGGTGATGCGGCGCCAGAAGAACACGGTGCTCATGAAGCGCGCGGTCCGGGGAGCGTGCAGGCTCGTGACCGCGATTTCGTCGAGACCGTACCTGGTCGCGACGGCAAGGATTTTCAGCAGGCGCAGGAATTTCAATATCATCAGTTATCCGGACTCAAGATCACACCCGTCGTGGCCGGGGCAGCGCTGTGCGCCAGGCGCTGTTCCAGCCGGGCGATGCGCTTGGCGATGCGCTCGACGTCGTCGCGCAGACGCACCACGTCGGCGGCGAGGGCGTTCACCGCGCCAGGGCGCACCAGCACCGGGCGCTCTTCCAGCAGGAATTCGGCCGCGTTCTCGGCCAGCCGACGGCCGGCGCCCAATACGCCCCTGCCTGCTCCGCGTGCGCCTTCCACCAGATGCCGCGCGCCGAGCGGGCCCACGAGCCGCTCGAGGTCGTACTCGGCATCCCAGCGCAGGTCCTGCGACAGGGTCGACAGGGTATTGGCGAATTCGGCGTCGCCTTCGATCTTCACGTAGGAAAAGGCGCGATCGCGGTTCTGGGCGATCAGCGGCAGGTCGGCCAGCTTGACGCGGATGGTCACGTTGGCCGGGCCTTCGCCGGTACCGGCCTCCAGCATGCCGTCGCGCGCCACGCGCACGCGCAGCTCCAGCTGCCCCATATCGATACAGGCTTCCTTGCCGGCATGACGGACGAGCGCATCCCGCGCCCAGGGCTCCTGGGCCAGCAAGTGGTTGATCGTGGCAACGGCTGGCATCGCCAGCATGGCGGAACTCGGGAACATGGCAGCAAGGGTGAATGAAAAACCTAAAAAAAACCGCCCGGTGATAGCGGGCGGTTCGATCTTACCAGTTTGCCGGGCACAAACCCGGCAGCACGAAGTTCAACTGGAAAATATTATGCCATCTGCTGGATGCCGGCGAGCACCCAGCCGCCCTGGCCGGACAAGGGCTTGGACATGTTCCAGACTTCCACGAAAGGCTCGGCCGGCGCATTCGGCGCGGTGCGGATCATGCCGTTGAACTGCACGCTGGCCAGGTAGTCCGTGGCGGTGGTCTCGATGCCCAGCAGCTGGCCGTCGATTGTCACCACGTCGGTGAAGTCGGCGGCGCCATTGCGCTCCTGAATCTGCATCTTGAGCTCGGCAAACACTTCGGGCGAGGTGAACTCGCGCAGGTCGTTGGTGTCGCCTCGGTCCCAGGCAGCCTGCATGCGGATGAACGAGGCTTTCGCGTGGCGCAGGAAGGCGTCCTGGTCGAAGTCGCCCGGCACGCCCCACTGGTTGTGCATGGCAGGAGCGCTTGCACCGGGTTTGCCGAGCGACACGCCGCCAGACTGGCCGAACTGCGTGCCCGCCCCTTGGCCCTGGAACGCCGTCGGCTGGCGCAGGCCGGAACCGATTTCCGGGGTCGCGACCGAACCGGCAGCCGGATTCGGCGAGGAGCCGGCCGGCACCGGGTTGGTGTAGCCGCCGCCGAAGGCCGGGTTGGCCGGGGTGTCCTTGCGGCGGAACATGCGCACGATGAACAGCACGGCCAGCGCCAGCAGGCCGATCATGAGGATCGCCGAGATCGCGCTGGCGAGCGCGCCGCCGATGCCGAAGTGCGACAGCAGCGCGCCCAGGCCGAGGCCCAGCAGTGCGCCGCCGAGGATGCCCTTCCACATGCTCGGACGCTTGGCCTGCGCGGCAGCGGCCGCACCGGCTGCGCCGGCGGCCGGCACGGCGGCAGGCGCACGCTGCTGCTGGAAGCCCGGCGCCGGGGCGGGAGCAGGCGCCTGCATCTGCTTGACGGCCTGCGACTGGCGCCCGATCGAGCGCTTGCCGCCCATCGGGCGCGCGGTCGCTTCCGCGATCATCGAGACCGCGGTGATCGCCAATACCATCGTTGCCACGAATTTTTTCATCTCAGCTTCCTCTTTATACGAAATGCGCCTACAGCTTGATACCGGTGTGCAATGCGGCCACGCCCGCCGTCAGGTTGTGATACTGGACCCGCTCCAGCCCTGCATCGAGCATCATGGACTTCAGGGTTTCCTGGTCCGGATGCATGCGGATCGATTCGGCCAGGTAGCGATAGCTTTCGGCATCGCCGGCGATCTTCTGGCCCAGCCATGGCAGCACCGAGAACGAATACAGGTCGTACGGCTTTTGCAGCGGCTCGACGACTTTCGAGAACTCCAGCACCAGCAACTTGCCGCCCGGCTTCAACACGCGGCGCATTTCCGCCAGCGCCTGGTCCTTGTGCGTCATGTTGCGCAGGCCGAAGGCCACGCTGACACGGTCGAAATAATTGTCCGGGAACGGCAATTTTTCTGCGTTACACAGCAAGGTGGGGGTCACCAGGCCCTTATTCAATAGCCTGTCCCGGCCCACGCGCAGCATCGACTCGTTGATGTCCGTCAGCCAGACTTCGCCGGTACGGCCGGCCTGCTTCGCAAAGGCCTTGGCCAGGTCGCCGGTGCCGCCGGCGATGTCGAGCACCTTGAAGCCGGGACGCACGCCCGCCTGCGCGATGGTGAACAGCTTCCAGGCGCGGTGCAGGCCGGCCGACATCAGGTCGTTCATGACGTCGTATTTCGATGCGACGGAATGGAAGACCTTGGCGACTTCCTGGACCTTCTGGTCCTCGGCGACGGTCTTGTAGCCGAAGTGGGTGGTATTGGTCATATGTGCGGGCGGGTTGGGGTTGCCACATTATACAAGCTGGCCGGGCGCCGCCGCGCCGCACGGCCATGGCGCACACGCACAAATGAAGCTTTCAAGAAAAACAAGTTGGCCTTGTATAATCGTCAGCTTGCCCAGTTCGGTGCTGCAGCGCCATGCGTATTCGTACCCGCCTCCTGATCCTGATGCTGTCGATCCTGGTGCCGTCCTTCATCGCGGCGGCGCTGGCGGTGTCCTACGTGTATCGCGAGGAGCAGAAGTCGCAGGCGCAAAGCGTGGCCGAGGCCACGCGCGCCTTCGCGCTGCTGGTCGACAACGAACTGCACGGCCGCGCCGCCGTCCTGCGCACGCTGGCGGGCTCACCCACCCTGTACTCCGGCAAGCTGCAGGGCTTCTACGATTATGCCCGGCGCATCTCCCCGGGCGCCGACACCGTTATCGTCCTGAGCGACCTGGACGGCCGCCAGCTGGTCAACACGCGCCAGCCCTACGGCGCGGCACTGCCGGTACGGCGGGTCGCGACCATTGCCGAACTGATGCAGCGCTCCGGGGGCGGCGACGGGCTGCTGGTATCCGACCTGTTCATGGCGCCGGTCGGGAAGCGCCTCGACTATGCGATCCAGGTGCCCGTAAAGCTCGACGGCGAACTGCGCTACTACCTGTCGATGGGCGTCAACGTCAGCGCCCTGCAGGAGCTGCTGGAGCGCCAGCATTTCCGCAAGGAGTGGATCGCGACCATCGTCGACCGCCGCGGCGTGGTGCTGGCGCGCTCGCGCAAGCCGGAACAGTTCGTCGGCAAGCCGGTGCGCGCCTATAGCCGCGATCTCATCAACGCGTCAGCCGAAGGGGTATACGGCAGCCGCACGCTGGAGGGCATCGACGTGCGCGCCTTCTTCAGCACCGTGCCTTCGTCCGAATGGAAGGTATTGGTCAGCATCCCCGTCAGCGAGATCCGGCGTGTGCCGCTGGAGGCCGCCGCCATGCTGGCCGCGCTGATGGCGGCCCTGCTGGCAGCGGGCGTGGCGGCCGCGCGCTGGCTGGCGCAACGCGCCATCGACCCGATCGAATACCTCGGCCGCAGCGCGGATACGCTCGGCCAGGGCAAGGAGCTCGACTACGAGCCGCAGGGAATCGTCGAGATCGACAACCTTGCGCTGCGCATGGCCGAGGCCGGACGCCAGATCCACCATGCCCAGCAGGAACTCGAGCAGCGCGTGGCCGAGGCCGTTGCCGCCACCGAGCGGGTGCAAAGCGCGCTGCTGAAGTCCCAGAAGCTGGAAGCGCTGGGACGCCTCACCGGCGGCATCGCGCACGAATTCAACAACCTGTTGCAGACTCTCAGCACGGCGCTGCAGCTTGCCGAAATCAGCAACCGGGACGACAAGGTGCGCGAGCTGATCCATACCTGCAAGAAGACCCTGCAGCGCGCCGCCGCCCTCACCGGCCAGCTCGGCTCGTTCGGGCGGATCCAGGAAGCGCGCCAGCAGACGGTCGACGCCTGCCTGCAGCTGCGCAGCGCACGGCAGCTGATGAGCGGTGCGCTGCGCGAGGACATCGAACTGCAGATCGAATGCGACGAGCCGGCCTGGGCGGTGACAGTGGAGCCGCTGCAGTTCGACCTGGCCTTGCTGAACCTGGCGGTGAATGCGCGCGACGCCATGCCGGCCGGCGGTGTGCTGCGCATCGAGGCGCGCAACCTGTCCTTCGATGGCGCGCGGGCGCGGCCGCCGGGCGCGCTGGCGCCGGGCGATTATGTGCGCGTGAGCGTGAGCGACACCGGCGCCGGCATGGCGCCGGAGGTGCTGGCGCGCGCGCTCGACCCCTTCTATACCACCAAGAGCCAGGGCCAGGGCACCGGCCTCGGCCTTCCGCAAGCCTATGCCTTCGCCGTGCAGTCGCAAGGCCTGCTGCACATCGACAGCGTCCCCGGCAAGGGCACCCGGGTGGATATCTACCTGCCCCGCGCACACGCTGCGCTCGCCGCGCCGCCCACGGCAGGGCCTGCGGAGGCGCCGCTGCCGCGCGCCCGCGGCAGCGTGCTGTTCGTCGAAGATGACGTGCTGGTGCGCGAGGCGGTCTCGCGCGCCCTCGAAGAAGCCGGTTTCGAGGTGCTGGCCGCGCACGACGGCGAACAGGCGGTCGCCCTGCTCGACGGCGGCGCGCAGCCGGCCGTGGTGTTCTCCGACATCGTCATGCCGGGCACGGTGAGCGGCATCGACCTGGCCGCCGTGGTGCGCCAGCGCTACCCTGCCCTGCCGATCGTGCTGGCCACCGGCTACACCGACCGCCAGATCGCCATCCCCGGCGTGCAGGTGCTCGCCAAGCCCTATGCCATCGAACGCCTGGTGACCCTGCTGGCCAGTGTCGCTGCGACAAGCTGATGTTTGAGGTAAATATTGTAAGGCATTGATTCCTGTAGGAATTTTTTCGAGGCATATTACCAACTCAACAATATTCGTGCGCCAAAAAGCAGGCGTTTCTGGTTAAATGAACGTACACGGTGTCGGACGAATCCGACCTGTACTGCCCCGCGTTTTTATGACAAAACGCGCGGCGCCCGGCCGACTCCGTCGCCTGCATGACCAGGAATAACGAATAAGAACGAGGTTAATGTGTCGGTAAAACGACTCTTATGCATCAGCAACGAGGGGAACGCGGGCGTGCATGCCGCCTGCGGGCAGCTGCAGGGCTGGGATGTGTGTACGGTGGACAGCATCGCCGCCGCACGCAAGGTCCTGGCGCAGCAGCATTATCCCGTCGGGCTGCTGCTCGATTCCGACGGCAGCCTCGAACACGACGATACCGAGCGCTTTCTTCAGCAACACCATCACATCCGCTGGATCGGCGTGTTCGGTCCCGACCTGCTGCACCGTCCGCAGCTGCGCCAGGCCATTGCCACCCATCTGTTCGACTTCCACACCCGTCCGATCGACCGCGTGCGCCTGCACCATTCGCTCGGCCATGCGCACGGCATGGCGATGCTGGCCAGGTCCACGCCGCCGCACCAGCGTGCGTCCGGCACGCGCCGCATCGACGGCCAGTCGGCGGCAATCCAGCGCCTGCGCGCCCACATCGACAAGATCGCCGCGGTCGATGCGCCGGTGCTGATCTCGGGCGAGAGCGGCACCGGCAAGGAACTGGCGGCGCAGGAAATCCATGCCCAGTCGCCGCGCGCGAGCGGTCCTTTCATCGCGATCAATTGCGCGGCCATTCCGCCCTCGCTGATCCACTCCGAACTGTTCGGCTACGAACGCGGCGCCTTCACCGGCGCGGCCAAGGAGAAGCAGGGCCTGATCGAGGCCGCTTCCGGCGGCAGCATCTTCCTGGACGAGATCGGCGACCTGCCGCTCGACCTGCAGGCCAGCCTGCTGCGCTTCCTGCAGGAACGCACCATCTACCGCGTCGGCGGCACCCGCACGGTTGCCGTCGATGCCCGTGTGATCGCCGCGACCCACGTCGACCTGCCGAAGGCGGTGGCCGAGGGACGCTTCCGCGAAGACCTGTATTACCGCCTGAGCGTGTTTCCGATCCGCGTGCCGCCGCTACGCGAACGCAAGGACGACCTGCCGCTGCTCACCGAGATCATCTTCAACAAGTATGCCGACGAAAAAAGCCCGCAGCTCAAGGGCATCAGCAAGCAGGCCCTGCGCGCCATGGCCCAGCATGCCTGGCCGGGCAATATCCGCGAACTGATCAACCGCATGCGGCGCGCCATGGTACTGGCCGAGAACCGCCTGATCATGCCGGAAGACCTCGAGCTGGCGCCGCCCGAAGAGGGCATTATCCTGCGCGATGGCCTGAACAACTCGCGCGGCAGCGCCGAACGCATCGCCATCTCGAACACCCTGGCCCGATGCGGCAACAACATCAGCCAGGCCGCACGCGACCTCGGTGTCTCGCGCATGACGCTGTACCGCCTGATGGCCAAGCATTCCATCGCGCTGTAACCCTCTCCGCAACACCCTTTCCCCTTCATTATTTCCTACACACTGAGTGCAATGGCGCGCTTGCGTCTGCCTTATTACGCCCCTGCTCGTGTTACAGGTTGATACAGTCCCGTGACATTCGCGTTACAACTGTCACAGGATTGCGACAGTTTCAATTGAACTTATTGAATGCCCTCATCAATTCAGTCCTACAAGCTTTCCTCCCGTAAAAAAAGTCATTTTTATCAAGGACTTGCGCAAGAAAAGCGCCCTGGCACGCAAACTGCTTATAGAGGGATGGACCGGTGCTCACCAGACGCCGGGCATTTCAACTTTTTCAGTGACACACAAAGGGGAGTTTCAGATGAAGCGCACTATCCTGGCGACCGCAATCGCTCTGTCTTTCGGCGTGGCCCACGCACAAAATTCCAACACTGTCGACCGCGTCCGCGGCGATAACACCCAGACCACCAACGTGGACCGTTCCAACCGCAGCACCGACAACAGCGACCGTTCGGACAACAGCGTCCGCACCAACACCAGCACGGACAGCAGCGACCGCTCGGATAACAGCACCCGCACCAACACCTCGACGGACAGCAGCAACCGTTCGACCACGAACACGTCGACCGACAGCAGCAACCGTTCGGACAACAGCGACCGTTCCACCACCAACACCGACAGCAGCAACCGTTCGGACAACAGCGACCGCTCGACCACCAACACCGATAGCAGCAACCGCTCGGACAACAGCGATCGTTCGACCACCACCACCAACACCGACAACAGCGACCGCTCGGACAACAGCAACCGTTCGCGTGACTCGTCGGGCCAGAACCGCAGCTCGGGCGGCTCGACCGCATCGGCAGCCGGCGCTGTCGCCGCCAACAACGGCGCGACCGCCAGCTCGAGCGTCGACAACTCGTACAACACCTCGACCGCCAGCTCGACCAGCAACCTGACCGGCAACGTCTCCGGCAACACCATCAGCAACGTCGGCAACCAGGCTGCCAACGGCGGCAACGCCAACGGCGCAGCCGGCAGCGGTGCAGCAGGTGGTGCAGCCACCGGCGGCATGGCAACCGGCGCTAGCGGCGCAGCTGGCGGTGACGCCGGTGCAGCCAGCGGCGCAGCCGGCGGCGCAGGCGCCTCGGGCGTGAGCGGCACCGCTTCGAGCGGCGCAGCCTCGATCGGCAACGCCACCGGCGGCGCCGGCGGCATGGGCGGCAACACCGGCAACGCAGCCAGCGGCGCAGGCGGCGCAGGCGCAGCCGGCGGCATGGGCGGCGCAGGCGCAGCCGGCGGCATGGGCGGCGCAGGCGCAGGCGGCAACACCGGCGGCGCAGGCGCAGCAGGCGGTTCGGGCGGCTTCGGCGGCGGTTCCAGCTCGACCGGCGGCGCAGGC
>NZ_JCASIF010000029.1:0-13943 GCF_059686055.1 Telluria sp. ZB4P34 | reverse complement strand
GCATGCCGCCAGCGTTCAATCTGAGCCAGGATCAAACTCTTCAGTTCAATCTCTGTTTGTTGACACTTTCGTGTCACCCTTATTTCTAAGGGGTCGCTCACTCAAGATACTGACCGTCATCCCATTGCTGGGACAACGCTTAATACTTTTGTGAACATTTGATAATTTAAGTATTCAACTGACCGGAGTCAGCTGGCACCTTCATCAAACGCCCACACTTATCGACTGTTGATTGTTAAAGAACTGTATTCTGTACTACCTTGCCGTGTTCGACGAAGCGTTGTGTTCGTCAGCAGCAGAGAAGCGAGATTATGCAGCGTTTCGCTTACCTCGTCAACCCCTCGTCTCTTTCGCGTTCGCTGCCTGAAGGCTACGTTGCGCGTCGGAGGAACGAAACTATAACAAAGGCCGGAAGCACTTACAACGCTTGCGATTATGCTATCGTCGCGTTTTTTCCACGATATTTTCCGGCAATGCACCTTCCTACCATCACGCCGACTGCCGACGCGGCCCTGTCGCAAGCCCTGCTCCACGCCATCGATAACAAGACGAAGCCGCTCGGCAGCCTTGGGCGCCTCGAGACCCTTGCGGCCCAGCTCGGACTGATCCAGCGTTCGATTTCCGTACACATCACAGATCCGGCAATCCTCGTGTTCGCTGGTGACCACGGTGTCGTTGCAGAAGGCATCTCCGCCTACCCGCAAGACGTGACCTGGCAAATGGTGGAGAACTTCCTCGCAAACGGGGCGGCCATCAATGTGTTCGCGCGCCAGAACGGCTGCGCGCTGTACGTGGTCGACGCCGGCGTGAATCACGACTTCGGCGAGCGCGCGGGACTGCTGGACCGCAAGGTGGCCCCCGGCACGCGCAACTTCGCGGCCGAGCCGGCGATGTCGCGTGCGCAGCTCGACACCGCGCTCGAACACGGGATCGCCCTGGTGCGCGACCTGCCCGGCAATGTCGTCGGCTTCGGCGAGATGGGTATCGGGAACACGACCGCAGCTGCCGCCATCATGCACAAGCTGACCGGCCTGCCACTGACGCAATGCGTCGGCGCCGGTACGGGATTGTCGCCCGACGGCATTCGGCGCAAGCAAGAGGTCATCGCCGCAGCCGTCGAACGGCATGCGGGCGTCGATGATCCGCTCGCCGTACTCGCCACTTTCGGCGGCTTCGAGATTGCCATGATGGCCGGCGCCATGCTGAAGGCGGCCGAGCAGCGCAAGCTGCTGCTGATCGACGGCTTCATCGTCACCAGCGCCTTGCTGGTGGCAAGCCGCCTGCAGCCGGCCATCCTCGACTACTGCGTATTCGCCCACTGCTCCGACGAGAACGGGCACCGCCTGATGCTCGACGCGCTCGGCGCCCAGCCGCTGCTGCAATTGGGGCTGCGCCTTGGCGAAGGCACCGGCAGCGCCCTCGCCCTGCCCCTGGTGCGGGCAGCCGCCAACTTCCTGAACGAGATGGCGACCTTCGCATCGGCGCAGGTCAGCACCAGCACCAGCACCGGCAGCTGACCAGGCCATGCAGCAGCTGCGCCTGTTCTTCATCGCCGTCCAGTTCTTCACGCGCCTGCCGATCCCGCGCTGGGTCGGCTTCGAGCAGGAGTGGCTGCACCATGCGTCGCGCTACTTCCCGCTGGTCGGCATGGTCGTGGGTGCGATCGCCGCCGGCGTGTATACCGTGGCGAGCCTCGTCTTCACGTCCCCGGTGGCGGCGGTGCTGTCGACCGTCGCGACCATCTACGCCACCGGCGCCTTCCACGAGGACGGCTTTGCCGACACCTGCGACGGGATCGGCGGCGGCATGTCGCGCGAGCGGGTGCTCGAGATCATGAAGGATTCCCGCGTGGGCGCGTATGGCGCGATCGGCATCGTGTGCATGCTCGCCACCAAGTGCACGACGCTGGCGGCGCTGCCGCCCGCCAGCGCCATCGGCGCCCTGCTGCTCGCCCATCCGCTGTCGCGCCTGGCGGCCACCTCGCTCATCTGGCGCATGGAATATGCGCGCGCCGAAGGCAAAGCCAAGCCGCTGGCCGAGCGCATGACGACAATGGAGTTCGGCATTGCCGCAGCGACGGTGGCCATCGCCGCCGCCATCCTGCTCGCGGCCGGCGTGCTCGACCTGCGCGCCCTGGTTGCGGCGCTCCTCGCTTGCGGCGCCGCAACCTGGTGGCTTGCCCGGAAGTTCAGCCGCCGCATCGGCGGCTACACCGGCGACTGCCTCGGCGCGGTGCAGCAACTGGCGGAAGCCGTGATCTACCTCGCCGTGCTGGCCACGCTCGGCCAGGGCGCCCTCGTCTAACGATGCAGCTGGTCCTCGTGCGCCACCCGCGGCCGGAGATTGCGCCCGGCATCTGCTATGGCAGGACCGACCTTGCCGCGCCCGCGGCCGCCCTCGCGCAGGTCGCCGCCGGCCTGCGCGAGGGCGGATTGCCGGGCGCGCTGCCCGTGTATGCCAGCCCGCTGCTACGCTGTACCGCCCTGGCGCAGCAGCTGGGCGTTCACGCCGCGCTCGACGCACGCCTCGCCGAGATGGACTTCGGCGCCTGGGAGATGCGCAGCTGGGATGCGATTCCCCGCAGCGAAGTGGACGCCTGGGCCGCCGACCTGCTGCACTATCGCCCCGGCGGCGGGGAAAGCGTGCTGCAGGTGGCCCGCCGCGTTGCCGCCTTCCGCGACGGGTTGCGCCAGGCCGGCCAGTCCCATGCCTTCCTCATCTGCCATGCCGGCACCATGCGCCTGCTCTGCGCCCTGCACGCCCACGGCAGCATCGAAGAGGCGGCGCTGCATGCGGCTTCCAGCGCGCACAGCATCGACTACGGCGAAGTGATCGTGCTGAAAGACTGACAAGGCCCGCGGTCCCGCCGTATAATGACGGCGTTTTGGTGCTCGCGGTCGTGTTCACGACTGCAGTTAAACGGGAAACACGAAGCCCTTTAAAAGGCCAACGTGTGCTGCCCCCGCAACGGTAAGCAAGTGCCGCGCTCGATGCATGAACAGTGCAGGGCTGCGCGGCAAACCGTCTTCCATGACCACTGTGCGTTTTGCATGGGAAGGTCGGACGGCCACACTTGCCAGCCCGGATACCGGCCAAAAGGTGGGAGTGCCTGCGAGGCGCTCCTGATCAATCTGGCCTACGGGGACGTCGGCTGGTTGTCTTTTGATTGAGTTATTCATGAATCTCCCTGTAAGACGGCAAGCGGCCGCGCTGCCGTTCGCGCTGTCGCTCGCACTCACCCTTGCTGCACCTGTCTCCGCACAAACCCTTGACGCGGTCCTCGTCACCGCCAGCCGCATGCCGCAACGCGCGGTCGACGTCATCGCCGACACCACCGTGATCCATGCCGAAGAAATTGCGCGCTCGGGCGCTGGTTCGGTAGCCGACGTGCTGCAGCGCCAGCGCGGCATCGAGATCACCCGCAACGGCAGCGCCGGCGCCTCGACCAGCGTGTTCCTGCGCGGCGCCAACAGCAACGGCGTCGTGGTCCTGCTGGACGGCGTGCGCATCGGTTCGTCCACCAGCGGTGTGGCGGCCTGGAACGCGGTGCCACTCGCCGCCATCGAGCGCATCGAAGTCGTCTACGGACCGCTGAGCACCCTGTACGGGGCGGACGCGATCGGCGGCGTGATCCAGATCTTTACCCGCAAGGGCGACGCCGGCCCGACGGCCAGTGGCTCGATCGGCGCCGGCAGCAACGGCACCCGCAAGCTCGATGCCGGCCTCTACGGCGCCGGCGGCGCCCTGCGCTACGCCTTGAGTGCCGGCTACGAAGACTCGGACGGTTTCTCGGCCACGCGTCCTGGCGCCTTCGGCTTCAACGCTGACGAAGACGGCTACCGCCGCCGCAATGCCAATGGCCAGGTGTCCTATACCGTCACGCCGGGGCACGAGATCGGGGCGCAGTTCCTGCATAGCGACCTGCGCTCGCAATACGACAGCGGCGCCGGGCCCTACGACGTCAACAGCCAGCAAGACCTGAACACGGCAGCAGTCTACCTGGCCAGCCAGCTCGCCTCGAACTGGCGCAGCACCGTGCAATACGCCAGGTCAAGCGACAAGCTGGGCAGCTTCACCAGCGCCCTGCCATCCGGCGCCAGCCAGATCGATACCCGCCAGGACGAATTCACCTGGCAGAACAGCATCGCGCTCGGCCCCGACACGCTGCAACTCCTCTACAGCCACCGCAAGGAAGACGTCGCATCGAGCTCCAACGAGGCGTTGACGCGCGCCCGTATCACCAATTCGTATGCGGCCGCCTATTCGGCCAGGCGCGGCAGCCACCTGGTCGACCTCAGCGCCCGCCACGACCGCTCGATCTACGGCAACAGGAACACCGGTGCGGCCGGCTACGGCTACCACTTCGGCAAGGGCTGGCGCGCCACGGCCAGCACCGGCACCAGCTTCCGCGCGCCGACCTTCAACGAACTGTACTTCCCCGGCTACGGCCTGCCGACCAACAAACCGGAAAAGGGCCGCAACTTGGAAGCCGGCCTGCGCTACGACGCAGGGCAGTTGCAGTTCGACGCCACCTGGTTCCGCAACCGCCTGACCGACATGATCGTCACCGCCAACCCGTGCCCGGGCCGCACCGGCAGCTGCGCCTACAACGTCAACCGCGCCACGCTGGAAGGCCTGAGCCTGGCGGCCGAGACGCGCGTGGCCGGCGCAAGGCTGCGCGGCAGCCTGGACTGGCAGGACCCGAAGGACGAGACCACCGGCAAGCAACTGGCGCGCCGTTCGAAGAAGCACGCCAGCTTCACTGCGGACAGCAGCCGGGGCAAGCTGACGGCCGGCGCCGAGCTGCTGCTGTCGGGCGAGCGCTTCGACGACGCGGCCAACCGCAATCGGCTGGGCGGCTACGGGCTGCTCAACCTGTACACTAGCTGGCAGCTCACGCCGGAGGTATCGCTGCTGCTGCGTCTCGACAACGCTGCCGGCAAGCGCTATGAATTGGTGCGCAACTACGGCACCAGTGGCCGCACCTGGTTCGCAGGCCTGCGCTACGGCATCCGCTAACCGGCCTTGTCGAGAAGGAGCCCCATGCATCACCCCGCCCATGCACACCGCCAGCGCGCCATGCTCGCCATCGGCGCGCTGCTGCTGTGCGCCGTCGCCAGCCTGCTGTTCTCCGGCATGACGGGTTCGATCGCCGTGCCCCTGGCCGAGATGCCGGACGCCCTGCGCCAGCTGGCGCGGGGCGAAAGTTCGCTGGCCGCGTCGCTGCTGGAGCTGCGCGCGGGCCGCGCGCTGACGGCCTTCGTCACCGGCGGCGCGCTGGCGCTGGCCGGGGTGATGATGCAGGCGCTGCTGCGCAACCCGCTGGCCGACCCCTATGTGCTCGGCATCTCGGCGGGCGCCTCGGTGGGCGCCCTGCTGGCGCTGCTGCTGATGGCGACCGCAATCGTGGTCGACATGGCCGCACTGGGCGGTGCGGTAGCGGTGTCGATGCTGCTCTACCTGCTGGCCCGGCGCGACCTGCGCGGGGGCCTGGCGGCGGAAGGAGGCACCTCGATGCTGTTGCTCACCGGGGTGATCCTGTCGTCCGCCTGCATGGCCCTGGTAACCCTGATGCTGTCGATCGCGCCGGAAGGCCGGCTGCGCAGCATGATCTTCTGGATGATCGGCGACCTTGCCGGGGCGCCGCTGCGCCTGACGCCCTGGCTGGTGCTCGGCGCAGGCATGCTATACGCCTTGCGCAGCGCGCGCGCCATGAACGTGGTCGCGCTGCACGCGGAGGCGGCCGCTACGCTGGGCATCCGGGTCGGCCGCCTGCGCAAGGGACTGTTCTTCGTGTCCGGCGTGCTGACCGCCAGCGCCGTCACCAGCGCCGGCTCGGTCGGCTTCGTCGGCCTGATCGTCCCGCACGCCTGCCGCTTCGCCTTCGGGCCCGACCACCGCGTGCTGATTCCGGCTGCGGTGCTGACGGGCGGCAGCTTCCTGGTGCTGTGCGATACGCTGGCGCGCACCATCATCGCGCCGCAGCAGCTGCCCGTCGGCGCGATCACCGCGGTCATCGGCGCGCCGGTCTTCCTGTACCAGCTGCACCGGCTGAGGAGGTGAGATGATCCGCACCGAATTTCTCGACATCACGGTCGGCACGCGCACGCTCGTGCGCCAGCTCGACTGGGCCGCCCGCCCTGGCGAATGCTGGAGCATCATCGGCCGCAACGGCGCCGGCAAGAGCACCCTGATGCGGACCCTGGCCGGCCTGCGCAGCCCTGGCGGCGGCGCCGTCGTGGTGGGCGGCCGCCCGCTGGAGCGCTGGGAGCCGGACGAGCTGGCGCGCGCGCGCGCCTTCCTGGCACAGTCGCGCCACGATGCGTTCTCGTACAGCGTGATCGAAACCGTGCTGTCTGCGCGCCATCCCTACCACGCGAACCGCTACTGGGAAGGCAGCGACGACCACCAGGCCGCCATGGCGGCCCTGGAAGTGATGGAAGTGGCGGATCTCGCCGCCCGCGACGTCCGCACCCTCTCCGGCGGCGAGCGCCAGCGCGTCGCGATTGCCGCGCTGCTGGCGCAAGACACCCCGCTGCTGCTGCTCGACGAGCCGGCCAATGCGCTCGACCTCGCGCACCAGGTGAGCTGCATGGGACTGCTGTCCCGCCTGTGCCGCGAGCAGGGCAAGACCGTGGTCATGATCGGTCACGACCTGAACCTTGCCTACCACATTTCCACCCACGCGCTGCTGCTGCATGGCGATGGCCGCTGGCTGGCCGGCGCCGTCGCCGACACGATGCAGCCGGCGCTGCTGGGCGACTACCTCGGCCACCCGATCGAGATGATCGAGCACGGCGGCCGCCGCATTTTCCTCCCCTATGAGGCCACCACATGAACGACATGACCCAGGAAGAGCTCGATGCATTGAACGAGCGCCACCGCCAGCGTATGGAGCGCAAGAAGGCCGTCATCGACGCCAAGATCGCGGCTGCCGACAAGGAAATCGGCATCATCATTGTCAACACCGGCAACGGCAAGGGAAAGAGCTCGAGTGCCTTCGGCATGGTGACGCGTGCGCTCGGCCACGGCATGCAGGTCGGCGTGGTCCAGTTCATCAAGGGCGCCATGTCCACCGGCGAGGAAAAATTCCTGCGCCGCTTCCCCGACGAAGTCAGCTTCCACGCGATGGGCGAAGGCTACACCTGGGAGACCCAGGACCGCGAGCGGGACATCGCCAGGGCGGGCGAAGCGTGGGAGCAGGCGCGGCGATACCTGACAAACCCGGCCTGCGGCATGGTGGTGCTGGACGAACTGAACATCGCCCTGAAGTACAAATACCTCGACGTGCACACCGTCATCGCCGACCTGCTCGACCGCCCGGTGATGCAGCACGTGGTAATTACGGGCCGCGGCGCGCCGCCCGAACTGGTGGCGGTGGCCGATACGGTTACCGAGATGAACGTCGTCAAGCACGCCTTCAAGGCGGGCATCGCGGCGCAGGCCGGGACCGAGTGGTAATGAACAGGGATGCGGGCGCACGCGCCGTGCTGGTCGCGGCAATGGCGTCGGGCCAGGGCAAGACCAGCGTCACCGCCGCCCTGGCGCGCAAGCTGCTGCGCCAGGGCCTGCGCGTGCGGGTATTCAAGTGCGGCCCCGACTTCATCGACCCGATGCTGCTCGAACGGGCATCCGGCGCGCCGGTCCACAGCCTCGACCTGTGGATGGTCGGCGTCGACGAATGCCGGCGCCGCCTGCACGACGCGGCGCGCGAGTCCGATGCGATCCTGATCGAAGGAGTGATGGGCCTGTACGACGGCTCCCCGTCCGCAGCGGACCTGGCGCGCGAGTTCGGCGTGCCCGTGCTGGCCGTGATCGACGCGTCGGCCATGGCGCAGACGCTAGGCGCGGTCGCGCGCGGCCTGCGCGACTACGGTCCCGTTGCTCTTGCGGGTGTGGTGGCCAACCGCATTGCGAGCGAAGGCCACGCGAACATGGTGGCGTCCTCGCTGCGCGACATCCCGCTGGTCGGCTGGCTGGCGCGCCAGGACACGCCGCTGCCGGAACGCCACCTCGGACTCGTCCTGCCGGGCGAAGTCGACGGCCTGGAAGCGCTGCTCGACAAACTTGCGGACGGCCTCCACTTCGACGAGGATGCCTGGAGTGGCCTGCCGGTGATGACGCAGTCGGCGACCGAATGGCAGGGGGTGGACCGGCTGCTGGACGGACGTACGGTCGCCATCGCGCGCGACGCGGCCTTCTGCTTCCTCTACCACGCCAATCTCGACCTGCTGGAAAAGATGGGCGCGCGCCTGCGCTACTTCTCGCCGCTGGCGAACGAGCCGGTGCCGGTCGATGCCAATGCCGTATTCCTGCCCGGCGGCTATCCGGAACTGCACGGCGAGGCGCTGGCGAAGGCATCCCGCTGGCATGGGTCCCTGCATGCGGTCCACGGGCGCGGCGTGCCGATCCTGGCCGAGTGCGGGGGCATGATGGCGCTGGCCGACGGTCTCACCGACCAGGACGGCAAGCGCTGGCCCATGGCTGGGCTGCTGCCGGGCGAGGTGCGCATGCAGCCGCGCCTGGCCGGACTCGGCGCCCATGCGATGCCGACCGCGCAGGGACCGGTGCGCGGCCACAGCTTCCATTATTCGCGCTTCGAGACCCCCGTGCCGGCGCAGGCTTACACCGTCAAGACGAGCACCGACGCACAAGGCGAAGCCGTGTACCGACTGGGATCGCTCACCGCGTCCTACTTCCACAGCTACTTCCCGTCCAACCCGCCCGCCATCGCGGCGCTTTTCAAGGGGACTGCGCCATGACCTGCACCCTCGTGCTCGGCGGCGCCCGCTCGGGCAAGAGCGGCCATGCGGAACGGCTGGCCAGGGATTCCGGCAAGGAGATCGTCTACGTCGCCACCTCGCGCGCAGGCGACGCCGAAATGGCGGCGCGCATCGCCCACCACCGGGAACGGCGCCCTTCCCACTGGCGGACGGTCGAAGAAGAACTGTCGCTGGCCGCAGTACTGCGCGAACACTGTACCCCACAGCGTCTGGTGGTGGTCGATTGCCTGACGCTCTGGCTGAGCAACCTGATGTTCTGCGACGGGCGCGCCTGGCCAGACGTGGGGCAGGTCGACCTGCCGGAGCGCTTTCACCAGGAGCATGCGGCGCTATTGGAGCTGCTCCACGAGGGCACCGGCGGCGACGTGGTCTTTGTCTCGAACGAGATCGGCATGGGCATCGTTCCCTGGGGTGCGCTGTCGCGCTGCTTCGCCGACGAGGCGGGCAGGCTGAATCAGGAAGTGGCAGCGCGCGCGGACCGTGTCGTCTTCGTGGCGGCCGGGTTGCCGCTGCTGCTCAAGGGCGCCGCATGCTGAGCGGCCTGTCGATGCAGCAGATTGCCGGCCTGCTGGTCGCGGGCGTGCTGCTCGACCTGCTGCTGGGCGAGCCGCGGCGCTGGCATCCGCTGGTGGGGTTCGGCAAGCTCGCGGCGCGGGTCGAGCACCGGCTGAACCGGGGCCAGGCGCGCCTGGCGCGTGGCCTGCTCGGCTGGTCGCTTGCGGTCCTGCCCCTCGCTGCATTGGCATGGCTGGCGGCGCAGCATGCCGGGCTGTGGCTGCATGCCGTGCTGCTGTATGCCTGCATCGGCTTGCGCAGTCTGCGCGAACATGCGATACCGATCGTCGACGCGCTGCGCGCCGGCGACCTGGCCACGGCGCGCACCCGCACGTCATGGATCGTCAGCCGCGACACACACGTGGCCCAGGAAGCCGACCTGGCCAAGGCCGGCGCCGAGTCGCTGCTCGAAAACGGCAACGATGCGGTGTTCGGCACGCTGTTCTGGTTCATGGTGGCTGGCGGCGCCGGCGCCGTCCTGTTCCGGCTTGCCAACACGCTCGACGCCATGTGGGGCTACCGCAACGAACGCTTCAACCTGTTCGGCCGCACCGCAGCACGCATCGACGACGCGCTGAACTTCGTGCCGGCGCGGCTCACTGCCCTGTCCTACGTGCTGCTGGCCGGCCCGGCGCGTGCACGCGCGTGGCAATGCTGGCGCACCCAGGCCGGCGCCTGGAGCAGCCCGAACGCCGGGCCGGTCATGGCCAGCGGCGCCGGCGCCCTCGGGGTATCGCTGGGCGGCGCCGCCGTCTACGACGGCGGGACCGAGCAGCGCCCACCGCTGGGCGCAGGGCCGGCCGCTACGGCAACGGACATCGTGCGCGCCTGGCGCCTCGTACTGCACACTACCCTGCTCTGGCTCGCCGTCGCCTGCATGGCGGCGCTGCTGGTGCTGGCCTGGGGCCGGCATGCTTGAGCACGGCGGCAACCTGCGCGAGGCCGCGCGCCTCCATGGACGCGACGACTGGATCGACCTGTCGACCGGCATCAACCCGCACGGCTATCCGGCGCCCGCGCTGCCTGCGGACGCCTGGCACCGCCTGCCCGAGCCGGATCCGGCGCTGCTGGCGGCAGCCTGCGCGTATTACGGCGCCGCCGACCTGTTGCCGGTGGCCGGCACACAGGCCGCCATCCAGGCCCTGCCGCGGCTACGGGCGCCGTCACGGGTGACGGTGTCCGCGCCCTCGTATGCCGAGCACGCATATGCCTGGGCGAAGCATGGGCATGCGCTGCAGCTCGCCCCCTACACGAAGCTGGCGGCCGCGGTCGAGACCAGTGAGGTCGTGGTCGTCGTCAATCCGAACAACCCGACCGGCGAGACGATCGCGTCTGCGCGCTTGCTGGCATGGGCCGGCCGGCTCGCCGCGCGTGGCGGCTGGCTGGTGGTCGACGAAGCTTTCGGGGATACCGACCCGGCGCTGAGCCTTAACGGCCATGCGGGGCAACCCGGCCTGATCGTGCTGCGCTCGGTCGGGAAGTTCTTCGGGCTGGCAGGACTGCGGCTGGGATTCGTGGGCGCCGACACGGCTACCCTGCGTGCGCTCGCGGACCTGCTGGGGCCGTGGACCGTGAGCGGGCCCGCCCAGGCGGTGGCGCTGCAGGCGCTGCGCGACACCGACTGGCAGCAATCGACCTTCGCGCGTCTCCAGAGGGAAGGAGTGCGCATGCGCGGGCTGCTGGAAACGCAGGGCATTCGCGCGACCGGCACGCCGCTGTTCCACTGGTGGCCCGAAGCCCAGCCGGAAGACTTCCACGCGCACATGGCGCGCCACGGCATCTGGTGCCGCCTGTTCCGTGAAGCGGGGCGCGGCATCCGCCTCGGGCTGCCGCCGGACGAAGGAGGATGGCAGCGGCTGGAACATGCACTTCTAGAATGGAGAATTCGATGACAAGCTTGGACTTCGCGGCGGCAGCCCTGGCCGCGGCTTTGGCTGCGCCGCTGGCGGGTGCAGCGACGGTGCGCGACGACGCGGGCAATGCGGTCACGCTCGGCAAACCGGCGATGCGGGTCATTTCCATGGCGCCGCACGTCACCGAGGTGCTGTTCGCCGCCGGCGGCGGCAGCCGTATCGTCGGCGCGGTGAACTATAGCGACTATCCGGAAGCCGCTAAGGGCATTGCGCGCATCGGATCGAACCGCGAGATCGACCTCGAGCGCGTCATCAGCATGAAGCCGGACCTGATCGTCGCCTGGATGCACAACAATTCGGAACGCCAGATCGAGATGGTCCGCCAGCTGGGCGTACCGGTATTCCTGAGCGATCCGCAAACGCTCGACGGCATTCCGGACAACGTCTCCCGTCTCGGCGAGCTCATGGGGACGGAAGCCGTGGCCGTTCCCGCCGCGGCCGAGCTGCGCCGGCAGCTGGCGGCGCTGCGCACCCGCTATGCGGGACGCCCTCGCGTGCGCGCCTTTTACCAGGTATGGGACAAGCCGCTGTACACGCTCAGCGGCAGACACATCATCACCGACGCACTGCGCCTGTGCGGCGGCGAGAACATCTTCGACAAGCTGACGGTGGTCGCACCGGTCGTGTCGATCGAGAGCGTGCTGCAGGCCGATCCGGAGGCGGTGTTCGGCACCGCCGAGAAGAACTACGGCGGCGTCAGCATGTGGAAGCCCTATGCCACGCTGACGGCCACGCACAGGAACAACCTGTTCACGGTCGACGGCGACCTGCTCAACCGCGCGGGACCGCGCTTGATCGCCGGAACGGCCATCCTGTGCGAGAAACTCGAGCTGGCGCGCCAGCACCGCGGCAAATGAAGGACCTGCCCTTCCGTACCCTGATGGTGCAGGGCACCACTTCGGACGCCGGCAAGAGCACGGTGGTGGCGGCCCTGTGCCGCTTGCTGTTCGAGCGTGGCATACGGGTGGCGCCATTCAAGCCGCAGAACATGGCGCTCAACAGCGCGGTCACGGCGGACGGCGGCGAGATCGGGCGTGCACAGGCGCTGCAGGCGATCGCCGCGGGCCTGGAGCCGCACACCGACATGAACCCGGTGCTGCTCAAGCCATCGAGCGACACCGGCGCCCAGGTGATCATTCATGGCCGCGTGCGCGCCGAAATGAACGCGCGTGACTACCACCAGTACAAGACAGCGGCGATGGCGGCGGTGCTGGAATCGCATGCACGCCTGCTCGGGCAGTACGACGCAGTGGTCGTCGAGGGCGCCGGCAGCCCGGCCGAGATCAACCTGCGCGACCGCGACATCGCCAACATGGGATTTGCGGAAGCGGTCGACTGTCCGGTGATCCTCGTCGCCGACATCGACCGTGGCGGCGTGTTCGCCCACATCGTCGGCACCCTGGCCTGCCTGTCCGAGTCGGAGCGCAGGCGGATCGTGGGCTTCGTCATCAACCGCTTCCGCGGCGACATCAAGCTGCTCGAACCGGGACTGACGTGGCTGGAAGCGCAGACCGGCAAGCCGGTGCTCGGCGTCCTGCCCTACCTGCACGGCATGTACCTCGATGCCGAAGATGCGGTGCAGCCGGCGCAGTCAGGCCGGGGCGCCTTCCGCGTCGTGGTCCCGAGCCTGCCGCGCATGAGCAACCATACCGATTTCGATGCCTTGCGCGCGCATCCGGACGTGGACCTGCGCTTCGTGCGTGCGGGTGAAGCCATTCCCGCGGCGGACCTGGTCATTCTTCCGGGGAGCAAGAATACGCGCGGCGACCTGGCCTGGCTGGAGGCGCAAGGCTGGCCAGCGCAGCTGGCGCGGCACCTGCGCTATGGAGGCAAGGTCATCGGCATCTGCGGCGGCTTCCAGATGCTGGGCCGTTCCGTCGCAGACCCGCACGGGCTGGAAGCCGCTGCGGGAACATCGGAAGGACTCGGCCTGCTCGACATCGATACCGAGCTCGCGCAGGAGAAGCGCCTGGCGCAGGTCAGCGGCCGGGCCAGGCTGCCGGACGGGACGCAGTGCGAGCTGCGCGGCTACGAGATCCACATGGGCGTGTCGCACGGCGCCGCGCTGGACCTGCCGGCCTTCGTCATCGACGGACGCAGCGAAGGTGCGTGTTCGCGCGATGGCCAGGTGCTCGGTACCTACCTTCACGGCGTGTTCGACCATCCGCAAGCCGGCGCGGCGCTGCTGGCTTGGGCAGGGCTGCGCAGCGACCGGGTGGTCGACACCGCCGCGCTGCGCGAGGCCAGCATCGAGCGCATCGCCGGCGCCACCACGCCCGTGCTGGACAGGCTACTGGCGCACATGCGCGCAGACATGACTGGTCGGTAAGGCTGAGGTATGCGTGACAGCGCGTCGTGCGATGCCTCCAGGGACTAGGCGCCCCCCTTGGCGGAGGCCCAATTTCCGTGAACAGTCGGACGCCGGATTGCTGAGCTAACGCGAGACGCGCGCACAGAAAGCAAACATCCTCACCGGGGCAAGGATTTGTGGTGCGGCTCCGAACCGGGGTGTTGCGTGCAAACGCAAAAAAGCCCATCCAGGTCACTGGATGGGCTTTCTCTTATAACTAGCCTAACGATAACCTACTTTCACACTGGTTGCAGCACTATCATCGGCGCAAAGTCGTTTCACGGTCCTGTTCGGGATGGGAAGGGGTGGGACCGACTTGCTATGGTCATCAGGCTTTGACTT
>NZ_JCASIF010000028.1:0-14830 GCF_059686055.1 Telluria sp. ZB4P34 | reverse complement strand
GATCTCGCCTTTGGCGTACGCCTCGAGCACCTTGGCGCGCTCTAGCTCTTGCATCGTAATGCTCCCGGACTTGCTCACACTGGACTCCAAACGATTCGGAGTCGACAGCATGAGCTACCTAGCAAAAGCGGACATTTCAACTTTGCTAGATCCGGACATTACAACTTTGCTCTAACAGGGTGGGCGGGTCTCCCGCCCACGCGTTCATATTGCCGATGATTGGCGGCTCGGCTGATCACGGGCTGCTTGAACGCGTGGGCGGCATAGCCGCCCACCCTAGCGTTTCGCCGCCTGCTCGCCGGCCAGCCGCAGCGCCACCTTGTGGCGGAACCAGTCTTCCTTCACATAGCGGTACAGGTTCGCGCCCGGGCACACGGTCTTGCTTGAATGGTCGCGGTGGCCCTTGATGTCGTCCAGCGACACCTTGTACTTCGCGGCCAGCAGCGCCATCAGGTCGACGACGGCATCGAGTTGCTGCCGGTTCGGTTCGACTTCCTCGAAATTGCCCACCACTTCGATCAGCGCATGGCCGGCCGGGTCGTATTCCGTATTGGTGTCGCCGGCGAAACCGATGTCGCGGGCGGCGTAGATCCGGCCGTCGAGGTCGATGACGTAGTGGTAAGGGATGTCGAGCCAGCCCTTGCTGGCGCGCGACCAGCTTTGCAGGCGGCGCAGGTAGGCTTGCGGATCGGTGCCCGGCTTGAAGGGCTCGCCCTGGTGGTGCAGCGTGATCTGGGTAATCGCATGGCGGCGCGCCCTGGCCGCATCGGCCGGGCTACCGCCCCAGGCGGCCACGGGAACGATGGCGCGCTCGACGGCGGCCAGCGGTTCGGCCGCATGGGCGGACAGCGACAGCAGGAGGGGCAGCAGGAGGGGCAGGGTGGCGAGGGCAGGGAAGGGGCGCATGCTGGGTTCGATGGAGCGAATGGGGACGAGCCCGCATCTTTCCACGTTTGCGCGCGCCGCGCCAGCGCCGGCGCGTCGAACGATGCAAATCTGATAAGCTAGCATCGATACCTGCGTCTACTACCGACCTCCACCGACCTCCACCACGGACACCATGAGAAGCATTGCCCAGATCCTCAACGACAGCAAGACCATCGCCATCGTCGGCCTGTCAGACAAACCCGAGCGCGCCAGCCATGGCGTCGCGGCCTACCTGCAAGAGCAAGGCTACAGGATCGTCCCGGTCAATCCCGGCAAGGCCGGCGAGACCATCCTGGGCGAACAGGTGTACGCGACGCTGCAGGAAGCGGCCGACGCCCTGGCCCCGAGCGGCGTACGCATCGACATCGTCGACTGCTTCCGCAAGTCCGAGGACATCCCGCCGATCGCGCGCGACGCCATTGCGGTACGCGCCGGCTGCCTGTGGATGCAGCTCGACATCGAGAACCAGGCCGCCGCCGACCTGCTGCGGGCAGCCGGCATCGACGTGGTCATGAACCACTGCATCAAGATCGAGCACCGCAGCCTGAATAGCTAGAGCTGGCGTATTTTCGCGGCGGCGGCTGCGTTACAATCGTGGCATCCCAACCCGAGCGAATGCCCGTCATGTCCAAGACCCTCACCCTGTCGCTTGCCACCGTCCTGGCAGCCTTTGCCCAACCGGCTGCCGCGCAGGCCACCAATGCGGTCGCACCCGCGCCTGCCTCCTCCCTGGCGCGCATGCCCGCCAGCTGCCCGGCCATCCTCAAGCAGAACTTCAAGCGCCTGCAGGACGAAACGCCGCAGGACCTGTGCCAGTACGCCGGCAAGGTGGTGCTGGTCGTGAACACCGCCAGCTACTGCGGTTTCACCAAGCAGTACGAAGGACTGGAAAAGCTGTACGCGAAGTATGGCGGCCGCGGACTGGTGGTGCTGGGCTTCCCGTCGAACGACTTCGGCAAGCAGGAGCCGGGCAACGCCAAGGAAATCGCCGATTTCTGCTTCAACACCTATGGCGTGCGCTTCCCGATGTTCGCCAAGACCGCGGTCACCGGTCCGGAAGCCAACCCGCTGCACGCCAGCCTGGCCAAGGCCACCGGCCAGGCGCCCAAGTGGAACTTCACCAAGTACCTGATCGGCCGCGACGGCAAGGTGCTGGAACATTTCCCGAGCAAGGTGACGCCGGAAGATCCGGCCCTGGTCGGCAAGATCGAGCAGGCACTGGCCATGTAAGGCCTGGATCGAATAACCTTTCTGTCATTATGGTTATTTGATCCATATCAAGGATTTTTTTGCACTGCATCAATATCCTTACCTTCGTCACTGATGACATGACGAAAGGTACGGAAAAAATGACAACGTTGTTGAAGCCTATCCTGGCGATCTCGCTCGCGCTCGCCGGCAGCCAGGCCCTGGCCCAGGAATCCAACTGGATGGTGCGCGCGCGCGCCGTCCACATCGACCCGGCGAACGCGTCTGCGCCGCTGGCCGGCGCCGGCGCGGCGGACCGCATCCACGTGAGCAGCAAGACCACTCCGGAAGTCGACATCTCGTACTTCTTCACGCCGCACCTGGCGGCCGAGCTGGTCCTGACCTATCCGCAGAAGCACAGCGTGTATCTCGACGGAGCGCGCATCGGCAGCTTCCGCCACCTGCCGCCGACCCTGAGTGCGCAGTATCACTTCGCCCCGCAGTCAAGCTTGAATCCCTACCTCGGTGTCGGCGTCAACTACACGCGCATCTCGCGCGTGAAACTGCTGAATGGGGCCGGTGAGCTCGAGAACGACAGTCTTGGCCTTTCCCTGCAGGCGGGCGTGGATATCCGCCTGGATGCGCGCTGGTCGCTGAATGTCGACGTGAAGAAGGCGAATATCCGCAGCGACGTACTGGTCGGCGGCGCGAAGGCGAGCCATGTGAAGGTGGACCCGGTGCTGTTCGGCGTCGGGGTCGGCTACCGCTTCTGAGAGCGCCTGACAAACCCTCCATGGCTGCGTTGCACCGTCTTGCCGTACGAGTGTACTGTCTTCAACGGTGCGCCTTGCCCTGAAGGCCTTGTTAGACGCTCTAAAACCGCATCAAGCCTGCGGGTCGTCCGCCAGGACCGCCCGCAGCGGCCCGCGCAGCGCGTTGCAGACGACGATATCGTCGGCGCTCGCGAGCATCTCGCGCGTGATCACGCGCTCGCTCGCATTCCAGGCCGGCGCGCCCAAGAGCACGCTGCGCATCACGCCCGGCAGCAGCCCGCAGGACAGCGGCGGCGTATACCATGCCGCGCCGAAGCGGACGAACACATTGCTGCGGCCTCCCTCCGTGAGTTCCCCGCGTTCGTTGAAGAACAGCGCATCGAAGGCGCCCTGCGCCTCGGCGGCGCGCCAGGCCGCGTCGTAGCGGCCGCGCACGCCCGTCTTGTGGCGCAGGAACACGTCGCCGGAGTGCGTCGCCTCGCCGGCCAGCAGCACCGCCACCGGTTCGGCCAGTGGGACCAGCGGCGCCGCCTGCACGCTCGTCGCGCCCATGTGGTCGACGGACAGGCGCAGCCGGTGCAGCTGGCCGGAAGGCAGGGCGTCGCAGGCGTCGTTCAGCGCCGCGCGCGCGCCGCCATCGTCGAACGGGCGCCCGAAATAGCGGCAGGAAGCGGCCAGGCGGTCGAGGTGCTGCTCGACGTGGCGGCAGCCGTCGTCCCGGCTCGCGCGCAGGGTTTCGAAGATCTCGAACTCGTTGTGCAGGCCGGTGAGGAAGCGCGCCTTGAGCCGGCATTCGGCAAATTCGGAGTCAGCAATGCTGTCGTAGACGATGCCGGCGCCCACGCCCAGTTCCCCCTTGCGGGCGCCGCCCTCGGGCGCACCCAGCGCCAGGGTGCGGATCGGGACCGACAGGCAGAAATCGCCGAAACCCGTGCCGAAGCCCGCACCTGCGCCCGCACCTGAGCCCGCGCCGAAGGCCTGGCCGGCATGGGGAGGATCGAACCAGCCGATCGCACCGGTATAAATGCCGCGCGCGCTCGGTTCGAGTTCATGGATGATCTCCATCGTGCGGCGCTTCGGCGCCCCCGTGATCGAGCCGCAGGGGTAGAGCGCGGCGAATACCTGTTCGAGCGTGGCGTCCGCGCGCAGGCGCGCCTGCACGGTGGAGGTCATCTGCAGCACGCTGCCGTAGCGGCGCACCTCGAACAGCGCCGGCACGGCGACGCTGCCGGTGCGCGCCACCCGTCCCAGGTCGTTGCGCAGCAGGTCGACGATCATCAGGTTCTCGGCGCGGTTCTTGGCGTCCTGCGCGAGCGCCGTGGCGCGCTCCTGGTCGACGGCGTCGTCGCCGCTGGCCGGCGCCGTCCCCTTCATCGGACGCGCCGTCAGCACGCCCGCGTCGTGGCGCACGAACAGTTCGGGCGAGAAGGACAGCAGCGCGCCGCCCCCGGGCAGGGCCACCAGGGCGCCGTAGGGCACGCGCTGGCGCGCGCGCAGCCGCGCATACAGCTTGAGCAGCGAACCGAAGGTGTCGAAGCGCAGGCGGTAGGTGTAGTTGACCTGGTAGGTGTCGCCCGCGGCGATGTAGTCGCGGATGCGCCGGATCGCATCGGTGAAGGCGGCTTCGTCGACGTTGGCCGCGAGGCCGGCCACGCCGGCCAGCTCGTCGGCGGGCGCGCGGGTGGCGATCCAGGCTTCCACCTGGGCCGCGTCGAGCAGTTCGCAGTGTTCGAACAGCAGCACCTGGGCCAGCGCGCCCTCTACCCGGTGCGCGGGCAGGCCGTGCAGGTGCGCGCCCAGCTCGTAGCTCAGGAGCGGCACCGCATACAGGCCGCGTCCCAGCGCGTCCTGCATGTCGCGCAGCAGCTGCGGCCATCCGGCGGCATCCTCGCAGCGCAGCAGGCCAGCATGGCGGCTGTAGAGGCGCGAGCGGGCCTCGCCGTTCCTGCCAGGGGGGCCGGCATCGTCGAGCAAGGCGAAGACTTCGTCGGTATCCATGATGCGCCGCGGTTTCCGCTACCTTATGCCGCCAGCAGCAGCGACAGCTGCAGCGCCGTGCCTTCGGCCGGGTTCAGTTTGAAGCCGCTCTTGGCGAAGCGGTGCCAGCGGCCGGTCACGTAGCTCACCAGCAGGCTGGCGCGCGCCGCGACGTCGGCTTCCTGGCCGTGGCCCTGGGTGGCGGCCACCCGCAGGGCGCCCTTGAAGGCCAGTTCGATCTTGTCGTAGAACCCGTTCATGCGCAGCTGCAGGCGTTCGTCCTCGCCAACCAGGGCGTCGCCGATCAGCACCCGGGTCATGCCCGGGTTGTTGCTCGAGAAGGACAGCAGCATCTGCAGGATGGCGTGCGCCTGGCTCACGCCGTCTTCTTCGCGCTCGGCGATCTGGTTGATCAGGCCGAACACGCTCGACTCGATGAATTCGATCAGGCCCTCGTACATTTGCGCCTTGCTGGCGAAGTGGCGGTACAACGCCGCTTCCGACACCGCCAGGCGCGCCGCCAGCGCCGCCGTGGTGATTTTCTCGCCCTTGGGCTGCTCGAGCATCGAGGCCAGGGCCTGGAGGATTTGCAGCTTGCGCTGTCCTGGCTTGGTTGCCATGTGATCCCTAGTGATGAAGCCTATTGTTGTCGTGTTAGCGCAGCCGGTGCAGACGCGCCGGCAGCTGCCGCACGGATTTTACTTTGACATCGACGTAACCGGGGCGTTTCAGGGTCCGCGGCAGGGGGGCCGCTTGTGCCCTCCCTGCGATCGGGTCGCTCATGCGCAGGTATTGCGTCACCCACACGGTGCGCAGTCCGAGGCGGCTGGCGCTTTTCAGGTTGGCCAGCGTGTCCTCGACCAGGATGCAGCGGCGCGCCGCCACGCCGTGCTTGCGCAGCAGGCGGCGCAGCATCAGGCTTGACGGCTTGGGACGCAGCTGGCGGTGCACGTGCATGTGTTCGATCGCGACGTGGTGCGCGAAGTGCCGGCTCAGGCCCAGGTGGCGCATGACGTCGGTGGAATAGCGCGTCGGTGCGTTGGTGAGCAGGATCTTGCGGCCCGGCAGGCGGCGCAGCAGCGTGCCCAGGCCTTTCTCCGCCCGCAGCAGCTTGTCGAGCGCGCCGAGGTCGTGCGTAACGTGCAGGAAGTCGGCCGCCGATACCTGGTGGTGGCGGATCATGCCGAGCAGGGTGGCGCCGTAGCGCTTCCAGTAGCCCAGGCGCGCGGCGTCCACCGCGGCCTGGCTGGCAGGGGTGAGCCCATCGCCCAGCACGCGCGCGATGTAGGTGTTCATGTTCGCGCTGATCGCCGGGAAGATCGCGTGCGACGCGTCATGCAGCGTGTTGTCGAGGTCGAACAGCCAGACGGGAGAGGGGAGGGTATGATTTGGCACGATTGACGATACGACAGGAGAAATGAATGCGGCGACGTTCGATTATAGTGGTCTTCCTCAGCCTGTTCCTGATGGCGTTCCAGGCGTTTGCCGGTCAGGCTTCCGCGAAGCCTGACCCGGCGCCGGAAACCAGGCGCGGCGCGCTGTTCAAGGTGACGGGGGGCAGCCACGCGCTCTACCTGTACGGCACCATCCACGCGGGCCGCCCCGATTTCTATCCGCTCGAGCCGCGCATCCGCCAGGCGCTGGCGGCGGCGCCCACGCTGGCGCTGGAAATCGACGCCGGGGGCGATCCCGCCGCCCTCGCGGCTGCGTACCAAGAGCACGGCATGTTCCGGCCCGGCAGCCCGGGCATGGCGGGCCTGGCGCCAGAGCGCCGCCAGCGCATCGAGGCCGCCTTGACCCGCCATGGCGTGCAGCCCGCCGCCGTGGCGCACCTGAAGCCCTGGGTGATCGCGGTGACGCTGGCCGTGGTCGATGTCGTCAACATGGGCTACGACCCGCGCTTCGGCGTCGACCTCCACTTGGCGCAGCAGGCGCGCGCGAGCGGCAAGACCCGCATCGCCGAACTCGAATCCATGGGTTTCCAGAGCGCGCTGCTGAACCGCCTCCCGGACGAAGACCAGTGGAAGCTGCTGGAGGAAACGCTGGAGAACATGGCCTCGGGTCGCCAGTTGCGCGAAGGACGCGAACTGTTCGATGCCTACGAGCGCGCCGACGCAGCCGCGCTGGAGCGGATCGCCCGGCGCATGGAAGAAGACGACAGCTTCAGCGGCAAAGTCATGCGCGAACTGCTGATGGACGAACGCAATGGACCGATGGCGGGCAAGGTGGCCGCGCTGCTGGCGCGCGAGAACAATGCGGTGGTGGCGGTGGGACTGCTGCACCTGGTGGGCAAACGCGGCCTGCCCGAGCTGCTGCGCAAGCGCGGCATCAAGGTGGAGCGAATTTACTAAGGGAGTTACTACAGGAGGGGAGTGGTGCCCTTGACGTGGATTGAACACGTGGCCTCTCCCTTACCAAGGGAGTGCTCTACCACTGAGCTACAAGGGCATTCAGGTCGTCTTTCGTGGCGAAATGTTCCGCCACAAAAAATTTAGTGAGACCGGATCATAGTGCCAAACGCCTGTTCGGTCAAGACTTCGAGCAACAAACTATGTTCGATGCGTCCGTCGATGATGTGGACCGTATTGACGCCCGACTTCGCGGCATCTAGTGCCGACGAGATTTTCGGCAGCATGCCGCCGGAAATGGTGCCGTCTTCGAACATCTCGTCGATCTCGCGCGCCGACAGGTCGGTGACCAGCTTGCCGGTCTTGTCCTGCACGCCGGCGATGTTGGTCATCATGATGAGCTTTTCGGCTTTCAGGATCTCGGCGATCTTGCCGGCGACGACGTCGGCATTGATGTTGTAGGCCTGGCCGTCCTGGCCGAAGCCGATCGGCGAGATGATCGGGATGAAGGCGTCGTCCTGCAGCGCTTTCACGACCGCCGGGTTGATCGCCTCGATCTCGCCGACGAAGCCGATGTCCAGGAATTCGCCCGGCTTTTCCTTGTCCGGCATCGACATGCGGCGTGCGCGGATCAGGCCGCCATCCTTGCCGGTCAGGCCCACGGCCTGGCCGCCGTAGTGGTTGATCAGCATGACGATGTCCTGCTGGACTTCGCCGCCCAGCACCCACTCGACCACTTCCATGGTTTCTTCGTCGGTGATGCGCATGCCCTGCACGAAGCTGCCCTGCTTGCCGATCTTCTTGAGCGCGTTGTCGATCTGCGGACCGCCACCGTGCACCACGACCGGGTTCATGCCCACCAGCTTGAGCAGGATGACGTCGCGGGCGAAGCCGTGCTTCAGGCGTTCGTCGGTCATGGCATTGCCACCGTACTTGATGACGATGGTCTTGCCGTGGAAATTCCGGATGTAGGGAAGCGCCTCGGCCAGGATCTGTGCCTTGATCTGCGGCGATACCTTGGTCAGATCGTTGGGCTGGTCGTCGGGATTCAGGCTGCTCAAAGTAGCGTTCATGGAAGGTCCAAATGAAATGTCGCGAGATTTTAAGGCAACAGGGTAGTACTTGTGCTGATTATATGGCGTCTTGTTGTATTTTATAGGGCTGATCTCCACCGAACAGCACAATGTCTCTTATTCAATGCAGGAGCACGCCGTGAGTAGATGCACCCGTTGCGGCGCCGAGTTCGGCTGCGCCATGACCGACGGTAGTTCCGAGCCCTGCTGGTGCACGGCACTGCCGCCAGCCGTGCCGGTGCCGCAGGAAGCCGCCGGCTGCTGGTGCCCGGCCTGCCTGCGCGCCCATATCGAGGCCGAGCCGGCAAAACAGCGAGGTCAGTAGGGTGGTCGGCTCCGCCGACCGCGCGTTCAAGCAACAGGTGAATAGTCGAGCCGACACACTTCACACGACAGTTGAACGCGCGCACGGCAAAGCCGGCTACGCGCCCCGGTGCACCCTACGAAATCAGCGCTGCGTGCGGAAAAACCGCATCATCTCCCGGCTCGCATCCGGCCCCTTGCCGTCGGTATAACTGCCGCGCGCATTGCCGCCCGACCAGGCGTGGCCCGCCCCGTGGATCAGCCAGTGCTCGGCATGCACGCTGCCGTCGTCATGATGGTGCATGGTGCGGGTGTAGGCGTGGCCATTCGGCACCTGGCCCGGCTCCACCGCGGTACGGCGCGCGCCCCGTGCCCGGCCCTGCGCGACCAGTTCGTCGCCATTGGCCGGGTGGACGGTGGTATCGCGGTCGCCATGGAAAACGATGATCGGCAGGGTCTTTCCCGGCGCCTGGCTGCGGCGGAAGTCGCCCTTCATCGCGGCCAGCGCCGACGGCAGGTCGCGCGCGGCGGCAAACGGCAGGCCCGAATGCACGCCGACGGCGGCGTACAGGTCCGGATACAGCGTGCCCATGATGGTGGCCATCGCACCCCCGGCCGACAGGCCGGCGACGAAGACCTGGCTTGCGTCGACCGGATGGCGCGCCATGATGTCGCGTGTGATGCCGGCAATGATCGAGGGCTCGCCGTGCTCGCGCTGCTGGTCCGTTTCGTTGAACCAGTTCCAGCAGCGTGAGGAGTTGGCGGCCTGCGACTGCGCCGGATACACGACGAGGCAGCCCAGCTCTTCGGCCAGCGCATTCATCTGCGTGCCGTGCGCAAAGTCGTCGGGGTTCTGGGTGCAGCCGTGCAGCATCACCACCAGCGCGGCCGGCGCCTCCGTCAGCGTGCTGGGCACGTACAGCTTGTAGTCACGCGTGCCGGCCGCGTTGGTATAGCTGCCGCTGGTGAAGGTGCCGGGCCACGGTGTGGCGCCGGCTCCCTGCGCGCCCATTCCGCTCATTCCTCCCATGCCGCCCATGCCGCCATTAAAGTTGCCAAACTGTTCGCGTACCGATTCCATGCTGCGCTGGAGGTCGGCCAGCATGTCCGGCACCGTGCCGGCCGCACCGGTGGTGCGTGCCTGCGCCGCCTCGGGAGCGCCGTCATTGGCGGCCGCGCCCGCTGGAGGCGGGTTGATGTCGCGCATCGGCGGCGCGGCCTGCGCGGCCTGCGCCGCAGGCGGCTGGAAGGCGGCGGCGTGCTTCATCGCTTCCTGGACGATGGCCGTGGTGTCCACCGGTCCTTTTTTCAGCAGGGCGCGGGTGGCGTTGCGCATCTGCGCAAACAAGTGTGTATTCAGTTTCATGGTTTTCCTTTGGCCGGCGCGATCATTGGATGCGCCCGGCAAGTGCCGCCTTGACCGCGCTGCTGGCATGCAGCGCTCCAAGCACGGTGATTGATTCGATGGTGACGAGCGCCAGCTCGGGCGTGACGTCGTCGGCGATGCTGGCCAGGCCGAGCACCTGGATCTGCAGGCGTTCTCCCCCGTCGCGGGCCCGCTCCAGGGCGGCGCGCGTGTAATGGTGGATGCCCAGCACCAGGCTGCGCCGCGCCACCGTCTGGCGCACGACGTCGGCGTGCGCGTGCAGCTGGTTGCGGATGGCGGTGCGGATCAGGTCCGAACGGTTCGCGTAGAAACCTTCGCTCACCAGGAGGTCGATCTGCCCGAGGTCGATCGGTCCCAGGTTGATCGTGATCTTTTCCGAGTCCGCCGGCCGGGCCGCTTCCCTTGTCATTTCTCGCGCTGCTGATTTCGCTACTTCCCTCGTCATGATGCCTTCCGCTTCCTTACGCCATGCTTGTACCATCCAGCTGGATGGTGTCTGGAGTGTACCCTTGTGGTATGTCAGGTCAAGCGTGGATTCCCTAAATGCGCCAGGCTGCGTTAATCTGCGCACATGCGTGCAGAAATACAACTCGGCCATTGTTTCGAATGGCAGTACACCATCCCCGACCGGGCTACCGTGCCCGAGCTCTACCACGACACGCCGTTCTGCCGCGACATGCCGGCAGTACTGGCGACCGGCTACCTGGTCGGCATGATGGAACTGGCCTGTGTGCACGGCCTGATGCCCTTCGTCGACTGGCCGCGCGAACAGAGCCTGGGGACGATGGTCAGCTTCCGGCACCTGGCGCCGACGCCGCCGGGCATGACGCTCGTCATCCGGGGCGAAATCGTCGAGCTCGCCGGCCAGCGCGTGCGCTTTCGGGTGGAAGCCTGGGACGGATTGGAAAAAGTCTGCGAGGGGACGCACGAACGCCACCTGATCGATCCCGTGCGCTTCCAGGAGCGGGTGGCGCGCAAGGAGGCGCAGTGGCGGGCAGACCCTCCCGGGGCCGAGATTTACCCGCGACCGCCGCTCCGTGATAAGCGATAATGCCTGATTGAATTGCAATAACTTCCAACATCTCCATGAATTCTCCCCCTACTTCCACGCCGGATTCCCGACAGGCACACCGCGCCCCTGCCGCCCTTCCGCTGGTGGTGGACCTCGACGGCACCCTGACCCCGACCGATACCCTGGTCGAGTCCGTGCTCCTGCTGGCGAAGGGAGCGCCGTTCGCCCTGTTCAAGCTGCCCCTGTGGCTGGCGCGCGGCCGCGAAGTCATGAAGACCGAGATTGCCCGTCGCGTCACTGTCGCGCCGGACGGGTTGCCGTACCGCGAGGACCTGCTCGACTACCTGCGCGCCGAAAAAGCCGCGGGACGCGAGCTGGTGCTGGCCACGGCCGCGCACCGCTCCATCGCCGACGGCGTCGCCGGACACCTTGGCCTGTTCGACCGGGTCCTGGCCACCGATGGCGGCGTCAACCTGAAAGGCGCCAACAAGCTCGCGGCGATCCGCGAGCAGGTCGGGCCCGACTTCGTCTATGCGGGCGACAATGCGGCCGACCTGGCGGTGTGGGAAGGAGCCCAGGCCGCCGTGCTGGTGGGCGCGTCAAACGCCCTGTCGCGCACCGTGCGCGCCAGGCATGTGGTCGAGAAGGAGTTCCCCAAGCCGGCCAGCGGTCCTGCAGTGTGGCGCAGGGCCTTGCGCATGCACCAGTGGGCCAAGAACCTGCTCTTGTTCGTGCCGCTGCTGACCGCGTTTTCCTTCCAGCTTGGCGACATCGCCACCATGCTGCTGGCCTTCCTGTGCTTTTCGGCGGCCGCATCGGCGACCTACATCGCCAACGACCTGTGGGACCTCGGCAACGACCGCCTCCATCCGCGCAAGCGGCTGCGGCCTTTCGCCAGCGGCGCGCTGCCGATTCCCATGGGCGTGGCCGCGGCGGCCCTGCTGCTGGCGGGCGCCTTCGGGCTCGCGTTCACGGTCAACACCGGCTTCGTGGTGATGCTGCTGGCCTATGTGATCCTGACCACCGCCTACAGCTGGTGGCTCAAGGAGCGCGTGCTGGTCGACGTGCTGATGCTGTCGATGCTGTACACGATGCGTATCGTCACCGGCTCGGTCGCCGTCGGCATCCATACCACGTCGTGGCTGCTGGCCTTCTCGCTGTTCGTGTTCCTCAGCCTGGCGCTGGTGAAGCGTTGTTCCGAGCTGCAGCTGCTGCAGCAGCGCGGCCGCGCCAGTGCACACGGGCGCGACTACCACGTGGTGGACCTCGACGTGCTGTGGCCGATGGGCCAGGCTTCGGCGCTGGCGGCCGTGGTCGTGCTGTGCCTGTTCATCAGCGTGGAAGAAACCGCGCAGCGTTACGCCAGCCCGGTACTGCTATGGGGCATGGTCGTGCTGATGGTTTACTGGCTGGGCCGCCTGTGGATCAAGACCGCGCGCGGCGAGATGGATGACGATCCGGTCCTGTATGCGCTGAAAGACCGCGGCAGCCGCCTGGCGGTGGTCCTGATGGTGGCGGTGGTCGTGTGCGCCCGCTATATCGACGTCAAGGGGCTGCTGTCGTGAAGCCGGAACTGCAGACACCCGTTCCTTCGCCCTGCATCAACCTCTGCCAGATGGCGCCGGACACCGGCCTGTGCAAGGGCTGCCTGCGCACCATCGAGGAAATCGTCGCCTGGGGCAGCGCCGGCGACGACTACAAGCGCGCCGTGTGGGCCGAGATCCGCCGCCGCGAAGCCGAGATCGACTGGGGCTGACATGGACTTGCGCCTGCCGCCGTCGATGCATGTCTTCGAGCGCGGCTGGCTGTCGTCCAACAATATCCTGTTCACCGGCGGCGATGGGGCGGCGCTGGTCGACAGCGGCTACGTGACGCACGCGCCGCAGACGCTGGCGCTGGTGCGCCATGCCCTGGGCGGCCGCGCGCTGGAACGCCTGCTCAACACCCACCTGCATTCCGACCACTGCGGCGGCAATGCGCTGCTGCAGCAGGCCTATGGCTGCCGCACCGCGATCCCGGCGGCGGAGGCGGCCAAGGTGGCCGCCTGGGACGAGGACGCGCTCAGCTACCGCGCCACCGGCCAGCAGTGCGCCCGCTTCGGCTTCGACGCCACGCTGGCGCCCGGAGACCGCCTGGACCTGGGCGGCCTTCACTGGAACGTGCTGGCGGCGCCCGGCCACGACCCGCATGCGCTGCTGTTCTTCTGCGCCGCCGAAGGCGTCCTGATTTCCGGCGACGCGCTGTGGGAAAACGGCTTCGGCGTGATCTTTCCCGAGCTGGCGGGCGAACCGGGTTTTACAGAAGTCGGCGCGACGCTCGACCTGATCGCCACTCTGGACGCGCGCATCGTCATTCCCGGCCATGGCGCGGTATTCGGCGACGCCGCCGGGGCCCTCGCACGGGCCCGTTCACGGCTGGACTACCTGAGCGCCGACCCGGTGCGCAATGCGGAAAACGCGGTCAAGGTCTTGTTGAAATTCCTGCTGCTGGAGCGGCGCACGCTGGCGCTGGGGGCCTTGCCGCAGCTGCTGGCGGCGATCCCGCTGGTGGAGCGCGTACGCACCCGCGTGTTGATGCGCGGCGCCGACGAGCTGGCGGAATGGGCGACAGCGGCGCTGCTGCGGGCCGGCGCTGCCCGGGTCGAGGATGCGCGGCTGGTCGACGCCTAGCGGCAAGCCTCTCCCGAATTAGAGGCCAGAATCTAGCACGATCGTTCTTTTTTCAGGGCTATAATGGCCGAAGATTTTTGACCAACCCGACAAGCGAAAGCCTTCCATGACGCTGCCACCCGTGCTGCAAGACCTGTCCCTTCCCGTGATCGCCTCGCCGATGTTCATCGCCAGCGGACCCGCGCTGGTGGCGGCCCAGTGCAAGGCCGGTATCGTCGGCTCCTTTCCGGCCTTGAATGCCCGTCCGGCCGAGCTGCTCGACACCTGGCTGACGGACCTGCAGCGCGAGCTGGCCGACTACCAGGCGGCCAACCCGGGCGCGCGGGTCGGTCCGATCGCGGTCAACCAGATCGTGCACGGGTCGAACGACCGGCTGGCGCACGATGTCGAGGTGTGCGTGAAGCACCAGGTGCCGATCATCATCTCCTCGCTGCGCGCGCCGCCGAAGGAGATGATGGATGCGGTGCACGCGTATGGCGGCATCGTGCTGCACGACGTGGTCTCGATCCGCCACGCTGAAAAGGCGCTGGAAGCCGGCGTGGACGGCCTGATCCTGGTGGCGGCCGGCGCCGGCGGCCATGCGGGTGCGCTGTCGCCATTCGCACTGGTGGGTGAGGTGCGCAAGTTCTTCAAGGGCCCGATTGCGCTGTCCGGCGCGATCGCCACCGGCGACGCCATCCTGGCGGTCCAGGCGATGGGCGCCGACTTCGCCTATATCGGCTCGCGCTGGCTGGCGACGAAGGAATCGAACGTCAACGACGCCTACCGCGAGGCGATCGTGGAATCGAAGGCGGCCGACGTGGTGTACACCAACCTGTTCACCGGCGTGCACGGCAACTACCTCAAGAAGTCGATCGTCGCCGCGGGACTGGATCCGGACAATCTACCGGAATCGGACAAGAGCAAGATGAGCTTCGGTTCCGGCAGCGCCAAGGCCTGGCGCGACATCTGGGGCGCGGGCCAGGGAGTCGGGATGATGGACGACGTGCCGACGGTGGCAGAGATGGTGGAGCGCTTGACGGCGGAGTACGCGGCGGCGCGGGCGCGCCTGGCGCTGTAGGGTGGTCGGCAGAGTGAACTGACCCCAAATTGTTGGACGTTAAGTCGTTAAGCGCCCATGGCCTGGGTCCTGTACTGTACAGGGCTTTGGCCTTTTAGTTTAAGTTTGATGCG
>NZ_JCASIF010000027.1:0-22951 GCF_059686055.1 Telluria sp. ZB4P34 | reverse complement strand
CCTTCAAGATACCGTTGCACGACAATCAGCTTGAAGGCAGGTGTGTACTTCCCCATAAAACCCCAGAAAGTTAGTGTCCAACTTTCTGGGGTCAGTTCACTCTGCCGACCACCCTACGGGACAGACGTGTTCATCCGCCGCGCTTGTCGCGTCCCCGCTGCCTCGCCTCCCTGTTCAACACCTTCCACTTCCCGCGCTCGGCGATCCGCTCCAGCGCCGTCTGCTCCGCCCGCCTTACCTCGCGCAACAGCTTGCGGTAGTTCTGCAGCCGGTCCGCATCCACCACCTCCCGCACCGCGCAACCCGGCTCGCTCTCATGGTGGCAGTCGCGGAACTGGCACCCGTGCGCCAGGGCCGCGATATCGTTGAACGACAGCGCCAGCTCCTCCTCGTCCGCATCCGGCTGCCAGGCGCGCAGCCCGGGCGTATCGATGATGCAGGCGCCGCCCGGACAGCGGTGCAGCGAACGCGCCGTGGTCGTGTGGCGTCCGCGGTCGTCGCCGTGCCGCGTGCCGCCGGTGGCCTGCAGGCTGCCGGCGAGCGCATTGGTAAGCGTGGACTTGCCCACGCCCGAGGAGCCCAGCAGCACCAGGGTCTGCCCTGCCCCCAGCCAGGGCGCGAGCAGGCCGGCATCGTGCTGCTCGGCAGGAATGAGCTGCAGCAGCGGCACGTCCTCCGGAATGCGCTGGCGCAGCTGCGCGATCCTGTGCCCGACCTCGCTGCCGATGTCGGGCTTGGTCAGCACCATCACCGGCTCCACGCCGCAGGCCCGCACCAGGGCGATGTAGCGCTCCATGCGGCGCGGATTGAAGTCATTGTCCAGGCCCATCAGCAGCAAGGCGGTATCCACGTTGCTGGCCAGGACCTGGCTGCCGGATGCCGTCCGGCGCGACAGCCGGGTGAAGGCATCCAGGGTGTGGGCGATCCACCAGTCGCCCAGCTTGTGGGTGGCAAGCACCCAGTCGCCCACCACGGGCTGGCCGCTCGAGACGAAACGCGGGCTGCGCGCGTAAAAGGCCTCGCACCCGTCGTCGAGCGTGAGCAGCTCGCGCTGGACGGACGTGACGCGGGCAAGGCGCTGTGGCGGCGATGCCGCCGCGAGTTGTGAAACGAAATGCTGCTGGAAGCCGATCCCGTGCAGGGTCGGGAAAGCGAAGTCGATCATGACGATGTGTTTTCCAATTCAAAGGCGCAACAGGCGTGCGCAGGCAGCCGCGGTAAAGGCGCGGCGAAATCAGGGAATGGAAGGTCGGCGGCTCAGGCCGCCCCGGACATCGTCGGGAGGCGGATCAGGCGGCCGACCGGAGGGCGGTGTCAGGCTGGTGCATGCGTGTCTCCTCGGATCGGTTGGATGAATCGCTAGTCTGGCAGCGTGTTGGCGAAAGGTCAAGCGCCTGGCGGCAGGCATGGGAGCGAAGGACTGGCGCCGTTTGCGCTATGCTGCACGATCATCCATCCAGCGAGACTGCCCCCGTGACGCCCACCAATCCCTCCATCCTGCCTTCACGCGAATACGCCGCCTTCCTGTTCGACATGGACGGCACCATCCTCACCTCGATCAAGTCCGCCGAGCGGGTCTGGACCGCCTGGGCGATCCGGCATGGCCTGGACCCGGTGAGTTTCGTGCCGACCATTCACGGCAAGCGTACCGAAGACAGCATCCGCAGTCTCGGCTTGCCCGGGGTCGATCCGGTGGCCGAGGCATTGGGGATTGCGCTGGCCGAGATCGAGGACGTGGGCGACATCGAGGAAATCGCCGGCGTGGGCCGTTTCCTGGCCAGCCTGCCGCTCGAGCGCTGGGCCATCGTCACCTCGGCCTCGCGGCCGCTGGCGACGGCGCGCATCGCCGCCGCCGGCCTGCCGCTGCCGCCGCTGCTGGTTTCCGCCGACGACGTCCTGCGCGGCAAGCCGCATCCCGATCCTTTCCTGCTGGGCGCGCAGAAACTGGGCGTGGCGCCGCAGGATTGCCTGGTGTTCGAGGACACGACAATCGGCCTGGCCGCAGCGGAAAGCGCGGGCATGGACAGCGTCGTCGTGACGGCCACGCACACGCATCCGGTCGATACCCGTTCACCACCTGTGGCGGATTACCTGGACCTTGTTGCCGTGCGTACAGAAAGTGGGCTATTGAAGGTGCAGCGCAAGATCGGCCGCTGAGCCGGCTTGTCTTGGGGCGATCGGCACCCACATACGAGATATCGACGTAACCCATGGAGGTGCGCATGCACCGCTATCGCAATACGAGCGGCGAATCCGGCGTGGTCGCCTACGACATCGACAAGGACTCGATCACCATCCAGTTCACCGGCGGTGATCGCTACCTGTACACCGAGCGCAGCGCTGGGCCGGAGAACATTGCCAGGATGCAGGAACTGGCGCGCGAAGGCCGCGGTTTGTCGACCTTCGTCAGCCAGCACATCCGCTCGCGCTACGCCCGCAAGCTGAACTGATCGGGCTTCTCAGCCGCGAGGGGGATAAGGCGTCCCATCCTTGTGCAGGAAGGTTTTGCTGTCGCCGTCGTAGCGCAGGTCGATGTCGGGGTAGAGCGCCGAATCGCCCGGGATGCGCGAGCCGACGCACAGGAACACGCCTGGCCCCCAGCTGCGGTTGATGAGATGGTGCCCGTTCGGCTTTCCGCCCGGGAAAGCCGCGCAGTCGCCTGCGCGCATGATGGTCTCGCCTTCGTCGGTGACCAGCACCAGTTCCCCCGACACGACCATCACGAATTCGTCTTCATGCGAATGCCAGTGGCGCTGCGACGAGGCGGCGCCCGGCTGCAGCTCGACAAGATTCACGCCGAACTGGCTCAGGCCCCCGGCGTCGCCCAGGGCCTGTTTGGTGCGTCCGTCCACGATCTCGGCGAACGGCTCGGGATAGCCCGTGCCGCCCACCACGGGGATACTGCTCAGGTCCAGTCTCGACATGCTCACGGCCTCCATGATTGGCGCCGAGCCGGCGGGACCGTCCCTGCCGCGCTCAACTGCGCTTTTGTACCAGCGTCAGGATATCGTAACTCGCCACCAGTTCGTCGTGTTGATTGGTGACTTGCACGTCCCAGGCCACCACGCCCTGGCCGCGGCCCTGTTCGTCCGTGCGGTTGCGGTCGACCTTGCGCTTGCAGGTGAGCCTTGCGCGGATGGTGTCGCCGATCGCCACCGGCGCCACGAAGCGCAGATTGTCCAGGCCGTAGTTGGCCAGCACCGGGCCCGGCGCCGGCGACACGAACAGGCCCGCTGCCGCCGACAGCACGAAGTAGCCGTGCGCGATGCGCTTGCCGAACTGGGTGTCCTTGGCCGCGATCTCGTCGAAGTGCATGTAGAAGTAGTCGCCCGAGACGCCGCCGAAGTTGACGATGTCCGCCTCGCTCACGGTACGGCGGTGGGTCAGCAGCGAGTGGCCGACTTCGAGGTCTTCGAACCAGCGGCGGAACGGGTGGATGTCGGTTTCCTTGACCGCGCCGCCGCGCACGTATTCGCCGGTGACGGCGCCCAGCATGGTCGGCGAACCCTGCACCGCGGCGCGCTGCAGGAAGTGCTTGACGGCGCGGATGCCGCCCAGCTCTTCGCCGCCGCCGGCGCGGCCCGGACCGCCGTGCTTGAGTTGCGGCAACGGCGAGCCGTGGCCGGTGGAATCGACCGCCGATTCGCGCTCGAGGATGTGCACGCGGCCGTGCGAGGCCGCGGCCACCGGCACCGCGTGTGCGGCGATCGCCGGGTCCTTGGTCACGAGCGTCGTCACCAGGCTGCCCTTGCCGCGCGCGGCGAGCATCAAGGCCTCGTCGATGTCGCTGTAGGTCATGAGGGTGGAGACCGGGCCGAAGGCTTCGATGTCGTGGACGGCGTCGTTGACCAGCGCGTTGCGGCACAGGAGCAGGGTCGGCGCGAAGAAGGCGCCGTTGGCACAGCCGTCACCCACCGGATTGAAACCGTCGCGCGCGCTGAACAGGACTTCATTGCCGCGCGCGAGCATCTCGACGCGCTCGGACACGTCGCGGTGCTGGTCCATCGAAGCCAGCGCCCCCATGCGCACACCCTCGACCTTCGGGTTGCCGACGGTGATCCTGGCCAGGCGTTCGCGCAGGCGCGCGCCCACGGCCTCGGCATGCTGCTCGGGCACGATGACGCGGCGGATGGCGGTGCACTTCTGGCCGGCCTTGCCGGTCATCTCGCGCGCCACTTCCTTCACGAACAGGTCGAATTCAGGGTCGCCAGGTGCCACGTCCGGCGCCAGGATGGCGCAGTTGAGCGAGTCGGCTTCGGCGGTGAAGGGCACCGATTCGCGGATCAGGTTCTGGTTGGCCTTCAGCTTGGCGGCGGTGTCGGCCGAGCCGGTGAAGGTGACGGCGTCGAAGCCGCCCAGGCGGTCGAGCAGGTCGCCGGTGCTGCCGATGACGAGCTGCAGCGCGCCTTCCGGCAGCAGGCCGGAATCCATCATCATCTTCACGGTGGCGTGGGTCAGGTAGCTGGTAGCGGTGGCCGGCTTGACGATGCAGGGCATCGCGGCCAGGAAGCTCGGCGCGAATTTTTCCAGCATGCCCCAGATCGGGAAGTTGAAGGCGTTGATGTGCACCGCCAGGCCGCCGCGCGGCACCAGGATGTGGGTGCCGGCGAAGCCGCCGCGCTTGCCCAGGGCAATCGCCGGGCCTTCGTGCAGCACGTTCGAGGAAGGCAGCTCGCGCCCGCCCATGCTGGCGTAGGCGAACAGGGTGCCGATGCCGCCTTCGACGTCGACCCAGCTGTCCGGGCGGGTGGCGCCGGTGAGATGAGAGATCTCGTACAGCTCTTCCTTACGCTCCATCATGTACAGGGCCAGGGCTTTCAGGCGCTGGGCGCGCTTCTGGAAGTCGAGCTGCATGAGGGCCGGGATGCCGGTCTTGCGGCCGTAGGTGACGGCTTCGTCGAAGTCGATTTTCTCGGCGTGGGTGTGGAAGATCAGCTCGTTGTTCAGCGCGCTGTGCAGCGGGGTGTGTGCCTCGGTGCCGTGCCAGCGGCCGGCGATCAGGCTTTGCAGGGTTGCGATGTTGCCCATGTCATTTGTCTCCGTTCTTGTCTCTTCAGGTTTTCGGTTTGTGCATGCCGTCGGGCGCGAACTCGATGCCCTTCCGGTTCGGTTCCACTTCGGTCAGCGCGTCGACCTCGCGCATCGTCTGCAGCGAACGCACGTTCAGCTCGTGATACTGCCGCGTCCCGAAACTCTTCCACTTCACGTCTTCATCCGTCAGCTCGCGCATGACCCTGGCCGGCGTGCCCATCACCATGCTGCGCGGCGGGATGATCATGCCCGCCTTCACGAAGCTCATCGCCGCCACGATCGATTCCTCGCCCACGACCGCCTTGTCCATCACGACCGCATTCATGCCCACCATGGCATTGCGCTTGACGCGGCAGCCGTGCAGCACGGCGCCATGGCCGATGTGGCCGTCGACCTCGACCACCGTGTCTTCGCCCGCGAAGCCGTGCATCACGCAGGTATCCTGCAGGTTGGCGCCCTCTTCCAGGACCAGGCGGCCGAAGTCGCCGCGCATCGAGGCCAGCGGGCCGATGTAGCAGCGCGGGCCGACGATCACGTCGCCGATCAGCACCGCCGACGGGTGCACGTAGGCGGTGGGATGCACCACCGGCCGCACGCCGTTGATCTCGTACACCTTGACCATGCTTATACCCGCTCGACGATGATGGCGATGCCCTGCCCCACGCCGATGCACATGGTGCACAGCGCGTAGCGCCCCTTGGTGCGGTGCAGCTGGTTGACGGCGGTCGTCACCAGGCGCGCGCCCGAGGCGCCCAGCGGATGGCCGAGCGCGATCGCGCCGCCGTTCGGGTTCACGTGCGCGGCGTCGTCGGGCAGGCCGAGGTCGCGCATCACGGCCAGGCCCTGGGCGGCGAAGGCTTCGTTCAGTTCGATCACGTCCATCTGGCCGACGCTCAAGCCGGTCTGCGCCAGCAGCTTCTTGACGGCCGGCGACGGGCCGAAGCCCATGATGCGCGGCGCCAGGCCGGCGGTGGCCATGCCGACCACGCGGGCGCGCGGGCTCAAGCCATAGCGGGCAGCGGCGTCGCCTGACGCCAGCAGCAGTGCGCAGGCGCCGTCGTTCAGGCTCGATGCATTGCCGGCGCTGACCGTGCCGTCGGGCCTTACCACGCCCTTCAGTTTCGCCAGCGCTTCCATGCTCGTCTCGCGCGGCTGCTCGTCGGTGTCGAACACACGCGACTCGCCGCCGCCGCTGCGCGACGGCTTACCGTGGATCGTCACAGGCACGATCTCGTCCTTGAACACGCCCTCGGCGTGCGCGCGCGCCCAGCGCTGCTGGCTGCGCAGCGCGAACGCGTCCTGGTCGGCGCGCTTGATGTTGAATTCCACCGCCACGTTCTCGGCCGTCTCCGGCATCGAGTCGATGCCGTACTTCGCTTTCATGAGCGGGTTGACGAAGCGCCAGCCGAGGGTGGTGTCTTCGATTTTGGCGGCGCGCGAGAAGGCGCTGTCGGCCTTGGCCATCACAAAAGGCGCGCGGGTCATGCTCTCGACGCCGCCGGCGATGATCAGATTCGCCTCGCCGGCGCGGATGGCGCGTGCGGCGGTGCCGACGGCGTCCATCCCCGAGCCGCACAGGCGGTTGATGGTATTACCCGGCACTTCCGGCGGCAGGCCGGCCAGCAGCGCGGCCATGCGGCCGACGTTGCGGTTGTCTTCGCCGGCCTGGTTGGCGCAGCCGTAGAACAGGTCGTCCAAAAGCGCCCAGTCCACGTCCTTGTTGCGGGCGATGAGCGCCGCGATCGGCAGTGCGCCGAGGTCGTCGGCGCGCACGCTCGAGAGCGAGCCGCCGTAGCGGCCGAAGGGGGTGCGGATGGCGTCGCAGATGAATGCGTCAGTCATGGGGTCTCCTCAGGATTCTTGATCAGTTTCTCGGGCGCTGGTCGAGCACGCGCCGGGCCTTGCCGGTCAGCGTGCGTTCGATGCCGCCGGGTGGCTTTAGCGTTACACGGGTACTCACGCCCACGTGGGTCTTGATGCAGTGCTGGAGTTCGCGGCACAGTGCCTCCACCGCGCCTGGCGCCAGCGCACCGTCGCGCAGTTCGCCCAGCACCTCCAGGGTGTCGAGGTGGCCGTCGCGGCCAAGCACCAGCTGGTACTGCGGCGCCAGCGCCGGCATCGCCAATATCAGTTCCTCGATCTGGCTCGGGAACACGTTCACCCCGCGGATGATCAGCATGTCGTCCGAGCGGCCGGTGATGCGGCCCATGCGCCGCATCGAGCGCGAAGTCGGCGGCAGGAGCTTCGTCAGGTCGCGCGTACGGTAGCGGATGACCGGCAGCGCTTCCTTGGTCAGCGAGGTGAACACGAGTTCGCCCTCGGCGCCATCCGGCAGCACCTCGCCGGTGTCCGGGTCGATGATCTCGGGGTAGAAGTGGTCTTCCCAGATGACCGGGCCGTCCTTGCTCTCGATGCATTCGCTGGCCACGCCCGGGCCCATCACTTCCGACAGGCCGTAGATGTCGACCGCGTCGATGCCGGCGCGGGTCTCGATCTCCCTGCGCATGGCGTCGGTCCAGGGCTCGGCGCCGAAGATGCCGACCTGGAGCGACGATGCCGCCGGGTCCAGTCCCTGGCGCGTGAACTCCTCGATGATGTTCAGCATGTACGAGGGCGTCACCATGATGATCGAGGGCTGGAAATCCTGGATCAGCTGCACCTGCTTCTCGGTCTGGCCGCCCGACATCGGGATCACGGTGCAGCCCAGCTTCTCCGCGCCGTAGTGCGCCCCCAGGCCGCCGGTGAACAGGCCGTAGCCGTAGGAAATGTGCACCATGTCGCCCGGACGGCCGCCGGCGGCGCGGATCGAGCGTGCGACCACGCCGGCCCAGGTATCGATGTCCTTTTGTGTGTAGCCGACCACGGTCGCCTTGCCGGTGGTGCCGCTGGATGCGTGGATGCGCACCACCTGTTCGCGCGGTACGGCGAACAGGCCGAACGGGTAGTTGTCGCGCAGGGTCTTCTTGTCGGTGAAGGGGAACCTGGCCAGGTCGGCGAGCGTCTTCAGGTCGCCGGGGTGCACGCCGGCCGCATCGAAGGCGGCGCGGTAGTGCGGCACGTTCTCGTAGGCATGCCGCAGCGACCACTGCAGGCGCTCCAGTTGCAGGGCCTGCAGCTCGTCGCGGCTCGCCCGTTCGATCGGCTCCAGTGCGTCTTGCGAAGGATTACGTTGGACCATCTCGAGCTCCTCGTCGTCTTGCCACGGCCTTGGCTAGCCGGCTTCCGCGACCATGCCGCTCACACGGTGCGACTTCCCGCGGAACAGCGCCACCGTGCGTCCATCCTGGTTGCTCACCTTGATGTCGTAGACGCCGGTCTTGCCTTGCAAGGCCTGCTCGACCGCCTCGGCTACCAGCATGTCGCCTTCGCGTCCCGGGGCCAGGTAATCGATGCTGCAGCCGGCGCCCACGGTATTGAAGTTGTGCGAATTGCAGGCGAAGGCGAAGGCGCTGTCGGCCAACATGAAGATATACCCGCCGTGGCAGGTGGCGTGCCCGTTGAGCATGTCGCCGCGCACGCGCATCGACATGCGGGCATAGCCCGGACGGATCTCGTCGAGCGTCATGCCCAGGGCCTGGCTGGCCGGGTCGCGCCCGTACATGGTCTTGCCGGCCAGTTCGGCCAGGGCCTGTCGCTGGGCATCCTGATCGCTATGCATGGAAGCGCGCTCCGTGCGGATCGGCTGCCAGCTTGCGGCGCAGCAGCGGCGACACGCGGTAGCGGTCTTCGCCGTAGGTGGCGGCCAGGTTGGCCAGCACGGCGCCGACGTGCTCCAGGCCGACGCTGTCGGCCCAGGCCAGCGGGCCGCGCGGGTAGTTCACGCCCTTCTGCATGGCAATGTCCACGGCGCGGGCACTGCATACACCCTGGTTGACGGCGTCGGCGGCCTCGTTGGCCAGCATGGCCACTGTGCGCATCACGGCCATGCCGGGCACGTCGTCCAGGCGCGTGACGGCAAAGCCTGCGGCCTGGAACATGCCGACGACGGCGTGGTAGGCCTCGAGGCTGCACTGGTCGGCGCGCGCCAGCGCGACGCGGGTGGCGCCAGCCGGGTCGAGCAGCAGGTCGTAGACGACGGTGTCGGCATGCCAGGCTTCGGCTGCGCGCTCGGTTGCCGTGCGGCCGTCGGTGAGATACACGGCGGCGCCCCCGCACAGGAAGCCGGGGGTGCAGTCCAGGGTTTCCTCGCACGCCATCTCGTAGCCTGCCGCGGCGATCCGGGCGGCCAGCGGCGCAAGTTGCTCGGATTCGCTGCCGATCAGCGCGACCGCTTCGGGCCTGGCCTGCGGCGTTTCGGTCTGCACGGCGGGCTTCTCGACGCCTTCGCCGTAGCGGTAGAAGCCGCGGCCGGTCTTGCGGCCCAGGAAACCGGCGTCCACCAGTTCCTGCTGCAGGATCGAGGGCGTGAAGCGCGGGTCGCCGAAATAGGCGTCATACACCGAATTCGTCACCGAGAAGTTGACGTCGTGGCCGATCAGGTCCATCAGCTCGAAGGGCCCCATGCGGAAGCCCCCGCAATCGCGCAGCACGGCGTCGATGGTGGCCGGGTCGCCGGCCTGCTCCAGCAGCAGGCGCAGGCTTTCCGCATAATACGGGCGGGCGACGCGGTTGACGATGAAGCCGGGCGTCGATTTCGCATGCACGGGGCTCTTGCCCCAGGCTTCGGCGGTGGCGTAGACAGTGTCGGCCACATTGCTGTCGGTAGCGATACCGCTGACGACTTCGACCAGCGCCATCAGGGGCACCGGGTTGAAGAAGTGCATGCCGACCAGGCGTCCCGGGTGGCGCAGTTTTGCTGCGATGGCGGTGACGGAAATCGAGGAGGTGTTCGTCGCGAGGATGCAGCCGTCGCCCACGATGCCTTCCAGTTCGCCAAATAGGGCGCGCTTGGCCTCGAGGTTCTCGACGATGGCCTCGACCACCAGCGCCGCCCCAGCCGCCTCGCCCAGCGTGGCGATGCGCTGCAGCCGTGCGCGCGCCGCATCCGCCTCAAGGGCGCTCATGCGGCCCTTCTCGACCAGTTTGGCGTAGGTCTTGCCGATGTCCAGGATCGCCTTGTCGGCGGCTTCCAGGCGGGTATCGAACAGCAGCACCTGGTGGCCGGCGCTGGCCGCCACCTGGGCGATGCCGGAACCCATGGCGCCGCTGCCGACGACGGCAACGATGCTGCCTTGTTGAAGTGCCGCCATCTTATTCTCCCTTGAACTGCGCCGGGCGCTTGGCGATGAAGGCGGCCACGCCTTCGCGGTAGTCGTGGCTGTAGCCCAGCTCGCGCATCATCTCCGCCTCGAGCTGCAACTGCTCCGGCAGGGTGTTGGCCCAGCTGGCCTGCAGCGCTTTCTTGGTGAAGGCGAGACCTTTCGTAGGCGCGCTGGCGAAATGCTCGGCCATGGCCATGGCCTGCTCCATCAGCGCTTCGTCCGGGACGCAGGCCCAGATCAGGCCCCACTGTTCGGCCTTCTCGGCGCTGAGTTTGTCGCCCAGCATGGCCAGGCCCGCGGCGCGCGCGGGACCGACCAGGCGCGGCAGGTGCCAGGTGCCGCCGGTGTCGGGGATCAGGCCCAGCTTGCAGAAGGCTTCGATGAAGCTGGCGGACTTTGCGGCCAGCACGATGTCGCAGGCCAGCGCCAGGTTGGCGCCGGCGCCGGCGGCCACGCCGTTCACCGCACAGATGACGGGCATCGGGAGCGACTTCAGGGTCAGCACCAGCGGGGCGTAGAACTTTTCGACCGATTCGCCGAGGTCGACGCCGGGCGCGCCCGGGGCGACGGCGCGGTCCTGCAGGTCCTGGCCGGCGCAGAAGCCGCGGCCGGCGCCGGTCAGCACCAGCACGCGCACGGACTTGTCGGCCTGGAGCTTGTCGAGCGCATCGCGCACTTCGAGGTGCATGGCCTGGGTGAAGCTGTTCAGGCGATCGGGGCGGTTCAGGGTCAGCAGGGCGATGCCGTTTTCGATCTTGAACTGGATGGATTCGTAGCTCATGGAGGTCTCCAATCTTATTGTTATGCGGCGGCGGGCAGCTGGGGCGCGCCGCCTGGCTTTACTCGGCGATGTCGAAGTCCACCACCACCTTGTCGGTGATCGGGAAACTCTGGCAGCTCAGCACGAAGCCGCGCGCCACTTCATAGTCTTCGAGCGCGTAGTTCACGTCCATCTCCACCTGCCCGTCGAGCACCTTGCAGCGGCAGGTCGAGCACACGCCGCCCTTGCACGAGTAGCGCATGTCGATGCCCGCGCGCAGGCCGGCGTCGAGGAGGGACTCCTTGTCCTTGTCCATCATGAAGCTGGCCGCGCTGCCGTCCATGATGACGGTGACTTCGGTCAGGTTGGTCTGGCCCGCCTCCACGCGGCGCGGCTTGTGCTCGTGTTTCGGGATGCTGGCGGCGAACAGCTCGATGCGGATCTTTTCCTTCGCCAGCCCGGCCGCCTGCAGCGAACGCGAGACGCCGTGCATCATGTCTTCCGGGCCGCAGATGAAGGCGACGTCGATGTCCTGGATGTCGATCCAGTGCTTGAGGAAGTGGCCGCACTTCTCTTCCGTGATGCGGCCGTTGAACAGTTCGATGTCCTGCTGCTCGCGGCTCATCACATACACCAGCTTGAGCCGGTTCATGTAGCTGTCCTTGAGGTCGGTGAGCTCATCGCGGAAGATCACGCTCGACGAAGCGCGGTTGCCGTAGACGATGGTAAAGCGGCTCTTCGGCTCGGCCTTGAGCGTCGTCTTCACGATCGACAGGATCGGCGTGATGCCGCTGCCGGCAGCGAAGGCCAGGTAGTGGCGCTCGCTCTCGGGCTCGAGCGGCACGTTGAAGTGGCCCATCGGCGGCATCACTTCGAGGCTCGTGCCGGGCTTGAGGTGTTCGTTGGCCCAGGTCGAGAACTGGCCGCCGTTCACGCGCTTGATGGCCACGCGCAGGGTGTCGTCCTGCACCGCCGAGCAGATCGAGTAGGAACGGCGCACGTCCTCGCCGTCGATCATCGCGCGCAGGGTCAGGTGCTGGCCCTGCTGGTAGGCGAATTGCGGCTTCAGCTCGGCCGGGACGTCGAAGGTGACGGCGATGGCGTCGCGGGTTTCATGCTTCACCTTGGCCACGGTGAGTGGATAGAATTTGCTCATCGGTCTCGTTATGCTCGTTGTGCTCTCAATGGCACTTGAAGTAATCGAAAGGCTCGCGGCAGTCGAGGCACTTGTACAGGGCCTTGCACGGCGTCGAGCCGAACTCGCTGGTCAGTTGGGTGTGGGGCGAGCCGCAGTTGGGGCAGGCCACCTCGGGCGCGGCGCGGCGGCGGATGCCGGCGTGCAGGCCGCTGATGTCGATCGCCTGCTGCACGGGCGGCGCGATGCCATAGCCCTTGAGGGCGGCCTTGCCGGCTTCGCTCATCCAGTCGGTGGTCCAGGCGGGGGCCAGGCGGCTGATGATGCGCACGTCGTGCAAACCATGCGACTGCAGGGCTTCCTTCACCGAGTCCGCAATCACCTGCATGGCCGGGCAGCCGGAATAGGTGGGCGTGATCGTCACCACGCAGGTGTCGCCATCGAAGGCGACGTCGCGCACGATGCCGAGATCGACCACCGAAATGACCGGGATCTCCGGATCGGCGACCTCGCCGAGCCAGCTCCAGACCTGTTCGATGGTGACGCCCACGAGGCTCATTACCACTGCGCTCCCGGATAGGCGCGCTGCAGGAACTGCATCTCGGCCAGGATGTAGCCCAGGCGCTCGCTATGCCGGCCCTGCTTGCCGCCGCGCTGCATCCAGGCGTCGACCGGCGGCATCCTGAGCGTGGCTTCGTTCAGCACGTCGACCAGATGGTCGAGGAAGTGCTTGCGCAGGGACTCGGCGGCCGGGGCGACGCCCTGCTCCACCATCGCGTTGTCCACTGCGTCGTAGATGAACATCTCGCCGCTGTACATCCACAGCTCGTCCAGCGCGATCTGCATCTTCGCGTGGCTGACATCGGTGCCGTCGCCCAGGCGCACCACCAGGTCGCCCGAGCGGCGCAGGTGGTAGGTCACTTCCTTGATCGACTTCTGCGCGATCTCGGCGATGCGCGCATCGCTGGAGCGGGTCAGGCCGTCCATCAGGAAGTAGTGCCAGGTATCGAACAGGAACTGGCGCATCATGACCTCGGCGTAGCTGCCGTTCGGCTGCTCGACCAGGAGGCAGTTGCGGTAGTCGTGGGCGTCGCGCTGGAAGGCCAGGCGGTCTTCGTCGCGGCCCTTGCCTTCGAGCTCGCCGGCATAGGTCAGCCACATGCGCGTCTGGCCCAGCAGGTCGAGGGCGACGTTCGACAGCGCCATGTCTTCTTCCAGCGCCGGGCCCTTGCCGCACAGCTGGCACAGCTGCTGCGACAGGATCAGGGCGTTGTCGCCCTGGCGCAGAAGGTATTCAAACTTCGCGATGTTCGCGTCCATGGTCGGGCTTACAGGTTCTTGACTTCTTCCGGCATCGGGAAGAAGGTCGGGTGGCGGTACACCTTGCTGTTGGCCGGCTCGAACAGGGCTTCCTTGTCGTTCGGGCTGCTGGCCACGATGTCCTGGGCGCGCACGACCCAGATGCTGACGCCTTCGTTGCGGCGGGTATAGACGTCGCGCGCGTTGTTGACCGCCATCTCGGCGTCGGGTGCGTGCAGGCTGCCCACGTGCTTGTGGGCCAGGCCGTGCTGGCTGCGGATGAAGACTTCCCACAGCGGCCATTCTTTGCTCATTTTTTATGTCTCCGTGTAGCTTGTGCGGTAATGCTGGCGATAGTTGAACGCGCGGTCGGCGGAGCGTGATCTGGTCCACTGGACCAGATCACCCCTACGATCAAGCAGCTGCTTTACGTGCGGCTTGTTTATCGGCGTGGGCGACCAGGGCGTCGCGGAACCATTCGCCGTCCTCATACGCCTTCACGCGGGTGCGCAGGCGCTCGCGGTTGCAGGGGCCGTTGCCCTTCAGGACGTTGTAGAACTCGCTCCAGTCGATCTCGCCGAAGTCGTAGGAGCCGCGCTCCGCGTTCCACTTGAGGTCGGGGTCGGGGATGGTCAGGCCGAGGTATTCGGCTTGCGGCACGGTCTGGTCGACCATGCGCTGGCGCAGTTCGTCGTTCGAGAACAGCTTGATGCGCCAGGCGGTCGACTGCGCGCTGTTCACCGACTCGGCGTCCGACGGGCCGAACATCATCAGGGACGGCCACCACCAGCGGTTCAGCGCGTCCTGGGCCATCGCCTTCTGCTCCGGCGTGCCCTTGGCCAGGCTCATCATGATGTCGTAGCCCTGGCGCGCATGGAAGGACTCTTCCTTGCAGACGCGGATCATGGCGCGCGCGTACGGACCGTAGGAGCAGCGGCAGAGCGGGATCTGGTTGATGATGGCCGAGCCGTCCACCAGCCAGCCGATGGCGCCCATGTCGGCCCAGCTCAGGGTCGGGTAGTTGAAGATGCTCGAATACTTGGCTTTGCCCGAGTGCAGGGCCTGCAGCAGTTCGTCGCGCGACACGCCGAGCGTCTCGGCGGCGCTGTACAGGTACAGGCCGTGGCCGGCCTCGTCCTGGATCTTGGCCAGCAGGACCGACTTGCGCTTGAGCGTCGGTGCGCGTGTGACCCAGTTGCCCTCGGGGAGCTGGCCGACGATCTCGCTGTGCGCGTGCTGCGAGATCTGGCGGATCAGGGTCTTGCGGTAGGCCTCGGGCATCCAGTCCTTCGGCTCGATCTTGATGCCGGCGTCGATGCGGGCCTGGAACGCCGCTTCGTCAAGGCTCATGTCTTCCTCGGTACGGACTTTCTTGAGTCCGGTCTCCACCATCTGTGCGTACATGTCTGGTCTCCGTTGCAAACCTGGTCAATCCATAATACGATACAAAAAATCGGATGTACACCAAAATTTTGAATCATATTATCGGCTTATCAAGATGACAGCACGCACCAGCGGCCAGTGGATCGACCACTTCCTGAGCAGCGACCCGCCGCGCCACAAATCGCTGGTGATGACCCTGTGCGGCGACGCCATCGCCCCGCACGGCGGCGCCTTCTGGCTGGGCAGCATGATCGAATTGCTGGGTCCCCTCGGGGTGTCGGACCGGCTGGTGCGCACCAGCGTGTTCCGCCTGGTGCAGGAAGGCTGGCTGGTGGCCAGCCGCGAAGGCCGGCGCAGCCGCTACGCGCTGGAGCCGAAGGCGCTGCCGCGCTTCGAGCGCGCCAACCGGCGCATCTATGCGCCGCCAGGCCTGCACTGGGACGGCCGCTGGACCCTGGTGCTGGCGCCGAACGGCAGCATCGACGGCGACCTGCGTGCGCTGCTGCGCAAGGAACTGGAATGGGAGGGTTTCGCGATGCTGGCGCCGGGCCTGATGGCCCATCCCGCGCCGGACCGGGACACGCTGCGCGAAATGCTGGCGCGCGCCGGCGCACCAGGCAAGGTATTCGTCTACGACGCGGCCGAGCTGGCCGAGGTCGGCTCGCGCCCGCTCCCCGAGCTGGCGGGCGATGCCTGGGACCTGGGCGGCGTGGTGGCCGCTTACCGCGGCTTCATCGACAGCTTCACGCCGCTGCTGGCGCAGCTGGAGCAAGGCGCGCTGCCGGCGCAGGACGCGTTTGCCATCCGTACCCTGCTGATTCACGCCTACCGCCGCGTGCAGCTGCACGACCCGATGCTGCCGCTCGAACTGCTGCCGGCGCCCTGGCCCGGCTCGCACGCCTACGAGCTGGCAAAGCGGATCTACCGCCTTACCTGGGCACGCGCCGAGGAACACGTCATGGCCATGCTGGGCAGGGAGGACGCCGCCACCCCGCCCGCAGACCGCGATTTCTACGAACGCTTCGGCGGATTGGCCTGACGGCGCCGTTGCACGGCACGCTGGCCCAGCAGCAGGACCGTGGCCACGACGGCCGCGACCACGATCCCCACCAGCGGGTTGTCGGCGATACGCGACCCCAGCCAGAAGGCGGCAAGGCAAACCACGATGATCAAGACACGCATGACGATCCCCGCTGAAAGCGCGCCGCCGAAATCCGGCAGCACTGGTGAAAACTAGTATTATCACCGTTTTCCGCATTAACCCGACGACAGGACACACCATGTCTATCAAGATTAGCAGCCAGTTCGACGCTGGCGCCATCGAGGTCGTGAACGCCACGAGCGCGAACGCCATCGACCTGAACATCCGCAAGGATTCGCACGCCGACATCATCCAGTGGTTCTACTTCCGCCTGCAGGGCGCGCAAGGCCAGGCCTGCACCATCCGCTTCCTGAACGCCGCCCAGGCCGCCTACCCGGCCGGCTGGGAAGGCTACCAGGCGATGGCGAGCTATGACCGCGTGAACTGGTTCCGCGTGCCGACCTCGTACGACGGCACGGTGATGACGATCGAGCACACCCCGGGCATGGACAGCGTCTACTACGCCTACTTCGAGCCCTACTCGTGGGAACGCCACCTGGAGCTGCTCGACCGCGCCCAGATGTCGGAACACGTGCGTATGCTCGACCTCGGCTCCACGGTCGACGGCCGCGACCTGAACATGCTGGTCATCGGTGAACCTTCGCCCGAGAAGAAGAAAGTCTGGGTCATCGCGCGCCAGCACCCGGGCGAGACGATGGCCGAGTGGTTCGTGGAGGGCATGCTCGACGCCCTGCTCGACCCGGCCCACCCGTTCGGGCGCCAGCTCTTGAGGGAGTCGGTGTTCTACGTGGTGCCGAACATGAACCCGGACGGCTCGGTGCGCGGAAACCTGCGCACCAACGCGGCCGGCGCCAACCTGAACCGCGAGTGGATGAACCCGTCGATGGAACGCAGCCCGGAAGTCTTCCTGGTGCTGAAGAAGATGCACGAGACTGGCGTGGACCTGTGCCTGGACGTGCACGGCGACGAAGGCCTGCCCTACGTGTTCGTGGCCGGCAGCGAGTCGCTCCCGACCTGGAGCGACGCCCAGGCTGCCCAGCAGAAGCGGTTCATCGAAGACTTCAAGATCGCCAGCCCGGACTTCCAGGACGTGCACGGCTACGGCAAGACCCCGTTCACCGACGAGACGCTCACCATGGGCTCCTCGCACATCACCCACGCCTTCGGTTGCCTTTCCTTGACGCTGGAACTGCCGTTCAAGGACAACGCCAACGACCCCGACCCGCAGGTGGGCTGGGATGGCGCCCGCAGCGCGCGCCTGGGCGCGGCGGTACTGCAGCCGGTGCTGAACGCCATCCGGGCGCTGAAGCCATGAGCGTCTTTTCCGCTTCCGTGTTCGACGCCACCGTGGTGTTCGAGGGCCAGGAGCTGTTCAAGGGCCGCGGCGCGGCCCAGAACTGGGCCGAGAAGGTGGCCAGGGAACTGGAAACCGAGGTGACGGTCGAGAAGATCGGCACCGGCTGGGCCCTCAAGGCCACGGTCGATGGCGAAGCCGTCGCCTGGGGCATCTATGGGCAGCGCCTGAGCCGCATCGAGCAGGCCGGCTGAGCTCGGCGTAGTCGTAGGGTGTGCGGCTCCACCCGGCGCCGTGCCCGAACCGGCGGCGTGGGCGCCGCACACGCGTTCAAGCGGCTTCCGAACAGGTTTCCCGCCCGATCTAAGGGGAGTTGAACGCGCGGCCGGCATCCGCGCCGACGAGGATGCAGATGCCAGGGTGGAGCCGCCCACCCTACGGCGATGCCGGATACAGCGCCCGCGTGGCGGCGGCCGCCTCGGCCACGATCTGTTCCAGCACCTTCTCGTCGACCTCGTCCAGGCGGCGCAGGTACAGGCAGGCCTTGCCCATCTTGTGCCGGCCGAGACGCTCGCGCAGGCCCTCCTGGGCCGGAAAGTCGCAGGACAGGTAGATGCTGATGTCGCCCTTGCGCGACGAGAAACCGGCGAGCGGCGCATCGCCCTCGCGGCCGCTGGCGTACCTGTAGTGGTAGCTGTCGAAGCCGACGATGCTGTCGCCCCACATGACGGGCGGCGCGCCGGTCACGCGGCTCATCATGGCCACGATCGTTTCGCAGTCCTGGCGCCGGGCGGCGTCGGGAATCGCATCGAGATAGGCGCGCACGCAGGCGCCGTTCGCCCTGGTCTTGTTCTCAGCCATAGGGAAGATAGGCGAAGCCGTTCGCAATGACGGCGGCGCTGCCCTGGATATTCTCGGCGCTTTCGCTGATGCCTGCCAGCACGTCTGCGCGCGACACGCCGCTGTCGAGCCTGTCCACCCAGAATGTCAGTCCGGCCTCTTCGGGCGCACGGTCGAGGATGTTGGTGTAGTAGCGCCTCACCAGTTCCAGGTTCGACACGTCGCTGCCGTAGGCTGCGCGGTACTCGTTGGAGTCGATGAAACCCTGGGCCACGGCCGTCACCGACACGCCTTCGTCGAGCCGCGCGATCCAGAAGCCCACACCCAGGGCGTCCGGGGTGCGGTTGAAGGCGGCTTCGTAGAGGCGGTAGGCGCGGCCGCCGATTTCGCCCGCGCCCACGTCGAGCGCCACGTGGGTGTCGGCGAAGATCGCCCGCTCGACTTCCACCAGGGTGTCGCTGCCCTCGGCGCCCGCCTTGTCGGCCACGTTCACGCCGGCAGCCCCGCGGGTGATGGTATAGCCGGCGCGGTTGCCGGCGTAGATGGCGAAATCGCTGCCGCCGCCGCCCGAGATCCAGTCGTCGCCGCCGCCGCCGCGAATGCGGTCGTGGCCGGCGAAGCCCATCAGGCCGTCATTGCCGCTGCTGCCCTCGACCGTATCGTCGCCGGCGAGGAAAGACGCGTACAGCTTGGCCAGGTCTCCCTTGCGCTCGACGTAGGGCTCGAGCATCTTCGCCTCATGGTCGAGGCCGGTGATACTGTAGACCTCCGCGTCGCGGACGGCAAAGCTGCTGCTCGCGATCTTGCCGTTCAGGCTGCTGCCCGGCACGAGCGGGAAGTCTCCCAGGAAAGTCTGCTTGAGGGTCACGGTGGCGACCGAGATGCGGTTGAGGTTCGTTTCGCGCAGTATCCAGGCCCAGTCCTGGGCGCTGCGGAAATCGAAGGCTTGCGATACGACGACCTTGGCCATGACGCCTCCGCTTGCGGGTTGATGGTTAGAGTTCGACGCCCAGGTGCTTGTTGACCCAGGCGGCCGCGTCGTCGAGCGAATCGAAATGCAGGGTGGCGATGGTGGTCTTGTCCGGCGCCAGGAAGGTGGCATACGCCTTGCGCGCGTCGCTGCCCGAGCTCAGCAGGTCGGACGGCTGCGCCAATTCGACGGTGGCCACGAGGTCGAGGTTGAGCAGGACGCTCTTCTGGCTGTTTTCCTTGTCGATGCGAATGAATTTACTCATGCCTGCTCCTCAGGTGAATCTCGTCTGAATCTCGGCTGAATCCCGGCTGAATCTCAGCTTCCGGCGACGACCATCTTCTCGATCAGGATCGAGCCGGTCGATTTGTTGCCACGCGTAAGGACATCGTTGCCGACGGCCACGATCTGCTGGAACATCTCGCGCATATTACCTGCGATGGTGATCTCTTCCACCGGATACTGGATCACGCCGTTCTCGACCCAGTAGCCGGACGCGCCACGCGAATAATCGCCAGTGACGTAGTTCACGCCCTGCCCCATCAGCTCCGTGACCAGCAGGCCCGTGCCCATCTTGCGCAGCATGCCTTCGAAGTCGTCGGCGAGCCTGGTCTGGCTCGAGACGATGTCCATATTGTGCGAGCCGCCGGCGTTGCCCGTGGTCTGCATGCCTAGCTTGCGCGCCGAGTACGAGGACAGGAAATAGCCCTGCAGTACGCCATTGTCGACCACCTTGCGGCGCACGGTGCGCACGCCTTCTTCGTCGAAGGGGGCGGAGCCGACCGCGCCGACCAGGTGCGGGTCTTCGACCAGGCTGATGTGCTCAGGAAACACCTGCTTGCCCAGCGTATCGAGCAGGAAGCTCGACTTGCGGTACAGCGAGCCGCCCGAGACGGCCTGGACGAAGGCGCCGAGCAGGCCGGCGGCCAGCGGCGCCTCGAACAGCACCGGGCAGGTGCGGGTATCGAGCTTGCGGGCGTTCAGGCGCGCCAGGGCGCGTTCGGCGGCGTAGCGGCCGACCAGTTCCGGCTTGGCCAGCTTTTTCGGGTCGCGTGCCGAGCTGTACCAGTCGTCGCGCTGCATCTTGTTGCCCTTGCCGGCGATGGGCGCGACCGAGATCGTGTGGCGCGAGAACGGATAGCCGCCGATGAAGCCGCGCGAATTGGCGCCCACAAAATGCGACTGCTGCACGTAGACGCTGGCGCCTTCGCTGTTGCTGATGCGCGGATCGACCTCGAAGGCCGCGTTCTCGCAGCGCTGGGCGAGTTCGACGGCCCCCTCGGTGCTGATATCCCAGGGGTAGTACAGGCGCAGGTCGCGCGGATTCATCTCCAGCAGGTCGGCGTCGGGCAGGCCGGCGCAATTGTCTTCGGCGGTGAAGCGGGCAATGTTCCAGGCCGCTTCCACGGTGTCCTTGAGGGACTTGGTGGAGAAGTCGGAGGTATTGGCATTGCCGCGCCGCTGGCCGTAGTACACGGTGACGCCGATGCCCTTGTCCTTGTTCTGCTCGATGGTCTCGATCTTGCCTTTACGCACGGAAACCGACAGGCCGCTGCCTTCGCTGATCTCGACCGAGGCATCGGTGGCGCCCTGCTCTTTCGCGAAGGCCAACACGTCGCGTGCGAGCTGCTTCAGCTGGTCCTGGGTATGGGTAAACGCAGAGGTGATCGCGGAGTCGTTCATGTCGTGTTTTTCGTAGCTCGCCCTAAAACAGTTATCATAGCAGCCGTTTACTATTTTCACTGACCGGCTCTACGCCAATCGGATCGATCCGGGTCAATCCAAAGATCATGCCTAATCCAAACCGCGGCTCCGTGGGCTTCCAGTCCAACGAGTTCGACCAAGAATACGAACGTCCTTCCAAGTCCGAAGCCAAGCGCCATTCGAACGAGCTGCAGAAGCTCGGCGAACAGCTGGTGGACGCGCCGCGCGACCGCGTCAAGCGCGTCGAGATGCCGGAAGACGTCAAGGAAGCCATCCTCACCTGCCAGGCCATCACCAACCACGAAGGCCGCCGCCGCGCCCTGCAATTCGTGGGCAAGAAGATGCGTACGCTGGACGAGGAAGAAGTCGCCGTCATCCAGCGCACCATCGACAGCTGGAAAGGCGCCTCCAAGTCCGAAACCGCCGCCCTGCACGCCCTCGAGCGCCGCCGCGAAAAGCTGCTCGCCGACGACAAGGCCCTGACCCAGCTGCTGGAGGAGAACCCGGAACTGGACGTGCAGCACCTGCGCACCCTGATCCGCAACGCGCGCAAGGAGCAGGCGGAGAACAAGCCCCCCAAGGCCTACCGCGAGATCTTCCAGATCCTGAAGGACCTGGGCAAGAAATCGAAGCAGGCGCAAGCCGATGACGCGGAAGAAGCCGGCGATGACGAGTCCGACGACGAGTGAAGCGGAAGTGGCGCATCAAGAGCTGATCATCGGCCTGGTGTCGGTCTCGGACCGCGCCAGCGGCGGCGTCTATGAAGACAAGGGCATCCCGGCCCTGGCCGACTGGCTGGCGCAGGCCATCACCACGCCGTTCCGTGTCGAGACGCGCCTGATTCCCGACGACCGCGCGGAAATCGAGCGCACCCTGGTCGACCTGGTCGACGGGGCGCGCTGCCACCTGGTCCTGACCACCGGCGGCACCGGCCCGGCGCGCCGCGACGTCACGCCCGAGGCTACGCTGGCCGTGGCGACCAAGGAAATGCCGGGCTTCGGCGAGCAGATGCGCCAGATCAGCCTGCGCTTCGTGCCGACCGCGATCCTGTCGCGCCAGACCGCGGTAATCCGCGAAGTCCAGGGTGACGGCGCCGACCACGCCGCCCTGATCATGAACCTGCCGGGCCAGCCCAAGTCGATCAAGGAGACGCTGGAAGGCCTGAAGGACGATGCCGGCAACACGGTCGTCGGCGGGATTTTCGCCGCCGTCCCCTACTGCATCGATTTGATCGGCGGCCCCTATATCGAGACCAATCCCCAGGTGAGCAAGACCTTCCGCCCGAAGTCGGCGTTGCGTCCTCCTGCTGCCTGAGCCAACAAGGAATTGCATGGAACTGCTGCAGAACATCGAGATCGAAACCGCGCCGAATCCGACCGTGGCCGTCATCTGGCTGCACGGCCTGGGCGCCGACGGCAACGACTTCGTGCCCCTGGTGAACGAGCTGGACCTCGCCGGCCTGCCCGGCATCCGCTTCGTGTTCCCGCATGCGAAGACCATGCCGGTGACGATCAACGGCGGCTACGTGATGCGCGCCTGGTACGACATCACCGGCGCCGAGCTGACCCGCCGCGAGGACGAAGGCGGCCTGCGCGCCTCGCAGCGCGACGTGGAAGCGCTGATCGCCCGCGAAAAAGCACGCGGCATCCCGGCCTCGCGCATCATCCTGGCCGGCTTCTCGCAGGGCTGCGCGATGACCCTGCAGACCGGCATGCGCCACCCGGAAAAGCTGGCCGGCATGCTGTGCCTGTCGGGCTACCTGCCGCTGGCCGCCTCGGTCGCTGGCGAGCGCACCGAGGAAAGCCTGGCCACGCCGGTCTTCATGGCCCACGGCACCCACGACAACGTGGTGCCGTTCGCGCGGGCGCGCGAGTCGAAGGAGGTGCTGGTGTCGCTGGGTTACCAGGTGGAGTGGCACGAATACATGATGCAGCACTCGCTGTGCCTGGAAGAGGTGCAGGATATCTCGACGTGGATTCGCAAAGTGGTGGCGTAGCGTGTTCGGCTCTGCCGAACACGCGTTCAAATCACTGTTGAATCAACGCTGCGGCTGATCTTGCACCGATTGAACGCGCGGACGGCGTCCGCGCTGCGGTCATGCAAATTCCGGGGTGAAGCCGCCCACCCTTGTATCTTGTTCTCATTGGTGGTTAGCTACCACCAATTGAGGTGAAGACCAGCTTGAGCCCACCCTTAAGGCTCGACCTTGGAAGGTAGATCAAGCCCTTCACC
>NZ_JCASIF010000026.1:0-24116 GCF_059686055.1 Telluria sp. ZB4P34 | reverse complement strand
GGCGCCACCGGCGGTGCAGGCGGCGGTTCGGGCGCCACCGGCGGCATGGGCGGCGCAGGCGCTGCAGGCGGCGCAGGTACCGGCGGCCTGGGCGGCGCGGGCACCGGCGGCGCAGGCGGCGAGACCGGCTCGCTCGACGGCGGCAACGGCGGCGCCAACGGCTCCACCACCGCAGGTGCTGGCGGCATGGGCGGCGGTTCGGGCGCCACCGGCGGCGCAGGCGCAGCAGGCGGCGCAGGCGCAGCAGGCGGCATGGGCGGCGCAGGCGGCTCGTCGACCGGTTCGACCCAGACTGCAACGGCCGGCGCAACCGGCGGCGCAGCCTCGAACGGCGACAACATGGCGACCTCGGGTTCGGGCGGCATGCCTGGTTCGGGTTCGGACGCAGGCGCAGGCACCGGCGGTGCAAGCGGCGGCGCTGGCACCACCAGCGGCGCGATCAGTGCAGGCTCGAGCAATGCCGACGGCACCGCCAACACCGGCGGTGACTCGACCTCGGGCGCAGGCGGTGCAGGCGCAGCAGGCGGCAACGGCGCAGCCGGCGGCGCAGGCGGCACCGGCACCTCGACCGGCGGCGCAGGCGCCTCGGGCGGTGCAGCAACCGGCGGTACCGGCGGTGCAGGCGCAGCCCTGAGCGGCACCGGCGGCGCAGGCGCTGCGGGCAGCGGCGGCGCGGGCGCTTCGGGCGCCGGCGGTGAAGGCGGCGCAGGCGGCGCAGGCGCAGCAGGCACCGCGACCGGCGGCGCAGGCGCAGCAGGCACCTCGACTGCAGGCGCAGGCGCTTCGGGCACCTCGACCGGCGGCGCAGGCGCGGCAGGCGGCATGGGCGGCACCGGCGGTGCAGGCGGCTCGGGCGGCGACGGCGGCTCGGGTGCTGCCGGCGGCAACGGCGCAGCAGGCGGCATGGGCGGTTCGGGCGCAGCCAGCGGCTCGGCTTCGAACACCGCCGGTAGCGGCGCAGCAGGCGGCGCCGCCACCAACGGCGATTCGGCCAGCGGCGACGGCACCTCGGGCACCGGCACCGGCGGCGCCGGCGGCGCAGGCGGCAACGGCGGCACCACCAACGGCGGCGACGGCGGCATGGGCGGCACCATCTCGGTGGGCGAAGCCATGGGCGGCGCCGGCGGCGCCGGCAGCGGCGGCAACGGCGGCACCCAGTCGGTGACCACCGGTTCCTTCGACATGTCGAACACCATGTCGAACATCGCCCAGTCGGCTGCCGGCGTGTCGGTGATCAGCCAGAACAACGGCTTCTCCTCGCTGGTCCAGCAGAGCGTCAACGTTCAGTCGAACATGAACGTCGGCAAGTAATCACGGTGAAGTACTGTAGGTAAGCAGCAAAGACCGCCGCGTGGCATCCGCCGCGCGGCGGTTTTCCGACCCGAGGAGATTGTATGAAACCTGTGAACCGATGCTTGCTGGCGGTGCTGATCGCGCTACCACTGGCGGTCCAGGCCGCCGATCCGGAGAAGCTGCCGGTGAAAATCAGCTTCCTGAACGAAGTCAGGGTGGCGCCGAGCACGCAGGCTGCGGCCGGCAGCTGGGGCGAAGCCGCGGCAAGCGAACGCCTGGAGCGCACCACCGGCAAGGACGACACCATCCACACCGAAGCGGTGCTGGGCGGTACGGTGGGCAACAACACCGCGCTCAACACGGTCAGCGGCAACAACATCATCGACAGCGGTTCGTTCGCGAACGCCCAGGGTTTGCCGATGGTGATCCAGAACAGCGGTTCGAACGTGCTGATCCAGAACGCCACCGTCATCAACCTGCGGCTGCAATGAGCATGAACGCCTTATGAAACAGGTTCTCGCCATCTGCGCCGCCATCGGCGGCATGGTCCTGGCGCCCGGGTGCCCGGCGTCGAGCATCGAGCTGGCCGTTGGACAGCGCGTCACGGTGCCGGTCACCACTTTAAAAGACATCAAGTTCCGCAAGACCACCCGCCAGCAGTACGACTTCAGCTGCGGATCGGCGGCACTCGCCACCCTGCTGACCTATCACTACGCCACGCCGGTCACCGAAAAGGAAGTCTTCGAGAAGATGTTCCAAATCGGCGACCAGGCCAAGATCCGCCAGCAGGGCTTTTCCCTGCTCGACATGAAGCGCTACCTGGCCACCCGCGGCTTTACCGGCGACGGCTTCCAGCAGCCGCTCGACAAGCTGCTCGACGCAAAACTGCCGGCGATCGTGCTGGTGTCCGACCGCGGCTACAACCACTTTGTCGTCATCAAGGGTTCCGAGGATGGCCGTATCCTGCTCGGCGACCCGGCCACCGGCGCCCGCACCGTCACCCGCGAGCGCTTCATGGAGATCTGGGCCAACAAGCTGCTGTTCGTGATCCACAGGTATCCCGCCGCAATAGGCAAGGTAGCCTTCAACCGCGCCGACGACTGGCGCACCGTCCCCCGTGCGCCGCTCGGCGCGGGCATCAATGTCGAACAGTACAGCCAGAGCCTGCCGAAATTCGGCCCTGGCGATTTTTGAAAGGAATACCATGCACTGGCTCACACATGCATGCCGGGGCCTCATGGCCGCGCTGCTGGCCGGAGCCTGCACCGCAGCGCTGGCTGCAGGAAAAGCACCCGTGATCAATGCGGAAGAATGGGCGCCGGTGGACACCGGCACGCTCGACAATGCGCGCGGCGGCTTCGAGGTGCCGGGCGGCCTCAACATCTCCCTGGGAATCGAGCGGGTGGTGTCGATCAACGGCGAAGTCCTGTCGCGCACCAACGTCGTGATTCCGGACGTGGCCTCGATGTCGGCCGACCAGGTCAGGGCGGCCGGCGAGGCGCTCGGCACTGCGCGCCTGATCCAGATGGGAGGCAGCAATTTCGCCCCCCAGGACATCGGCCTGGGCAGCGGCGCCACCCTGGTCCAGAACAGCCTGGATCACCAGAACATCATGGCGCAGACGACGATCAGCTCGACCGTCAACGCCATGGCGCTCATCAAGGACATTAATTTTCACTCAACCATTCGTGAGGCAATCGTGCGCTCGGCAGGAAACCTGTAACATTGCAATAATATTAACCTGCCGATGGAGAAACGAATGTCCAATCACGTCGCGCGCCTGGGCGCCGCCGGGCTGGCGGCGATGCTGCTGGCCCCGGTCGCCCACGCGCAGCAGCCTTCGCAACAGGAAAACGTCCAGGACAAGGGCGCCGAACTGGCGACCCTGAAGGCCGAGCTGGCCGCCCAGCGTGCGCTGGTCGACAAGCTGATGCGCGAACTGCAAGCCCAGCGCGCCCAGATCGACCGCATCGAGCAAAGGCGCGACGGCGCGCCGGTGCTGGCGGAAAACCTCGAACAGCCCCCACGCGCCGACGACCTGCTGCTGGACGAACAGCGCGGCACGGGCGGCCAGAACGCGGGCGCAGCGGCGGCTGCGCCGGCGAATGCGCCGAACAACGCGCAGGGCAATGCGCAGAGAACTGCCCAGAACACGCCCCAGAACAACAACCGTCCACCGTCGACCCCGGCGCCCTTGGCCCCGGGACCGGCCCAGCCGGCCGCCCGCGCACCCGTCCAGGCCCAGCAGAACACTGCCGGCAACAACCAGAAGGACCAGCGTCCGCCCGAGGTGGCGCCGCTGTTCGATGCCCCGGGCGTGCTGACCCCGCGCGGCAAGTACATCCTGGAACCGGCGTTGCAGTTCGGCTACTCGTCGAGCAACCGCGTGGCCCTGGTCGGCTACACCGTGATCCCGGCGCTCCTGATCGGCCTGGTGGACGTGCGCGAGGTCAAGCGCAACACCTTCACCGGTTCGCTCACTGCCCGCACCGGCCTGAGCAACCGGATGGAAGTCGAGGTCAAGGTCCCCTACGTGTACCGTTCGGACGCCACCGTCAGCCGCGAGATCTTCACCGGCACCGCGGTCGAGCGCGTGTTCAGCACCAGCGGCAAGGACCTGGGCGACATCGAGATCGGCACCCGCTACCAGCTCAACAACGGCGGTCCGGACAAGGCCTACTGGATCGGCGGCCTGCGCTACAAGTCGGTCACCGGCAAGGACCCGTTCGAGGTGGTGACCGACTGCCAGACGCGTTGCATCGGCGAGAACGTCACCGGCACCGGCCTGCCGCTGTCGCTGCCGACCGGTTCGGGCTTCCAATCGCTGCAGGGTAACCTGACCTTCCTGTTCCCCTCCGACCCGGCCGTGTTCTTCGGCAGCGTCAGCTACCTGCACAACTTCAAGCGCAGCAATGTCGAGCGCCTGGTGCGCAACGACGTGCGCGAGCCGCTGGGCGAGCTGGAACCGGGCGCGATCATCGGCTTCAACTTCGGCATGGGCCTGGCGCTGAACGACAAGGCCTCGCTCAGCCTGGGCTACGACCACAGCACGGTGGGCCGCATGAAGCAGAACGGCGTCAACGTGCCGGGATCGGTGCGCACCCAGCTCGGCACCCTGCTGCTCGGCTATTCATACCGCTTCAACGAAAAGCGTTCGCTGAGCATCGCGGTGGGGGCCGGCGTCACCCGCGACACCCCGGACGTTTCGCTCACGGTGAGGATGCCATTTAACTTTTGAGCAGCCCGGCCAGGCTGACATTGAACAGGATGGCAGCCGCTCCCGGGACTGGCGGCTGCCACCTGAAAAAAGTGGGGCGCACGATTGAAAAACGCCCTTGCTTTTGAAAATTAGTCTCTATAATTAATTTTGCAATGTTGGGCCCGTTTTGGTTTTTCACCTTCAGGCAGCCAACGATGCGATAACACAGATAACTTAATGAGGGAATTACCATGGCGACTGGCACTGTAAAGTGGTTTAACGATGCAAAAGGTTTTGGCTTCATCACCCCGGACGGCGGCGGCGAAGACGTCTTTGCGCACTTCTCGGCCATCAACAGCCAAGGCTTCAAGTCGCTCGCGGAAAACCAGCGCGTGACCTTCGACATCACTGCCGGCCCAAAAGGCAAGCAGGCAGCGAACATCCAGCCGCAGGCGTAATACGCCGCTGCCCTGGCTAGCCAGGGCAGGCGAAAGGATCAGGCAAGAAGCGGGAGCACGTCGATGGACGTGCTCTTTGTTTTTGTAGGCGACGCCACGGCATCGTAGGGTGGGCGGCTCCACGGGAACTCGACCAGGCGCCGGCCGTAGCGCCGCCCACGCGGGGATCGCTTGCAGCGAGATCATCCGGCGCGTGCGCGGAGCCGCCAGCAATCACCGCTTGGGCGTCCGTTCAGAGCGCCGACCGCCGGGCCAGCAGCCAGGTCCGCTCGACCGCATTGCCGGCCAGTTCGGCCGCGCGCGCATAGGCCGCCGCCGCTGCGGGCAGTTCGCCAAGGCGCCGGTGGAATGCGGCGCGCGCGGCATGCAGGTAGTGCGAGGTTTCCATTCCGGCGATGCGCTCCAGCGCCTGCAAGCCCTGACGGGGTCCATGCGCCATGCCCTGCGCTACCGCCGCGTTCAACTGCACCACAGGCGTTGGGAGATGGCGCAGCAGGGCGCCATACAGGGCGGCGATCTGCGCCCAGTCGGTCTCGGACGCGCGCCGGGCCTTGCCGTGCAGCGCCGCGATGGCGGCCTGGATCTGGTAGGGCCCGGGACGGCGCAATGCCAGGGCCGCGTCCAGCACCGACACCCCCTCCGCGATGGCGGTCCGGTCCCACAGGCTGCGGTCCTGCCGTTCCAGGGTCAGCAGCTCGCCCAGCGCGGACACGCGCGCCGCGCTGCGTGCGTGGCTGAGCAGCATCAGGGCCAGCAGGCCGAGCACCTCGGCCTGCTCCGGCATCAGTTCCCGCATCAGGCGGCCAAGGCGGATCGCTTCCCGGCACAGCTCGGCGCGCACCAGGCGCGTGCCTTCGGTGGCGCCGTAGCCTTCGTTGAAGACCAGGTAGATTACCTGCAGCACGATGGCCAACCGCCCAGGCAGGTCCGCCGCCGCCGGAACCGCGAAGGGGATCCCGGCATCGGCGATCTTGCGCTTGGCGCGCACCAGGCGCTGCGCGGTCGTCGCTTCGCGCTCGCAGAAAGCGCGGGCGATCTCACGGGTGGACAGCCCGCACAGGGTGCGCAGCGCCAGGGCGCTTTGCGCGCGCGGGTCCAGGGCCGGATGGCAGCAGGTGAAGATCAGCCGCAGCCGGTCGTCGTCCATTCCCGCATCGGCCGGCCCGCTTGCCTCTGGCGGCGGCTCCGCCTCGAGACGGGCGAGCACCTCGCTCGAATCGTCCAGGGTGCGCGCCGCGCGGCGCAGGATGTCCAGCCCGCGGTTGCGCGCCACAGTGCTGAGCCAGCCTGCCGGATTGTCCGGCAGGCCGTCCCGGGGCCAGCGCGCGAGGGCGCGCGCGTAGGCGTCCTGCAGCAGGTCCTCGGCCAGGCCGATGTCGCCGAAACGGCGGATCAGCCCGGCCAGTACCTTGGCGCCTTCGCGCCGGCACACCTCGTCGACGATGCGCGCCACCATCGCTGCCAGCCCGCCTTCAGCTGTTGTTCACCAGCGGGCGCAGCTCGATCGAACCGTGTCCGGCCGATGGACACCTGGCCGCCCACTTGATGGCCTCGTCGAGGTCGTCGCACGCGATCAGGAAGTAGCCGCCGAGCTGCTCCTTGGTCTCGGCAAAGGGCCCGTCGCTGCAAACCAGCCTGCCGTCGCGCAGGCGCACCGTGGTGGCGGCATGCACGGGGGCGAGTTCGGAACCGCCGCGCAGCACGCCGGCCGCTTCCATCTCTTGCGCGTAGCGGCCGTAGTCGGCCATGACGGCGGCCAGTTCCGCCTGCGGCATGTCGGCGTACAGCTGTTCGTCGGCGTAAATCAGGATCATGTATTCCATGTCGGTCTCCAATAGGGTCACCCGGACGCCCGGGCCCTCATGACGAATGACATTGCCGTATCTCGACAGAAATGTCGACAGCTCGGAAAAAATATTTTTGTTCAGCTCCATCCCTGCAGCACGGTCAGCAGGGCGGCGCCGAGCAGCACCGCGCCGACCGCGCGCGCCGCCGCCAGCCCGGCGCGCGGATTTCCCGCCAGCCAGCGGTGCGCGCGCACCGCGCCGACCGCCACCGCGCCATACACGGCCGCCTGGGTGAAGCTCGTGATCAGGCCCAGCGCCGCCGCCTGCGCCCACAGCTGCCCGCGTTCAGGGCGCAGGAACTGCGGGAAGATCGCCAGCATGAACACATAGGCCTTCGGGTTGAGCAGGCAGGTGAGCATCCCCTGCAGGAAAACGGAACGCCCGCGCGGCGCGCGCGCCGCGGTGGGCAAGGCCAGCGCGTCGCGCGTACGCAGCAGCGTCCAGCCGATCCATCCGACGTAGAGCGCTCCGGCCAGCAGCACTGCATTGAACAGCGGCGGCCACACGGCCAGGATGGCTGCCACGCCGAGCACGCCCATCACGATGTGGGCAGCGCCGCCCAGCATGATGCCGCCGACTGCGGCGAGTCCGGCGCCATTCCCGCCGCGCAGGGCGCTGGCCAGCACGAAGGCCATGTCCAGCCCCGGCAAGGCGATCACGCCGAATACCACCACGAAGAACAGGCCCAGGTGGGCAAGATCAGCCATGTGTTTCCCGTCAAGTCAGTATCGAAGCCTGCACGATAAGGGCGAAACAGGACATAATCTGCCCTAATTAATTTAAAAAACGAGTCATGAGCAAACCTTTGACGCGCGTGCTGGCGGTGCTGGAACTGCTGCAGGCCCACGGCCAGGTCAGCGGCGCCGGGATTGCGGCACGGCTGGACGTGGACATGCGCACCGTGCGGCGCTACATCGCCGCGCTGGAAGAGATGGGCATCCCCGTGATCGCGGAGCGCGGCCGGGCCGGCGGCTACGCGCTGGTGGCCGGATTCCGGCTGCCGCCCATGATGTTCAGCGACGACGAAGCGCTGGCGCTGTCGGTCGGCCTGCTGGCGGCGCGCAACCTCGGGCTCGACCGCGCGGCGCCGGCGGTGGCGAGCGCGCAGGCCAAGCTGGAGCGCACCATGCCGGCGCAGCTGCGCCAGCGCGTGCGGGCAATCGACGAGACGGTGCAGCTCGGCCTGCGGCGCGCCGATGCGTCGAGCGGCCAGGGGGCGCTCGCGCAACTGTCGGTCGCCGCCCGTACGGGCCGGCGCGTGCGGCTGGACTACGTCGATGCGGCCGGGACGGCGTCGGAGCGCGAGGTGGACACCTATGGCCTGGCCTTCCACGACGGGGGCTGGTATGCGGTAGGGTGGTGTCATCTGCGCGACGCCGTGCGTTCGTTCCGGCTCGACCGGATCCGCTCGGCGGACTCGCTGGAGCAGCGCTTCGAGCGGCCGGCGCAGTTCGACGCGCTGGGCTACCTGGTGCGCTCGGTGGCCACCCTGCCCCGCGCCTGGACGGTCGAGGTGCTGCTCAGGACGAGCCTGGAACGGGCGCAGGCGCAGTTCTTCGATACGATCGGCGTGTTCGAACAGGCGGAGGGCGGCGTCGTGATGCACAACCAGTCTGACGACATCGCGTGGTTCGCGCGCCAGCTGGCGAGCCTGCCGTTCGGGTTCGACATCAGGAACCCGCCGGAATTGCGTACGGCAGTCAGGGAATGCGCGGAAGCCTTGTTGAGGCAGCTGCAGGACGGGCTGGTGAAAACCGACTGCTAAGCCGTGCTGCTCCGCACGGTAATGTCCTGGGCACACGACGCCGCCCGCCATGTGTACGACATATACACGCAGTACCGCAGCGGCGAGACGACAGCACCCCTCGGAGCAGCCTGCACATGTTCTCCCTTTATAAACGTTCGTATTTGTCGGGAAACTTTACACTCCGCGCTACCTTTTAGTTAACAACGAGTGGAAACAAGTACTTATGTTTCTGGCGCGAAATTTGCTTGTTAAGCAAGCCAGTTAAATTGGCGTCTAACAATAATCTCCTGAAAGGTGTGAACATGTCGCGTACTCTTCCAGCATTGCTGTCAATCGGGAGCCTGGCTTTCGCTCTGGCCTCGTCCCCCGCGATCGCCGGCCCATTGTTGAACCCGAGCTTCGAGTCCGGCTTCAGCGATTGGACGGTCTCAGGGGACTGGACTATTCAGCCGGGCGGCGCGTCCACGGGTCCTACTCCATGGGGCTGGTTTAATGCTGGTGCAAAAGATGGCGCCTTCTATGCGGAATCTGGCCCCATGGGCAACGAGAGCAGGGGAAGCATTACCTCGTCACTGGTGACAGCAAGCAATCGCTACCTGAGTTTTTGGCATTCCTCCAATCAGTCGCCCAACCACAGCTATGGCGTTGCGCGGATTCTGGCAGCAAATGGAAGCACCGAACTCGCCACGCTGGTCCCGCTGGGTCAAAACGATAGCGTATGGCGCGAGTGGACCTTTGACCTACAGACGATCGGACTGAACGCGAGTGATCAGTTCTATTTTTCTTATAGCAATGACGCAAGCTGGAGCGTCATCGACGGCGTCAGCATCCACGGTGAGGCGCTGGCAAATGCAGTGCCCGAACCTGGGACCTACAGCCTGCTGCTGGCCGGCGTTGCGCTGATGCTTGGGACGCGCCGCCGCAAGCAGTGAACTGATCTGGATCCGAAACCCGCTGCATGCGGGTTTCATTTCACGCAAGCTCGACCGCATCCAGGCGGCACGCGACCGGAGCGGACAGACCGTCGACGCCGTCACTGGACACGGCGCACTGACAGTGCCGGAACAGGAGCCCACCAGCTTCCCAGCTTCCCAGGCTGGATCGGCAAGTGTTGCTGGTGCGCGAAGCGCATGCGGCGTACCGCAGTTTCGCCCGCAAGCACGGCTTGCGTACCGTGGAGCAATTGCTGCGGCTTGGGACGAGCCTGGAGGATGACATCGCGTGGTTCGCGCGCCAACTGGCGAGCCTGCCGTTCGGGTTCCAGGTCCGGCGGCAGCCGGATCTGTGCGAAGCGCTCAGGGAGTGCGCGCAGGCGCCGTTAGGGACGCTGCAGTTGCAAGGGCGATTCGCCCGGCCTGCCGGTCGGTGCGCCCGGAAGTTTGCCGACCGTGCGCCACCAGGCGCTGCCGGCATGGGGCTGAAGCAGCGACAGGGCCTCGCCGAACTGCGGCGTGGCCACCGGCACACCCTGGGCGACACCCAGCGCCGTGATGCGCTCGAACGGATCGTCCCAGGCATGGGTGGACAGGTCGAAGGTGCCGTTGTGCACCGGCAGCAGCCATTTCGCGCGCAAATCACCCGCGGCGCGCAGCGATTCGTGCGGCTGCATGTGGGATTGCCAGCTCGGACTGTAGGCGCCCACTTCCAGCATTGCCATGTCGAACGGGCCATAGCGTTCGCCGATGGTGCGGAAAGCCGGGTGGTAACCGGTGTCGCCGCTGAAGAACAGGCGCAGGTCGCCGGCCAGCACCACCCAGGACGCCCACAGCGTCTTGTTGCGGTCGTTGAGTCCACGGCCCGAGAAATGCTGCGCCGGTACGGCGACCAGCCGGACGGCGCCGACCTCGGTGGTTTGCCACCAGTCGAGCTGGCGCACCTTGCCGGGGTCGACACCCCAGTCCACCAGGCGATCGCCCACGCCCAGCGGCGTGATGAACTGGCGCACCCGTGGCGCCAGGGTCATGATGGTGTCGTAATCGAGATGGTCGTAATGGTCGTGCGACAGGATCACAGCTTCGATCGGCGGCAGCGCGTCGAGTCCGACCGGCGGCGGATGAAAGCGCTTGGGCCCGGCCCATTGCACCGGCGAAGCGCGTTCCGAGAAGATCGGGTCGGTCAGCCAGTACTTGCCGGCGATCTTGAGCAGCAGGGTCGAGTGGCCCAGCCGCCAGACCGTGTTGTCGGGCGCGGCCAGCACCGCTGCCTGGCTCATGCGCTGCAGTGGCAGCGGTCCCGGCGGCACCGTGCCCGGCGGTTTGTCGAACAAAAACTTCCACAAAAGCCCGAGCCTGCCGAACATGCCCTGCGACTGCGCGGGCGGCGGTGGCGCAACACGGCCCGGCACCGCCGGATTCACGAACACGCCGTTGCGCTGCTGGGGTGAATCGGGATAGGCGCGGACGAAGCCGCCGTTCGACGACGGAATCGTCGCCGCGCAGCTGGCCAGGATGGCCAGGACCAGGACAACCAGTACCGTGCGCAAGGGAGCGCCTGAAACGATCGGGATTCGCATGACTGCGCCTTGGATTCGGAAAGCACACATCATAACCCGTCAGTTCCGGCGGGCAACTATTTCATTAGGCTAAGCCTCGACCGTAATGCGCAGCGGCAGACATTCGCCAGGCCGTGCTTTCGCTCGGCCGCCCGCTCTTTTCAGGAAGATAGGTCGAGAGAAATCGCCGGACCTTGCTAGTGGTGATGCCCGCACCCGGACTTCGGCGCCGCTCCCGGCAGTTCCGTGCCCGGCGCGCGCCCGCTGTCGCCCTCGAAACCCGCCGCATGCAGGCGGCCGAGGTACTGCTGCCACAGCGCTGCGCCCTCGCTGCCCAGCTTGTAAAGGTAGTCCCAGGTGAAGATGCCGCTGGCGTGCCCATCGTCGAACAGGGGCTTGATGGCGTAGTTCCCGACCGGCTCCACGCCCGTGATGCCGACCTCGCGCTTGCCGAGTTGCAGGACTTCCTGGCCCGGGCCGTGGCCCTTCACCTCGGCCGACGGCGAATACACGCGCATCAGCTCGAAGGGAATGGAAAATTGGCTTCCGTCGTCGAAGGCGATATCCAGCACGCGCGACTTCTGGCGCACGGCGATGTCTGTTGGGATGGGCATGGAGTCTCCTCTTATTCGTTGAAACGCCTGGCGATCGCGGCAGCCAGGCCGGGCAGCAGGGCGCGGCGTGCGGCCAGGGACGCTTCGTCGGTCTGGCGCGCGGCCTGGGCCCACACCGGCGCCGGAAAGTGCGCATCGTCCGCGTAGCGCGGAATGATATGCCAGTGCAGGTGCGGCACCACGTTGCCGAGGCTGGCCACGTTCACCTTCAGCGGCTGCATGACCTCGCGCACCGCCTGTTCGACCCGGTACACGGCCTCGTTCAGCAGCAGGCGGTCATCGATCGACAGGTCGCTCATCTCGCGCACGTGCGCGCGCCAGATGACGCGGCAAAAGCCCGGATAGGCCGCATCGTCGACGATGATGACCGAATACTTCTCGTCCTGCCAGACGATCGGCACGGCGAGGTCGCACAGTTCGCAGCCGGGCTGGCGACGCACTTCCTTCATACCAGCACCCTTTCGATACCGCCGTTGTTGGCGCGGGCGACGTAGTCGGGCATCCAGTTCTCGCCCAGCAGGTGGCGCGCCATCTCGACCACGATGTAGTCGGCGGTGGTGCCGGAATCGTGGTTGTAGCGCGACAGGCCCTGCAGGCAGGACGGGCAGCTGGTGAGGATCTTCACCTCGCCCTTGAAGCCGTCATCGCGCAGTTTATCCGCGCCCTTCTCCATCTCGCCCTGCTTGCGCGAACGGACCTGGGTTGCGATGTCCGGACGGCTGATGGCGAAGGTTCCCGACTCGCCGCAGCAGCGGTCGTTCTTCTCGATCTTCACCTTGTCGACGGTCGACACCAGCGCATTCACGGTCTTGAGCGAATCCTGCATCTTCATCGGCGTGTGGCAGGGATCGTGGTACATGTAGCGGGTGCCGGTGACGCCTTCCAGCTTCACGCCCTTCTCCATCAGGTATTCGTGGATGTCGATAAGGCGGCAGCCCGGGAAGATCTTGTCGAACTCGTAGTTCGCCAGCGAGTCGTAGCAGGTACCGCATGACACCACGACCGTCTTGATGTCCAGGTAGTTCAGCGTGTTGGCCATGCGGTGGAACAGCACGCGGTTGTCCGTCACCATCTTGTCGGCCTTGTCGTACTGGCCGGCGCCGCGCTGGGGATAGCCGCAGCACAGGTAGCCCGGCGGCAGCACGGTCTGCACGCCCACTTCCCACAGCATCGCCTGGGTGGCCAGGCCCACCTGCGAGAACAGGCGCTCCGAACCGCAGCCCGGGAAGTAGAACACGGCTTCGGTGTCGGCGTTGGTCGCCTTCGGGTTGCGGATGATCGGGATGACCTTGTCGTCCTCGATGTCGAGCAGCGCGCGCGCCGTCTTCTTCGGCAGGTTGCCCGGCATTTTCTTGTTGATGAAGTGGATCACCTGCTCGCGCACCGGCGCCTTGCCGGTGGTCGGGGGCGGCGCTTCCACCTGCGGCTTGGCGAAGCCGCGCAGCAGCTGGTTGCCCATGCGCTGGGCCTTGTAGCCGAGGTCCACCATTGCCTTGCGGGTCAGGTTGATGGTGGTCGGGTCGGTCGCGTTCAGGAAGAACATGGCGGCGCGGTTGGCCGGCTTGAAGCTGCGCTTGTCCATCTTGCGCAGCAGGTTACGCATGTTCATCGAGACGTCGCCGAAGTCGATGTTCACCGGGCACGGTGTCACGCACTTGTGGCACACGGTGCAGTGGTCGGCCACGTCCTCGAATTCTTCCCAGTGGCGGATCGACACGCCGCGGCGGGTCTGCTCTTCGTACAGGAAGGCTTCGATCAGCGCCGAGGTCGCGAGGATCTTGTCGCGCGGCGAATACAGCAGGTTCGCCTGCGGCACGTGGGTGGTGCAGACCGGCTTGCACTTGCCGCAGCGCAGGCAATCCTTGATGCTGTTGGCGATCTCGCCGATGTCGCTCTGCTGCATGATGAGCGATTCGTGGCCCATCAGGCCGAAGGACGGGGTGTAGGCGTTGGTGAGGTCGGCCGACACTGCGGTCGTGTTGAGCAGCTTGCCCTTGTTGAAGCGGCCTTCCGGATCGACGCGTTCCTTGTAGTCGCGGAATTCGCGGATCTCTTCGTCGGTGAGGAACTCCAGCTTGGTGATGCCGATGCCGTGCTCGCCCGAGATCACGCCGTCCAGCGAACGGGCCAGCCGCATGATCCGCTCGACCGCCTGATGCGCGTCCTGGAGCATCGCGTAGTCGTCCGAGTTCACCGGCAGGTTGGTGTGCACGTTGCCGTCGCCCGCGTGCATGTGCAGGGCCACGAACACGCGCGAGCGCAGCACGCGCTTGTGGATGGCCGTGCACTCGTCGAGGATGCATTTGTAGGCGGCGCCGTTGAAGATCTGGCGCAGCGGCGCACGCAGTTCCCCCTTCCAGGAGATGCGGATGCTGTGGTCCTGCACCACGTCGAACAGGCGTGCGTCCGGCTGGGCGCCAATACGCTGGTCGAGCGTCGCCGACAGCGCATCCAGGCCCAGTTCATCGAGCTTGCCGCGCACGTCGCGCAGCGGAGCGTCGAGGTTGGCCAGGATGAAGCCCCAGCGCGCGGCAACCTGCCGTACCAGCGCCACCGCCTGCTGCGGGCGGTCGCCCAGGATCTCGTTGCGGTCGACGCTGTCGCCGGTGGCGTCATCGCTCTTCTCGATCGGCAGGTGGTCGTTCGACAGGTAGCCATGCAGCTGCTCGGCGAGCTGCAGCTTGTTCTTGATCGACAGCTCGACGTTGATGCGCTCGATGCCGTCGGTGTACTCGCCCATGCGGTTCAACGGGATCACCACGTCTTCATTGATCTTGAAGGCGTTGGTGTGGCGCGCGATGGCCGCGGTGCGGGCGCGGTCGAGCCAGAATTTCTTGCGCGCTTCCGCGCTCACGGCCACGAAACCTTCGCCGACGCGGGTGTTCGCCAGGCGCACCACCTCCGAGGCAGCGATCGCCACGGCGTTCTCGTCGTCGCCGACGATGTCGCCGAACAGCGCCATCTTGGGCAGCACGCCGCGCTTCGATTTGGTGGCATAGCCGACCGCGCGCAGGTAGCGCTCGTCCAGGTGTTCCAGGCCCGCCAGGCGCAGCGTGGCGAAGGCCGGGTCGCCGTTCTTCGGCAGGCTGTCGAGGTAGTCCTTGATCTCGACGATCGATGGAATCGCGTCGCGCGCCTGGCCGAAGAATTCCAGCGCCACGGTGCGGGTGAACTTCGGCATCTTGTGCAGGATCCAGCGGCTTGACGTGATCAGGCCGTCGGTGCCCTCTTTCTGGATGCCCGGCAGGCCGGCCAGGAATTTATCCGTGACGTCCTTGCCCAGGCCTTCCTTGCGGAAGCGCCGACCTTCGATGGTGAGCGTCTCGACCCGGAACGGCTCGCCCTTCATGGCGCCGCGCGGCGTCGGATGGGTCCATTCGAGTTTGAAAGTGGCCACCGGCGCATCGTGGATCTTGGACAGGTTGTGGTCCATGCGCGTGACTTCCAGCCAGTCGCCGTTCGGGTCGACCATGCGCCACGAGGCCAGGTTGTCCAGGGCCGTGCCCCACAGGACGGCCTTCTTGCCGCCCGCGTTCATGGCGATGTTCCCGCCGATGCAGGACGCGTGCGCCGAGGTCGGGTCGACCGCGAACACGAAGCCGGCCTTTTCCGCTGCCTGCGACACGCGCTGGGTGACCACGCCGGCATAGGTATGGATGGTCGCGTATTCGCGGTCCAGGCCCGGCAGGCGTGTCATTTCGACTTCGCCCAGGCCGATCAGTTTTTCGGTATTGATCACGGCCGACATCGGCGTGAGGGGAATAGCGCCGCCGGTATAGCCGGTGCCGCCGCCGCGCGGGATGATGGTGAGACCGAGTTCGATGCAGCCTTTCACGAGGCCGGCCATCTCTTCCTCGCTGTCCGGGAGCAGGACGAGGAAGGGATATTCGACGCGCCAGTCGGTGGCGTCGGTGACGTGCGAAATGCGGTGCATGCCGTCGAAGCGGATGTTGCGCTTGTCGGTGTAGGCGCCCAGCACCTGCCTGGCGCGCTTGCGCAGGTCGTAGGTCTCGCGGAACTCGCGCGCGAAGTCGTCCACGGCCTTGCGCGCCGCGGCGAGCAGTTGTTCGACGGCGCTGCTGCGCGACGCCGCCCCCTCCGCATCGCCTTCGGACGCATCGGCGCTCAGGCGGCGCTTGTCGACTTCGCCCAGGCGGTGGTGCAGCGCGTCGATCAGCTTCTGGCGGCGCTTCGGGTTGTCGAGCAGGTCGTCCTGCAGGTAGGGATTGCGGCGCACCACCCAGATATCGCCCAGCACCTCGTACAGCATGCGCGCCGAACGGCCGGTCTGGCGCGCACCGCGCAGCTCGTCGAGCAGGCGCCACGAAGACTCGCCCAGCAGCCGGATCACGATCTCGCGGTCGGAGAATGAGGTGTAGTTGTACGGGATCTCGCGCAGGCGCGCAGGAGCGTTGTCGGCGAGCAGGGTATGGATGTGTGCGGGCGCGTTCATGGGATCTAAGGCCTGGATGCTGAAGCGTCGGTCGGACGGGTCCGAAGGACATTCATTCTAGCTTATTGCGGTGCACCACGCTGAGCGCTGCCGGAAAACCCGCGCGCCCCCACGCAAGGAAATGCCAATATGCAAGCTCCTGTGCAAATTTCCTTTGCACGGAATGCCCGGTGAGCATCATTCGTTTGCATGCGGACGATGAATGGCATATTGCATAAGGCCGGGCCACGGCCGCGTCCGCAACTGCGCTAGGCGGCGAGCGCGGCGTCCGGCAGGGCCGCCAGCACCTGCTCATAACTGGCGCAGCGCTCCAGGGCTTCCACCACCACCGGCAGCGGCTCGGCCCAGATCCCGGGCAGGTCGCCTTCGCCGGGGCTGGACGGCGCAAAGGGCAGTACCTCGCGCGGCGGATCGAAGCGCGCCTCCCTGCCGGGCTTGTTGCCGCGCGGGTCGATCCGGTACCAGCCGTGGTCCTGCAGGTACACCGCGTTCAGGCCATGCAGGCAGTAAGGCGCCGCGCTGTCCCCGGTGGCCAGGCGCTGGTAGCACAGTCCTGCCGGGATGCCGTTGGCCCTGAGCAAGGCCGCCAGCAGGTGGCTCTTGGCGTAGCAGAATCCGGTCGCATGATGCAGTACGCTTGACGCCTTGCAGGTGACCGGGTTGCGCCGGAAGTCCGCGCTATGCGCGATCTCGTCGCGCACGAAGGTGAAGCAGGCGCGCACGATCCCGGCTTCGTCCTCGGCGGTGCCGGGTTGCCTGCCGCCGGCCAGCCGGCGCGCCGTCGCCAGCACGTCCGGCGCAGCGAAGTCGATGTAGGTGCTTGCGCCGAGGTAGCGCGCCAGGTCCGGCCTCATGGCTGCGCCGCGGGGGCCTGGACGATCAGGCGTTCGAGCCTTGCCGTCGCACGCGCATCCATCGGCACGGAACGCAGGCAGTCGAGGACCTGCGCACGCACCGGCTCGCGCTTGACGACATTGCAGGTGAGCGCCAGTTCGGTCAGGAAGGCCTGTTCCGGCTCCGGCAGGGCAGTGATGGCGGGCCAGACGAGGCGCAACTGCTCCTGCGTCGATGCCGAATGCGAACTCAGCATGTACTTGGCGCCGAAGAAGCCGAAGATCCCCAGCATGGCGAGGATGGCGAACAGGAACAGAAGGCTGGGAGGCTTGGTCATGGCCGCGATGATACCCGACCCTGGCGCGCAGCGAAGACCCGGGCGTCAACCCGGCCTGGCGCGCGGCGCCGGCGCGTCGTATTCGACGAACAGGCGCCCGCCTGGCGCCAGCCAGCACTCGGCCAGCGCCCGCGCCCGTTCCGGCTCGTCCTCGAACAGGCGCACCCGCATGGCGAACACCTTGTCGAAACGCTGCTCGCCGGGATCGAGCGTTTCGAGCGCCCCCTCCACGAAGGCGGCGCGGCCCGTGCCGACGAATTCCGCGTTGCGTTTCGTGGCGGCCTCGATCATCCTGGCCGAGCGGTCGATGGCCAGGTAGCGTCCCCCGTCCAGCAGGCGGCAGACCAGGGAGGCAGCCACGCCGTGTCCGCAGCCGATCTCGAGCACGCGGTCACCCGGCTGGACCTCCATTGCCGCGACAAAGCGCGCGATGCGATCCGGAGCGGACATGGACGGTTCAGCCGATCAGGCGCTCGAAGAAGTCGCCGAGCGTCTTCCAGACGCCGTCCGGGATATAGAGCAGCACGGCCGTCATGGTGACGTAGCGCAGGAACTTGCCGATCGCCATATACATCACGCTCGGCCAGAACGGCAGGTGCAGCCAGCCAGCCAGCGTGCACAGCGGATCGCCCACGCCCGGCACCCAGGACAGGAGCATGGTCTTGGCGCCGTATTTTTTCAGCCAGCCGAACCAGCGGCTCTGGCGCTCCTTGGCGAAGGCGATCTTGGCGCGGTAGCCGATAAAGTAGTCGACCGCACCGCCCAGCGTGTTGCCCAGGGTGCCGACGAAGATGGCCGGCCAGAACATGGCCGGATTGGCCTTCACGACGGCGAACACGGCCGGTTCCGACCCGAGCGGCAGCAGGGTGGCCGAAATAAAGCTGATGATGAAGATGGAGCTCAGCCCGACGGTCGGTGCGGCGAGGACGTTCAGCAGCCAGAGGACGGCGTTTTCGATCATCTAGGTGTGGGCTCGGAGAGGCTCAGTCAGCGGGCTTGAGCAGTTGCGATAATGGTCCATTATAATGAGGATCACTTAACGTAACGACACAATACGCCGAGCTGACACCCAGCGCGCCGTATCGCCACTTCGTCCCCGGCCACCCTCCGAGTAGAACAGTGTGCGTCGTCCGGACCCACCGGCCCATCCCCTGCCGGTACCGAAACAGCCGATTGCCGACCATGACTACCGACTACCTCAAGAGAATCCTGACCGCCCGCGTCTACGACGTGGCCCAAGAAACCCCGCTCGAATACGCGCCCACGCTCTCCCAGCGCATGCATAACCGCATCTACTTCAAGCGCGAGGACATGCAGAGCGTGTTCAGCTTCAAGCTGCGCGGCGCCTACAACAAGATGGCGAACCTGACGCCGGAATCCTTGAAACGCGGCGTGATCTGCGCCTCGGCCGGCAACCATGCCCAGGGCGTGGCGCTGTCGGCGGCGCGCCTGGGCTGCCGCGCCCTGGTGGTGATGCCGACCACCACCCCGCAGGTGAAGGTCGACGCCGTGAAGGCGCGCGGCGGCGCCAATGTGGAGGTCGTGCTGCACGGCGACTCCTACACCGACGCCTACCACCACGCGCTGCTGCTTGAGAAAGAGCAGCGCCTGACCTTCGTCCACCCTTTCGACGACCCCGACGTCATCGCCGGCCAGGGCACCATCGGCATGGAGATCCTGCGCCAGCATTCCGGGCCGATCCACGCGATCTTCGTGGCCATCGGCGGCGGCGGCCTGGTCGCGGGCGTGGGCGCCTACGTGAAAGCGGTGCGTCCGGACATCAAAGTGATCGGCGTGCAGACCATCGATTCCGATGCCATGGCCCGCAGCCTGAAGGCGGGCGAGCGCGTGACCTTGACGGACGTGGGCCTGTTCTCGGACGGCACCGCGGTGCGCCTGGTGGGCGAAGAGACCTTCCGCGTGGCCCAGCAGGTGGTGGACGAGATCATCATCGTCGACACCGATGCGATCTGCGCCGCGATCCAGGACGTGTTCCAGGACACCCGCAGCATCCTCGAGCCGGCCGGCGCGCTGGCGGTGGCGGGCGCCAAGGCCTACATCGAGCGCTCGCAGATGGCGCGCACCCCCGTGAAAGGCGAGACCCTGGTGGCGGTGGCCTGCGGCGCCAACATGAACTTCGACCGCCTGCGCTTCGTGGCGGAACGGGCGGAGCTCGGCGAATCGCGCGAAGCCGTGTTCGCGGTGACCATCCCCGAGCAGCGCGGCAGCTTCCGGCGCTTCTGCGCGCTGGTCGGCCCGCGCAACGTCACCGAATTCAACTACCGCATCAGCGACGCGCGCGAGGCGCACATCTTCGTCGGCGTGCAGGTGGGCAGCCGCAGCGAGTCCGGCCTGCTGGCGCGCACCTTCGAGGAACACGATTTCCGCACGCTGGACCTGACCGGCGACGAACTGGCCAAGCTGCACATCCGCCACCTGGTGGGCGGAAAAAGCGCGCTGGCGCAGGACGAATTGCTGTATCGTTTCGAGTTTCCCGAACGGCCGGGGGCGCTCATGCGCTTCCTCGACAGCATGGCGCCGAACTGGAACATCTCGCTGTTCCACTACCGGAACCAGGGCGGCGACGTGGGACGCATCCTCGTCGGGCTGCAGGTGCCGGCGGCGGAGATGGAGGAGTTCCGGGAGTTCCTGGCGACGCTGGGGTACCGGTATTGGGATGAGAGCAGCAATCCGGTGTACAAGCTTTTCCTGGGCGCCTAGTATTCGACTGATCGCATCCCGATATGATGCAGGTCGTACGCGCCACTGGCGCCTGCGACTTCCGGCAAAGGCCGGAGCCTAATTTACGTACCGCAGTGTTATCCACGCTGCGAGTACGCAACTTTTCGTTGAACGCGCGGTCGGCGAAGCCGACCACCCTACGGTGCCACAAGCATCCACGATTTCTATGAATACTCCTGATCAATCGCCCCTCGGCAAATCTTCCGCCTACCAAAGCCAGTATGCCCCCGAGCTCCTGTTCCCGATCCCGCGCCTGCAAAAGCGCGAGGAAATCGGCCTGGGCACGGGCACCCTGCCCTTCTTCGGCGTCGACATCTGGAACGCCTACGAGCTGTCCTGGCTGAACATGCGCGGCAAACCGCAGGTGGCGATCGCCACCATCACGGCCCCGAGCGATTCGCCCAACATCGTCGAATCGAAGTCCTTCAAGCTTTACCTGAATTCCTTCAACCAGACCCGCCTGGCCGGCACGGACGCGCTGGTGGAACTGCTGCGCCAGGACCTGTCCGCCGCCTTCGGCGCGCCGGTCCACGTCGCCGTCACGACGCCGGACGCCTTCGGCAGCCTCAGGATGGGCGAGCTCGACGGCACCCTGCTCGACCGCCTGGACGTGGAAATCGACCAGTACCTCCCTTCGCCGCAACTCCTGAGCGCCAGCCTGGAGGAAGCGCCGGTCGAGGAAACCCTGGTGTCGCACCTGCTGAAGTCGAATTGCCTGGTCACCGGCCAGCCGGACTGGGGCACGGTGCAGATCCGCTACGTCGGCCCGCAGATCGACCAGGAAGGCCTCTTGAAGTACCTGATCGGTTTCCGCGAGCACAATGAATTCCACGAGCAGTGCGTCGAGCGCATCTTCATGGACGTGCTGCGCCAGTGCAAGCCGACCAAACTCGCAGTCTATGCGCGCTACACCCGCCGTGGCGGCCTCGACATCAATCCATGGCGCGCGAATTTCAGCACCGGCAAACCGGGCAACCTGCGCACCGCGCGCCAATAACCGGAAACGCGCACGCTTGCAAGGCGCCTGTGCGTTTTCAGCCACAGCTCTCCCCCAGCTTTCGATGCCAATACGGCACGAAAAACAGGCTGATCAAAAAACGGGCAGAATGCGTCTAAAAGACGGCGACAGCGCCTTGCCACAAGCATTTGCGGCGGTCTGGACGAATTTTCGTTTAAGAAATTGCGTTTTGTTGTTAAGCGGATTTCATGGCAAAACCATACGCTTTCGCGGACTCGTCCCCATATAGCGGACTGTATGCTTGTACAGATGCGAAATCGTATGTCACTGCCCTGAAACAGGCCTATAATTCCGCCTCGCAAGCACCCTACCCTGTGCACGGCACACTAGTTATGACGAACCTTAGCAAAATCCTCTCGCTCGACAACGTGCAGCTGGACCTGGAAGTCTCCAGCAAGAAACGCGCCTTCGAGCAGGCTGGCCTGATTTTCGAAAACAACTGCGGCATCGCGCGTTCGACCGTGTCGGACAACCTGTTCGCACGCGAGCGGCTCGGCTCCACCGGCCTCGGCCGGGGCGTGGCCATTCCGCACGGACGGATCAAGGGCTCCAAGAGCCTGAAGTCGCCGCTGGCCGCCTTCGTGCGCCTGCGTGAACCGATTCCCTTCGAATCGCCGGACGGCCAGCCGGTGAGCCTGCTGTTCTTTCTCCTGATCCCGGACCACGTCACCCAGCAGCACCTCGAGATCCTGTCGGAAATCGCCGAGCTGTTTTCGGACGATGCCGTGCGCGATGCGCTGGCCACCGACCCGGACCCGAAATCGGTGTACGAGAGAATTATCAACTGGCAACCCAGCTTGCAGGCCTCGCTGGGCTGAGCATGGCCGGCTAATTAGGTTAGACTATCTACGCGGAAATTTCACCGCGTACCCATGCCATGCCCATGCTGCAGTCTCCGCTGACCATCCAACGGCTGTACGACGATAACCGCGACAGTCTCCAGCTCGGCTGGTTCGCCGGCTTCCCCGGCGGCGAGCGGCAAATCGCGGGCGACGCTGCCTCGGCCGCCGACCAGGTCGGCCACCTGAACCTGATCCACCCGGGCCGCATCCAGGTCTTCGGGCACCAGGAACTGAACTACTACCACCGCCTCAAATCCGGCTCGCGCACCCACGTGATCGGCGAGCTGATCGGCGGCGGCCCGCCGGCGCTGATCATCGCCCAGGGCCTGGAAACCCCGCCCGACATCCTCGCCATCTGCGACGAGCAGAACATCCCCCTGTTCTCGACCCCGCTGCCGGCGGCGCAGGTGATCGACTTCCTGCGCGTGTACCTGTCGAAGAAGCTGGCGCAGCGCGTCATCATGCATGGCGTGTTCATGGACGTGCTGGGCGTGGGCGTGCTGATCACGGGCGACTCCGGCCTGGGCAAGAGCGAGCTGGGCCTGGAACTGATCTCGCGTTCGCACGGCCTGGTAGCCGACGACGCGGTGGAATTCTCGCGCATCGCCCCAAACATGATCGAGGGCCGCTGCCCGCCGCTGCTGCAGAACCTGCTGGAAGTGCGCGGCCTGGGCCTGCTGGACATCAAGGCGATCTTCGGCGAGACGGCGGTGCGCCGCAAGATGCGCCTGAAGCTGATCGTACACCTGGTCAAGCGCGGTGCGCTGGACGAGGAAGTCGAGCGCCTGCCCTTCCACTTCCCCACCGAGGACGTACTCGGCCTGCCGGTGCGCAAGGTGGTGATTCCCGTGGCGGCCGGCCGCAACATCGCGGTGCTGCTCGAGGCCGCCGTGCGCAACACCATCCTGCAGCTGCGCGGCATCGATACGCTGCAGGAATTCATGGAGCGGCAACGTCAAGCGATGAGCGGAGATTGAGTGTTGCTAAGGAGTCTTCCCTTGCAAGGGAAGACCGTTCCGCAGGCGCGGAGCATGCTCCGCGAAACCCCTGCTCCACCAACGTCAAGCCATGAGCGCCGACTGAGCCCATCCCGCAGACAAGCCATGGGCGCTTGCGGTATCATCGTCCCATGCACATCGTCCTCATTACCGGTATCTCCGGCTCCGGCAAGTCGGTTGCCCTGAATGTCATGGAAGACGCGGGATATTACTGCGTCGACAACCTGCCGCCGGCCCTGCTGCCGGCCCTGATCTACGCGGTCAGTGAAAAAGGCACGGACAAGATCGCCGTCGCCGTCGATGCGCGCAGCGCCGAGTCGCTGGTGGAATTGCCGGTGAGCGTGCGCCACCTGAAAGAGGAAGGCCACAACGTCAAGGTGATGTTCCTCACCTCGAGCACGCATTCGCTGGTGGCGCGCTTTTCCGAAACCCGCCGCAGCCATCCGCTGTCGCACGAGCTGCGCCCCGGTGAAAATCCCGCGTCGCGCCGCACCCTGATCGAATGCATCGCAGAGGAACGCGAGCGCCTGTCGGCGATCGAGAACCTGGGCCACGTGATCGACACCTCGGAACTGTCGGCCAACAAGCTGCGCGCCTGGATCAAGGAACTGGCCGACCTCGAGCATGCTCCGCTGACGCTGTTCTTCGAGTCCTTCGCCTTCAAGGTCGGGGTGCCGCTCGATGCCGACTTCGTGTTCGACGTGCGGGCGATTCCGAATCCCTATTACGACCTGGCGCTGCGTCCGCTGACCGGCAAGGATGGGCCGGTGATCGCCTTCCTCGACGCCCAGCCGAGTGCGACCGAGATGCTGGAAGATATCCGCGCGTTTGTCGCCAAGTGGCTGCCCTCGTTCAAGACCGACAACCGTTCCTACCTCACCGTGGCGGTGGGCTGCACCGGCGGACAGCACCGCTCGGTGTACATGGCGGAGCGGCTGGGGGCGTATTTCGGGAAGACCGAGCGGGTGATCGTACGGCATCGGGAGCAGCCGAAGCACGCGGCGGTGTGATCAACGGGCGGCTGTTGCATCGTCGTAGGGTGGTCGGCTCCGCCGACCGCGCGTTCAAACAGAGGATGCAGTAAGGCGTCGCGTCGATTCAGGATCGCGTTGAACGCGCGGTCGGCGAGTGAACTGACCCCAAATTGTTGGACGTTAAGTCGTTAAGCGCCCATGGCCTGGGTCCTGTACTGTACAGGGCTTTGGCCTTTTAGTTTAAGTTTGATGCGGTCGTTATTGTAATA
>NZ_JCASIF010000025.1:0-44432 GCF_059686055.1 Telluria sp. ZB4P34 | reverse complement strand
CCGCATCAAACTTAAACTAAAAGGCCAAAGCCCTGTACAGTACAGGACCCAGGCCATGGGCGCTTAACGACTTAACGTCCAACAATTTGGGGTCAGTTCAGAGCCGACCACCCTACGAAAGCCCCTGCTTGAGCATCGCCAGCATCTCGCCCGGCGACATGCGCGCCGCTATCTCGGTGCCTTCCAGCAGGCTGTCGGCCAGGTCGCGCTTGCGGCCGTGCAGTTCGACGATGCCTTCCTCGATGGTGCCGCGCGCCACCAGGCGGTAGATCGTCACCGGCCGCAGCTGCCCGATGCGGTGGGCACGGTCCGAGGCCTGGTCTTCCACCGCCGGGTTCCACCACGGGTCCATGTGGATCACGTAGTCGGCCGCCGTCAGGTTGATGCCGACGCCGCCCGCCTTCAGGCTGATCAGGAACAGTTCGCCCTCGCCGGCCTGGAAGGCGTCCACGCGCCGCTTGCGTTCCTGGATCGGCGTGGCGCCGTCGAGGTACTGGTAGGGGATGTGCTTGCCGTCCAGGTACTTGCGGATCAAGCTGAGGTGGTCGACGAACTGGCTGAACACCAGCACCTTGTGGCGGTTTTCCAGCAGGCCGTCCACCAGGCGCGCAAAGGCGATCAGCTTGCTGCTCGCGATGCCGGCGCCCGGCGCCACCAGTTCCGGATTGCAGACGGCGCGGCGCAGCCGCATCATCTCGGCCAGGATCTCGATCGACTTCTGGCTTTCCGGCGCTTCCAGTGCAGCCAGCTTGTCGAGCGCATCGCGGCGCAGCGATTCGTACAGCGCGCTTTCTTCCTGGGTCAGTTCGACCGGCACCACGATCTCGGTGCGCGACGGCAGCTCGGTGAGCACCTGCGCCTTGGTGCGGCGCAGGATGAAGGGTTGGGTGAGCCGGCGCAAGCGGCTTCGCGCGCCGGCTTCGGCGCGTTTGTCCTGGGCTTTCTCGATCGGCCCTGCAAAGCGCAGCTGGAACTGGTCGGCGCTGCCCAGCAGGCCCGGATTGATGAACCTGAACAGGTTCCACAGTTCGCCCAGGTGGTTCTCCAGCGGCGTGCCGGTGGCCGCCATGCGGAAGTCGCTTTTCAAGGCCATCACGGCCTGCGAGCGCTTGGTGTGCATGTTCTTGATGGCCTGGGCTTCGTCGAGCACGACGCTGTGCCAGTGCTTTCCGGCGAACCGCGGCGCTTCCAGCTGCAGCAGGCCGTAGCTTGCCACCACCACGTCGAACGGTCCCGCGTCGTCCAGCATCGCGGCGCGCTCGCCCGGCCCGAACAGCTTCAGGTTCAGGGTCGGCGCGAAGCGCTCGGCTTCGGCGATCCAGTTCAGGCACACCGAGGTCGGCGCCACCACCAGCGCCGGACCATCCGGTGCGCGCGTGAGCAGCAGGGCCAGCGCCTGCAAGGTCTTGCCGAGTCCCATGTCGTCGGCCAGGCAGGCGCCCACGCCCCAATGCGCCAGGCGCCCCAGCCATTCGAAACCTTCGCGCTGGTAGTCGCGCAGCTCCGCCTGCAGGGTCGACGGCAACGCTGGCGTGAAGGCTTCGCTGTCGGCGATGCGCTGCAGGTGCTTGCGCCAGGCGGCGTCGCCGCTTGCTTGTCCTGCCTCCCGCGCCAGTTCCGCCAGCGAGAAGCTGGCCAGCGGATGCAGGCGCAGTTCGTCGCCCTGCATGGTCCCGTAGTCGCTCAGTTCCATCAGGCGCCGGTGCAGCTCGTCGCTCAGGGCCAGATATTCGTTGTCGCCCAGCGCCACGAAGCGGCTCTTCCCTTCGCGCAGGCGTTCCAGCAGCGAGCGCAGGTCCAGCACGCGCCCCTCGTCGATCACGATCTCCCCGCTGGCCGCGAACCAGTCGCGGTCGCGCCGGATCTGGATGCGCACCGATTTCGAGGTGGCGCGCTTCGACACGCGGAATGTTTCACCTTCCGGCCACGCCACCACCACCTTTGCCGGATCGAGCTTGCGCAGTTCGTCCACCAGTTCCAGGCACAGGAGGGGCTGGCCCAGCAGCCATTCGCCGTGCTCGAGCTCCCCGTGTTCGAGCGCATGGCAGGCGCCTACCAGCTGGCGCTCGGCCTCGCGTTCGGCGTTCAGGTCGCGCCTGGCCTCGGTGCGGATGCCGGCGACGTCGGCGATGACTCTTTCCGCGCCGCTGCCCGGCGAGTAATAGGCGCCATTGTCCAGCGGACGCACCAGGATTTGCATGCTCATGCCCTGCTGATAGGGACGCAGGTGCAGGTGCAGGCGCGGATCGGCCGCTACCTGTTCGATGTCGTCGGGATTGGCGCCGATGTCCGACTGCACGGTGACGATGGACGAGATCGCACTGATCGCGCGCAGCACGCGGCGCTCGGCTTCCACCGGCACGTCCAGACCCTCGCCGACGATGGCGGCGATGCGGCGGTGTTCGTCGTTGACGCGCACCAGCCGCAGGCGGGTCGGGGTCTCGCGCGTGACAATCACCTCGCCGTCCTGTTCGTCCGGGTTGGGATGCAGCGAGATCGTCACCTTGGCGCCGCGCGCCTTGACGTGCAGCTCGGGCTCGCCCGGCAGGAGTTCGACCCGCGTGGCCGGGGAATCCATCCAGAACAGCAGCGGATGGCCGACCAGGGCGGCGAGCGCCTTGTCGCGCTCGAACTCGAAGCGGATGCCGGTGCTGCCATAGTAGCGGCGGCCGGCAATGGTCGCCACGGCCTGCACGTCCTGGGCGGTGAGGAAGTCGAGATTCGGCGCGTCCTCGGCGAGGCGCTTCAGGCCGATGGCGCGGCCGCGGCTCCAGCCGCCCTGGGCGTCGCGCTTCTGCTCGCGCGGCTCCAGCTCCTGCACGCCCATGTGCGCGTCGTAGCGGATCATCCACACCAGGCGCGATTCGCGCACCACTTCCTGGTTCAGGGCCGGCTGCAGGTTGATCAGGGCATTGAGCTGGCGTTCCCACGGTTCCTCGCGCTCGAACCAGTGGGTCAGGTCGGTAAAACGGTGGCGGCGCCGCAGTTCGGCGGCGCGTGCTTCGTGGCTGACGGCGCCTGGACCGCCCAGCTGCCCCAGCAGGCCGGCCAGCTGGGCCGACAGCAGGTCGAAGCCGGCGCGCTCGGACTGCGCCAGCATGTCCTCGATGTCCTTGCGCTTGCCCTGCAATTGCGGCAGGCCGAGCCAGTGGTGCATCAGCGCGCGGAAGGTGAAGGGTTCGAGCGCCATCTCCCAGCTGCGCGAGGCCAGCACCTCGGCGTCGACGGTACCGCGCCGGATCTCCTGCAGCATGCTGAGCTGGAACACCACGGCGGTCTCCGGCCGCTGCACCGCGCGGGTGGCGATGTCGAGCCAGGCGTCGGCCAGTTTCAACTGGGCCGGCTGCTTGCTGCGCAGGAGCGCGGCCAGATATAGATGGGCGCCGATGCCGTCGAAGATGGCCTTGCGCTTGCCGGTCTCGCGGCGCAGCGCCTTGAGCGCCGTCTCGATGGCTGGGAGGGCGAGCTCGCCGTCGTCGCGCAGCAGGGCGATCACATTGTGCAGGAACAGGCCGGCCGCGTCGGCGACATCCAGCAACAGCGCCGATGCGTCGTCCAGGCGGCCGCACAGGATCAGGTGTTCGCCGAGCGCGGTGCGCAGCGCGATCGAGGGGTCGCCCCCGGCCGCATGGGCTTCGGCGGCGGCCCGGATGGCGGGCGCCAGGCCGGGTTCGCGCTGCGCGTGCTGGACCAGCACGGCCAGCACGCCGTCGCGCAGCGCGGGATCGATGCGCGCCAGCAGGGCCGGCTCGAAGGGGCGGGCGCAGACCTCGACCAGCGGGTGCAGGTAAGAGGCCTCGTGGCAGCGCAGGCAGGCGGCCAGCAAAGGCGTCACCGCACTGCCGGTTTCGCCCGCCAGCAAGGCCATGCGCAGCAGGGCCAGTCCCTGGCGGTAGCTGCGCAGGACCGGCGTGCCCTGCCAGTCGCGGCGCAGCGGCGTGACCCGCTCATAGGCCGCGCGCAGGCCGGCGAACAGATCGCCGGACAGGGCATGCTCGAGCGCCGGCCAGACGGCATGCGGTGCGATCGCGAGACCGCGCTCGCCCGCATCGGCGACCAGCCCGGCCTCGCGCAGGCGCGCCAGCTCGGCCGCCCATTGTTCGGGCGGCAGGGGCAGGCCGGCGGCCATCAGGTGTTCGAGGATGCGCTGGCGGCCCATCGGCTCGCCGGCCAGCGCCAGCAGGGACAGGATCGCCCCTTCGCCCGCGTCCAGTTCCGACAATCTCATGCAGGCAGGTTCTCGATCTCCACCGCCGGCAGGCCGGCTGGTACGGGAATGTGAAAGACGCGCAGGTAGAACACCAGCTCGGACTCCAGCGTCTTGACCACGCTTTCGGCCTTGCGGAAGCCATGGCCTTCGCCCGCCAGGGTGAGGTAGGCCACCGGCACATGGCGCGCGCGCAGCGCCTCCACCATGGTCTCGGACTGCTGCGGCGGCACCACCATGTCGTCCAGGCCCTGGAAGAAGATCATCGGACGCTGCAGTTTGTCCGTGTGGTGGATCGGCGAACGCTCACGGTAGACCTGTTCGGCGCGCTCCGGCGGGGCGATCAGGTACTGGTTGTAGTGCGACTCGAACTTGTGCGAATCGGCATCCAGCCCGGCCAGGTCGGACACGCCGTAGTAGCAGGCGCCCGCCTTGAACACGTCGTGGAAGGCCAGCGCGCAGAGCGTGGTCAGGCCGCCGGCGCTGCTGCCGCGCACCAGCAGGCGCGCGGGATCCACCAGACCCTGTTCGGCCAGGTGGCGCGCACCAAGCACGCAGTCTTCCACGTCGACTACGCCCCACTGGCCCTTGAGCAGGTCGCGGTAGGCGCGGCCGAAGCCGGTGCTGCCGCCGTAGTTCACGTCGAGCACGGCGAAACCGCGGCTGGTCCAGAACTGGGTGGCGAGTTTCAGGGTGCTGGACGCCATGCCGGTCGGGCCGCCGTGGCCGATGACGATCAGGGGCGGCAATTCGCCCGCCGAGGGGGCAAAGCCGGCATTGGCCGGCGGGTAGTGGAAGGCGTACGCAGTGCGGCCGTTCGCACTCGGGTAGCTGATCGCGCGCGGCACCGAGAGGTAGCCTGCTTCCGGCAGCTGCGCGATCGAGCGGGCCAGCACCGCGTGCCGGCCTCCGTCCGAGTCAGGGTCGAGAACAATCCGCGCCAGTTCCAGTGCGACTGTCGGCGCGCCGCCCAGCAGCGCGACCGTGTGCGCATTCACGCGCAGTTCGCGGATTTCTTCATAGGGCGTGGGCACGTCGGCGAGCTGGCCATTGCGCAGGCGCGCCAGTTTGCTCACGCCGCCTTCGGTATAGGCACAGACAATCTCGTCATCGGAGCGGAAACCGTACAGCGAGCCGCCGAAGGTCCACAGCGGTCCGCCGAATTCCGCTGCGCGCGGGCACAGCGCTTCCACCACGCCCTGGTCGAAGCGGTACAAATTCCACCAGCCGCTGCGGTCGGACACGAAGTGCAGCACGCCGCCCGGCGACCATTCCGGCTGGCAGACCGATTCCTGCGGTCCGCCCGCCACCAGGCGGCCATTGGCCAGGCTGCCGTCTTCCAGGATGTCGGCCAGCCACAGCTCCGTGCCTTCCCAGGGCATGCGCGGATGGTCCCAGCACAGCCAGGCCAGCCGGCGGCCATCCGGCGAGATGCGCGGGGCGGCATAGAAATCGTTGCCGTCCACCAGCACGGTCTCGCGGCCGTCGAAGCCGATGGCGGCGATCGTGTTCTCGGGGTAGTGGCCGCCGGCCGAATGGTCTTCGCGCACCGATACCAGGCGCTGGCGCTGCGTATCGACCACGAAGTCGGCGTAGCGCTGCTTGTTGTCCTCGAGCGTCACCGGCGCCGGCGGCGCGCCGGCTTCGAGGCGGTACAGTCGGTTGTCGGCGTGATGCGAGAACCAGGCGACGCCGCCGGCGACCGTGCAGGCGCCGCCGCCATACTCATGCACCTTGCTGCGCACGTTGAAGGGCGCCGGCGTCAGTTCGCCGCGGCTGCCCATGAGGGTCGAGCGTCCGGCTTCGCTGGCCCGGCCTTCCAGCCAGTACAGGTCGGCGCCGTCCAGCACCAGCGAGGACAGCGGCGTGGCGCCGGCCGCGACGACGGAGGCGGTGATCGGGGATGCCCAGGCGCCGCAGGGGGCTTGCTGTTTGGTCATGACAGGTTCTTTCATCGTCGGAATCGACACTAGAAACGCATTATAAGAGCAGCCCCAAGGATGCGATAATAGAGGTTTTCCCTCCGCATTCGATTGCCAGCCATGCCACAATTCGCCCCGCTCCAGAACGACACCTTCCTGCGTGCGCTGCTGCGCCAGCCGACCGAGTACACCCCGGTGTGGCTGATGCGCCAGGCGGGCCGCTACCTGCCGGAATACCGCGCCACGCGCGAGCGGGCCGGTTCCTTCCTGGGGCTGGCGAAGAATCCGGATTTTGCCACCGAGGTCACGCTGCAGCCGCTCGACCGCTACCCGCTGGACGCGTCGATCCTGTTCTCGGACATCCTGACCGTGCCGGATGCGATGGGCCTGGGCCTGTATTTCGCCGACGGCGAGGGCCCGAAGTTCGAGCGCCCGCTGCGTACGGAAGAGGCGGTGCGCGCCCTCCAGGTGCCGGATATGGCGTCGCTCGACTATGTCTTCAAGGCGGTGACCCAGATCCGCACCGCCATCAACGGCCGCGTGCCCCTGATCGGCTTCTCGGGCAGCCCGTGGACGCTGGCCTGCTACATGGTCGAAGGCGGCGGTTCCAAGGAATTCCACACCATCAAGAAGATGATGTACCAGCGCCCGGACCTGATGCACCACATCCTGGACACCAATGCCCGCGCAGTCAGCCAATACCTGAACGCCCAGATCGACGCCGGCGCCCAGGCCGTGATGATTTTCGATTCCTGGGGCGGCGCGCTGGCCGATGGCGCCTACCAGACGTTTTCGCTGCAGTACATGCGGCAGGTGCTGGCCCAGCTGCAACGCGAGAAGGATGGGGTCCGGATCCCGGCGATCGTGTTCACCAAGGGCGGCGGACTGTGGCTGGACGAAATGGCCGGCATCGGCGCCGACGCGCTGGGCCTGGACTGGACCGTCAACCTGGGCAAGGCGCGCGCGCTGGTCGGCGACCGCGTGGCGCTGCAGGGCAACCTCGATCCCGCCATCCTGTTCGCCGCGCCGGAGCAGATCCGCGTCGAGGTCGAGCGTTCCCTCAGCGCCTACGGCAAGCCCGCGAGCGGCCATGGCCATGTGTTCAACCTCGGCCATGGCATTTCCCAGTTCACGCCGCCGGAATCGGTGACGGCCATGGTCGAGGCCGTGCACGGCTTCAGCCGCAAGCAGCGCGCGGCCTGAGCACGCGCCGCCCAAGGTCCGCCTGTGAGCTCTTCTGTGGGGATCGGCGGATCCGGCAAGTGCCCCGTTGCCGCAGCAAAATCACACTTGTTCACAAGTTCGTCAAACACTGAATTTATTCCTGTGGACATCTTTGCCAAGCGTGAAACTAGCTAAGCCAATGATTATTATGAGTTTTTTAAACAGTGAACTGTAGGTATACACAGTGGGGCAGGCTGGTAACAGGTAAATTGTCCTCGCTTCCTGCCCATTGTTCACAAAGTTATCAACAGGCAGACTGCTGAGCTGGGAAAAGTGCTGCGTTTACGCGGACTTAGCTCAACTCTTCAAGTAAGGTGTGAAGATTCTGGTGCACCGCAGCGAGTTTTCCCGTTGCACATGTGCAGTTATGCACAGCAAGGCGATTCCAGCCCGGCTTGTTAACAGGGATAACTCTAATTCTGCAAGTAATTGATTTTAAAAAGATTTTTATTGTAGTTTCAGCGAATCACCGGATTCGAGTTGATCTAACGTAAACCTCGGACCCGGTCAAGTACCGCGCTATTCACAAAGTTTTCCACAGGCCTAGCGCTTATCAACAAAGGTTGGAATGGCACACTGCTTCCTCGAGGTCGCGCTCGATACGCCGCTCAACAGCTGCTTCGACTACCGCTGGACCTGCGCACCGGGCGAGGAGCCGGTGGTCGGCCAGCTGGTGCTGGTGCCGTTCGCGCGGCGCGAAGTGGTGGGCGTGATCGTGGCCGTCAAGGGAGAGACCGGTGTCCCGCCCGACAAGCTGAAGGATGCGATCGCGGTGCGCAGCCAGCTGTCCCCGCTGCCCGAGCGCTGGCTGGGGCTGGCGCGCTTCGCTGCCGACTACTACCAGCGCCCGCTGGGCGAGGTAGCCTTGCCGGGCCTGCCCAAGAACCTGCGCGTGCCCAAGACCGTGGCCCTCGACCGCGCGCTGAAAAAACTGGCCAGGGAAGCGGCCCCGCACGACCCGACGCCTTCCGGCATGCCGGTGCTGAATCCGGCCCAGCAGGAAGCGGCGAACGGCATCGGCGGGGCGCTGGGCTTCACCCCGATCCTGCTGTACGGCGTCACAGGCAGCGGCAAGACCGAGGTGTACCTGCAGGCCTGCGCCCAGGTGCTGGCGCGCGATGCCGGAGCCCAGATCCTGGTTTTGGTCCCCGAGATCAACCTGACCCCGCAGCTGGAAGGGAATATCCGCGCGCGCTTTCCCGGCGTGATGCTGGCGACGCTGCACAGCAGCCTGTCCGAGGGCGAGCGCATGCTGCACTGGCTGGCCGCCCACGAAGGCCGGGCGCGCATCGTGCTGGGCACCCGCCTGGCCATCCTGTCATCGCTGCCGAACCTCAAGCTCATCGTCATCGACGAAGAACACGACCCGTCGTACAAGCAGCAGGAAGGCCTGCGCTACTCGGCGCGCGACCTGGCCGTGTGGCGCGCGCACCAGCTGGGCATCCCGATCGTGCTCGGCTCGGCTACGCCTTCGCTGGAGAGCTGGCACCACGCGCAATCGGGCCGCTACCGCAAGCTGGAACTGCGCGAGCGCGCCGTGCGCGACGCCGTACTGCCCACCGTGAAGCTGGTCGACATGGAGCGCGACCGCCCGAAGGACGGCCTCACCGGCGCCCTGATCGCCGCGCTGCGCGGACGCCTGGACCGCGGCGAACAGTCGCTGCTGTTCCTCAACCGGCGCGGCTATGCCCCGGTGATCTGCTGCGACGCCTGCGGCTGGATCAGCAACTGCACCCGCTGCACCGCCTTCATGGTGCTGCACCGGCCAGAACACCGGCTGCGCTGCCACCACTGCAGCCTGGAGCTGCGCATCCCGCGCCACTGCCCGACCTGCGGCAACGTCGACCTGCAGCCGCTCGGGCGCGGCACCCAGCGCATCGAGGAAGGCCTGCAGGCGATGTTCCCGGAAGCGCGCATCCTGCGCATCGACGCCGATTCCACGCGCCTGAAGGGCAGCGCGCAGGTGGCCTTCGACACCGTGCACCGGGGCGAGGTGGATATCCTGGTCGGCACGCAAATGGTCGCCAAGGGCCACGATTTCAAGAAGCTGACCCTGGTCGGCATCCTCAACCCGGACACGGCGCTGTTCTCGCAGGACTACCGCGCCAGCGAGCGCCTGTTCGCGCAGCTGATGCAGGTGGCGGGCCGCGCCGGGCGGGCCGGCGCGGCGTCGGAGGTGCTGGTGCAGACGCGCTACGCCAGCCACCCGCTGTACGGCGCCGTCATGCGCCACGACTACGACCGCTTCGCCGGCAGCCTGCTGGAGGAGCGCCGCCAGGCCGGCCTGCCGCCCTACATGTACCAGGCGCTGCTGCGCGCGGAAGCGCCCGCGCTGGCCGACGCCATCGCCTTCCTGGAAGCGGCGCGCGACAGCCTGGCCTTCGAGTCGGTGATGATCAACGATCCGATCCCGATGACGATGACGCGCGTGCACAATGTCGACCGCGCGCAATTGCTGGTGGAATCGGGCTCGCGTCCCGCGCTGCAGGCCTTCCTGCGCGAGTGGGTCGAGATCTTGCGCGGCATGAAGTCGCGGGTGCGCTGGTCGCTCGAAGTCGATCCGCTCGATATCTGAGCTGGATAATCATTCGCCTAAGAAAAACGCCGGCTGCCGGGGTGGTCCCGGCAGCCGGCGTCGTGTCGACGTCCGAAGGGCGTCGGCGTTTTACGCCTGCTTGCCCTTGCGGCGGCGCAGGGCGGCGATCAGGCCGAGGCCGGCGAACATCGTTGCCAGGCTGGCCGGCTCAGGAATTTCGGCGACCGCTTCGGTAAAGGTATAGGTGACCGTGACCGTGGCCGATGCTGCAGTAGAGAACTCGGAAGCGAGATTGCCGGAACCGGAAGCGCGCGACGTGCTTTCCGAAATCAGATCGAGATCGATGATGCCGCCACCCAGGGCAGCGAACAGTGCAAAATCGTCGGCGCTGTTGGTGACGAAAAAGTCCGACTTGCTGGCCGAGACGAGACCGGTTGTACCGCTCGACGATCCCGAGAGGTCGTTCGTGCCATCGAAGGCGCCCAAGGTCAGCTTTTTGGTGAAGAGAGGATTGGTGACGACCAGGCTATCGCCATTTGGGCGAAACAATTCCAGCCGTGAACCCAGGCTCAGGGTGACGTTGGCAGGGGTCGGGTTCTTGTTCTCAGCACTTCCGCTGCCTTCGATGAAGCCGCTCAGGTCGAAGGTAACGGAGGTGAGCTTGCCTTTGCGCGTGTCGAACTTGTCGAAGCTGAGTGTTTTAGTCCAATCGGCTTCGCTCATGTCGATGGTGTTGCCGGAGACGATAGTGGCGCCTTGGGCTGCGCTGAAAGGGCTCAGCGCAGCAACGACTGCCAATGCTGCAAAAAATTTTTTCATGATAGTTCCCTAGATTTGAAGAATTTTTTTATGTTCTATTCTTGGTACTTCTGAATGCGGATCACTTCTACAGAGTAAGCCAGCAATACGTAACTACAAGCAAGTTTTATGCCATTTGGAAATAGTTTCTAGTAAACAATAACTTAACGGACCGCATAATCGGATGCGCTCGGCGGGTGTAAAGTTTTTCGACAAGAAATATGTCGTTCCGGCGCGAAACTAGCTTAGCCGCTGCTGTTGACAGCTGCCATGCGCCGCGCGGCCTGGACCGGCGGCGTGTCGCCCAGCGGCAGCAAGTCGCTGCTGCGGGCAAGCGCGCGCACGAGCATCGTTTCGCCGGGGCGCAGGCCGCCGCCACGCAGCTGCGGCAGCGAACGCACTGGTTCGGGGACGATCTGCACGGCAGCGCGCACGAGCAGCCGCTGCAGGGGACGCATCGGCGCCGGCAGCAGTGGCGTGTCCAGCATGATCTGCAGAAAGTCGGCCAGGATGTCCGAGCCTTGCAGGTATGGTGCGGTCCCGGCCAGCAAGGCTTCCCACCCGGCCCAGCTGCGCGGCGCCCCGAGCGCGCCATAAAGACGGGCTGCGGGTTCGCCTTCGGCAAACACGGCATCCTTCGCGCGCGCCGACAGCGGCCGCACGTAGCGATGGTAGGCCTCGGCGAAGCCGAAGGTGGCGGTCGCCTGCACCCAGTCGAGCAGGCGCGGATCGTTGGCGTAAAAGGGCAGGCCGTCCGGCGTATGGCCGCTGACCCGGCCATGCATGCGCACCACGCGCGCGATCAGCTGTTCCGCCGCCGGGCGCGGGCCGTAGACGGTCATCATGGCCGCGAAGCCGGTGCGCCGCAGGCGCATGCCGGGATCGCGCCGGAAGCCGCTGTGTTCCCACACGCCGGTGCGCACCGACGGTTCGCTCAGTTCGAGCAGTACCGCCGCCACCCCGCCCACGAACAGGGCGACGGGGTTGGCGAATACCTGCCACGCGACGCCATCGCGTGGGGCCAGCGCCGGCTCTCCCGCCGGCTGGCTGAAATCGAAGGCCATGCCCGGGGGCGGCTGCAGCAAATCCCTGATCGTTTCCAGCATGCTCACTCCGGATCAAGACGGGAGGATGGTGGCACATTGGCCCGGTTCCGGCGGCACGGCTGAAAATCGCGTATCGTTTCGGCATCACAAGTCGAGTCAATGCGGAGAACACGATGAACGAACTGGACGTGGACGTCGCCATCATCGGCACCGGCACCGCCGGCATGACGGCCTATCGGGCGGCAAAGGCGCAGGGCGCGCGGGTGGTGGTCATCGAGGGCGGCCATTACGGCACGACCTGCGCACGGGTCGGCTGCATGCCGAGCAAGCTGTTGATTGCAGCTGCGGAAAGCGCCCATGCGATGCAGCACAGCGCGCCCTTCGGCGTGCACGCGGGCGAGGTCCGCATCGACGGGCGCGCCGTGATGGAGCGCGTGCGGCGCGAGCGCGACCGCTTCGTCGGCTTCGTGCTGGAAGGCGTCGACTCCTTCCCGGAGGAAGATAAACTGCGCGGCCATGCGCGCTTCACCGGGCCGCATGCGCTCCAGGTCGACGGGCATACCGCGATCACCGCCGGAAGCATCGTGATCGCCACCGGCTCCACGCCGCTGCGCCTGCCGGCGCTGGAGAACGTCGGTCCCGGCATCGTCACCTCCGATGACGTCTTCTATTGGGACGATCTGCCGAAGTCGGTGGCCGTGATCGGCACCGGCGTGATCGGCCTGGAACTGGGCCAGGCCCTGCACCGCCTCGGCGTGCGCGTGAAGCTGTTCGCGCGCGGCGGCAGCATCGCCCACTTGAGCGACCCGGAAGTGCTCAGGAGCGCCACCCGCGTGCTCACCGAGGAGCTCGACATCCAGTTCCAGTCGAAGGTGATCGGCGCAGTGCAGGAGGGCGATGAAGTGGTCTTGAGCGTCAGCGATGCCCTGGGCGAGGAAAAGACCGAGCGCTTCCAGTACGTGCTGATGGCGGCCGGCCGCACGCCCAACGTGCACGACATCGGGCTCGAACACACCGGGCTGGAGCGGGGACCGGATGGCATCCCGGTCTTCGACGTCCGCACCATGCAGTGCGGAACCAGCCATATCTTTATCGCCGGCGACGCCAACGACGAGCGCCCGCTGCTGCACGACGCGGCCGACCACGGCAAGCTTGCCGGCGACAACGCAGGACGCTACCCGGATGTGCGCCCGGGCCTGCGCCGCACGCCGATTGCGGTGGCGTTCACGGAACCGAACATCGCCACCCTGGGCGCCAGCTACCGCAGCCTGTGCGAAGGACGCAAGCGCAAGTTCGCGGTCGGATCGGTATCGTTTGCGAACCAGGGCCGCAGCAGGGTGATGTTGCAGAACAAGGGAATGCTGCGCGTGTATGCGGAATACGGCTCGCGCCGCTTCCTGGGCGCCGAGATGATCGCGCCGCGCGCCGAGCACCTGGCGCATACGCTGTCCTGGGCCTGCCAGATGCGCATGACCGTGGACCAGATGCTGGAGATGCCCTTCTACCACCCGGTGATCGAAGAAGGCGTGCGCACCGCCCTGCGCGACCTGGCCCATGCCCTGGCCAAGGGCGAGAGCGAGATCGACCCCGCGGATACCGAGCCGGGGACCTGAGCGCAGGGCAGGCTTACGCTACCCTGCGCCGGCGTTCCTGGGCGGGCGGAAGGCATGCCGGCTGCAGGCCGAAGCCATCGGCGCCGAACTGGATGATCCGCCTCAGGCTGTCCATGGTCGTCGGCCGCTTCAGTACGGCGCTCACGCATGGGAATCGGCCGGCGCGCGCGTCCACGTATTCCTTGCCTTCGCTTGCCAGCAGCACGATGGGCGCCTTCGGCGCCAGCCGCTTCAGTTCGCTCGTCAGGGTGCGCCTGTCGTTCGGCGTGACGGCGGTGCCGGTGACGATGATGTCGAAATGGATGGCGTCGGCCACCTTGAGCGCTTCCTCGGGTGTGCGTGCCGGCGCGGCCACGTAGCCCAGCCATCGAAGAATTTTTTTCAACCTGTCACGCTCGGTGTGGTTGTTTTCCAAAATCAATGCTGATTTCATTGCTGTCCCCCTTTGACTCGGGTGACGGCAGTTTTGGAATTTTCAATGTCCAGAAATGTAACAATTTGACTCATCCGCCCATGCCGGGCAGAGGTTTTTGCGAGACATTACTGTAAGAATTGTCGACAGCGCACTGGCCCCAGGCCGCCCGCGCCAGGCATAACATCAGGTGCGCTTAACCATCTCCAAAAAAGATTAGCAAAACTTAATTAAGGTAGCTGGCATCCAGCTTGCCCGCGCCCGCGAGCTGGCGCAGGATGCGCACGGTGTCGATGTCGGCTTCCTGGTAGGCCGAGCGCTTGAAGTCGTCGTACATGGCGTTGGCCGGGTCGGTATGTTCGCCCTGGCCGTCGTCATAGCTGAAACGCACCAGCAGCACGGCGTCGCCCGGCGCTTCGATTGCCATTGTCAGGCTGGACGCGGCGATCTCGCCCTGCGCCGGCACCTCGAACCGTACTTCCTTCAGCGGCGTCATGTGCACGACGTCGTCGATCACGAGGTCGCCGTAGCGCAGGCGGCGCTTGAAACTGCCCGTGCCGCTGCCGCTGCTGCGTTCGCCGATCGTGCATTCGTCCAGGTGGGGGACGAACAGGGTGGGCGATTCGGCGCGCAGCACCAGTCCGCGCCACAGCTGTTCGATCGAGATGGTGTCGATGAGCGGGTTGAGCGGGTCGTTGATCTGGATGAGGTGTTCAAATTTCATGATGTAGTCCAAAAAAGGCCGTGGCGCCCGATGCTGCCAGGCCGGATACAAGGGTGCGATGGTACCCGATTGTGCGCCCCGGCGTCGCCGGGCCCATCCCCGTCCGGGTGTTCGCTATACTCTCGGGGATAAGGATATTGTCGGGGAGTGTCATGAAAACTGTTTCCAGCCTGGTCCTGGCCATGGCATGCGCATCGGCCGTGCAGGCGGGCGAGGTGCAGGTGGCGGTGGCTGCCAATTTCATGGCCCCGATGCAGGAGATCGCGGTCGCATTCGAGAAGGACACCGGCCACCGCGCCAGGCTGGCATTCGGCTCCACGGGCAAGTTCTATGCGCAGATCGGCAACGGGGCTCCTTTCGAGGTCCTGCTCGCCGCGGATGACGAGACCCCGGCCCGGCTGGAAAGGGAAGGGCGGGCAGTACCCGGCACACGGTTCACCTATGCGGTCGGCAGGCTGGTCCTGTGGTCGGCCCGGCCCGGCTACGTCGATGCGAAAGCGGAGGTCTTGAGGAAGGGGGATGTCAAGCACATCGCCATTGCCAACCCGAAGACCGCGCCCTATGGCGCGGCTGCGGTCGCGGTGCTGAAAAAGCTGAACCTGTCCGATGCCGTGCAGGCCAGGCTGGTACAGGGCGAGAACATCGCGCAAACCCACCAGTTCGTCAGCACGGGCAATGCCCAGCTCGGGTTCGTCGCGCTGTCGCAGGTGGCCAGGGACTGCCGGATCGCCTCGGGTTCGGGCTGGATCGTGCCTGCCGGCCTGCATGAACCGATCCGCCAGGATGCGCTGGTCCTCGCGAAAGGGCGCGCCAACCCGGCGGCCGGGGCCCTGGTCGATTACCTGAGGTCGGACAAGGCCAGGGCCATCATCCGGTCCTTCGGCTACGTACTGTAGCCTGGCATGACCGACCACAACCTTGCAGCCGTATGGCTGACGCTCAAGCTGGCATCGACCGTCACCCTGTTGTTGCTGATCCTCGGCACGCCGGTTGCCTGGTGGCTGGCGCGCACGCGCTCGCGCATGAAAAGCGTGGTCGGCGCGATCGTGGCCCTGCCCCTGGTCCTGCCGCCGACCGTCCTCGGCTTTTACCTGCTGGTCGCCATGGGGCCGAACGGTCCTGTCGGCCGCGCCACCGAGGCCCTCGGCCTCGGCACCCTGCCGTTCACCTTCCCCGGCCTGGTCATCGGCTCGGTCTTCTATTCCATGCCCTTCGTGATCCAGCCCCTGCAGAACGCCTTCGAAGCGATCGGCGAGCGCCCGCTGGAAGCGGCGGCCAGCCTGCGGGCCGGCCCATGGGACAGCTTCTGGTCGGTCGTGGTGCCGCTGGCGCGCCCCGGTTTCCTGTCCGGCGCCGTGCTCGGCTTCGCCCATACCATCGGCGAATTCGGCGTAATCCTGATGATCGGCGGGAACATCCCGGACAAGACCCGCGTCGTGTCGGTGCAGATCTACGACCACGTCGAAGCGATGGAATATGCGCAGGCGCATTGGCTGGCCGGTGGCATGCTCGTGTTCAGCTTCCTGGTCCTGCTGGCCTTGTACACCTTCAACCCGCCGGTCCTGAAAGGCAGCAAGGGATGAACGAGATCCGCGCCAGGTTCCGCATCGACCGCGGCGGCTTCCTGCTGGATGTCGACCTGGTCCTGCCCGGGCGCGGCGTGAGCGCCCTGTTCGGTCCCTCGGGCTCGGGCAAGACCACCTGCCTGCGTGCGATCGCCGGCCTGGAGCGCGCACCGGGCGGGTATGTGGCGCTGGACGGCGAAGTGTGGCAGGACGAGGCGCGCAAGATCTTCGTGCCGACCCACCGGCGCGCCCTGGGCTACGTGTTCCAGGAAGCGAGCCTGTTCCCCCACCTGAGCGTGCGCGGCAACCTGGAATTCGGCCTGAAGCGGGTCGCCAGCGCCGAGCGCCGCTTCGAACTGGCGCCGGTGGCCGTCATGCTCGGCATCGAGCCGCTACTCGAGCGCAAGCCGGCGAGCCTGTCCGGCGGCGAACGCCAGCGGGTCGCGATCGCCCGGGCCCTGCTGTCCTCGCCGCGCCTGCTGCTCATGGACGAGCCGCTTGCCGCGCTCGACCTCAAGCGCAGGCAGGAAATCCTGCCCTACCTGGAGCGCATGCACGACGAGCTGTCCATTCCCATCATCTACGTCAGCCACGCGCCGGACGAAGTGGCGCGCCTGGCCGACCACCTGGTGCTGCTCGACGCCGGACGGGTCGTGGCAAGCGGCCCGCTCACCGACACGCTCGCCCGCGCCGACCTGCCGCCGGCCTTCGCCGACGATACCGGGGTCGTGCTGGACACCGTGCTGGACGGGCACGAGGAAGACGAGCTGTCGCGCCTGGCGTTCGAGGGCGGGACGCTGTTCGTCGGGCGCCGCAGCGAGCCGGTGGGAAGCCGACTGCGCTGCCGCATCCATGCGCGCGACGTCAGCATCGCGCTCGAGCGGCCGCGGCGCAGCAGCATCGTCAACCTCCTGCCCGCCGTCGTGACGGCCACCGCCGCCACCGACACGCCGGGCCACGTGCTGGTGCAAATGCGCATGGGCGGGGCGCCGCTGCTGGCCCGCATTTCGGAGCGTTCGCGGCGCGAGCTCGAGATACGTCCCGGCCTCGAAGTATGGGCTCAGGTCAAGGCGGTCGCACTGCTGGCCTAGCGTCTTTTTAACTATGCACGGACAGTGATTCCGTAGGGTGGTCGGCTTCGCCGACCGCGCGTCCGACAGGTGCAAGCGCCGTCGTATCGCATGCCGGAGCTGAACGCGCGGTCGGCAGAGCGTGGTCCGGTCCACTGGATCGGACCACCCCTACAGGCCATGGCATGCATTTCGCTGTGCTGACTATGCACCCAGTCAGATGGACCATAATGGCCGATGCGCACCCGCTTGTTGCAAACAAGGCAGCGGACGAAGTTTTGGCGGATCATGTTTGGCGCAGGCCCGAACTCAGCCTTACAATACCCGGCCATCCTGCAGGAATCTTCCCATGTCCAACGCACCAAAATTCGGCCTCAACGGGCCGCAAAGCGAAGCCGTGCTTTATCTCGACGGCCCATGCCTGGTGCTGGCCGGCGCCGGCTCGGGCAAGACGCGCGTCATTACGCAGAAGATCGCCTACATGATCGAAGACCGCGGCTACGACCCGCGCACGATCGCCGCCCTGACTTTTACCAACAAGGCGGCCCTCGAGATGCAGGAGCGCATCGCCAAACTGCTGAAGCAGCCCAAGCAGGCCAAGCAATTGACGGTCTCCACCTTCCACTCGCTGGGGGTGAAGATCCTGCGCCAGGAAGCGGCCGGCGTCGGCCTGAAAGACAAGTTCTCGATCATGGACAGCGACGACTGCTACACCGTCGTGTCCGACCTGGCGCTGACCACCGATAAACAGGAAATCCGCCGCATCCAGAACGCCATCTCGCTGTGGAAGAACGGGCTGGTCGACCCGGAAGACGCGATCCGCCATGCCAAGGACGAAGACGAAGCCATGTCGGCGCGCGTCTACCGCAGCTACCTGGCCACCCTGCAGGCTTACCAGGCGGTGGACTTCGACGACCTGATCCGCCTGCCGGTGGAGCTGTTCCGCAACAACGAATCGATCCGCGACCGCTGGCAGCGCCGCCTGCGCTACCTGCTCATGGACGAATACCAGGACACCAATACCTGCCAGTACGAGCTGGTCAAGCTCCTGGTGACGGGACTCGGTAAAAAACCGATGTTCACGGCCGTGGGCGACGACGACCAGGCGATCTACGCCTGGCGCGGCGCCTCGGTCGAAAACCTCAAGACCCTGCAGGTCGACTTCCCCGACCTGCAGGTGATCAAGCTCGAACAGAACTACCGCTCCACCACGCGCATCCTGCAGGCGGCCAATGCCGTCATCGGCAACAACCCCAAGCTGTTCGAGAAATCGCTGTGGTCCGAGCATGGCCTGGGCGAGCCGATCGAGGTGCTGGGCATGCAGAGCGACGAGCAGGAAGCCGAGCAGGTGGCGATCATGATCTCGGCCGACCACTTCCAGCGCAAGAACAAGTGGACCGACTACGCCATCCTGTACCGCGGCAACCACCAGTCGCGCGTCATCGAGCAGGCGCTGCGCAAGGAGCGCATCCCCTACACCATGTCGGGCGGCCAGAGCTTCTTCGACAAGGCCGAAATCAAGGACATCATCGCCTACCTGCGCCTGATCGCGAACCAGGACGACGACCCGGCCTTCATCCGCGCTGTCACCACGCCCAAGCGCGGGGTCGGCATGGCCACGCTGGAAACGCTGGGCGAATTCTCCAAGCAGTGGAACTGCTCGCTGTTCGAGGCGGCGCGCAAGGGTGGACTGGAGGCGAAACTGGCCGAGCGCCAGCTGGGGCCGCTGCGCGACTTCTGCCGCTTCATGCTGGACCTGGAAGACCGCGCCACCCGCCCCGGCCCCTCGGGCAGCGGCGACAACGCCGCCGAGGTGCTGGATGACATGATGAAGGAGATGAACTACGAGCACTACCTGTACGAGAGCTTCGACGACCGCGCGGCCCAGGCCAAGTGGCAGAACGTGCTCGAGTTCACCAACTGGCTGAAGGAGCGCGGCCGGGGCGGGCGCGACCGCGACGGCGAAGAAAAGAACCTGCTGGAACTGACCCAGATGGTCGCCCTGATGTCGATGCTGGAAGGCCAGGACGAGGAACAGGATGCCGTGCGCATGTCCACCCTGCACGCCTCGAAAGGCCTGGAGTACCCGCACGTGTTCCTGGTGGGGGTGGAAGAGGGCATCCTGCCGCACAAGGGCGACCCGGATGCGCCGGTGGAAATCATCGCCGCACGCATCCAGGAAGAACGCCGCCTGATGTACGTGGGCATCACGCGCGCCCAGCGCACCTTGCGCCTGACCTGGTGCAAGAAGCGCAAGCGTGCCGGCGAACTGGTGCATTGCGAGCCGTCGCGCTTCATCAAGGAGATGGCGCTCGACGTCGGCGACGCCCCGCCCAAGGAAACCGAGGTGCTCAGCCCCAGGGAAAGGCTGGCGAACCTGAAGGCCCTGCTGGCCATGCCGAAAGCATAAAGACCATCCCTATGCGTTGCGCATGAGCCTTGTTCAAATGCCAATACCTGCGCACGATTGAAATTCTTATTTGACTTCGTTTGTTCCGCAGGAAATACTTTCCGGAAAGCGAGCTCATTCGTGCCGCATCCACCTTCCAATTGCAAGCATGGCAACCGTCTCCGACCTTACCACGACCCCACTGTCCAATCTGAACCACATCGACGCCCTGCTCGACATCGGCCCTGACTGGAACTACCTGACCGGCATCACGGCCAATACGCTGTACTTCACCTTCTCGATCACCTCGGGTAACGAGGTCGATTCGGCGACCGGCAAGGCGGTGACCGGACAGCAGGTCTTCAGTGCCGAGCAGCAGGCCGCGGCGCGGGTCGCCTTCAACTACCTGCAGCAGGTCACCGGCATCAAGTTCGTGGAAACCACGGTCGGCACCGATGCCCAGATCCACCTGGCCTACCTGGATATCGAAGGCGCGCAGACCTCGGGCCTGTGCAGCTGGCAGAGCAGCTATTCCTATAGCGCTGGTAACGTGCTCAGCAGCTACTCGGCGGATGCCTATGTGTACCTGGACAGCCGCGAATGGATGACGCAGAACAGTAATCTTGCAAAGGGTACGGAGGGTTACCAGACCCTGCTGCATGAGCTGGGCCATGCGCTGGGCCTGAAGCACCCGTTCCACGACGATCACGACGACATCGTCCTGCCGACCGGCCAGGACAACACGGCCAACACGATCATGTCGTACACCGATTCCGGCGGCCCCTACAGCGCCTTCAGTCCATACGATATCGCTGCCCTGAACTGGATCTACGGCGGCGACGGCCTGCGCGGCGCGCTTGGTCTCAACTCGACCGCGGGCGGGCGCTACATCACCGGCACCACCGGGACCGACCGCCTGGTCGGCGACGCCGGCGACGACACCATCGAAGGCATGGGCGGCTACGACACCATCGACGGCGGCGCCGGCAAGGACACCGTCGTGTTCAGCGGGCTGCGCAGCGACTACGTCTTCAGCGAAACCGCCAACGGCGGCACCCTGGTGGCCGCCCATCCGACCCTGGGCACGGCGACCATCACCAATGTCGAGCAGTTCAGGTTCAACGACGGGATGTTCCAGCGCTCCCAGCTGGTGGTCGATGTGACCCCGCCGGCCGCGCCGACCATGTCGGTATCGAAGAACGCCGCCGGCTACACGGCCGGCAACAAGCCGCTCATCACCGGGCAAGCCGAAGCGAATGCCGTTGTGCGCGTCTATGAAGGTACGGTGCTGGTGGCCGAACTGCAGGCCGATGCCAGCGGCCTGTTCTCCGGCGTGACCAAGGATGGCCTTAATGACGGCCTCAACCACACCCTGCGCGCGACCGCGACCGATGCCGCTGGCAACGTGTCGGAATTCAGCACCCCGGTCAGCTTCCACGTCGACGCCACTGCGCCGGTCTTGCCGACCTCGACGATAACGCTGGAAGGCGGCGGCAACCAGCCGGTGTTCAGCGGCACGGCCGAAGCCGGCACCACGATCCAGCTGGTGCGCATCGGCGACGCCACCGAGATCGGGCGCACCGTGGTCAAGGCGGACGGCACCTGGAAGATCGATTCGCTGGTCCTGCCGAACGGCGCCTACCAGGTGGCGGCAGTGTCGGTCGACATCGCCGACAACGCCACCAGCGCGCTGAGCCGCATGGAATTCACCATCGACAGCTCGCTCAACCGGACCGGCAATAACCAGAACAACAGCTTCACCCTGGGCGCCGGCAACAATGCCGTCGACGCCATGGGCGGCCTCGATACGGTCGTGTACGACGGCGCGCGCGCAGGCTTCACGCTCGCGCGCGATATCTACGGCCTGAACGTCACCGACAAGAGCGGCGCGCTGGGCAGTGACAAGCTGATCAACGTCGAGCGCATCCAGTTCAAGGACACCATGGTGGCGCTCGACGTCGACGAGGGTGAAGTGGCCGGCTCAGTCTACCGCCTGTATCGCGCGGCCTTCGATCGCGAGCCAGACCAGGGCGGCCTGGCCTACTGGATCCAGGCGCTGGACAGCGGTAACTTCACCCTGAACAAAATTGCGGAGTATTTCTTGGCCGACAAGGAAGCGCAGGCCAAATATTCGACCGACCCGTCGGACGAGTTCTTCGTCACCAAGCTGTACGCGCACGTGCTGCACCGTCCGGCCGAAGGCGCAGGCTTCGATTTCTGGGTCGCCGGCCTGAAGCAGGCCTCGCGCGCCGAAGTGCTGGCCTTCTTCTCGGAGAGCCCGGAAAACCAGGCGCAGGTGATCGGCCTGATCAGGGACGGCATCGAGTTCCCGATGGGCTGAGCGGTCCTCAACGGGCCGGCTGCCGTCCTGTCATAATGCCGGCTTTGTGCCGGCATGTGCCGGCATATGCCGGGAGGGCGCCATGAGCCAGGAAGACCGCATTGATGATCGCCTTGTCGACATCGAAATCAAGATCGCGCACCAGGAAGACCTGGTCGAGACCTTGAACGAGACCATCTACCGCCAGGGGCGCCGCATCGACCAGCTCGAAGCCCTGGTCGCTTCGCTGGTGGACCATGTGCGCACCCTGCAGTCCAGCCGCCAGGGACCGGTCAACGAGAAGCCGCCTCACTACTGACCGGACCAGCCGCAGCGGCGGCGGCCAGCATGCCGCCCAGGCGCTTGCCCAGGCAGAGCAGGGTGAGCGTGGGCGGCAGGCCCCATGGCTGCGGGATCACCGAGGCGTCGCACACATACAGTCCCGGCGCGGCGCGCAGTTCGCTGTCCACCCCCTCTCCGATCCGTACGCTGCCGCCCGGATGCGCGGCAAAATGGTGGGTCGCGAACACGTGGTGGGCGCCTGCCTGGCGCAGGATGGCCTGCGCCATCCCGATCCCCTTGCTCAAGCGCGCCCGGTCGCCCGGCGTCAGGCGCTTGTCCACCCAGCGCGGACCCACGGCGCCGCCGATATCGTCCCGGATCTTGACCATGATGCTCAGGGTGCGGCGGTGCGCCCCGATGCGGTCGACCCGCCCGGCCTGCAGCGCGAAGGCCGTGTACATCGGCTGCGGCAGCGTCAGGTCGGCCAGTGCGATGCCCTCGTCCGGAAAGCCGGCGCCGGCCGCCATCGGCACCTCGGCGCCGCCGGTGGCTTCATCCATGTCGTCCACGCTGCCCATCACCGCCACCACCGGGTCGCTGAAGAAGGGCGCCAGGCGCGGGCCCAGGCCGGAGGCGTGCAGCAGGCGCGGGCTGCCGATGCCGCCGCCCGCCAGTACCACCAGCGGCGCGCGCGCCGTGTGGTCGCGGCCCGCGCGCCGGAACGCCACGCCAGTGGCGCGGCCGTCTTCCATCAGCACGCGCTGCACGCGGCTGCGGTCCAGCAGCACGGCGCCATGGCGGCATGCCTCGTCGACGAAGTCGCGCGCGCTCCACTTGGCGCCGTAAGGGCAGCCGTACACGCAGCGCCAGCAGCCGCTGCGGCAGGCCTGCGGACGGATCATCTTGTCGAGCTTGCGCCAGTCGACCCCGGCGGCGCGGGCCGCGTCCATGATGCGCGCCGCCATCGGGCCGACCAGGTTGTCGGGCAGGGGCGCCAGCGGCAGTTCGGCGCGCAGCGCGGAAAGAGCCGGCGCCAGGTCGATGCCGTGCGCCGCGAACATGGCGCCCGGCGGCTCGGCGGCGGTGGCGAAGTTCAGCGCCGAACTGCCGCCCAGGGCCGTGCCGGCCACCAGCAGCGAAGCGTCGCGGTGCAGCCAGGCGCCGCGGCCCGGCAGCGCCATCGTGGCCATCTGGCCCAAGGTGCCGGCGAGCGGCGCGGCGCTGCCCTGTTCGAGGACGAGCACGCGGGCGCCGGCGCGCGCCAGCTCGCGCGCCGTGCCGGCGCCGCCGGGGCCGGTGCCGACGACGATCGCGTCATAGGAAGAAGACAAGAGGGATTCCATGGTCAGGCGGCGATGCTAACACGCCCGATTGATACATGCGGATACATGGCGGATACATGCCCGATACATGCGCGATACCGCTCTGTTTTGTTGTGACGGCAGGCGATCAAGCCTGCTATGATCGTCGCGCAACGGCTGTCGAGCACGCGCGGCAGCTTCCTTCAGCGTCCGTGAAAGATCGCATGAACCGCCCACACCTGCTCATCGTTGCCGCCAGCCTCGCCGCCGTTTCCGCATCTGCCGCGCTTGCTGCTCCTGCTGCTCCTGCTGCTCCCGCTGCGCCTGCCGCACCGGCAGGCCTCGAAGCGTCCAATCCTTTTGCCCGGCCCAGCAGCCTGCCGCTGAACTACCCGGCCTTCGACAAGATCAGGAACGAGCACTTCCTGCCGGCCTACGCCGCCGGCATGGCCGAGCACCTGCGCGAGATCGACGCCATTGCCAGGGACAAGGCGGCGCCGACTTTCGACAACACCATCGTCGCGATGGAGCGCTCCGGCCAGATGCTGGCGCGGGTGGCCATGACATTCTCCAACCTCCTGACCGCCAACACCAACGACGTGCTCGATGCCGTCGACCGCGAGATGTCGCCGAAGATGGCGGCCCACATGGATGCGATCTACCTGAATCCGGCCCTGTTCCAGCGCGTGAAGACCCTGCACGCCAGGCGCGCCTCGCTGGGGCTGGACGCCGAATCAAGCTACCTGCTCGATCGCGTGTACAAGGAATTCGTGCGCGCGGGCGCCAACCTGTCCGCCGCCAACAAGGACAAGCTCAAGAAATACAATGCCGAGATCGCCTCGCTGCAGTCCGATTTCTCCCAGCGCGTGCTGAAGGAAGCCAATGCCTCGGCGCTGATCGTGGACACGCGCGCGGAACTCGCCGGCCTGTCGGAGGCCGAGATCAAGGCGGCCGCCGAGGAAGCCGCAAAACGTGGCCACAAGGGCAAGTTTGCCATCGCCCTCGTCAACACCAGCAGCCAGCCGGCGCTGGCCGTGCTCACGGAGCGCAAGACGCGCGAGCGCCTGATGGCCGCCAGCCTGAAGCGCGGCAGCCGCGGCGGCGAGTTCGATGTCCGCCCGCTGGTGCTGCGCCTGGCCAGGCTGCGCGCCGAGCGCGCCGCCTTGCTGGGCTACCCGAACTACGCGGCCTATTCGCAGGAGCTGGAAACGGCCAAGAACCCGGCCGCCGTCAACAAGCTGCTGGCCGAATTGGCGAAACCGGCGGTGAACAATGCGCGCAAGGAAGCGGCCGACATCCAGAAAGTGATCGACAAGGAAAAAGGTGGCTTCCAGCTTGCCAGCTACGATTGGCCGCTGTACCAGGACAAGGTGCGCGCCGCCAAGTACAACTTCGACGAGAACCAGCTGCGCCCCTACTTCGAGCTGAACCGCGTGCTGGTGGACGGCGTATTCTTCGCCGCCACCAAGGAGTACGGCATCACCTTCAAGGAACGCAAGGACCTGCCGGTGTACGACCCGGACGTGCGCGTGTTCGACGTGTTCGACCACGACGGCAAGCAGCTGGCGATCTTCCTGTTCGACCCTTACGCACGCGGCAACAAGCAGGGCGGCGCCTGGATGAACGAATACGTGTCGCAGTCGCACCTGCTGGGCCGGCGCCCGGTGGTCGGCAACCACCAGAACATCCCCAAGCCGCCCGCCGGCCAGCCCACCTTGCTGACCTACGACGAAGTGCGCACGATGTTCCACGAGTTCGGCCACGCGCTGCACGGTATCTTCTCCGACGTGAAATATCCGCACTTCTCGGGCACCAACGTGCCGCGTGACTTCGTCGAGTATCCGTCCCAGGTCAACGAGATGTGGGCAACCTGGCCCGAAGTGCTGGCCAATTATGCGAAGCACCACCAGACCGGCGCGCCGATGCCGAAAGAACTTCTGGACAAGGTGCTCGCTTCCAAGAAGTTCAACCAGGGCTACATGACCACCGAGTACCTGGCCGCCTCGCTGCTCGACCAGCACTGGCACCAGCTCAAGCCGTCCGAGATCCCGCTGGATGTGCTGGCCTTCGAAGCCAGGGCGCTGAAGGATGCGGGCGTGGACTTCGCCCCGGTGCCGCCGCGCTACCGCACGACGTATTTCTCGCACTCGATGAACGGCGGCTACTCGGCCGGCTACTACGCCTACCTGTGGAGCGAGAAGCTCGACGCCGACACGGTGCAGTGGTTCACCCAGAGCGGCGGCCTGTCGCGCAAGAACGGCGACCATTTCCGCAAGACCCTGCTGTCGCGCGGCGGGAGCGCCGATGCGATGGAGTTGTTCCGCAACTTCCGTGGCCGCGACCCGGTCATCGAACCGCTGCTGGAACGGCGCGGCCTCGCTGGCAATTGAGCCTGCAACTGAATCTTTCCTGCGCCACGTCCTGCGCCGCCGGGCCACAAGCCCGGCGGCGCAGGACGAGCGTGTATCAACGTACTTCAATCAACACCGAGACACCATGAATCGTCCCCGTATGCTCCTGATCGCAGCCAGCGTTGCGATGGCCAACCTGGCCTATGCCGCCCCGCTCGATGCGTCCAACCCGTTCGCCAAGCCGAGCACCCTCCAGTACGGCTACCCGGCCTTCGACAAGATCAAGAACGAGCACTTCGCCCCGGCCTTCGCCGAAGGCATGCGCGAGCAGGCGCTCGAGATCGACGCCATCGCCAACAACAAGGCCGCACCAACCTTCGAGAACACCATCGTCGCGATGGAGCGTTCGGGCCAGCTGCTGGACCGCGTGTCCGCAGTGTTCGGCACCCTGACCGGTTCCTACACCAACGACAGCCTGCAGGCACTCGCCAAGGACCTTGCGCCCAAGCTCGCGGCCCACGGCGATGCGATCCGCCTGAACCCGAAGCTGTTCCAGCGCATTCAGACCCTGTACGCCAAGCGCGACAAGCTGGGCCTGGACGCCGAGTCGACCTACCTGATCGAGCGCTACCACAAGGACTTCGTGCGCGCCGGCGCCAAGCTGTCGGATGCCGACAAGCAGAAGCTGCGCGAATACAACAGCAAGCTGGCCGCCCTGCAGACCCAGCTCAGCCAGAACGTGCTGAAGGAAGTGAACGCCTCGGCCTTCGTGGTCGACACCCGCGAGGAACTGGCCGGCCTGCCCGCCAAGGTCATCGATGCCGCCGCTGCGGAAGCGAAGAAGCGCGGCCTGGACGGCAAGTTCGTGATTCCGGTCGTGAACACCACCCAGCAGGGCCCGCTGTCGCAGCTGACCAATCGCGCCACCCGCGAGAAGCTGCTGGCCGTGTCGATGGTGCGCGGTTCGCGCGGCGGCGAGTTCGACAACCGCGACGTCGTGCTGCAGCTGGCCAGGCTGCGCGCCGAGCGTGCCGAGCTGCTGGGCTACAGCAGCCACGCCGCCTATTCGCTCGAAGACCAGACCGCAAAGACCACCGGCGCCGTCAACAAGCTGCTGTCCGACCTGGCCGTGCCGGCCGTGCGCAACGCCAGGAAGGAAGCCGCCGAGATCCAGGAAGTGATCGATGCCGAAGTCGGCACGAACCAGGGCGGCTTCAAGGTCGCCGCCTACGACTGGGGTCTCTACAGCGACAAGGTACGCACCGCCAAGTACGCATTTGATGCGAACCAGCTCAAGCCCTACTTCGAACTGAACCGCGTGCTGGAAGATGGCGCTTTCTTCGCAGCCAACAAGCTGTGGGGCATCACCTTCAAGGAGCGCAAGGACCTGCCGACCTATGACGCCGACGTGCGCGTGTACGATGTGTTCGAGGAAAACGGCGAGCACCTGGCGATCTTCGTGCTCGACCCGTACGCGCGCCCGAACAAGCGCGGCGGCGCCTGGATGGGCGCCCTGGTCAGCCAGAGCACCCTGCTGGGCCACAAGCCCGTCATTACCAACAACCTGAACCTGGCCAAGCCGGCGCCGGGCGAGCCGACCCTGCTCACCTGGGACGAAGTGCGCACCACCTTCCACGAACTCGGCCACGGCACCCACGGCTGGTTCTCGAAGGTGAAGTACCCGCGCTTCTCGGGCACCAGCGTGCCGCGCGACTACGTCGAGCTGCCGTCGCAGGTGTACGAGATGTGGATGGCCTGGCCGGAAGTGCTGGCCAACTATGCGAAGCACTACCAGACCGGCGCGCCGATGCCATCGGCCCTGCTGGACAAGCTGCAGGCCTCGCAGCGCTTCAACGAAGGCTACCGCACCACCGAGTACCTGGCCGCGGCCGTACTCGACCAGCGCTGGCACCAGCTCGGTTCCAAGGCGATCCCGTCGGACGTGAAGCGCTTCGAGGAGCAGGCCCTGCGTGAAGCGGGCCTCGACTTCGCGCCGGTCCCGCCGCGCTACAGCTCGACTTACTTCTCGCACGCTTTCTCGGGCGGCTACTCGGCCGGCTACTACAGCTACCTGTGGGCCGAGCGCCTGGACGCCGATGCGGGCGAGTGGTTCAAGGAGAACGGCGGCCTGAACCGCAAGGCCGGCGACCGCTTCCGCAAGATGGTGCTGTCGAAAGGCGGAACCATGGATGCGGTGCAGATGTACCGCGATTTCCGGGGTCGCGACCCGGTCATCGAGCCGCTGCTGGAGCGCCGCGGCTTGAAGTGATGCGAGCAGGCCGGCGCGCGCGCCGGCCGTTCTGCTGTTACCACCCGCTTTTATGACAACCACAACGAGGGATAACATGACCCGTCCACATATCCTGCTGGTCGCCGCCGCCAGCGCCTGCGCCAGCATGGCCTACGCCGCTCCCGCTTCGATGCTCGAGGCTTCGAACCCGTTCGCCCGGCCGAGCACCCTGCCGTTCAACTATCCGGCCTGGGACAAGATCAAGAACGAGCACTTCGCCCCGGCCTTTGCCGAAGCGATGCGCCAGGAAACCCTGGAGATGGAGGCGATCGCCAACAACAAGGCGGCGCCGACCTTTGAAAACACCATCGTCGCGATGGAGCGTTCCGGCCAGCTCATGAACCGCGTCGGCGCCGCCTTCGGCACCCTGACCGGCTCGTACACCAACGACACCCTGATCGCCCTGTCCAAGGACCTGGCGCCGAAGCTGTCGGCACATAACGACGCGATCCGCCTGAACCCGAAGCTGTACGCGCGCATCAAGTCGCTGTATGACCGCCGCAACAAGCTGGGCCTGGATGCCGAATCCAAGTACCTGGTCGAGCGCTACCACACCGACTTCGTACGCGCCGGCGCCAAGCTGTCCGACGCCGACAAGCAGAAGCTGAAAGCGATGAACGGCCAGCTGGCCGCCCTGTCGACCCAGTTCGCCCAGAACGTGCTGAAGGAAGCCAATGCCTCGGCCCTGATCGTGGATACCCGCGCCGAGCTGGCCGGCATGTCGGACAAGGCCATCGACGCCGCCGCCGCCGAGGCCAAGAAGCGCGGCCTGGACGGCAAGTTCGCGATCCCGGTCGTGAACACCACCCAGCAGGCAGGGCTGTCGGTGCTGACCAACCGCGCCACCCGCGAGAAGCTGCTGGCAGCCTCGCTGGCGCGCGGCTCGCGCGGCGGCGAGTACGACAACCGCGACGTGGTGCTCAAGCTGGCCAAGCTGCGCGCCGAGCGCGCCGTGCTGCTGGGCTACCCGAACCACGCCGCCTACAGCCTGGAAGACCAGACCGCCAAGACCACGGGCGCGGTCAACGGGCTGCTGGCCGAATTCGCCAAGCCGGCGGTGAACAACGCGCGCAAGGAAGCGGCCGAGATCCAGAAGGTGATCGACCAGGAATCGGCTAAAACCGGGGGGGGCTTCCAGGCCGCCGCCCACGACTGGGCCTTCTACAGCGACAAGGTGCGCGCCGCCAAGTATTCCTTCGACGGCAACCAGCTGCGCCCGTATTTCGAGCTGAACCGCGTGCTGGTGGACGGCGTGTTCTTCGCCGCCACCAAGGAATTCGGCATCACCTTCAAGGAGCGCAAGGACCTGCCGACCTATGACGCGGACGTGCGCGTGTTCGACGTGTTCGACCACGACGGCAAGCAGCTGGCGATCTTCACCCTCGATCCGTATGCGCGCGCGACCAAGCGCGGCGGCGCCTGGGCCAATGCCTGGGTCCCGCAATCGAAGCTGATGGGGACCAAACCGGTCATCGCGAACAACCTGAACATCGCCAAGCCGGCCGCCGGCGAGCCCACCCTGCTGACCTACGACGAAGTGCGCACCACCTTCCACGAGTTCGGTCACGCCCTGCACGGCATGTTCTCGGACGTGAAGTATCCGCGCTTCTCGGGCTCGCGCGTGCCGCGCGACTACGTCGAGTTCCCGTCGCAGGTGAACGAGATGTGGATGGTCTGGCCGGAAGTGCTGGCGAATTATGCGAAGCACTACCAGACCGGCGCGCCGATGCCGAAGGAATTGCTGGACAAGGTGCAGGCCTCGCAGCAGTTCAACGAAGGTTTCCGCACCACCGAGTACCTGGCCGCGTCCCTGCTGGACCAGGCCTGGCACCAGCTGTCGCCGAACCAGATCCCGACTGACGTGCTGGCCTTCGAGGCTGACGCGCTGAAGAAGGCAGGAGTGGACTTCGCCCTGGTGCCGCCGCGCTACCGCACCACCTACTTCTCGCACACCTTCTCGGGCGGTTATTCGGCCGGCTATTACGGCTACCTGTGGGCCGAGAAGCTGGACGCCGACACCGTCAACTGGTTCAAGGAGAACGGCGGCCTGACCCGCAAGAACGGCGACCACTTCCGCAAGACCCTGCTGTCGCGCGGCGGCACGCTCGATGCGATGCAGATGTACCGCAACTTCAGCGGACGCGATGCGAGGGTAGCGCCGCTGCTCGAGCGCCGTGGCTTGACCGGCGAATAAGCCGGCTGTGCCGGCCGTGCAATACGGCCGGCCCATGGACGTTCACGTAAAATCGGGGGAAACGATGCTGAAGCAACGTTTCCCCTTTTTCAAACCAAGCCAAGCGATGAGTGTTCAATCCCTGCACGGTATTACCTTAGAATCCCTGTTAACCCGCCTCGTCGAGCACTACGGCTGGGAGGGACTCGGCCGCCGCATCGACATCAACTGTTTCCAGAAAGACCCGAGCATCAAGTCGAGCCTGAAGTTTTTGCGTCGCACCCCATGGGCGCGCGAGCAGGTCGAGGCGCTGTACCTCGACACCCGCTTTACCAACTAGCGAGAGCGACATGCTGAACGAGAACGAGTACGACAACGCGAACGAGCGCGATGCGAACCTGAAAGCGCACCTGAAGGCCTTGCACCGCCAGTTGCAGGAAACCGACAACGTCGATCCCGAACTGGAAACCCTGCTGCGCCAGCTCGACGGCGACATCGACCGGGCCCTGGCGCGCGAGGAAGAGAACCGGCTCGACGAGAACACCTTCGGCCTGTCCTCGCACACCCAGGAACTGGCTGCCCGCTTCGATGCGAAGCACCCGACCGTGTCGGCCGGCCTGCGCCAGCTCGGCAGCATGCTCGCCAACATGGGCATCTAGCCACTCACTGCTCAGCAAGTCATTGATAAGTAAGCCATTTTTTGGGTCTGAGGCAGACCCGAAAATGGTTTTCCGGTACAATACCGGCCAATGAACTCCCCAGTAAACCTTTTCGCGAGCGTCCCCAAGCGCTCCAGCCGCGCTGCGACCGCGCCCTTCCTCCCGATGTCCCGTGCCGAAATGGACACGCTCGGGTGGGATTCGTGCGACATCATCCTGGTCACCGGCGACGCCTACATCGACCACCCGAGCTTCGGGATGGCGCTGGTCGGCCGCCTGCTGGAAGCGCAGGGCTACCGCGTCGGCATCATCAGCCAGCCGGACTGGACCTCGGTCGAGCCCTTCCGCGCGCTCGGCAAGCCGAACCTTTACTGGGGCATTACCGCCGGCAACATGGACTCGATGGTCAACCGCTACACGGCCGACCGCAAGATCCGTTCCGACGACGCCTACACCCCGAATGCCGAGCCCAACAAGCGCCCGGACCGTGCCGTGACCGTGTACTGCCAGCGCGCCCGCGAAGCCTTCCCGGGCGTGCCGGTCATCGCCGGCAGCATCGAGGCGTCGCTGCGCCGCATCGCCCACTACGACTACTGGTCGGACAAGGTGCGCCGCTCGGTGCTGTTCGAGTCGAAGGCCGACCTGCTCATCTTCGGCAATGCCGAACGCGCGCTGGTGGACGTCACCCGCCGCCTGGCCGCGGGCGAGAACATCAAGAGCATCCGCGACCTGCGCGGCACCGCCTTCCTGGTGCCGCACGGCTGGCTGCCGGACGACGAATGGAGCGTGCACAACTCGACCCGCGTCGACGTGCCGGGCCGCGTCGACGCGCACCCGAACCCCTACGCCATGGCGCAGGAAGACACCAAGGCTTGCGCTACCGAGAACGCCCAACCGGAACCGGTGGTGAAGCCGATCGTCATCATGACGCGCGAGGAGCGCCAGGCCGCCGCCCGCGAGAAGGCGCGCAAGACCGTGGTGCGCCTGCCGAGTTTCGAGACCGTCAGCGAAGACCCGGTGATGTATGCGCACGCCTCGCGCGTGTTCCACCTCGAGTCGAACCCGGGCAATGCGCGCGCCCTGGTGCAACAGCACGGCGACCGCGACGTGTGGCTGAACGCGCCGCCGCTGCCGCTTGCCATGGACGAGATGGACAACGTCTACGACCTGGCCTACGCACGCGCGCCGCACCCGAGCTACGGCAAGGCGCATATCCCGGCCTGGGAAATGATCCGCTATTCCGTGAACATCATGCGCGGCTGCTTCGGCGGCTGCACCTTCTGCTCGATCACCGAGCACGAAGGCCGCATCATCCAGAGCCGTTCGGAACCCTCGATCCTGCGCGAGATCGAACTGATCCGCGACACGACCAAGAACTTCGCCGGCACCATCACCGACCTGGGCGGCCCGACGGCGAACATGTACCGCCTGGCCTGCAAGGACAAGACGATCGAAGAGTCCTGCCGCCGCCTGTCCTGCGTCTACCCGACCATCTGCAGCAACCTGGGCACCGACCACAGCAAGCTGATCTCGCTTTACCGCAAGGCGCGCGCGATCCCTGGCATCAAGAAGATCCTGATCGGTTCCGGGCTGCGCTACGACCTCGCCGTGCGTTCGCCGGAGTACGTGAAGGAGCTGGTCACCCACCACGTGGGCGGCCTGCTGAAGATCGCGCCGGAACACACCGAGCAGGGCACGCTGTCGAAGATGATGAAGCCGGGCATCGGCGCCTACGACGAGTTCAAGCGCCTGTTCGACAAGTACTCGCTCGAGGCCGGCAAGAAGCAGTACCTGATCCCCTACTTCATCGCGGCCCACCCGGGCTCGACCGACGAGGACATGCTGAACCTGGCCCTGTGGCTGAAGAAGAACAACTTCAAGCTCGACCAGGTGCAGACCTTCACGCCGACCCCGATGGCGATGGCGACCACCATGTACCACTCGGGCAAGAACCCGCTGGCGAAGGTGACCGAGGATTCGGAAGTCGTCGAGACGGCCAAGAGCGGCAAGACCCGCAAGCTGCACAAGGCATTCCTGCGCTACTACGATCCGGAGAACTGGCCGGTGATCCGCGAAGGCCTGCGCCGCATGGGCCGGGGCGACCTGATCGGCAATGGCGAGCGCCACCTGGTGCCGGCGTCCGACGAGGGCGCCTCGATGGTGCGCGAAGACCGGCGCGTGCCGGGCGGCGTACCGAAGGGCCGCACCATCGAAGTGGCGCCGAAGCGCGCCGCGCGTACTGCCGAGCGCAGCGAGCGCAAGCCGGCATCGACGCCGTTCATGGCGCCGCCGTCGAAGGTCAAGCCCTCGATTTTGTCGACCATCAAGAGCAAGCCGAAGGCGGGACGCAAGTAGCGTGCTCGGCTTCGCCGAGCACGCGTTCAAACAGTGCTTGCATGAACGCGGCCTTGGCAGATCAACCGTGAGTTGAACGCGCGGTCGGCGTAGCCGACCACCCTACTATAATCCCGCATTGGCCGCTGGGCGGCTGGCTCAGGCGGCGGCCGCGAACGAATCGTGGCTCGGGAAGCGCGCCTGCATCCAGTCCATGCTCAGGCCCAGCGCAGTCACCACGGCCTCCGGCAGCGTATTCAGGATGGCGGGGTCGTCGCTCGGCGTATCCGCCAGCAGGCTGGCCAGGTGCACGATGCCGGCCAGTTTGCAGAACGGCATGGCCGCCATCGGGTCGGACGAGCGCTCTACCGCCGTCACGATCCGTGTCGGGAAGTTCCAGCGCCGGCACAGCTCGGCAGTGATCTGGCCTTCCGACAGTCCCAGCAGGCGTTGCTCGCGTTCCCAACGCGCACCCGGCAGGTGCGGCAATTGTTCGATCTCGGCAAAGGCCGACGGTTCCACCTGATAGATCAGCAGTTCACCCAGGCGCATGATCATGCCGGCCAGCCAGGCTTCGCCGGCATCGGCATTGGCGCCGTTGGCCAGCCACTTGGCGTAGCCGGCGCAGGCCATGCTGCTCTTCCAGAACTCATCGGTATCCAGACCCGGCATGCTGGGGAAGGCATCGGCAAAGCAGGCGGCCAGGGCCAGCGTGCGGATGTGCGCCATGCCGGCCAGGGCAATGGCGTCATCGAGCGAACTGACGTTGCGGCTGGAGCCGAAGCGTGCGCTGTTCGCCAGACGCATCAGCTTGGCGGTAAGGGCCGGGTCGCGCGCGATGATGGCGCTGATGCTTTTTGCCGAGGCATTGTCGTTATCGAGGGTGGCGATCAGGGAGTGGGCGACCTCGGAAATCGTGGGCAGGCGGACGTTGTCGAAGAAACTGGCAAGACTGGTCATGGCGTTCTTTCTTGGAATAGGACGCCACCTCGCGCAGCGTCATGCCGAACCAGTGTATGTCGTGTAGCAACGCTTGTGTAAGAATTTTCCTACACGATAGCGAAATGTAGCAGGCCGGCGACGCCAGCGCCGGCCTGGCCGGTGTGGCGACAAGCCCGCATTCGGCGTCGGCGCGCCGCGCCTTTCGCGTGCGATATCGAGGTCCACGCTGGCCTGGCGCGCGCGCAGCGCCCGCGCATAACGGTGCCGCGCGCAGGCGCGGATTGGTTACGAGGCGCCCCAGTGTCTCGCCGACGACCATCACCACGCCCAGCAGCGGCAGCACCAGCATCAGGAACCCCAGGAACCCCAGGGTCAGGTCTGACATTTGGACACGAACTCAGCCTTGACATAAAGGTTCACTGCATTCGTGCTGTTGAGGCTGTGTCCGATTGTCAGACCTGACCCCGGTGTAGCGACGTAGACCGTTACGATTTCGTCATAAACCGGCGTTCGGCGTCGGCGCGCCGCGCCTTTCGCGTGCGATATCGAGGTCCACGCTGGCCTGGCGCGTGCGCAGCGCCCGCGCATAACGGTGGCGCGCGCGCAGGCGCGGATTGGTTACGAGGCGCCCCAGTGTCTCGCCGACGACCATCACCACGCCCAGCAGCGGCAGCACCAGCATCAGCCCTACCACCCCGGCCAGCGCGCCGCCGATGAAGATCATCAGGACCGTCACCAGGGGATGCACGCGGATGCTGCGTCCCAGGGTCAGCGGCATGAACACGAAGTCGTCCAGCAGGCGCACCAGCACGAACACGCCGATGGCGCCGTAGGCGATAAAGGGATTGCTGGGCGCGTCGGTCGAGGCGACGATCACCACCAGCACGCAGCCCACCACCGAACCGACGAAGGGCACCCAGGCCAGCACCGCCGATATCAGGCCGAGCAGCAGGGGAGACGAGACCCCGATCGTCCACAGCCCGAGCGCCAGCACGGCCGTGTCGAGCACGGTCAGCTTGAGCAGGCCTTCGAAGTAGCGGCGCGCGGTCTGGTTCACTTCGTGCAGCAGGTAAAGGGCGCGCTCGAAATAGGCGTTCGGCACCGCGCGCGCCAGGAATTTCTTGAAGCGCAGGCCGTCGCGCAGGAAGAAGAAGGTGAGGAAGGGCGCCAGCAGCAGCGATGGCACCCAGGTCGCCACCGCCACCAGGATCTCGCCCAGGTGCTTCTCGGCGAAGTTGTCGGTGTGGGTGCGGAAGATGCCGTTCACGGTCGAGGTCAGGTGCATCTCGGCCAGCAGCGGGAACTTCTTCTCCAGCAGTGTCATGGTGTTGTGCACGAAAGCGATGCCGCCGTCGAGGTAGAGCCCGACCGTCTTTTCCCACGAGTCTTCTTCCGGCCCGCGGCTCCACGAGAAGGCGGCCGTCAGGGCCAGCGTGAGGAAGGCGAAGAAGCCCAGGCAGACCAGCATCGCGGCGGCATTGCGACTATGACCCGCGCGCACCAGGCGCTGCATGGGCCCGACCAGGATGTAGTGCAGCACCCCGCCGAAGAGGAAAGGCAGGGCCAGCCACAGCATCTGCTGCACCACCAGCAGCAGCACGCAGGTGGCCGCGATGATCCCGGTCCAGACGACCGGACCGGCCCGTTCGCTGCGGTTCATAGGGCTTCCAGCTGGGGACGGCCGGTACCCATCCATTCGCGCAGGCGCAGGCCGATGTGGCGCGCCAGCGCCAGCGAGATCTTGTAGCCGATCACGGCGTCGGTTTCCAGCAGCCCGAGGAAGTCGGCGCGGAAGAACACCGCCATCTCGCAGGGTTCCATGGCGCGCGCCTGGGCGTTGCGCGGCGAGTTGTCGAGCAGGGCCAGGTCGCCGAAGAAGCTGCCTGGTTCGAGCTCGGCCACGACCTGGTTGCTGCCTTGGTGCTGCTTGTTGATGACCACCCGGCCGCTCATGATCAGGTACAGCGCCTGGCCTTCCTCGCCTTCGTCAAAAACGATTTCATCGGTCAGGTAGTGTCGCTCGTGCAGCAGCCCGTCGACGATTTTCAGTTCCAGGGGGGTCAGCGCGGAAAACAGCGCCGAGTTCTTCAGCCGGTGCAGGCGCGGCGACATCTTGGGCGGCTTGAGGAAACCGAAAATCACGATTGCTCCAGAACGGTGCGTTGGTATGTTGTCTGATGATTATCCGCCATCATGTGCTGCTGTGCATCAAAAACTGTGTCGGAGAAGTGTCGTTTCAAAAAGTGTTGTACTTCATCCATGCTTGCCCGGTGTCTGTTCAATTGTGCATGCCTCATCAGAAAAACGGGATAAGATAATTCTCTACGGCAATAAAAATTAACTCGTTGCATTATCGCGCCCCGCCAGTAGTGGCTCATCCATAGGAACAGGCAAGTGATCGACATCCCCTCTTTCATGCTGGCGCTCGGCGTCGGCAATCTTGCCTTTGCCGTGCTGATGGCGGGCTATACCCATGGCGGCGCGGCCAGTCCGGGGCTGCGCCTGTGGATGTGGGCGCGTTGCGGCATGGGCCTGTGCCAGCTGCTGGGCTGGTCCCGGCCGTATCTCGGCATTCCGGCCCTGCATGGCTTCGAAGGCGCCGGCTGGGTGCTGGCGGTATCGCTCGAAGTGGCCGCCTATTGCCTGTTCTTCGGTTTCGAACGCTGGCAGCGGGTGCTGCTGCCGGTGTCCGCGCTGGCGCTGGCCATCGTACTGGCGGCCGGCAGCGCCGGCGCACCGGCGGCGTATCTCACCGCGCTGGTGGCCGGCGTGCTTGCCCTGTTCGCGGCGGCCATGGCCTGGATCCTGTTGCGCCCGCGGCGCCGCGCCACGCTCCTGCAGCGCATCATCGGCGTGAACGATGCCGTGTTCGCGTTGTCGGTGGCGCTGTGGGCAGCCAGCGGACTGGGGAGCGACATCCCGCTGGGCCAGCACGGCGCCCAGGAGGCGGCCTACCTCGCCGGTTACCTCCTGATGATCGTCAACGGCTTCGGCTTCCTGCTCTTGTGCAAACAGAAGGACGATGCCGACATGGCGCGCCTGGCCACCACCGACAGCCTGACCGGGCTGCCGAACCGCCATGCTTTCCTGGAGCGCGCCGAGACGGCATGCCAGGCTGCAGTGCGCCAGCGCCAGCCGCTGGCGCTGGCCATGATGGACATCGATCACTTCAAGCAGATCAATGACCGCTTTGGCCATGCCACCGGCGACGAGGCGCTGGCGGTGTTTGCCCGCACTGCGCGCGAGACCTTGCGCGCGCATGAAACCATCGGGCGGCTCGGGGGCGAAGAGTTCGCGATGGTGTTGCCGGGGACGGACCTGGGCGGCGCCTTGCAGGCGGCGGAGCGGCTGCGGATGGCGGTGCGCGAGGCGGTCGTGATTACCAGCGGGACGCCGTATACGATGACGGTGAGCGTGGGGGTGGTGGTGATGGATCCGAACGAGACGCTGGGGATGGCGTTGGCGAGGGCGGATCATGCCTTGTATATGGCGAAGAGCGGGGGGAGGGATCGGGTGGAGGCGGGGAGGGCGTTGCAGCGGCGGGCCTGACTTTTAAAACCTGAAATGCAAAGAAGAATGGCCCGACTTGGTCGGGCCATTCTTCTTTGAGGTCCGCAAAGCGGACGGGGCTAGCCGACGTTCCGCCGGCCGCGGATTCGCTTGCAAGCGAATCCCTTCGAGCCCACGGCCCGCATTCGCCCGCAGGGGCGAATGCTCTGATAGAAAAGAAAAAGGGTCCGACTTCTCGGACCCTTTCCTTTGTTTCTGGCGGAGCGGACGGGGCTCGAACCCGCGACCCCCGGCGTGACAGGCCGGTATTCTAACCAACTGAACTACCGCTCCGTTTAATCTGATCATTACTTCGATCAACCTGCTGAATCGCTTGGTGGGCGCTGAGAGGCTCGAACTCCCGACCTAATCCTTGTAAGGGATCCGCTCTACCAACTGAGCTAAGCGCCCGATACTCTATTCAGAGGTTTTCCGTCCGACGCTTGTCATTGCGTCCGAAGAGGCCCGAATTATAGAGGCTGGGATTCGAGGTGTGCAAGGGTTTTTCAAAAAAAATTGAAGGGGCGGAATGGCCGGTTTTCCACTGGTCCGGCGCTTTTGTGCAAAGATCACGGCTTATCCCGGACGAGGACCGACCATGCCCGACGCCCATCCGCTGCTGCTGAACCTGTTCGGCGCCGCCCTGGCCGCCGCCGATCCGTATCGCCTCATCGCACCGCACCTGCCGCCCCCGCCGAAGGGACGCACCCTGGTGCTGGGCGCCGGCAAGGCGGCCGCGCGCATGGCCGAGGCGGTCGAGCGTCACTGGCAGGGGCCACAGGGGTCGCTTGAGGGGCTGGTGGTGACCCGCTATGGGCATGGCGCGCCTACCCGGCACATCGAGGTGATCGAGGCCGGCCATCCGCTGCCGGATGCGGCCGGCGAGGACGCGGCGCGGCGCATGCTGCAGATGGCCGCCGGGCTGGGGCCGGACGACCTGGTGCTGTGCCTCATGTCGGGAGGCGGTTCGGCATTGATGTCGCTGCCGGCGCCCGGCATCAGCTTCGAGGAAAAACGCGCGCTCAACCGCGCACTGCTGCGCTGCGGCGCGCCCATCGCGGAAATCAACCGCGTGCGGCGCCACCTGTCCGCCATCAAGGGCGGGCGGCTGGCCCTGGCCTGCCATCCGGCGCGGGTGCTGACCCTGGTGGTGTCGGACGTGCCGGGCGACGATCCGGCCGTGGTGGCCTCGGGGCCGACCGTGCCCGACGGCAGTCGCGGTCTCGATGCGCTCGCCATCCTAGAGAAATACGGCATCCCCGTGCCGGACGGGGTGCGCGCCGTGCTCGCCGACCCAAGGCTGGCGGCGCCGCTGCCGGATGATCCGCGCCTGGCGCGCAACGCCACCCGCGTCATCGCCACCGCCCAGCACGCCCTCGATGCGGCCGCCGGCGCCGCCCGCGCCGCCGGCTATGCGCCGCTGATCCTGTCGTCCAGCATGGAAGGAGAAGCGCGCGAGGTCGCACTGGTGCATGCCGGCATCGTGCGCCAGGTCGTACGGCACGGCCAGCCGCTGGCGGCGCCCTGCGTCCTGCTGTCCGGGGGCGAAACGGGCGTGACAGTGCGCGGCCGGGGCAGGGGAGGGCGCAACGCCGAGTTCCTGCTGGCCCTCGCGGTGGCGCTCGACGGCCTGCCCGGCGTGCATGCGATCGCCGTCGATACCGACGGCATCGACGGCACCGAGGACAATGCCGGCGCCTGGCTGGCGCCGGGGACGCTGGCGCGCGCCCGCGCCCAGGGACTGGATGCGCGCGCGCACCTGGCGGATAACGACGGCTACGGCTTCTTCAGCGCGCTCGGGCAGCTGGTCGTGACCGGACCGACCCGCACCAATGTCAACGATGTGCGCGCCATCGTCATCGAAACCGATGTGTTGTCATGAGCTTGCGAAACGAATGGTTCTGTCAGCGTTATCTCTTGATGATCCCGATCGCAATGCGCAGCAATTGCTCTGCGGTACTCACCCGGTCGTCATCGAGCGCGCGGCGCCAGCCCAGGTAGTTGGGCAGGTAACGCGAGGCCACGAGCTCTTCTTTGTTCCTTTCAGGCGTGCTTCCCGCTCATCCGTGAAGAAGCTTTTTATTGCCGCCGGCAATCGTAGCAAGCTCTACATTATCCAGGAATAAAGCAGCTTGACTTACGTCAACACATTTGTGGCTTACGTTATTTGCCTGGTTTAACGTTTCGCCGAAGAAAACATGTTTCTGCAATAGCGGTGCAATTCGGTGTTGTGAATACGCCGAAATTGTATCGAATTGTCACGCACGATCTCTTCCTTTCGTATTACGCTGCTTTTCGCCGCGTACAGACGGCACCGGCAATGACCGGAAACCAACGACACAGGCGAGGCGCATTTCGCCTGACGGAAAACACTAAACAAGGAAGAAACATGAAGCAATCGCATTCGATGCATCCTGCAATGTTGAAGATGTGCGCTGCAATCTCGCTCGCCCTCGTGGCGGCCACGGCTGGCGCGGCCGAGCAGAAGTTCATTGTTGAAACTGACCGTATCATCGTGAAGTACAAGGACACGGCGCCGGCCAGCAAGGGCGCAGCCAAGGCCGCCAAGGCAGCCTTGAAGGCCGAGCGCAAGGCGAAGCTTGATCGTGCAGGCCAGGAATTCGGCATGACCGTCGCCGAAAGCCACGTGATCTCGACCGGCGCCCATGTGTTGAAACTCAATGGCCGCAAGCACCTGCAAGAAATCCAGAAACTGGCCGCCGAAATGATGGCGCGCGACCCGGACATCGAATACGCCGAGCCGGACCGCATCATGACCCACATGGCGACGGCGAACGACCCCTATTATGCCCAGCAGTGGCACTACACTGACGCCACCGGCGGCCTGCGCTTGCCGACCGCCTGGGACAAGTCGACCGGCCTGGGGGTGGTCGTGGCCGTGATCGACACCGGCTACCGTCCGCACGCGGACCTCAGCGGCCAGCACCTGCCGGGCTATGACTTCATCAGCAGCGCCACCATCGGCAACGACGGCAACGGCCGCGACAGCGATCCGAGCGACCCGGGCGACTGGGTGGCCGCGGGCGAATGCGGCGCCGGCTCGCCGGCCTCGGGCTCGAGCTGGCACGGCACCCACGTGGCCGGTACCGTTGCCGCCAAGACCAACAATAGCCTGGGCGTGTCCGGCGTGGCGTACAACGCCAAGATGGTTCCAGTGCGCGTGCTCGGCAAGTGCGGCGGCTACACCTCCGACATCGCCGACGCGATCACCTGGTCCTCGGGCGGCGCCGTGACCGGCGTGCCGGCCAATGCCAACCGCGCCAAGGTGCTGAACCTGTCGCTGGGCGGCACCGGCGCCTGCGACGCCACCACCCAGACCGCGATCAACGGCGCCCGTTCGCGCGGTTCCGTCGTGGTGGTGGCAGCCGGCAACGACAACATGAATGTCAGCAATGCCAGCCCGGCGAACTGCTCCGGCGTCATCGCCGTGGCGGCCACCGGCAAGACCGGCGGCCGTGCGTCGTACTCGAACTACGGCACTCTGGTGGACGTGGCGGCGCCCGGCGGCGACGGCAGCTTCAGCGTGATCTCGACCCTGAACTCGGGCACGTCGTCGCCGGGTTCGGACAACTACGCCGGCTATCAGGGCACCTCGATGGCGACCCCGCACGTGGCCGGCGTGGCCGCGCTGATGTTCGCGGCCAAGTCGACCCTGACCCCGGACCAGGTAGAGAGCATGCTGAAGTCGACCGCGCGCACCTTCCCGGCGACCTGCTCGGGCTGCGGCACCGGCATCGTGGACGCGACCGCGGCGGTGAATGCGGCGATCGGCGGCGCCACCACGCCGACCGCTCCGACCATCAACGAAAGCGAGTCGAACAACACCACGGGCACGGCCGACCTGGTCTCGACCGCCGGCACCACCGTGAACGGCGTCATGGGCAGCTCGACCGATACGGATTACTTCCGTGTCGATCTGCCGGCAGGCAAGACCCTGAGCGCGACCTTGACCCCGAACTCGACTTCGGACTACGACCTGTACGTCTACAACAGCGCGGGTAGCCTGCTGGGCCGTAGCGAAAACGGCGCCGGCGCCGCCGACAGCGTGAGCTCGGCCAATACCGGCACCACTGCGTCGATCCGCTACGTGCGCGTCGTGTACTACAGCGGCGGCACCGGCTCGACCAGCGGCAAGTACACGCTGAAGACCAACTGGTAAGTTCAGGACGAAGCGGCGCGGCTCCCCTGCGCCGTCTTCATCCGGGAACGCGCGGCATGCCGCGCGTTCTTTTTTAGTGGCGACGCCGGCAAATTGGTTTTGTAGGGTGGTCGGCTTCGCCGGCCGCGCGTTCAAACAGATTATGTGCTGCCACAACGCAACAGTGCGTTGAACGCGCGGTCGGCAGAGCCGACCACCCTACGGCTTGCAGTATTTCCACTTTCCACGGATACTGTATGCAATTACAGTAGTCGGCTCCGCCGTCACGTGAACGCTCCGCTCCGTAAAATCATCCACTGCGATTGCGACTGCTTCTACGCATCGGTCGAGATGCGCGACGACCCGTCGCTGCGCGGGCGTCCGCTCGCGGTCGGCGGACGTCCCGACCAGCGCGGCGTGGTCGCCACCTGCAACTACGAGGCGCGCCGCTACGGCATCCATTCGGCCATGGCCACGGCCCAGGCCATGAAACTGTGCCCGCAGCTGCTGGTGATTCCGCCGGCGATGGAAAAGTACCGCATCGCCTCGCGCCAGATCATGGATATCTATGCCGACTACACCGAACTGGTGGAGCCGCTCTCGCTCGACGAGGCCTACCTCGACGTCAGCGATTCGCCCCACTGCAAGGGCAGCGCCACCCTGATCGCGCAGGAAATCCGGCAGCGCATTGTCGAGACCGTCGGCATCACCGCCTCGGCCGGGGTGGCGCCGAACAAGTTTGTGGCCAAGATCGCCAGCGACTGGAACAAGCCGGACGGCCTGTTCCTGGTGCGCCCGGACGAGGTGGACGCCTTCGTTGCCGCGCTGCCGGTGAAAAAGCTGTACGGCGTGGGCAAGGTGACAGCCGAGAAGATGAACCGGCTCGGCCTGCAGACCTGCGCCGACATGCGTAGCTGGAGCATCGAGCGTCTGACCGAGCATTTCGGCAGCTTCGGCTACCGGCTGCACAAGCTGTGCCGCGGCATCGACGAGCGCGAAGTGAACACCTCGCGCGAGCGCAAGTCGATCAGCACGGAAGAGACCTACACGCCGGACGTGCCCGACCTGGATGCCTGCCTGCGCCTGCTGCCCGACCTCTACGAACACCTGCTCGGCCGCATCAAGCGCAACGGCGCCGACAAGTTCATCAACAAGCTCTTCGTGAAGATCAAGTTCTCGGACTTCCAGCAGACCACGGTCGAGTGTGTTGGCTATGCGCCACATATCCCGACCTATGCGCGGCTGATGGAGACCGGCTGGGCACGCCATGGCCGTCCGGTGCGGCTGCTGGGTGTGGGCGTGCGCCTGAGCGACACTGAAACGGCGGAGCAACTGCGCCTGTTTGAGGATGCGCTACCCGCCGCCATCGTCGAGCTTGTTGGTGACCCGGCAATAGATTAATTTTTTCCCCCACCTGCGGGACGAAATTTCCGCGCGGCAGCGTAGAATGTCGTTCCCCAGAATTTTTAGAAACAATCGGATAACAGCGTATGTGGTTCAAGAATCTCCAGATTTATCGCCTGCCCGCTCCCTGGGCATTCAACCCGGAACAGATGGAAGAAGCACTGCAGTCGCAGGCTTTCACGCCCGCGAGCAGCAATGAACTGCTGCGCCAGGGCTGGGATTCGCCACGCGGCAACGGCAAGCTGGTCCATGTCGTCAACAAGCAGATGCTGATGATGCTGGGCACCGAGAAGAAGCTGCTGCCGAGCTCGGTCATCAACCAGGTCGCCAAGGCCAAGGCCGCCGAACTGGAAGAGCAGCAGGGTTTCGCGCCGGGTAAGAAGGCGATGAAGGAACTGAAGGAACGCGTGGCCGACGAACTGCTGCCGCGCGCCTTCTCGATCCGCAGCAACGTGTGGGTCTGGATCGACCCGGTCAACGGCTGGCTGGTGGTGGATGCCGCCAGCCCGTCGAAGGCGGACGACGTCATCAAGCTGCTGCTGAAAGCAGTGGACCGCATGCCGCTCGAATCGCTGCGCGTGCAGCGCTCGCCGGTGGCCGTGATGACCGGCTGGCTGGAAGCGGACGAAGCGCCCTACGGCTTCACCATCGACCAGGACACCGAACTGCGCGCCACCGGCGAGAGCCGCGCTGCCGTGCGCTACGTGAAGCACACGCTGGAACCGGACGACATCCGCCGCCACATCGCCGCCGGCAAGCAGTGCACCCGCCTGGCCATGACCTGGAACGACCGCATCAGCTTCGTGCTGACCGAATCGCTGGCGATCAAGGGCGTCAAGCCGCTGGACGTGATCAAGGAAGGCGAAACGGTCACGTATAGCGATGACGAGCGCTTCGATAACGACATCGTGCTGATGACGGGCGAACTCGCCAAACTGATGGCGGATGTGGTTGAAGCCTTGGGCGGGGAAGCCAAGGCGTAATCGGATACCAGCGCCATTGCAGTAACTCAGGCGCCGGCTATCACCGCGTGGGCAGGGAACCTGCCCACCCTGTAAAGGCAAAGTTGAAATGTCCGCTTCTGGCAAAGTTGAAATGTCCGCTTGGTTGCCCAGGTTAGCGCGAGCTAACGCGCTTTTGAGCGGACATTTTCTTTGCTGCG
>NZ_JCASIF010000024.1:0-46438 GCF_059686055.1 Telluria sp. ZB4P34 | reverse complement strand
TTGCTCACACTGGACTCCAAACGATTCGGAGTCGACAGCATGAGCTATCTAGCAAAAGCGGACATTTCAACTTTGCTAGATCCGGACATTACAACTTTGCTCTAACAGGGTGGGCGGCTCTGCCGCCCGCGCGTTCGACTCACGGTTGTTCTGCCACGACGCCGGCCCTGGCTGAACGCGTGGGCGCTTGTGATGCCGGCCATTGGCCGAAATCACCCCGCCCACCCTACGAAGAACCTATTCTGCAGACTCGTGAGACATCGGCGATAATTGCCGGATTCTCAAAACACAACAAGGACACCCCATGACCATTCAAGTCGGCGACCGCCTGCCGGAAGGCACCCTGTCGGAATTCATCGAAACCGAAACCGCAGGCTGCTCGCTCGGCCCGAACACCTTCCAGGTCGCCGACCTGGCGAAGGGCAAGAAGATCGTCATCTTCGGCCTGCCGGGCGCTTTCACCCCGACCTGCTCGGCCCAGCACGTGCCGGGCTACGTCAAGCACGCGGATGCGCTGCGCGCCAAGGGCGTCGACGAGATCTGGTGCATCTCGGTGAACGACGCCTTCGTCATGGGCGCCTGGGGCCGCGACCAGAAATCGACCGGCATCGTGCGCATGATGGCCGACGGTAATGGCGACTACTCGAAGGCCCTGGGCCTGGACGCCGACTTCTCGAAGCACGGCATGGGCACCCGCTGCAAGCGCTACTCGATGCTGGTCGAAGACGGCGTCGTGAAGGGACTGAACGTCGAGACCGCCGGCTTCGAGGTGTCGAGCGCCGAAAAGATGCTGGAACAACTGGGCTGAGAGCGCCTAACAATCCCCCGATAGCTGCGTTGCATCGTCTCGCCGTACTAGCGTACTGTCTTCGACGATGCGCCTTGCTCTCGGGGGTTTTTTAGACGCTCTAAAAGTCTTAACATTCCTGCAAACGGCGCTGCGGCGCCGTTTTTTATCCCATGCTCATCCATGCCGAATCCCCCGACCAGCCCGAGGTGCGGGCCATGCTGGACCAGCTCGACGCCTACTGCGCCGCGCTGTATCCCGCCGAGTCGAACCACCTGCTGGACATCGCGTCGCTGATGCAGGACGGCGTGCTGTTCCTGGTCGCGCGCGATGTCGAGGGCAGGGCGGCCGGCTGCGCGGCCCTGGTCAGGCGCGATGGCTACGGTGAGGTCAAGCGCATGTTCGTCGACCCGGCGCGCCGCGGCGCCGGCGCCGGACGCCAGCTGCTGGACCAGCTGACCGTGTTCGCTCGCATGTCCGGCCTGCAGGTCTTGCGGCTGGAAACCGGCATCCACCAGCCGGAAGCGATCGGCCTGTACGAACGCGCGGGCTTTACCCGCTGCGAGCCCTTCGGCGCCTACCGGCCCGACCCGCTCAGCCTGTTCATGGAAAAAAGCCTTTGAAGCGTCCCGCCGGAAATCTCTACAGCATCTACGCGATGATGCTGGCCGTGTTCATGTTCGCGCTGATGGACACGGTGATGAAAGTCCTGTCGCAACGCTACCCGGCCATCCAGGTGGCCGCGCTGCGCTCGCTCACCTCGCTGCCGCTGATCATCGTCTATGTCGGCCTCAAGGTCGGCTATGGCGACATCTTCCGCATCCGCTGGCCGCTGCACGTCCTGCGCGCGGTGCTCGGTATCGCAATGCTGAGCTTTTTCGCCTTCGGTATCCGCAAGCTGTCGCTGGCCGAGGCCTATACCATTTTCTTCATCGCGCCGGCGATCATCACGGCGCTGTCGGTCTGGTTCCTGAAGGAGCGCGTCGGCGTGGCGCGCTGGATCGCCATCGCGGTTGGACTGGGCGGCGTGCTGGTGGTGCTGCGCCCGAGCGGCGCGGGCTTTCTCACCATCGGCGGCCTGGCCGTGCTGGGAGCGGCGGCCATGTACGCGGTCTCGGCGATCACGGTCGGCATCCTGGCGAAGACCGACCGCAGCGAGCACATGGTGTTCTGGCTGATGGTGATGATGTCGGCCGGCGCCGGCCTGCTGGCGGCGCCTGGATGGGTCGGCATGGGCATGGGCGACATCCCCTTGCTGCTGGGCCTCGCGCTGACCGGCTTCATCGGCCAGCTGGCGATCACCGAAGCCTTCGCCAGGGGCGATGCCTCGAGCGTAGCGCCCTTCGAATACACGGCGCTGGCCTGGGCGGTGGGCCTCGACTGGCTGCTGTGGCAGACCCTGCCGGACGGCTGGACGGTGGTGGGGGCGGCGATCATCATCGGCAGCGGCATGTATCTGATTCGCCACGAAAAAGTGCATGTGGAGTCCGACCACCCGTAAGGGGGCGTCAGCGCTACGGGAAACGCTGGGCTATAATCGGCGGATGCTGAAACAACGAACCATCAAACAGGTCGTGCGCACCACCGGTGTCGGTGTCCACTCGGGCACCAAGGTCGAGCTGACCCTGCGTCCGGCGCCGCCGGGCGCCGGCATCACCTTCCGCCGGGTCGACTACGATCCCATCGTGGCGATCCCGAGCGCGGCCGACGTGGTCGGCGAAACCCGGATGGCGACCGTCCTCATCAAGGACGGCGCGCGCGTCTCCACCGTCGAGCACCTGATGTCGGCCTGCTACGGCCTGGGCATCGACAACCTCACGGTCGACGTGACGGCCGAGGAAATCCCGATCATGGACGGCTCGGCCGCTTCCTTCGTGTTCCTGCTGCAGCAGGCCGGCCTGGAAGAGCAGGATGCGCCGAAGAAATTCATCCGCGTGCTGAAGGACGTCGAGATCCGCCAGGGCAGCGGCAACAACGAGAAGTGGGCGCGCCTGTCGCCCTACGACGGCTTCAGGCTCGACTTCTTCATCGAATTCAACCACCCGGCCGTGGACGGCACCATGCAGCGCGCCTCGGTCGACTTCGGCGACGTCTCCTACGTCCACGACGTGGCGCGCGCGCGCACCTTCGGCTTCATGCAGGACGTGGAAACCTTGCGCGGCATGGGCCTGGCGCGCGGCGGCTCGCTGGAAAACGCGATCGTGATGGACGAGTACCGGATCCTGAACGCGGACGGCCTGCGTTATGAAGACGAGTTCGTGCGCCACAAGATCCTGGATGCGATCGGCGACCTGTACATCGTCGGGCACCCGCTGCTGGCCAGTTACACCGCGCACAAGTCGGGCCACGCCCTCAACAACGAACTGCTGCGCAAGCTGCTGGCCACGCCGGATGCCTACGAGTGGGTGGAGTTCGCTTCGCTGGGCGAGGCGCCGCCATCCTACCTGCGGCAGATGACGAGGGAGTGGGCGCAGATGTGACCAAGGAGCGCCTGACAAGACCCCATGGGGGAATTGTTGGGTGCTCGAGGCGGATTACTTCCGCTTCTCCGCAAGCCTCCTGAGCGCCGCCACCAGGTCCTTGTTCTGGCTGGTCTCCTCCAGCGACTCGGCCAGCTCCTCGAAGGCCTGCACTGCCGTCTTCGGCAACTCCAGCGTGCGCATCTGCGGCTTCTCGTCCGGCATGGCGCGGCTCACCTGCACCTTCAGCTTCACCGCTTCCACCGCCCAGCCGCGCCCTGCGAGCGCCGATTGCAGCTTGGGCAGCATCTGCTTCATGCGTGCCGCCACGGCCGAGCTCGGCACGGCGAGCACCAGCAGCCCGTCCTGAAAAGAAATCACGTCGGTGTTGCCGGCCATCACCGGCAGGATCGCTGCGCAGTCGGACTGCAGGCGCGCCATGCGCATGGCGGCGGGCAGCAGGCTGGCCATGCGGTCGTTCTTGCGCAGGAAGTCCGTCGCGACGATCGAGGTCTGCCGGTTCTTGGTACCGTAGATATGCACGGGAGCGTGGGAAAATAAAGGAAAGCGGATGGAAGGAAGGCGTATGCCCGCAACATATCACAAAGCGCATGCGCTGCGGATCAAACGTACAGCCTGGGCCTCTCAGGGCGGGCGGAATCGCGGACAATGTGGCGGAACGCTGCCGGCTAGTGCAATTTGATAACATTCACCTGCTCAGCAGACTTGTTATCCTGCCCATCGTCCCCAAGTGTGGCCGGATCGCATGATAAAATCAGTAGCTTTTTGCCATAGGCGGTCTTCGGCGAGCCATCCAGGCTTTCCCCGGGCTCTTTTTGCGGCGTAATTTTCTAGAACACAGCAATGTCATTCCTGACCCAGATTTTCGGCAGCCGTAACCAGCGACTGCTCAAGCAATACCAAAAGACCGTGCGCCAGATTAATGCGCTCGAGCCCCAGATGGAAAAGCTGTCGGACGCCGAACTCCAGGCCAAGACTCCCGAGTTCAAGGACCGCCTGTCCAAGGGCGAGACCCTCGACGATATCCTGCCGGAAGCCTTCGCCGTCTGCCGCGAAGCCGCCAAGCGCGTCATGAAGATGCGCCACTTCGACGTGCAGCTGATCGGCGGCATGGTTCTGCACCAGGGCAAGATTGCCGAAATGGGCACCGGCGAGGGCAAGACCCTGATGGCGACCCTGCCGGTCTACCTGAACGGCCTGTCCGGCAAGGGCGTGCACGTCATTACCGTCAACGATTACCTGGCCCAGCGCGACGCCGAGTCGATGGGACGCCTGTACGCCTGGCTGGGCTTGAGCACCGGCGTGAACCTGTCGCAGCTCGACCACGACAGCAAGCAGAAGGCCTACGCGTCGGACATCACCTACGGCACCAACAACGAATTCGGCTTCGATTACCTGCGCGACAACATGGTCTACGACGTGCGCGAACGCGTGCAGCGCAGCCTGAACTTCTCGGTGGTCGATGAGGTCGACTCGATCCTGATCGACGAAGCCCGTACCCCGCTGATCATCTCCGGCCAGGCCGAAAGCCACACCGACCTGTACCAGCGCCTGAACGCGCTGCCGCCGCTGCTCACCCAGCAGATCGGCGAAGAGACCCCGGACGGCAAGGGCAAGATCGAAGTCCCGGGCGACTACACCAAGGACGAAAAAGCGCACACCGTGCTGCTGACCGAGGCCGGCCATGAGCGCGCCGAGGCCATCCTGACCGAATGGGGCCTGCTGCCGGAAGGCGCGTCGCTGTACGACGCCGCCAACATCACCCTGGTCCACCACCTGTACGCGGCGCTTCGCGCCCATGTCCTGTACCACAAGGACCAGCACTACGTGGTGCAGAACAACGAAGTGGTGATCGTCGACGAATTCACCGGCCGCCTGATGACGGGCCGCCGCTGGTCCGACGGCCTGCACCAGGCCGTGGAAGCCAAGGAAGGCGTGCGCATCCAGAACGAGAACCAGACCCTGGCCTCGATCACCTTCCAGAACTACTTCCGCATGTACGGCAAGCTGGCCGGCATGACCGGTACCGCGGATACCGAAGCCTACGAATTCCAGGAGATCTACGGCCTGGAAACCGTGGTGGTCCCGCCGAACAAGCCCTCGCAGCGCAAGGACCGCCAGGACCAGGTATACAAGTCGGCCGAAGAGAAGTACAACGCGATGTTGAACGACATCCGCGACTGCTACGAGCGCGGCCAGCCGGTACTGGTGGGCACCACCTCGATCGAGAACTCGGAACTGCTGTCGGGCATCCTGACCAAGGCGAACCTGCCGCACAACGTCCTGAACGCGAAGCAGCACGCACGCGAAGCGGAAATCATCGCGCAGGCGGGCCGTCCGAAGATGATCACCATCGCCACCAACATGGCGGGCCGTGGTACCGACATCGTCCTGGGCGGCAACGTTGAGAAACAGATCCAGCTGATCGAAGCCAATCCGGCGCTGGCGGACGCCGACAAGGCAGCCCAGTCGCAGCAGCTGCGCGACGAATGGCAGTCGCTGCACGACCACGTGGTGGGCGCCGGCGGCCTGCACATCATCGGCACCGAGCGCCACGAATCGCGCCGGGTCGACAACCAGCTGCGCGGCCGTTCGGGCCGCCAGGGCGATCCGGGTTCCTCGCGCTTCTACCTGTGCCTGGACGATCCGCTGCTGCGCATCTTCGCGGGCGACCGCGTGCGCGCGATCATGGACCGCCTCAAGATGCCGGAAGGCGAACCGATCGAAGCGGGCATCGTGACCCGTTCCATCGAAACCGCCCAGCGCAAGGTCGAGGCCCGCAACTTCGACGTCCGCAAACAGCTGCTGGAATACGACGACGTCGCCAACGACCAGCGCAAGGTGATCTACACCCAGCGTAACGAGCTGCTCGAGTCAAGCGACATGGCCGAGCTGATCGCCTCGCTGCGCACCGGCGTGTTCACCGAGCTGGTGCGCCAGTACGTGCCGGCCGAGTCGGTGGAAGAGCAGTGGGACATCCCGTCGCTGGAATCGGTGCTGGCCGCCGAATGGAGCCTGGCGGTGCCGCTGCAGAAGATGCTGGCCGACGATCCGAACCTGAACGACGACGACATCCTCGAGCACGTGATCAAGGCGGCCGCCGCATCCTACGACGACAAGGTCGCGGTCGTGGGCAAGGAATCCTTTGGCGGCTTCGAGCGCAACGTCATGCTGCAGAGCCTGGACACCCACTGGCGCGAACACCTTGCGGCGCTGGACCACCTGCGCCAGGGCATCCACCTGCGCGGCTACGCCCAGAAGAACCCGAAGCAGGAATACAAGCGCGAAGCCTTCGAACTGTTCAGCAGCATGCTGGACATGATCAAGAACGAAGTGATCCGCACCGTGATGACGGTCCGCATCCAGTCCCGCGAAGAAGTGGAAGCGGCGGAAGCGGCAATGGCGGCCCAGGCTGCGCAGCTGGAAAACCTCAACTTCCAGCACGCCGACTTCAACCCGTCGGCGGCGCCGGAAGAACTGCTCAATCCGAACCCGGTGCGCGCGGACTCGGCCGCGGTGGCGGCGGAAGACCACAGCACCTACATGGGCGTGAAGGTCGGCCGCAACGATCCCTGCCCGTGCGGCAGCGGGAAGAAGTTCAAGCAGTGCCACGGCAGGCTGGCCTGATCCTGGCATAAGCGCAAGTCGCTGGAATGAAAACGGCCGGGTGCACACACCCGGCCGTTTTTTTATGGGCTGCCTGCTCGCTCAGGCGCCGGGCAGGCTGAATTCCATGCCGTTCTGGATGGTCCCGATGACCTGGGCCTGGTTTTCCGGCGACTCGCTGAAGCTGGCCAGCACCGCTTCGCGGGCGGCGCCCTTGTTCAGCGCGGCGACCCAGAAATCGAAACCGGCCTGCTCATACGGGCGGTGCAGCACGTTGGCATACAGCCGCGTCACGAAGGCCTCGTTGGTTGGATTGGCGCCATACAGCCGCACGAATTCGGTGCTGTCGATGAAGCCGGCGGCCACTGCCTCCAGGCCGAAGCCTTTCTCGAGCGCCTGCATCCAGAAGCCCATTCCGCCCTTGTCCGGCGCGCGGTCGAAGGCCGCCTGGTAGACGCGGTAGGCCTTGCCGGCCGCGCCGTCGACGTCGAAGGCGACGCCGTCGGCGCCGAAGAGCACGCGCTCGACATTGCTGACCGTGTCCACGCCGCCGTTGCCGCTGACGGTGAAGCCGGCTGCCGTCTTCGCGATCGTGTAGGCGCCGCGCACGCCCTGGTAGACCAGCGTGTCGATGCCTGCGCCGCCGTCGATGCGGTGGCTGTCGGAGGCGACGATGATGGTGTCCCGGCCTGCGCCCGCCTCGGCATGCAGCATGCCGCCTCCGCCCGCCAGGGTGATCGTGTCGTTGCCATCGCCGGAAGCAACCGTATGGATTTGCTTCAGTACGGCGGGCAGCTCGACGCGGATGCTGTCGTCTCCCGGGGAGGCGGCAGCTAGCGCCAGCTGCAGCGGCGAAGCGAGCCCGGCGCCGTTCACCTGGGCTGCCAGGCCGCTGGCCACGACGTGGCTGCCATCCAGGTACAGCATGTCGACCCGCGCAAGGCTGCCGTCCACGGCGAGCTCGCTGTTGCCGTCGCCGATGCTGCGCACATCGCCGGACACCTGGAACACGCCGTCCAGGTTGAACGAACGCAGCAATTTTTCGGGGGTGAAGCTCAGCTTGAAGATGCTGCCGCTCAGCATGCCATTTTCATCGACCGTGATCGTTCCCTTCGCATCGAGCTTGCCGTTGCCCAGGACCGCGTCGTAATCGGATGACGAAGCCGGGTAGAGCGACTCGACCGTGATCGATGTCGTCAGGGAGGACAAACGCGTTGCCTGGGGCTTGGCGCCGCTCAGGTCATAGCTGAAGTTGTAGATGCCGCGCTGCTCGGACTGGCCTTCGCCGGGCACGAACAGGCGTGCGCCGGTGGCCATGGCCGTCCCCTTGAGTGCCCCCGGCGTCGCGGAGTTGATGCCCGTAAACTCGTCGAAGGAGCCGTCGGGGAAATTCAGCCGGAACGTGCCGTTGTTGAAGGTGTAGCCGCTGACGTCGGCGGAGTCGTCCTGTACGCCGGCGGCGGCATCGGCCAGCATGGATAGCAGGCCGCGGAAGAGACTGCCGGGCTCAGCCGCTAGTGCGGCGCGGTCATAGGCTGCCTGCGTAAGTTTGATGTCGATCGTTGCCATGAGAACTCCCTATAGACGGTGCAAACCACATCGTAGAGAGTCAGCAATATTCGTGCCTTGGCCAAGACCTGGTTTCTTATCAATGGTTTGCGAGGGGAAGCGACTGTTAGTGTTCCCCGCGTGTAAAAAACCTCGACACCTGTCCTTGCCGTACGCTCAGGCGTAGACCCGGTGGAAACGGCTGCCCAGGCGCGTGAGCACCTCGTACCCGATGGTTCCGGCCAGCGCCGCCACCTCGTCGACGGGATGCGATGCGCCCATCAGCTCGACCTCGGCCCCGGGAGCGACGCGCTCCGGCGCGATGTCCGTCACGTCCAGTCCCATGCTGTCCATCGACACCCGCCCGACGACCGGCACCTTGACGCCGTCGACGAAGGCGAACCCGCGCCCTGACAGCGAACGGAACCAGCCATCTGCGTAGCCCACCGAAATCGTCGCGATGCGGCGCTCGGCCGCGCACACGTGGTGCGCGCCATAGCCAACCACGTCGCCCTCGCACACGCTGCGCACCTGCACGATGCGGGCATGCAGCGACACCGCCTGCCTGAGCGGATTCGGATGGCCCGGTCGCGGGTTGATGCCGTACAGGGCCGCGCCCGGACGCAGCAGGTCGTAATGGAAGCCGGGGCCGAGGAACGCGCCGGAGGAATTGGCCAGGCTGGCCGGCACCCCCGGGAACAGGGCACGCAGCGCGTCGAAACGGCGGCGCTGCGCCTCGTTCATCGGGTGCGGGGATTCGTCCGCGCAGGCCAGGTGGCTCATCACGAGGGTAGGGGAAACACCGGCGAGCCAGTCCTGCTCTGCCGACAGGCTTGCCAGGTCGGCCGGGGCCATGCCCATGCGCGACATGCCGGTGTCCAGCTGGATCGCGGCAGGCAGTTCGCGCCCGAGCGTGCGGGCCAGCCGGCGCCATTCCTGCAGTTGCCCCGGGTCGTTCAGCACCGGGCGCAGGTCGTACTGGAAGCAGTCCTTCGCGGTGCCCGGCGGCGGCCCGTGCAGCACGTAGATGGCGCAGTCCTCGGGCACCAGCTGGCGCAGGCGGATGCCTTCGTCGAGGTGGGCGGTGAAGAACACCTTGCAGCCTTCAAGCGCCAGCGCGGGCGCCACCTGTTCCATGCCGAGCCCGTAGGCATCGGCCTTCATGACCGCCGCGCAGGCGCCTTTCGTCATCCCGGCCAGGTGCCGGTAGTTGCTGCGGATCGCACCGAGGTCGACCGTCAGCCGCGCCCCCGCACGGGACGCATCCACGGAATCAGCCATCGCCGGTTTACGCCTTGACCAGTTCCGGGGTGGCGCCGCGCTGCGTCGTGCCGGCGTAGCGGAACACCGCCAGGTCGTCGGCGCGGATCGCCGGCTTCTTGCCGCTCACCAGGTCGGCGATGACGGCGGCCGAGCCGCAGGCCATGGTCCAGCCCAGGGTGCCGTGGCCGGTGTTGACGAACAGGTTGCGCAGCGGGGTGGCGCCGACCACCGGGGTGCTGTCCGGCGTCATCGGGCGCAGGCCGGTCCAGAACGACGCCTGGCGGGTGTCGCCGGCGCCGGGGAACAGGTCGTTCACCACCATCTCGAGCGTCGCGCGGCGCGCCCGGTTCAGGTACTTGCTGTAGCCCGCGATCTCGGCCATGCCGCCCACGCGGATGCGGTCTTCGAAACGGGTGACGGCGATCTTGTAGCTCTCGTCCAGGATGGTCGACACCGGCGCACGGTCCGCGTTCGTGATCGGTACGGTGATCGAGTAGCCCTTGAGCGGGTAGACCGGCAGCGTGAACTGGTCCTTCAGCAGCAGGCGCGAATAGCTGCCCAGCGCCAGCACGTAGCGGTCGGCGCTCAAGGCGCCCTTGTCGGTGCGCACGCTTGCGATCTGGCCGTCCTTAATGTCGAGGGCCTGGATATCGGTGTCGAATTCGAAGCGCACGCCCAGGTCGCGCGCCATCGCGGTGAGGCGGGCGGTGAACAGCTGGCAGTCGCCGGTTTCGTCGTTCGGCAGGCGCAGGCCGCCGACCAGGGTGGCGTGATTGCCCAGCGCCGGCTCGGCCTTGCCCAACTCGCGGCCCTGCAGCAGTTCGTACTCGACGCCGGCCTGGCGCAGGACCTCGATGTCCTTGCCGGCGCTCTCCAGCTGCTGCTGGGTGCGGAACAGCTGGATCGTGCCGAGGGTGCGGCCTTCGTATTCAATGCCGGTCTGGGCGCGCAGTTCGCGGATGCAGTCGCGGCTGTACTCGGCCAGGCGCACCATGCGCTCCTTGTTCACGGCGTAGCGGTCGGCCGTGCAGTTGCGGTACATCTGCCACATCCACTGGAGCTGGAACAGCGAGCCGTCCGGGCGGATCGCCAGTGGTGCGTGCTTCTGGAACAGCCATTTCGCGGCCTTCAGCGGAATGCCCGGCGCCGCCCACGGCGAGGCATAGCCCGGCGAGATCTGGCCCGCATTGGCGAAGCTCGTTTCCAGGGCAGGGCCGGGTTGACGGTCGATGACGGTGACGTCGTGGCCTGCCTTGGCCAGATAGTATGCGGTGGTCACGCCGACCACGCCGCTGCCCAGTACGAGAACGCGCATGTGCTATGTCCTGAATGAAGAAATGCCGGATTTAGAAAAGATTGCCATCATACCGCCCCTAATGGAATAATGGTTTCTGTTATCACACGGGTTTTCAGTAGAAATTCATGCGCGTCCAGAAGAGTTCCAACCGCGTCCTCGACAAGATCGACCTGCACATCCTGTCCGTGCTGCAAATGGATGCCCGCATCGCCATGAAGGACCTGGCCGAGCAGGTGGGCCTGTCGCTCACGCCCTGCATCGAGCGCGTCAAGCGCATGGAGCGCGACGGCGTGATCAGCGGCTACCATGCGCGCGTGAACCCGCAGGCCATGGGCCTCCAGATCCTGGTGTTCGTCGAGATCACGCTGCACCAGAAATCCGAAAAGGCCTTCGACCGCTTCCGCCGCGCGATGCTGGGCATCCCCGAGGTGATGGAGTGTCATCTCGTATCTGGGGACTTCGACTACCTGATCAAGGCCAGGATCCCGGAAATGTCGGAATACCGCCGCCTGCTGGGCGAGATCCTGCACGTGGCCGACGCCGGCCAGTCGAAGAGCTATGTGGTGATGGAAGAGCTGAAGGAGACGCTGGCGCTGTCGATCCCGCGTTGAACCGCGCCATGCTCAAGCGCCGCGCATAAAAGCGCGCGCCAGGGCTGCGCTGGCGATCCGTCGGGACGCCGTTCGGGTTACGATGAGGCTTCGACCAGGCGGAGGGGGCATGCAAGTAGCACGATGGATCCTGTTGGGAACAGTACTGGCGCTGGGCACGGGAGCTGCTGGACAGGAGGGCAGGCATTTCGCCCCATCCGGCTTGTTCGAGATTCGCGCTACGGCGGATCTTGGCCTTCGCCATCCCGATGATGGCGCCGTATTCCAAAAGCCTGAGCTGCTTTGCTCGAAGACCGCGCAAAGGCCGGGGTTGCCGCAGTTGATGCGCGACAGCGGCTGCACGGACGTATCCGGTGTGCTGCAAGGCGACCGCGTCGTGTTCGACAGTACTTGTCCCTGGGGGCGGGCAAGTTTCTCGGTCCGCCAGGTGGACGACCAGACCTGGGAAACCATCCTGGAGGAAGAGCGCCACCCTGCGACGAGCGGCGCCGGCCTGCGAACCCATCCGGAGATACGCAGGATGATGGCCAATGTGGCCCGGAACGGTGATCCGGAAGAGCGCGAAGCCGCAGCGCGTACCCTCGCCGAGATGGAGGCGAAGGAGCCTGGCGTCGGGAGGGCGCCCATTCGCACCAGGGTGGTCCTGCGCATGAAGCGGGTCGCGCAGGACTGCGACTAAGCAGTCGGCGCGCGCAAGCGTTCTCCGGCCTTGCGCAGGAAGGCGACCAGGTCGTCGCCGATGCCGGTGCCCAGGTGCAGCATGGGCTCGACGCTGCCGGCCCGGCGGAACTGCGCCACCACCTCGGGATCGTCGCCCACCATGTCGTGGAACAGCGCGAACCAGCGCCGGGTGAGCGCCAGGGCATCCCCGGACTGCGCCTCCGGATCGGCCGCCATGCATGCGCGGATCTGCATCGCCAGTTCGATCCACTCGTCCGAGTGGAAGGCGTGGTGGCGGCGCATGCGCTGCATGGTCGCTTCCGGCAGGTAGCGGGCGTAGATGGCGAAGCGCATCTCGGCGATCGCCGTGCGCATATAGGCCAGCAGCGCAGGGTTCAAGCCCATGTCCTTCTGCGCCTGCGCATCCTGCCCGCTCATGGCGGTGAGGCGCAGGATGAAGGCGGGATCGCCGCCGCTGTCGCGCTCCACGCAGCCCACCCAGCGCTCGGCAAAGGCCTTGGCCTCGCGCGCGTCCGGCGCGACGCCGCGGTTCACCAGCGACTGCGCATGACGCACCAGTTCGCGCCATTCGGCTTGCGCCTCGGGGTTCTGGTACAGCGGCAGCCGCGCCAGTTCTTCCTTCGTAAAGTATCGTTCGTACATGTTCATCTGCTCCAGAGTGCTTAGCCAAATGGACAGATCCGTTTCCTCGCCGGCGGCCAGGCGCGTGCGCAGGCGCAGCAGTTGATCTCGCATGCGCGCCGCCTCCGCCATCTGCCGGTCGAGGCTCGCCAGCTGGCGTTCGACGATGGCCAGCGGCGAGGCCGAGGGACTGTCCAGGTAGGCACCGATGTCGGCCAGCGCCATGCCGAACGCGCGCAGTGCCTGGATCTGCTGCAGGCGCGCCACGTCGTCGCGGTCATAGAGCCGGTAGCCGGCATCGGTGCGCGCAGAAGGCGAGAGCAGCCCGATGCTGTCGTAATGGTGCAGCGTGCGGACCGTCAGTCCGGCGCGCGCCGCGAGTTCTCCCACTTTCAGCATCGTTCAGCTCCTGTTCTTCATGCGTGCAGCCACTGTCGAGCCTCACCTTGCGTCAGGGTCAAGCATTATTTAGGTCAAGCATTATTACGCATGCGATAAAGAAAAACATGGCCGGCGGCTGCTCCGGCATGCGTTGCCCGCCACCCGGGCCGCTGGCGGTACAATATCGAATTCACCATTTTTCCAATCGAGATCGCCATGGCCGTCAATTCCCCCCTGCCAGTCGCAGCCGACCTGAAACCCGTCAACGGCATCGAGATCGGCTTCGCCGAAGCCGGTATCAAGAAGCCCAACCGCAAGGACCTCCTGGTCATGAAACTGGCCGAAGGCGCGACCGTGGCCGGCGTCTTCACCACCAACCGCTTCTGCGCGGCGCCGGTCCAGGTGAGCAAGGCCAACCTGGCCGCCGTCGCCAAGGGCGGCAAGCCGATCCGCGCGCTGGTGGTCAACACCGGCAACGCCAACGCCGCCACCGGCGAGCAGGGCCTGGCCAATGCGCAGGCCACCTGCGCGGAAGTCGCCAAGCTGCTCGGCGTCGATGCCCAGCAGGTGCTGCCGTTCTCCACCGGCGTGATCCTGGAGCAGCTGCCGATCCAGAAAGTCGTCGCCGGCCTGCCGGCCGCCGTGTCGAACCTGAAGGCCGACAACTGGTTCAACGCCGCCGAGGCGATCATGACCACCGACACCCAGCCGAAGGCGGCATCGCGGTCCGTCACCATCGGCGGCCATACCGTCACCATGACCGGCATCAGCAAGGGCGCCGGCATGATCAAGCCGAACATGGCGACCATGCTTGGCTACCTGGCGATCGATGCGCGCGTGGCGCAGCCGGTGCTCGACGAGCTGGTGAAACACGCGGCCGACCACTCGTTCAACAGCATCACCATCGACGGCGATACCTCGACCAACGATTCCTTCATCGTCGTCGCCACCGGCGCGGGCAGCCTGCAGGTCGATAGCGCCAGCGGCTTCGAATACGAAGCGCTGAAGGCAGCCGTCACCGACATCTCGCGCAACCTGGCGCAGCAGATCATCCGCGATGGCGAAGGCGCGACCAAGTTCATGACCATCACGGTGGAGCAGGGCGGCAGCGTGGAAGAGTGCCGCAAGATCGCCTACGCGATCGCCCACTCGCCGCTCGTGAAAACCGCCTTCTTCGCGTCGGACCCTAACCTGGGCCGCATCCTGGCCGCCATCGGCTATGCCGGCGTGGACGACCTGGATACCAGCAAGCTCGATCTCTACCTGGACGATGTGTGGGTGGCCAGGAGCGGCGGACGCAACCCGGACTACAAGGAAGAAGACGGCCAGCGCGTCATGAAGCAGGCCGAGATCACCGTGCGCGTGACCCTGGGCCGTGGCGACGCGAACGCCACCGTCTGGACTTGCGACCTGTCGCACGACTACGTGTCGATCAACGCCGACTACCGTTCCTGAGCGGAGACGCAGCGTGACCCCGCTGGAACAGTTCCTGCACCGCGCCGAAGCCCTGCTCGCGCGGGTGGAGGCGGTGCTGCCGCCGGCGCTGCCGCGCGAGCCGGACTGGAAGCGCAGCCATGCCTTCCGCTGGCGCAAGCGCGCGAATGGTCATGGGAAGTACCTGGCGCCGGTGCTGCACGCGGCGACCATCCGGCTCGAGGACCTGCAGCACGTGGACGCCCAGAAGCGTGCGATCGAGCAGAACACCCGGCAGTTCGTGCTGCGCCGTCCGGCCAATAACGTGCTTCTCACGGGCGCGCGCGGCACCGGCAAGTCGTCCCTGATCAAGGCCTGCCTGCACGGCTTCGCCGACCAGGGCCTGCGCCTGATCGAAGTCGACAAGGCCGACCTGGCCGACCTGCCCGACATCGTCGAACTGGTCGCGGGCCGGCCCGAGCGCTTCGTGGTCTTCTGCGACGACCTGTCGTTCGAGGAGGGCGAGGCCGGCTACAAGGCCTTGAAGGTGGCGCTCGACGGCAGCATCGCGGCGGCGTCCGACAATGTGCTGGTCTACGCGACCTCGAACCGGCGCCACCTGATGCCGGAACGGATGTCGGACAACGCAGGCTACACGCATGGCGAGGACGGCGACCTGCATCCGGGCGAGACGGTGGAAGAAAAGATCTCGCTGTCGGAACGCTTCGGGCTGTGGCTCTCGTTCTATCCGTTCAGGCAGGACGACTACCTGGGCATCGTGGCGCACTGGCTGGCCAGCTTCGGCTGCACGCCGGAGCAGGTCGAAGCGGCGCGCACGGAAGCGCTGCAATGGGCCCTGCAGCGCGGCTCGCGCTCGGGACGGGTGGCGTGGCAGTTTGCGAAGGATTATGCCGGCAGGCTGCCGGATGACGCTTCCCATGAATGAAGTGACAGCAAAACCGGTCGACGTCGCGGTCGGCATCCTGATGCGCCCCAACGGCGACGTGCTGCTGGGCCAGCGCCCTGAGGGCAAGCCCTATGCGGGCTACTGGGAATTCCCGGGCGGGAAAGTCGAGCCGGGCGAGGACATCTTCCACGCGCTGCAGCGCGAGTTCGTCGAGGAACTGGGCATCCGGGTGCTGGGCGGCGACGCCTGGTGCTGCGTCGAGCATGTGTACGAGCACGCGCACGTACGCCTGTATTTCTACATCTGCCGCGCGTGGGAAGGCGAGCCGCAAAGCCTGGAAGGGCAGCCTTTTGCCTGGCAGGGCGGGTACAGCGTCAGTCCGCTGCTGCCGGCGACGATACCCTTGCTGGAGTGGCTGGACAAGGTCCGCTATGCGGCCGCGGAATAAACAGCACCCCAACGCGTTAATACCGTTCAGTTAGGAAGGTCGTAGGGTGGGCGGGTCTCCCGCCCACGCGGTGATAGCCAGATTTTGAGCAGGCGCGCTGGCCGTATCGCCGTGATTCGACCGCGTGGGCGTTCGTAATCAGGCCACTGGCCTGATCACCCCGCCCACGCTACAGATGCACAGCCTTGGCTAAACTGAACAGTGATAATCCCAACACGCCGTTCTATCGCCACCATTAGTCGTCGGTCGGCTTGTCGTCCTGAGGGCCGCTCGGGGTGGCCCCGGGAATGGTGTACTTCTCTTCCGCCCAGGCGCCCAGGTCGATCTGCTTGCAACGCTCGGAGCAGAACGGGCGAAACTTGTTCGCCGGGCTCCATTCAACCTTCTTGCCGCAGGTCGGGCAGGCTACAACAGTCATGTCGCGATCACTTCAAACTTAAAAATTACAGAGAGTCAGGTTGAAGGGCACGTCTTCTTCCAGCGCCTTGGGCTTGCAGTCGCCGTCCTGGGTGGTGAAACGTACCCACAGCATATACTTGTTGGCCGAGATTTCCGGGATAGCGCCCAGCGAATCGTCGATCGACAGGCGCAGCATCTGGTAGATCTTCCCCTGCAGCATCTGCTGGTAGCTGCCCCCGGTGGCGATCATCTTGACCGGTCCGCCGGAATCGCGCAGCAGGCGCAGCACCAGAGCCAGCGCCTCGAACAGGGGCGCGAGCGGCGCGAACCAGCCCATGATGTCGGCCTGGCGCTGGTCGGCCGGGCGGTGCTGCCAGGCGTAGTAGGAAGGCAGGTCGAATTCGCAGGCGCCGCCCGGGATGATGGTGCGGCCGCGGATGCTCATCAGCCATTCGTTGTCGCGCACGTTCTGGCCGGTCTTGCCCTGGCTTGCTCCCAGGGCGCCGCTCACGGCGTCGAGTTCGGCCAGCACGGCATCGAGCATCTCGACGGCGACGTTGGGATTGCTGCGGTAGCTCAGCAGGCTTTGCTTTTGCCGTTCGAGTTCCTGCAGCAGGTCCGATTTCAGGTCGGCGCGGCCGGCCACTTCCAGCATGTCGAAGATCGTGGCCAGGGCCACGTGGTGCTGCATGGGGTGTTCTTGTTGCACAAAAAACTTGAACTTATCGTACAAATCTTCCAGCCGCAACAACGTGCGAATCCGCTCGTTGAAAGGATATTCGTAGACGATCAAAATGACATTCCTCTGAATGTAGGCTGGCGAGCAACCCCGTGATTCTGAACCATGCTGGGAAAAATTACAAATGTCACATTGATTGAGCTTAAAGCTGGGTGCAATTTACCCCGATATTTGCTTGTTTAGGGATAAATACATGGCATGCAGCGCTTCCACCTGGGGGCGTAGCGCCTCCAGTCCGGCTTCGTTCAGGATGATGTCGTCGGCCGCTGCGCGGCGCTGTTCGCGCGTGACCTGGGCCGCCATGATCGCGCGCACCTGGGCTTCGGGCATGGCATTCCTGGCCACCACGCGCGCAATCTGCACCTGCTCCGGGCAGTCGATCGCCAGCACCCGCGTGACGCGTTCGCGCCAGGTGCCGGATTCGATCAGCAGGGGAACGACATAGATCACGTAATCGCCGCTGGCAATGGCCGCCGCCGCCGCGGTGGCGTCGCGGATGCGCGGATGCAGGATCGCTTCCAGGCGCGCGCGCGCGACGGCGTCGGCGAACACGAGGGCGCGCATCCGGGCCCGGTCCAGCGCCCCCTCGGGCGTGGCGAAGTCCGCGCCGAACTCGGCCAGGATGGCCGGCATTGCAGCGCCATGCGGGGCGGTGAGCTGGTGGGCAATCGTGTCGGTATCGATCACCGAGGCGCCGAGGGCGGCGAACATGTCGGCCACGGTGGTCTTGCCGCAGCCGATGCCGCCGGTGAGGCCGACCGAAAAGGCGAGCGTGTGCGGCTTATCCATCTCAGCCGGCCAGTGCGCCATACAGGCCGGCGCTGAGGTCGCTGCCGTACAGCAGGGCGATCAGGCCGGCCGCCGCCAGGTAGGGACCGAAAGGAATCGGCTTGTCGCGCCCGCGCCTGGCGAACACGATCAGGCTGATGCCCACGACCGCCCCCACCACCGAGGACAGCAGGATGATGACCGGCAGCATTTGCCAGCCGAGCCAGGCGCCGAGGGCGGCCAGCAGCTTGAAGTCGCCGTAGCCCATGCCTTCCTTGCCGGTGACGAGCTTGAACAGCCAGTACACCGACCACAGGACCAGATAGCCGGCGGCGGCGCCGATCACCGCGTCCTGCAAGGGCACGAAGGTGGCGTTGAGGTTCACCAGCAGGCCGGCCCACAGCAGCGGATAGGTCAGGTCGTCCGGCAGCAGCTGGGTGTCGATGTCGATGAAGGTCATTGCGACCAGCAGGAACAGGAACAGCAGGGTCGCGAGGCCGGCCAGGCCGCTGCCGAAGGTCCACACCAGCACGCCGGCCAGGATACCGGTGAGCAGTTCGACGGCCGGGTAGCGCGGCGAGATCGGCGCCTTGCACTTGCGGCACTTGCCGCGCAGCGCCAGCCAGCTGACGACGGGAATGTTTTCCATTGCCGTGATGCCGTGGCCGCAATGCGGGCAGCGCGATCTCGGCACCATCAGGTTGAAACGATCGGTGTGCGGCGGCGCGCGGCCGCTTTCCTGGGCCACGTAGTTGTCGGATTCCCGTTGCATCATCTTCGGGATCCGGTGGATGACCACGTTCAGGAAACTCCCGACGAGCAGCCCGAACAGGGCGGCCACGAGGGCGGCGCCGAGGGTGGCCGGCGGGGCGAACAGGAAGGATTCGGGGGACATGGCGACAGGAGTCCGATCAGGAGCGTAGGAAGAAAAGGGCAGGCGCAAAAAGATTCTTTACATCAACCTATTGTAGAGCTTTCCCGGCGTTTGGCGAAGTCCGGCGGCCCCGGTGTGGCGGCGCGGCCATGGCGTCCGATTGTGACGGATCATGCCCCGGGCGTGTCGCGCGGCTACGCTGGGCCTGTCCGGCGGCTGCGCCAGCCGCCGGTTCCCGCCGTCCGCCGTCCGAGGCTTCCGTCACGCGAAAGGTGCTGCCATGCCACGCGCAACATTGACTTTCCTGAACCATGCCTGCTTCCTGGTGCGCAGCGAGGGCGCGCTGCTGGTGTGCGATCCCTGGCTCGAGGGCGCGGTGCTCGACGGCGCCTGGAGCCTGGTGGATGGCTCGACCAGCAACGCGGCCCTGCTCGACATCCTGAACGCCGCCGGCGTACCCGTCTATATATGGTGTTCGCGCGCGCAAGCGGACCGCTTCGCGCTGCCTTTCCTGCGGCGCTTTCGCTCGGAATTCCGCGGCATTGCCACCTTCCTGTACCGGCCCGGCCGCGACATGCGCATCCGCGACGCGCTGCGCGGCCTGCGGCTGCCGGTGGCCGAGTGCCCGGACGGCGTTACCGTGGGGCTGGCCGGCGACCTGCGCCTGACCGCGCTCGCCAATGGCGACGGCGACACCGCCTGCCTGATCGGCTGCGGCGGGCGCAGCATCCTGAACCTCGGCGAGCGCGCGCTGCCCACCGCCGCCGCCTGCCAGGCCGCCGCGCCCCGCATCGCCCGGGCCGCGTCGCGCATCGACCTGCTGCTGAGCGGCTTCGGCAGCATGGGCTGGTGCGGCAACCCGGAACAGTTCGCGCTGCGCGAGGCGGCCGCCAAGGCTGCGGTGGAGCGCCTGGCGAGCCAGGTCGAGCACTTCCGGCCGAAGCTGGTGCTGCCGATCGCCTCGTTCGCGCGCTTCTCGCGGGCCGACAACACCTGGCTCAATGGCGGGCGGCTGTCGCCCTCCGAGCTGCTGGAGCTGTCGCGGCTGGAGAACCTGCGCGGCGTACTGCGCTTCCTGGCGCCCGGCGCCACGGTCGACCTGCAGCGCGACTCGCCGGGCTCGCTCGCCCCCGCGCACGAGCGGGCGCTGGCGCACTGGAGCGCCTGCTGGCGGGCGCGGCCGGCGCCGCTGTCGCGTCCGCAGGGAGCCTCGCTGGGCGAACTGAAAGCGGCCTTTTCCCGCTACCACGAGCGGGTCACGGCGGGGATGCACGTGCTGCCGCGGCTGCTGGAGGCGCTCGGCCTGCTGCGTCCGCTGCTGCTGCACCTGGCCGACCTGCGCCAGACCGTGGAGCTGTCGTACCGGCACGGGTTCCGGGTGCAGCCGCGCGAAGTGGGCGGCAACACGGGCGGCGACACGGGCGGCAACACGGGCGGCAACACGGGCCCGCAGGTGGGAGCGCACGTGGCGATGTTGTCAGGGACCGCGCTGCAGCTGCTGCGCGCCGAGGACGGTTTCGACACCGTGTATGCGGGAGGATGTTTCTGGACGCTGCGGCGCAGCGGACTGTCGACCTTCGGGCGCTTCTTCCTGCCCCAGCGCATGGGGCGGCGCGGGGCCGACCGCCGCCGCCCGCTGGCCATGGGCGGCTACCTGTGGCGGGCCCTGGTGGGGCGGATGACGCGCGGGCTGCAGGCGGCGCTGCGCTAGCCTGCCGGGTAGCGGCTCCCGTGCTCGAACGCTGTCCGGCAGCGCCGGCACGCGCGTCCTTCGCCATCCGCCGGCCGGGCTTACGGCCGGGCGAAACGCGCGATGTTGACGGGCACGTTCAACTCTGCCTTGTCGACCACGATCGTCATCCGGTCCTTCGATCCGGCCAGGCCAATCTCCACCCGGTGCGCGATGCGCACGCCGCCGGCTTCGCCGCCGACCTTGCGATAATCGCTGCTGTAGATGTCGATCGGCCTGAGCGCGCCCATCACCAATCCGTGCTGGGTTCGTTTGATTTCGAGATGACTCGTGGCGTCCAGCCAGACCGTGGCGGACGTGCCATCAGCAAAGCTGACCTTCAATGCGTGGGCCGGCTTGCCCTCGACCACGGCAGGCCCGGCATACACAATCCGGATACCCTTCATCGCAGGGCGCACCAGGGCGCCATCGAAATCAGCCTCCTGCACCAGCGCTTTTGCTTCGGCGGCAGGCAGGCCGGACGGCTTGTCGCCGCCCGGGACGAAGGGATCGGTCTTCCACCCCTGCTTGCCGTCGAATGCGGTCACCTGCACGTTGCCGTGCAGGCTCAGTTCCTTGCGAATCAGGTTGGGCCGGCTGGCCTCGATCGTCACCGGCAGTTCCATCGGTGCGAGTCCGATCAGGCGCAGGTGCAGCCGGCGCGTCTGGACGCGGTCGATGGGGCCAATGGCCTGCAGGTGCTTGTCGAGCAGGGCCTGCACCTCGGGAGCAGGTGCGGCCTTGCCAGGCAAGGCAAGGAGGAGGGAAGCGAGCAGCAGGAAGAACGTGCGCATGATGGGACCTTTCTGGTGAGTAAAACGGAATCAGGTGTGTTTGCGGCCGTTCAGGATGGCTCCGACGAAGGTCCGCCGAACGGCCAGCGCATAGGTGCCAAGTGCGATCGCGAAGACCAGCGTGACGACCAGCACGAACTTCGGCATCCAGGGCCAGGCCCAGTGCGATACCAGGGCCTGCAAGGCGACCACCAGCGGCAGATGGACGAGGTAAATCCAGTAAGAAGCATCTGCCAGGTAGCGCCGGATGGCGTTGTAGCTGGAAAGAAAGCGCTGCGCCATGCCGAGCAGTGCCAGTGACCAGGTCCACGCGCCGAGACTGTAGGCGGCCGCATAGGCCAGCTTGGCGCCGCCTTGCGGCGCCGGCGCCAGCAGCGGCGCCACGCCGGCCTGCGCCATGCAGAACACGGTGCAGGCGCAAGCCACGGACAAGTGGCGCACCCAGTGACCGCTCCACTGTTCCAGGACGCCGGGTTGCGGCTGGACCAGCCAGCCGAAGGCGAACGCGGTGCCGTAGCCGACCAGCGCAGGAAGCGTCGGCAGGAGCGATTGGTCCGGCGTGGGGATGCCGAACCACATGATCCAGTACGGATGCAAATACAGGCTCAGGCACAGCGGCGCGGCGAGCAGGACCAGGCTCCAGGAATGCAGCAGCGTCCGGCGCAGCCAGGAAACCGCCGCAAGGTGGGCAATGCGCCGGCCAAGCAGGGGATGCAGGAGCGTCGCCAGGTAGAACAACATCAGCAGGTAGAGGAACCAGAGGTGGGTCAGCGGGAACGAGGTGGGCGACAGCATGGCGAACACCTGCGTGGTCCGTTCCGGCATGCCGGCAGCGGCCATCAGCGCCATGAACAGGAGCGGCCAGCCGACGACCAGGGGCAGGCCGATCCGGGACAGCCGGTCACGGAAGAACGCGCCTGCGCCGCGCCGTTCCATGCTCAGGCGCGCCATGAAGCCGGCCAGCAGGAAGAAAGTGGGCATGCGCAGCATATGGATCACGAAGAAGGCGCCCGAGAGCAGCGTGCTGCTCGCGGAATCGTCCACGAGCCAGATGGGCGGCCCCGGGAAAAACGACATGGAAGCGTGCAAGAATACTCCCAGCAACAGGGCGAATGCACGCAAGGCATCCAGGGCGTGCAGGCGTGACGAGCCTGCCGACGGCGTATGCGGGTCGGTGTACATGAGAGGCCTGAAGGATCAGATGAAGTCGGTCTTGCGCGACTGGTGCCAGAGCGTCAGTGCGAACATGAGCAGCGCGCAGGCTGCTTCGAGCCCGAGGAACAGGAGGACCGGGCCGCTCCACAGCACGGCTTCGCCGTTGAGTGTCGAGCGGATCGCGGCCACGTTGGAAGCGCCGTACATGACGCCCTGGAAGGCCAGGTTGCAGCCGACCTGGGCGACAATCGTCCACTGCATCGATTCCGTCGCCAGCGCCACGCACAGGATGAACACGGCACCGGTGGCGATCGCGCCGAACAGGATCAGTGAATAGGGAATGAGCCCGTCCGGCAGCGTTGGCCGCGCGACGATCAGACCGACCGTCGCCGCCAGCAGCAATGCCCATGGGATAAAGAACAGCACCACGTTGGCGAGCAGCTTCGACCACAGGTAGTCTGCGGGCGTCAGCGGCATACTCATGACAAAGGCCAGGGTCTGCTCCTTGCGCTCGCCGACGACGGTGGCCATGGTGGGATGGAAGCCGAGGGCGATCAGTGCCGTAATCAGGAGCACGCTGCCCGCATAGAACGCAACGTGGCGCTCGACGCCCATCAGGCCGACCAACAGCGCACCAGCCGCCAGGTAGAACAGTACCGGCAGGCGCAACAGGCGTAAGTCCTTGCGTACCAGGATGCCGATCATGCGCATGTTCATTGCACTTCCTCCCTGCGATGGTTGATCGTGTTGACGAAGATTTCTTCCAGACTCAAGGGTTCGATAGCCTGGATGCTGGCGCCGCTCGCCTGGCAGGCGAGCGCGAAGTCGTCGTTGAATGCGCTGGTCGTCAGGATGCGGGTGCGCCCCTGGCCGGCCAGCGACACGGTGCCCGGCAGCGGCGCCAGGGTACGCCCGGGAGGAAGGCCGAGCCGGATGCGGCGCCAGCGGTCGAGGTAGCACTCCTTGTCATTGGCATCGATGATGCGGCCCCGGTCGATAAAGGCGATTGCATCGGCGATTTGCTCGACGTCGCGGGTGTTATGCGACGAGAACAGCACGGTGCGTTCCTCGTCGGCCATGACGGCCATCAGCTCGGCCAGCACCTCGTGGCGCGCGACCGGATCCAGGCCGGTGGTCGGCTCGTCCAGCACCAGCAGGCGCGGGCGGCGCGCCATCGCCAGCAACAGGGCGGCCTTGACGCGTTGCCCATGCGACAGGCCCTTGATCTTGCGTCCCGCTTGCAGGTCGAAGCGACGCAGCAGGGTGGCGGCATAGCCCGCGTCCCAGCGCGGGTAGGCAGAGGCGACCAGGTCCATATGCCATTGCAGCGTGGCGCTGCCGTACAGGCGCAGGTCTTCCGACACGAAGCCGATATCGGCCCTGGCCTGCGCGCCCTCGGCAGGCATGGCGCGGCCAAGGACCTGAACAGTCCCGCTGTCCTGATGCACCAGTCCCATCAGGATGCGGATCGTCGTCGACTTGCCGGCGCCATTGGGACCGAGGAAACCCAGGATCGCGCCTGGCGCCAATGTGAGGTCGACCTGGTCGAGCATGAAATGGGGATAGCGTTTGCATACCGCGTTCAGCTGCACTGCGTACGGAGTCATCATTCGTCCTTCAGTTGTTGGATCGCCGAGTGCAGGCGCGCATGCAGGGAGTCCGGTGACAGCCCCAGCAGGTTGCCCAGGCGAGCGGCCTGGGATAGCGACTGCGACAATTCTTCTTCCCACAGTGTGTTACGCAGGTCGGGAGCCTGCGAAACGACCGAGCCACGTCCCTGCTGGGTCACGATCACGCCTTCGCGCTCCAGTTCCTGGTAAGCGCGCTTGATGGTGATGACGCTGACGCGCAGGTCGGCCGCCAGTTGCCGGATCGACGGCAACACCATGCCCGGTTCCCAGTCGCCGACCGCAACCTTGTGCTGGATCTGTTCGATGATCTGCAGGTACATCGGCCTGCCGTCCGTCTGCGAGATCGAAAGTTCACTGTGTATGCTCATATACACAGTATATACAGTATGCACAGATCTGCAAGCGAAAAAAATCCCAGGTTCGGCGGTGCGAACCTGGGAGCGGGGGATGCGCCGTGCAGCTGCCTGATGCTAGGCGGTCGAAGGCGTTCACCCTATCGGCTAGCCGGTCAGTGTCGGGCCCTTGTGACGGGTGCGCCACAGCGAGTACAGGACGCCCGAGGCAATGAGCAGGCCCGTGATGGCCAGCGACAGCCCCGCAGGCACCTTGCCGCCAAACACGAAGTCGCCCAGGAAGATCTTCGAGCCGATGAACACCAGCACCGCCGCCAGCGAGTACTTCAGGTAGTGGAAGCGCTCGACCATCGCCGCCAGCGCGAAGTACAGCGCACGCAGGCCCAGCACCGCGAAGATGTTCGAGGTGTAGACGATGAACGGGTCGCTGGTGATGGCGAAGATGGCCGGCACGCTGTCCACCGCGAACACCACGTCGGTGATCTCGACCATGCACAGGGCCAGGAACAGCGGCGTCGCCCACAGCAGCGTCTTGCCGGGCTGCGCCGGGTCGGGCTGGCGCACCAGGAAATGGTTGCCGTGCAGTTCGGGCGTGATGCGCATGTGACGTTTCAGCCAGGACAGCACCTTGCTCTCGCGGATGTCGTCGCTGCTGGTATCGACAAAGAACATCTTGATGCCGGTGAAGACCAGGAAGGCGCCGAACAGGTACAGGGTCCAGTAATAGCTTTCCACCAGGGCCGAACCGGCGCCGATCATGATGCCGCGCGTGATGATCACGCCCATGATGCCCCAGAACAGCACCCGGTGCTGGTAGAGCGGCGGGATCGCCAGGGTCGCGAAGATCAGCGAGATCACGAAGATATTATCCAGCGACAGGCTCTTCTCGATCAGGAAGCCGGTGTAGAAGTGCATGCCTTTTTCGCTGCCGAATTCGTGCCACACCCACAGGCCGAACAGCAGGCCCGCCGTCAGGTAGAAAGCCGACAGCTTGAGGCTTTCCTTGACCCCGATGACATGGTCTTTCTTGTTCAGGACGCCGAGGTCGAATGCCAGCAGGACCACGACGATGGACAGGAACACCAGCCAGGTCCAGACTGGGGCGCCGAGCCAGAGCGCTTGAAGCAGTTCCATGATGATCTCCGCTTAGGAATGAATGGGAAGTGGCGGCCTCAGGTGGCCAGCGCCGCCGTGGTGAAGGAATCGTCGGCGCGCTCCTGGCCGAACCAGGCCCGGGCCGCGCGCCGCACGAGCGTCGTTTCCCGGCCATCGAGGTGGCCGTCGGCCTGCACGATGTCGAGCATGGCTTTCCACAGGCAGATCTGGAGCAGCGGATCGCGGATATCGCGCAGCAGGCTGTCCATCAGCGCCGGGTCGATCTCGACCATGCCGGCGTGGCGGTTGGACGCGGCGCCGAGCAGGTCTTCGCACAGCTCGCGCAGGGTGTGGTCGAAGGTGTCGTCGTCGACCTTGACCTGCTGCAGGAACTCGGCGCGCTGCATGGCATGCACTTCGGAAGGGCTGACGTGCCCGTCCACGATCATGGTCAGGGCCAGGATGCGGCTGACCGCTTCGGGACTGTTGGTGGGGTAAGCGTGCATGGCGACCTCGGGAAAGTTGAAAGTGAAATCACTATAAGTTCCGACAAAGCCAAAGTAAAATCGATTAATCTTTCGCAAAGCATCAGTTTTATTGAGGTATCGAGTCGATGATCAACTACAAGCACCTGCACTATTTTCACGCGGTTGCCACCCATGGCACGGTGGCCCGCGCGGCCGAGCAACTGCACGTGACGGCCCAGGCGATCAGCATGCAGCTGCAGGTGCTCGAGGAGCAGCTGGGCGAGGAGCTGTTCAAGAAGAAGGGGCGGGTGCTGGAACTGACCGAGGCCGGCAAGACCGTGCTGCGCTATGCGGAGCAGATCTTCGACCTCGGCAACGAACTGGAACAGGCCGTGCGGCGCGGCGCATTCACCGGCGACGAGATGCTGCGGGTCGGCATCTGCGACGTGATCGCCAAGACCCTGGCCTTCCGCCTGCTGCAGCCGGCGCGCGAAGCGGGCCAGGCCATGCGCCTGATCTGCCGCGAAGGCCGCTTCGACGACCTGGTGCTCGAGCTCACCGCGCACAAGCTCGACCTCGTCATCTCCGACCAGGGCCTGCCCACCGGCGGCGCCGTGCGCGGCTACACCCGGCTGCTCGGATCGAGCACGCTCACCGTGCTCGGCCATCCCGAGCTGTGCCGCGCATGGCCGGGCGCCTTCCCGCACCGCCTGCGCAATGCCCCCTTCCTGCTGCCGGGCCAGGACGCGGCCATCCATAGCCAGCTCAAGAGCTGGTTCGAGACGGGCGAGCTGCGGCCGATCGTCGTGGGCGAATTCGACGACGGCGCGCTGTTGAAGTCCTTCGCCCGCGCCGCTACCGGATTCATGGTCGCGCCCACCGTGCTGGCCGACATCGTGGCGTCGGAAAACGGCCTGGAAGCGGTGGGCAGCATCGACAGCATCGTCGAGCATTTCTATGCCGTGTCGGTGGAGCGCCGTGAAGGGCATCCGGCGGTGCGCCGCATCCTGGAGGCGGCGGGTTCGGTATTCGGCCGGAATATGCCGACGAATAGCGAATAACATCTGCATATTATGGGAATGGTTCGCGGCGCCTGAATCGAATGGATAAAAGTCTTCCGCGATTGGCTGGGAATTAAAATAAAAAATCACGCCCCCCCCCCAGCAATGGGGGGATTTGATGCGTTCGTTTTTGCAATATATTTTCTTTATCAGGAATAGTTGAATTCCCGCGCATATTCCTGCCGCGGTTTCGCCATTGATGCCAGGCTGCCCTTCTGCACCGCCTGCGTTCGTCCCTGCTGGCGTCGATTCGTCCCATCCAGCCCTTCAGAGCGCCCGCCATGCATTACGCTGAGCGCGGGATGTGCTCGCTTAATAAAGCGCATTTGCGCATGCAAGCGATAACAAATTTCCGCTTGACAATAATTCATACAACTCGATACATTCGATTACTGTTTAATCAAATACGAATTAAACACCTATCGATGCGGATGTTTGCGAAAAGGGAAGGTTTTAAATGAAAAACCGAATATCGAAACAAAATACCACCCCCGGGCGTGGGGGGAAATTAAGGCATTGGCTGGCAGGCGTTTCCCTGCTTGGCTTGATGGCAACCGGATTGGGCCCGAGCCATGCCCAGTCGGACGACAATGCGGCGCCGGTGCCGGTGCTGAAGTGGTCGCAGTTCCCCGGCGAGCCGATCGGGATCTTCGCCGCCGGCGAATCGCACGACCCGGACGGCCACGTCACGGGTTTCCGCTGGGATTTCGGCGACGGCGCCACGGGTAGCGGCCCGGATGCCTCGCACTTCTACAGCGCACCCGGCAAGTACCAGGTCACGCTGACGGTTACCGACGACCGCCAGGCAGTCCGCTCCACCACCGTGGAAGTGAACATCGCCGGCAAGAACCTTCCACCTCCGCCGGTACAGGTGAACACGCCGCCCGTCCCCGTGCACACGCACGAGCAGTTCCCGGGCCACCCGATCGTGGTCTTCCACGGCGGCGATTCGCGTGACGGCGAAAGCCACATCACGCGCCATCACTGGAACTTCGGCGACGGCCAGACGGCCGAAGGCATGGACGTCGCGCACGACTACGGCAAGCCGGGCACCTATACCGTCGTGTTCACGGTGACGGACGCCGCGGGCGCCAGCACCGCAAGCACCTTCCAGGTCACCGTGGCCGGCAAGCCTGCCAGCGCGCCGGTGGCGCGCGGCACCGCCACGCCGGTTGCCGGCGGCTTGAGCGTGCAGTTCGACGGCAGCGGCTCCTACGACGCCGACGGCGCCATCGTCTCCCACCTCTGGGACTTCGGCGACGGAGCGACCGGCAGCGGCGCCCAGGCCAGCCATGCCTATGCGGCTGCAGGCCAATATACGGCGACGCTGACCGTGACCGACGATAGCGGAGCCCTTCATTCGGTCGCGCTGCCGGTCACGGTGAGCGCACCGGCCAACCGTGCGCCGCTGGCCCATGCCAGCGCCACCCGCAACGGCAGCGCGCCGGAATACCTGTTCGACGCCGGCGGATCCTCCGACCCCGACGGGCGCATCGTCTCCGCGACCTGGAACTTTGGGGACGGCAGCAGCGCGACCGGCATGACGGCGCGCCACCGCTACGCCGTTCCCGGCGCCTACAACGTCACGCTGACGGTCAGCGACGACGGCGGCGCCAGCGCGAGCTTCGTGCTGCCGGTGTCCGCCTCGGGACCGGCCGGCCCGACCAAGGTGTCGATGGGCTACTACGCCGGCTGGTTCTGGGAGGGTTACCAGCCCCAGAACATCGACCTGTCGACGATGACCCACCTGATCTTCGGCCGCGTGGCGCCGGGCAGCGGCACCCTGGGTGGCGCGGCCGGCGACATCGTGCCGGGAGCGGGCAGCGCGCATGAGCCGGGCCGCCTGCCGGCTGGCGTGAGCAGCAAGAGCGTCGAGGACTACCTGATCGAGCGCGCCCGCGCCGCCGGCGTCACCCCGCTCCTGATGGTGGGCGGGCAGGACGAAGGCGCGGCCTTCGTGCGTTCGACCGAGCCGGCGCTGCGCGCCGCCTTCATCGACAAGCTGCTCGACTACCTGGTCGCGCACGGCTACCAGGGCATCGACCTGAACTGGGAAGACGGCTTCGCCGATCCGATCGCCGGACCGCGCCTGGTGACGATGATCCGGGAACTCAAGGCGCGCGCCGCGCAACTGCCGGCCTTCCAGGCGCCGAACCGGCCGCTGGTCATCACCTACCCGACCAACACCCTGAACATGAACACCGACCAGGTCGATTCCTGGAAGGTCGAGGTGGCGGGCCTGGTCGACTACGTCAGCATCATGAGCTACCAGATGGGCTTCTGGAGCGGCGGACAGCAGACCTGGCACTTCTCGCCGGTGTACCGCGACCCGGCCAGCTGGCGCACCCCGACCAGCATCGATTCCACCATCCAGGCCATGATCGGCTCGGGTATCCCGGCGAACAAGCTGGTGGTCGGCATCGGCTTCTACGGCTATACCTTCGCGCAACCGGTGACGGGACCCTACCAGGAACCGGAAGGCGTCGAGCACAGCAACAATGACCTGGTGAACTCCTGGGCCCAGCTGTCGATCTGCGGCTTCCTGTCGGCGGGCACCTATGCGTTCGACAACGATGCCAAGGCCTCGTCGCGGAGCTACCAGGGCTTCAGCGGCGGCGGTCCGCAAGGCGTGTGCATCAACCGTGCGGAAAACGTCGGCTGGCTCAGCTACGAAGACCAGCGCAGCATCTCGGCCAAGTCCAGGTACGTGCGCGAGCAGGGCCTGGCCGGCGTGATGGCCTGGACCATCAACTACGGCACCGTGGACGGCGTCACCAATCCACTTCTCAGCGCCATCAAGCATTCGGTGCTCGACGGCCATGACAACGTGCAGGCGATGGCGGTGGTGTCCTCGCAGCTGATGGAGACCACACGGCTGCGCTACCGCTTCGACGGCGCCGCCTCCACCGACGGCAACGGCGCTCCCGTGGCGGCCTATCACTGGGACTTCGGCGACGGCGCCACCGGGCAGGGCGCCACGCCCGAGCATACCTATGCCGCGGCCGGTTCCTATGCCGTGACCCTGACCGTCACCGACACGGCCGGCACCACCGCCACGACCCGCGTCATGGTCAATGCCGAACTGCCTCCGCCGCCGGATGTCATGCCGCCGCTGGAGCCGGTGCCGGCCCAGGCGGGCGCCAAGCCCTGGGTGACCAGCTACTACGCCGGCTACTTCTGGGACGGCGGCATGCTGGCCCCGTGGCAGGTCGACTTCAGCACCATGACGCACTACGTGTTCGCACGCGTGGCGCCGGGCGGCGGTACCCTGGGCGGCACCCCGGGGGAGATCGTCCCGGGCGCCGGCAGCGCGCATCATCCGGGCACGCTGGGCAGCCGCAGCCCGAAGAGCGTCGAGGACTGGATGATCGAACGCGCCCGCGCGGCCGGCGTCAAGTCCTTGCTGATGCTCGGCGGTATGGGCGACAGCCACGGCTTCTTCGCCTCCACCGCGCCGAGCGTGCGTCCGACCTTCGTGAAGAACCTGCTCGACTACCTGGAAGCCCACGGCTATGACGGCGTGGACGTCGACTGGGAAGATGGCCTCGAGCGTGCAGGCGCCAAGTTCCGCCTGACCGCCCTGATCGCCGACCTGCGCGCCGCGGCCAAGCTGCGCCCGCGCTGGCAGGCCCCGAACGCGCCCTTCATCATCACCTTCCCGGGCTATGCCCTGAACGTCAATCCGGGCCAGAGTTCGATCGGGGAATTCGAAGCGACCATCGCATCGATCGTCGACCAGTACAACCTGATGAGCTATTCGATCATCTTCAACGCCGATGGCTGGACCACCGGCACCGCCAGCCCCATCGCCGGCCATACCCCGAGCCGTCCGATGGACCTGGCCTCGAGCATCGACCGCTACGTGGCGCTGGGCATCGATCCGAAGAAGCTGGGCATCGGCATCGGCTTCTACGGCAGCGGCTACGCCTTGCCCGCCACCGGGATCGACCAGCCTGCAACCTCGCTGAGCTCGAACGACGTGACGATGCGCTACCGCGCCATGAAGTCCTCGGGCTACGTGGGCAACAGGCAGTGCGACTACACCTGGGTGGAACTGGCCGAGATGGCGTACTACGCCTGCCCGAACGGCTTTGCCGGCACGGGTGAGTTGACCCAGCAGTTCGGCATGTACTCGTTCGACGACCCCGCCAGCATCGTCCGCAAGGGCCAGTGGGTGAAGTCGCGCGGGCTGGGCGGCGCGATCGTCTGGCTGGTCAACTATGACAGCGACGACGGCGAGCTGTCGCAGGCGATGAAGCGCGGCTTCATCGACTGATTCCGATCCGCCTCGAGGGCGGGAACCGCGGCCGCAGGGCCGCCGTTCCCGCCCTGTTTTTTTGCGCGCCATCTCCGATACCATGGCGTGAATATCCGAACAGATCCTGGAATACCCATGTCCGACTACGCCCACCTGCCGGCAGATCACGCGGCGCCGGAGCGCAAGGCCCGCAAGTTTGCGCTCACGGCGCTCGCCATGATGGCCCTGCTGTCGCTGGCGTACTGCTTCCTGTATGCGGTCCTGGCGGGAGCGCCGCTCGACCCCGCCGATTCGCTGTACTGGGTCGTGGCCGACTGGGGCATCTGGTTCCTGCTTGCGCCGGTTATCGTGCGCGAGGTCCTGCGCCCGCATGCGGCCGGCGGCACGCGCCGGCAAACGCTGCGCGCCGTGCTGCCGCGCCTGGCCGCCTGCGTGGCCATTGCCTTGCTGGTGCGTGCGGGATTCGGCATCGCCGCAGGGGAGGGCGCCATCGCCTTCCTGATGTTCAAGCGGCTGCCCGTGTTCACGCTGACCGCCCTGGCCTTCGCGGCGTGCGCCTTCTGGCAGGTGCGCCCGGAACTGGTGCGTTTGGCCATGCCTGCGCCCGAGTCCGAGCCCGAGCCCGCGCCCGTACCCAAGCCCGAGCCCGAGCCCGAGGCTGCGCCCGCGCCGAAACCGGCGCTCTCAATGCTCGAGCGCCCCGCACTGGTAGTGCAATCGGCGCGCGGCGAGCATCGGCTGCCGCTGGCCGAGATCAGCCATATCGAGGCCTGCGGCAATTATCTGGAAGTGCGCGCGGGACAAGCCTCCTATCTGCTGCGCCAGACCATGAAAGGCCTGGAAGACCAACTTGCCGGCTCGACCCTGATGCGCTGCCACCGTTCCTATTTCGTCAACCTCGGCCACATCGAGAAATTCGAGTTTCGCCCCAGCGGCAACCACGTGCTGCTGCTGCGCGACGGCGCCTGTATCCCCATCAGCAAAGCCTACCGCGACACGGTGCGCAGCACCATGGGCGCCGCGGCAGGCTGAACCTGCCTGGCTGCTGCAGCGCCGTTCATCCCTGCCAACGGCGATTCGTCCCGCAGCCGGTGACGGCAGCCTGCCGTGACGCCAGACTTCCCCCATCGACACCAGCGCCACACTGGCGCCACACCGTCACGATAAGGGGCAGCATGATTGCAATCACCATCAACGGGAAGACCGTCAGGACGAAGGGCGACCCGGACACCCCCCTGCTATGGATACTGCGGGATGAACTGAACCTGACGGGGACCCGCTTCGGTTGCGGCGAAGGCCTGTGCGGCGCCTGTACCGTCCACCTGGACGGCGTCCCGGCGCGGGCCTGCCTGACACCGCTGTCGGCCGTCGGAAAACGGCGCCTGACCACCATCGAGGGCCTGGCCACGCAGACCGGCGCGCGCGGCCCCGCCTTGCAGGGGGCGTGGGAACGGCTGAACGTCGCCCAGTGCGGCTATTGCCATTCTGGCCAGCTGATGTCGGCCTGTGCCCTGCTGGCGCACAAGGCGGCGCCGACCGACGCGGACATCGACGAGGCGATGAGCGGCAACATCTGCCGCTGCGGCAGCTACCCGCGCATCCGCCTGGCCATCCGCAGCGCCGCGTCGGCCGTCAAGGCGGTGCGCAAGGAGAAGACCTGATGGACCGCCGCGGCTTCCTGCGTTTATCAAGCGCCGCCGGCGGCGGCCTCGCGTTCGGCATCATGCTGCCGGCGGCAGCAGCGGAGGCGAAGCCGGGCGCGCAGGCCGCGCAGGCGCTCGGGATGTATTGCAGCATCGGGCCGGACAACCGGCTGCGCTTCACGCTCACCAAGCACGAGATGGGGCAGGGCATCGCCACCTGCCTGGCCGCCATCTTCGCCGACGAGCTGGGCGCCGACTGGGCGCGCGTGGACATCGACTACGTGGCCGATACGGCGCGGCCGCACACGCTGGGCAGCACCGGCGGCAGCGGCAGCGTGCGCGACCTGTGGCTGCCCCTGCGCAAGGCCGCGGCCTACGTGCGGGGCGTGCTGGTGACGGCGGCGGCGCGCCACTGGGGCGTCGATCCCGCCGATTGCGAAGCGGCCGGTTCCATGGTGCGCCGGCGTGCCGACGGCCGCACGATGAGTTTTGCAGAGGCAGCTGGTTTCGTGTCGACGGGCGCGGCGGACGTCGCCGCGCCCAAGACACTCGAGGAATTGAACAAGCTGGAGGTCGCACTCAAGCCGGACGCGCAACTGCGCCTGGTGGGCAGGGATCTCGGCAACAAGTACGCCCGCAAGATCGCCGGCGGGGCGCAAGTCTACGCTTCCGACGTGAAGGTGGAGGGCATGCTGTACGCGGTGCTGCTGCGCTGTCCCAGCTTTCGCGGCAGGCTCAAGTCCTTCGACGCGGCGCGCGCGCTGGCGATACCCGGCGTGCGCCGGGTCGTGCCGATCGAGGGCTACATCGCGCCGTTTTCGGGGCCCGAACGGCAGGCATCCGGCTGGACGATCAAGGACAGCGTGGCCGTCATCGCCGACTCCACCTGGGCTGCGCTCAAGGGACGCGCCGCGCTGCAGGTCGAGTGGGAGGGCGGCCCGAACGGCGCGGCCGACAACGCCTCCTTCGAACAGGTGGTCGCGGCGAAGATGGCGGCGCCGGCCGAGCTGACGGCCACCCTGGGGGCGCCGGTGCAGCCCGCAGGCCCGGTGCGCACACTGGAGGCGGTCTACGACTATCCCTACCAGACACACGCTTGCATGGAGCCGATGAACTGCGTCGCCCATCACCAGGGTACGCGCTGCGAAGTCTGGGTCGGCACCCAGTTCCCGAACGGAATCATCCGCAACGGCGCCAGGCTGTTCAAGTTGCCCGAAGAGGCGATCACGGTGCATCCGCTGCCGTCCGGCGGCGGCTTCGGCCGGCGCTTCTATCCGGACGTGGCGCTGGAAGCGCTCAAGGTGTCGCAGGCGGCCGGGAACGTCCCGGTGAAGGTGGTCTGGACCCGCGCCGACGATCTCCAGCACGACAATTTCCACCCCTACTACCGCGGCCAGTACCGCGCCACGCTCGAGGGCAGCCGCCTGCTGTCCTGGTACCACAAGGAGGCGCGCGCCTACTGGGGCACCGGCAAGACGGCCGAGCTACCCTGGATGGCCTACGACATTCCCCATGTCCAGGCCGACTTCATGGGCAGCCTGCACGACGACAGCGTGCTGCAGGCCGGCGCCTGGCGCTCGGTGGTCGCCAACAACTGGGCCTTCGGCCAGGAATGCTTCACCGACGAGGTGGCGCATGCGCTGGGCGAAGATCCCTTCCATCTGCGCCGCCGCCTGCTGCAGGGCGGACGCGAGATCGCAGGGGTGATCCATTCGCCGCCGGGCCGCACGATCAGCGCGAAGCGCATGCTGGCGGTGCTGGAGCTGGCGGCCAGCCGGGCCGGCTGGGACAAGCCGTTCCGACCGGCGGGCGGCGTGCGTGGAAACCCGGGCACGCGCTACGGCCGCGGCATCGCCGTCTACCCCTACATGCACGGCAACAGCTACTGCGCGCAGGTGGTGGAAGTGGCCGTGACCGGCACGGAACTGCGTGTGCTGCGGGTGGTCGTGGCGGCCGATTGCGGCAGGGTGATCGATCCGGACGGGGTGAAGAAGCAGATGGAAGGGGGCGTCGTCTGGGGCCTGAGCGCCGCGCTGCACGGCGGCGTGCGGATCGAGGAAGGCCGGGTCAGGAACAGCAACTTCCACGACAACCCGGTCTTGCGCATGCGCGAATGTCCGCCGATCGAGGTGCACCTGGTCGAGGATCCCGGGCCCCAGCCCTGGGGAACCGGGGAGCTGTCGACGCCGGTGGTCGTGCCGGCGCTGATGAACGCCGTGTTCGCGGCGACCGGCAAGCGGATCCGCAAGCTGCCCGTGACGGCGGCCGACCTGGCTTGACGGCACGCCTATGCGCGTACAGGCCGATAGGGGCGCGCCCCCATCGGTGCGACACCTTAGCCCCAAGGCGGTCGAATTCTTACTACTGCTCGTTGCATAGAGTTATCAAATAAAATATCTGGGCATCTGCAACGGGGATCGATCTTCCCTGGCTTCATGTGGGTCTGGTGTCATCTCCCGACACCCCACTTACAGCAATTGAATGGCCGTGATGAGTCGCCACTCGTTCAATGGAAATGGCGACAGTCCGGTAGCTGTTCGACGGGATACAACACCAAGAGGGTTTTGATGATCGAGAGCTCATTTCTCACTGCCAACCTAGCGATTGCGTACGCTGCCTATGCGCTCGGCACCGCCAGCCCTGGACCAAGCAATCTTTCGATCATGGCGATCGCGATGGAGCAGGGTCGACGCCCCGCGACAGTGTTCGCTCTGGGCGTCGTGTCGGGCTCCACGCTCTGGGGCTTCCTCGCAGCTTTCGGCCTCTCGACAGTACTGGCACGGTACTCGCAAGCGCTGGTGGCAATCAAGCTCCTTGGCGGGCTCTATCTGCTCTGGCTGGGATTCAAATCGGCACACGCTGCATTGAAACCGGATGTCGCCGTCGGCAAAGCCAAGCGGACGAGTTCCGCCGCAGGCCTCTATCTGCGCGGCGCACTCATGCACCTCACCAATCCCAAAGCAATATTTGTCTGGCTGTCGATTGTTGCTCTCGCCCTGCCAGCCGATGCCCATCGCCATGACGCACTCCTTGTCGTCGTGGGTTGCATCCCCATCGGCATGATGATTTTCGGTAGCTATGCCTTGGTCTTTTCCACCGCTGTTGCCCGGGACGTCTACCTGCGCGTGCGCCGCTGGCTTGAGGGAGCATTGGCCTTGCTGTTCGCCTACGCAGGCATCCGCATGCTGGCATCACGCGCCACGCTCTGATCCATGGAGACGGCGACGGGTTTCTGGATTCGACCACACCGAGCGTGATGACGTACGTTCGAGAAGCAGCGCCAGGGGATGTCGAACCCATGGTCTGACTGTTCAGGCAACTCGGTTACGCAAGCGAGGCCACGCGCTTGTGAAGATGCGCTCAGAGCGAACCGATGCCGACACGCCAGGGTTCCGGCCAACTGGCGTTCGAGCGGGGCGATGCCAGCGATACTGCTTGCAAGGCCCGCCCGCCTTACACCACCGAGCCCAGCTTGAAGATCGGCAGGTACATCGCCACCACCAGGCCGCCGATCAAGACGCCCAGGATCACCATGATGAGCGGCTCCATCAGCGACGACAGCGCTGCCACCGCCTGGTCGACTTCCTCCTCGAAGAAGTCGGCCACCTTGCCCAGCATGGCGTCGAGCGAGCCGGATTCCTCGCCGATCTGGACCATCTGCGTGACCATGTTGGGGAACACGTTCACGTTCTGCATCGAGATGGTCAGGCTGGTGCCGGTGCTCACCTCGGTCTGGATCCGCTTGGTCGCTTCCAGGTAGATGTAGTTGCCGGAGGCGCCGCCCACCGAATCGAGCGCTTCGACCAGCGGCACGCCGGCCGCGAACATGGTCGACAGGGTGCGGGTCCAGCGCGCGATGGTGGCCTTGCGGATCACGGCGCCGAAGATCGGCAAGCGCAGCAGCAGGCGGTCCATCGCCTGCTGCACCTTGAGCGAGCGCTTCCAGGCCTGGAAGAAGAAGTACAGGAAGGCGCCGATGCTGCCGAAGATCAGCCACCAGTAGGTGACGAAGAATTCCGAGATCGCCATCACGACCAGGGTCGGCGTCGGCAGGTCGGCGCCGAAGGTCTTGAACACTTCCTTGAAGGCCGGCACCACCCAGATCATGATGACCGCGGTGATGATGAAGGCCACCGCGATGATCGCGATCGGGTAGATCAGGGCCGACTTGATCTTGCCCTTGATCGCCAGCGTCTTTTCCTTGTAGATCGCCAGGCGCGTGAGCAGGTCTTCCAGGATGCCGGCCTGTTCGCCGGCGCCCACCAGGTTGCAGAACAGCGGGTCGAAGTAGAGCGGGTACTTGCGGAAGGCGTTGTTCAGGCTGGTGCCGGTCTCGACATCGTTGCGCAGGTCCATGATCAGGCGCGACATCGACGGGTTGGCGTGGCCCTTGCCGACGATGTCGAAGGCCTGCAGCAGCGGCACGCCGGCCTTCATCATGGTGGCCAGCTGGCGCGTGAACAGGGTCAGGTCCTTGTCGGTGATCTTGCGGCCGCGGCGGTAGGCCTTCTTCTTGACCTTGGTGACCAGGATGCCCTGGCGGCGCAGCGTGACGTTGACGATCGCCTCGCCGCCCGCACGCAGCTCGCCGCGCACGGTCTTGCCGGTCTTGTCCTTGCCTTCCCAGGCATAGACGGATTCCTTCACCTGCGCTGCGCGGATCCGGGTGGGTGAGGACGTTGCCATAGTGAGTCCGCTTTCGTCTTGTTGCGTCTTATTCGTTGGTGCAGCCGAGCACTTCTTCGAGGCTGGTGAGCCCCTGCCTGACTTTCATCAGGCCCGAGCGGCGCAGCGAGTTCACGCCTTCCTTCCCGGCCTGCTCGGCGATCTGCATGGCGTTACCGTGCGCCAGGATCAGCGCCTCGATCGCCGGCGTGATCGGCATGATCTGGTAGATGCCGACCCGGCCCTTGTAGCCCGAGCCGAGGCAGCGGTCGCAGCCCACCGGGCCGTAGGGCTTCCAGCCGCCCTCCAGGTCGGCCTCGCGGTAGCCGGCCGCCAGCAGCACCTCGCGTGAGGTTTCCAGCGGCTGCTTGCAGCTGCACAGGCGGCGCGCCAGGCGCTGCGCCGTGATCAGGATGACGGAGGAGGCGATGTTGAAGCCCGCCACGCCCATGTTCATCAGGCGTGTCAGGGTCGAGGGCGCGTCGTTGGTGTGCAGGGTCGAGAACACCATGTGGCCGGTCTGGGCGGCCTTGATCGCGATGTCGGCCGTTTCCAGGTCGCGGATCTCGCCGACCATGATGATGTCCGGATCCTGGCGCAGGAAGGATTTCAGCGCCACCGGGAAGGTGAGGCCGGCCTTGTCGTTGACGTTTACCTGGTTTACGCCGGGCAGGTTGATCTCGGCCGGGTCTTCCGCGGTCGAGATGTTGATCCCGGGCTTGTTCAGTAAATTCAGGCAGGTGTACAGCGACACCGTCTTGCCGGAACCGGTGGGGCCGGTGACCAGCACCATGCCGTAGGGGCGGGTGATCGCGTCCAGCAGCAGGGCCTTCTGCTCGGGGTCGTAGCCGAGCGCGTCGATGCCCATCTGCGCCTGGGTGGCGTCGAGGATACGCATGACGGTCTTTTCGCCGAACAGCGTGGGGAGCGTGCTGACGCGCAAGTCGATGGTGCGGGTCGGGCCCATCACCAGGCGCATGCGGCCGTCCTGCGGCACGCGCTTTTCCGAGATGTCGAGCTTGGCCAGCACCTTGATGCGCGAAACCAGCTTTTCGCGGATCGACAGCGGCGGGGTGGCGTGGTCGCGCAGCACGCCGTCCACGCGCATGCGGATGCGGTAGTACTTCTCGTAGGGCTCGAAGTGGATGTCCGAGGCGCCCAGCTGCACGGCGTCCAACAGGATCTTGTTCAGGAAGCGTACGATCGGCGCGTCCTCGACTTCGCTGGCGGCGTCGGGTGCCGCCGCCGGCTGCACGTCTTCCTCGGCGAATTCGATCTCGCCGTCTTCGCCGGCCAGTTCGTTCAGGCTCTGCTCGGCGCTCTTGGCCAGACTCGCCAGCAGCTTGAGCAGGACGTCGTGGGCCACGATCACCGGCTCCACCGAAGCTTCGCTCTGGAACTTGATCTGGTCCAGGGCCTGGATATTGGTCGGGTCGGACAGCGCCACCGACATCTTGTTGCCGCGCTTGGCCAGGGCAATGACGCGCTGGGCCTGCATCAGCTTGGCGTCGATGGCCGCGTTCGGGATCGCCTCGAGCGCGAAGTTGGCGAGGTCGAGCAGGGGATAGCCGAAGGTCTCGGCGCAGAAGCTCGCCAGCGCGGCGGGCTCGATGATGCCGCTGTCGAGCAGGGCGTCGATGAAGGCCGTCTTGTCGGCGGCCGCCTTTTTCTGCAGGGCGTCCGCCTGTCCTGCACTGAGCCGGTTCGCCTGCACGAGGGCGCGCGCCAGCCCCGACAGGGGCGCAGCGGTGATCGTGTTGGGAAGGACTGCTGCCATAGGAAACTGAGGCGCCGTGAAAAGGAGTATTACCCAGGAAGGATTGCTTGATGATGCCTACGGGCATCAAATTTGTAAAGGATTCCAGCCTGCGAAGATGCGTGCGCGCCACGTAGACAAGCTGGCATGCGGCGTTTTCGTGGCCGGGGCGACAAGGCTTGTGAGCGTGTCGACAAGCAGTATGGTTGAGGCGACAAGGGAATGTATTGACGGAGGCGGTATAGGCAGCTCAGCGCGAGCGGTAGGGTGGGCGGCTCCACCAGAAGATGCGATTCTTCCGTACCGTCGACGCCGCCCACGCGTTCAACGCCCTTCCGAGCAGAGAGGACGGTTACTCACCGGCCGCTTGAACGCGTGGGCGGCGGTGCGGCAGGGAGAACCTCTTGCCGCGCGGTCGAGCCGCCCACCCTACGGAAGTGCTTAACGCAGCGCCAGGCGCTTCACGCCCCCAACGGCCGCCGCCGGCGCCTCCTCCAGCTTGAACACCGACAATGCCCCCGTCAGCTGCGTGGTCTGCTCGCTCAGCGACTCCGCCGCCGACGATGCCTCTTCCACCAGCGCCGAGTTCTGCTGGGTCATCTCGTCGATGCTGCCGATGGCGCGGCCGATGTCGTCGATGCCGGCGCTCTGGCGGGCGCCCGCGGCGCTGATCTCGGCCATGATGGTTTGCACCTTGCGCACCGATTCCACGATTTGCCCCATGGTCACGCCGGCTTCGTCGACCAGCGCGCTGCCGGCGCTCACCTTGGCCACCGAGTCGCCGATCAGTTCCTTGATTTCCTTGGCCGCAGCCGCGCTGCGCTGGGCCAGGTTGCGCACCTCGCCGGCGACGACCGCGAAGCCGCGGCCCTGCTCGCCGGCGCGCGCCGCTTCCACCGCGGCGTTCAACGCCAGGATGTTGGTCTGGAAGGCGATGCCGTCGATGACCGAGATGATCTCCACGATCTTGTTGGCCGAGCTGTTGATGTCACCCATCGTGTTCACCACGCCGCCGACCACCTGGCCGCCGCGGGTCGCGATGCTGGACGCCGTTTCCACCAGGGAGTTGGCCTGGCTGGCCGCCGTCGCGTTCTCGCGCACGGCGCCGGTCAGCTCTTCCATCGAACGGGTGGTACGGTCCAGGCTCTCGGCCTGCGATTCGGTGCGGCGCGCCAGGTCGGCGTTGCCGCTGGCGATTTCCGCGCTGGCCAGTGCGATGGTGTCGGCGGATGCCTTGATCTCTGCCACCAGGGTGGCCAGGCGGCCGCGCATTTCCTTCAGCGCCGCCAGCAGGCTGCCCTTGTCGCCGGCTTCCACCCGGATTTCGGTGGACAGGTCGCCGCCAGCCACGGCCCGGGCGATCTCGCGCGCATACTCCGGCTCGCCGCCGAGCTGCTGCCAGATGGTGCGCACCACGAACCACGACACCACGGCCAGGGCGGCGATGACGACCAGCGCGGTGACGATCATCGAGATGACCACCTGGTTCACGCTGTGCTTGCTGGCCTCGATGCCGGCCGCGAACTGGCGCTGGGCCGATTCATTGATCCTGGCCAGGTCGCCGTTGAGGACCGCGAGGGCCTTCTGCATCTTGCCGACCACAAGCTGCGGGTCGCCCTGTTCCATCTCCAGCATGATGCGCGCGGCCGACAGGGCCGGTGCGTAGTAGGCGTCGAACTCCGCGCTCAGGCGGGCGCCGACCTCGCGCTGGCCCGGGATCTGGGCAAATTTGTTCAGGCGCGCGCGCAGCTTGCCGGCCTGCTCGCCGACCTGGCTGACCTTGTCCTTGTCGCCTTCGACGACGGCGTCCTGCAGGCCGTCGGTGACGGCGGCGACGTCGAGGATGAGCGCCTTGGATGCATCGAGCACAGGATAGTCGACGCTCGCGGTGGTGGTGATCGAATCCAGCGCGCCGTTCGCGATCACCGCGCTGGCGCCGGCGCCGGCGCCGAAGATAATGGCGGAGATGACGGGTAGTGCCCAGATCCTGCGCTTGATGCTCATTGATGTCTCCAGAATGCAGAAACCGCCGCCCGCGTCATGCCGGCGGCGGGTGTAGCTCACGGGGATACTGCTTTAGAACGCCTAACAATTCCCCCGAAGGCTGCGTTGCATCGTCTCGCCGTACTAGCGTACTGACTTCGTGGTCCGCCACTGCGGCGATGCGCCTTGCCCTCGGGGTTTTGTCAGGCGTTCTTACTGTGCCGAGTAGACGACCTTGACGCTGCCGTCGACCGCGCTCTTGTCGATATAGCCGATCGCCTTCGGATTGGCGGCGACGGCGGCCTTGACGGCGGCGCTGTCGGCGACTTCCTTCGGCATCGTGGCCTTGCCGGTGAAGACCAGCTTCGACCACAGGGCCTTGGCCTGGGCGGCGTCCTTGTCGGCGACCTTCTTGTAGAACTCGGCGCGGATCGCGCTTGAATCCGACTGGTCGATCGGCGTCATGCTCGACGACTTACCCAGGAAGAACTGGGCGACCTGCTCCTTGGTCATGGTGCTCTCGGCAGCGCTCTTGTTGACCACCACGACCACTTCGGCCATGGCGGGGACGGATACGGCCAGGGCGGCTGCTGCACACATGCTTGCAATCATCTTGTTCATGGCCGCTCCTTAGAACACGAAGTCGAGGGCGACGGCGCCAACGGTGACGGTGTCACGGAAGCCGGGTTGCGGATTGAGGAACAGGCCGTTGCCGTTCTTCGGCTTGATCCGGTCGATTTGCATTTTCAGGGCGACGGAGCTGGCGAAGTCCCAGCGCACACCGATGCTGTCGGTCGACTGTTCGCCCTGTCCCACGGCGGCGTTGCGCAGGCGGTTCACACCGGCGCCGAGCTGCTGCATGGTAGGAGTGCAGGCTGCAGGGAAGCCGCCCGGGCAGCTGGTCGGCACGGTATTGGCGACGACGCTATCGATCTTCAGGTTCGCGTGGGTGTAGTAGGGCAGGAACTTGCCGATGCGGTAGCCGCTCATGACATACCACGAGGTGGTGTCGTTGATGTAGCTGTTCGACTTGCGTCGTGCGAATTCGGTCTGAACCACGATGTTGTTCCAGTCCATCATCAGACCAAGCGAGCTGAAGCTACCTTTCTTGTCCTTCGCTTCCAGGTCGTTCGCCAAGGTGACCAGCTGTGGGAAGCGGTAACCGGCGCCGGCTGCGCGCAGGCCGCCGAGCAGGGTATCCAGCGAAACCGATCCTTCGACGGTGAGCTTGGCCACCGCATGGCCGGCGCGGACCGTGAACGGACCGTGTTCGACCGCCACGTTGAGGGCCGCGACATTCTTGCCGCGCACATTGGTCGTGCTCGAGGCCGGCGCCTTGACGCTGCCATAGGCCAGTTGCGAAGTCACGGTGGTGTCGCCGAAGCTGCGCTGCCAAGTGAGGTCGACACCGTCGACATTGTTGAAAGTGACCTGGGAATACACTTCCGCTGGCGGACGCAGCATGTTGTTGGCGTAGCCGACGTTGCGGTAGTCCGAAATCATGAAGACCGGCAGGCCAACGCGGCCGACGCGCACACTGAGCTCATCCGAGAGCTTGGCCTTGGCGAAGGCCCAGCTCAGTTCGGCGCCGTAACCCTCTTCGGCGTCGCGGCGCACCAGGCCCTGGGCGGTCAGCGACAGCCAGCTGTTGACCGGCAGGTCGGCCTGCAGGCCGAGGTTCGAGTCGATTCCGGTACGGAAGTTCCTGGACGAGCCGGAAGCCTGGTTCGGTCGCGCGAATTCGGCTTTGTCGGTATCGGCATAGGTCAGGGCGCCGGTGCCGAAACCGCTGATTTTGACAGAGGGGAAGCCGGTGCTGTCCTGCGCATAGGCTGTTGAAACTGCCAGCGGAAACGCCAGCAGGGAAGCAATCACACGTTTGTTCATCATCTTTTCTATTACGCAAGCTGCTCGGGAAGGGCGGCGCTGGACAGGCAGCAAGCAAACAGCGCCGATAAAATATGGAAATGATTCTATCCACCCGGCAATTTCAAACGCAACAAATTGATGACAATTGGTGACAATTACATAAGCAAATTCCTCAAATCGTTGTGCTATTGAAACAGCATATTGTCAGTTCGCAAATCAATTCCACCAGTGACAGCTGCCACCTGCCGGCGGCAATTGCGCCTGCATGGCGCGGTGCACGATGCCGGCCTTGACCGCTTCATCGGCATCGAAGATGCGGGCGTTGCCGGTGAGGTTGCTGCGGATGTCGGTGGCGGCGCCGGCGGCGGTGGTGGCATCGAGGAAGATCTTGGCGTAGCGCTCGGCGTCGAAATCGAGGCAGTCGCGCCACTCCGATACGCGCGAATGGTCGGCGGCGACCAGGCTGCCGAAACCCCAGTGCAGCGGGTGGATCAGGAAGCGCGTGCCCGGGCAGGCATAGCGCTTTTGCCCGGCCAGGAAGATGACCACGGCCACCGATTCGACGCTGCCGATGTTGTGCGTGGTGAGGGGAACCGGGAGCGACTTCAGGAAGAAGTACAGCGCGAAGCCGGCCGTCATGTTGCCGCCTTCGCTCGAGATGTGCAGCTCGATCTCGGTGGCGCCGTTCTGCAGGGCCTGCAGGCAGTTGTTGCGGATTCCGCTGGCGGAATTGTGGTTGATCGGCCCGATGAAATGAACGATGTGCAATGCCATGTGCTCTCCTCGCGGTGAGCCCAAGCATAGCAAGTTTCACTCTGGCGGTGCGTCCGGCTGGTCGGGCCCGGCTGGCGGGCAGGGGCTTGCCGGGCCATCCGGCGAGACGGCTTCGACGGTGATGCGCCGGCCTGCCACTTCCAGCTCGCGCCAGCGCGGCGCCACGGCCTGGATCTTCCCTTCGCGCAGGGCCTGCTTCCATGCCGGGCAGGGCATGCCGGCGAAGCGGCCGGCGAAACGCCAGCGGCCGCCCGCATCTTCGGTGATCACTGCCGACTCCCAGGGACTGTCACCGAACAGCAGCACTTCCGGCCTGGCGTCCCCGCCCAGGTCGATCAGCAGCGCGTCGCAGCCTGCGCCCTGGAACAGCAGGCAGCGCGGCATGTGCGGCATGTCGTCCATGCCGCCCTGGCCAAGCCAGTCCATCTGCAGGAAGCCCTGCGGCAGTTGCGTTCCGGCCGGCCAGACGCGCAGCCTGGCGGCCAGTCCGGGGCGATCGGCCAGCAGGTGCAGCTCGTGCCTGCTGCGCAGCTTGCGCACCGCCGCGATCCGGCTGCGCAGCTGGGCGGCGCCGGGAAGCGTGCTGTCCCTGTCGAGCCGCGCCAGCGCCGCGCGGCCGTAGCGCGCGCCATCGAAATGCAGGTAACCGACATCGAACTGCGCCGCCGTCACCCGCCCTGCCTCCAGGCGCGCCATCTGGTCGTTCGTCGAGAGGCGGGCCGGATCGGCAAGCGGCGTGAGCAGCGCCAGCAGTACCGCCAGCACCACGAAGGCAGCCGCGATATTGGCCCCGGCCAGCGTGGGCAGCCAGCCCTTGCGCAGGGCGGCGGCCGCGTAGCCGCCGGCGTAGCAGCCCGCCACCAGCATGCAGGCGGCGGCGATCACCCGGTCTTCGGTCCAGCCATGTTCGTTCACCCGCAGCGCCAGGGCGTAGATCGCAAGCGCCGTGACCGGCACCAGCAGCAGGGCGGCGATGCGGGCGGCCAGGGCGACCGGCCGCGCCGCCGGCAGGGCGCCATTCTGCCCGCCGTTTTGCCCGCCGTTTTGCCCGCCGTTTTGCCACGCGGCGTTGATCAGGACCACGAAGGCGGCCGCGGCGCCGAGCAGGACGGCGGCCGCACTGCGGGTGCCCCACAGCGGCTCGAGCCCGGTGAAGGGCAGGCTGGCGAGGAAACCGCCGACCAGCAGCGTCAGCACCGGCAGGATCCAGGACAGCAGCACCAGCGCCAGGTTGCGGATGCCGCGCACGATGCCAGGGCGCACGTCGGTCAGGTGCATGGCGGTGGCAAAGGCGAAGGTCGTGACGGGAATCGTGAACCAGGATTGCCGGATGGCCTTGCTGAGGAAGTCCAGCTTGATCAGGAGGAAGAGCTGCGCGCCGAGCTGCAGCACCAGCCAGGTGACGCCCACGAACAGCACGCTGAAAGCCAGTTGCACGCCCAGCTTCCAGGCGATCTCGAAGTAGGCCGTGTAGCTGGCGATACGGCGCCGCTCCTGCATCCCTGCCAGCACCAGGGCATGGGCAATAAAGAAGCCGGCCACGAGGGAGAGAAACAATGGCGGCGAGGGCTCCGGGCCGCGCATCTGCTTCGGCACCGGCAGGCCGGCGCCCTCCATGCGCCACACGTCGTACCAGGCGAGGGCAGCGATGAAGGCGGCCGCCGTGGCCACCCATGACAGCAAGCGGCGCCAGGGCATCTGGCCGAGCCCGTTGACGGCGATCACCGGCGCCAGCACCCACACCAGCAGCAGGGGCACGAACAGGCGCGGGGCGGTCGCGGGCCAGGCCAGCTCCGCTCCCGCACGGTAGAGCAGGTAGAGCACGAGACCCTGCAACAGTCCGATGCCGATCCGGGCGGCGGCAAGGCCCGGCCTCGGGGTGGGCTCGGTAGTGTCGGCGGTGCTCGCGTCCATGGTGTGCTCCAGTTTGCTATCAGTAAATATTACTGTGCTTCCAAGCAGCGTGCCATGGAAACGGGCGAGGGTCCATCTGGCTGATTGCATGGTCAATACAGCGACATGCCCGCGGCTCGTAGGGTGGTCGGCTCCGCCGACCGCGCGTTCAGCTCCGGCATGCGATACGACTGCACATGCCCCTGCCAAGCGCGCGTTCAGCTCCGGCATGCGATACGACTGCACTTGCCCCTGCCAAGCGCGCGTTCAGCTCCGGCATGCGATACGACTGCACTTGCCCCTGCCAAGCGCGCGTTCAGCTCCGGCATGTGATACGACTGCACATGCGCCTGTTGGACGCGCGGTCGGCGAAGTGAACTGACCCCAGAAAGTTGGACACTAACTTTCTGGGGTTTTATGGGGAAGTACACACCTGCCTTCAAGCTGATTGTCGTGCAACGGTATCTTGAAGGCTCGATGGGTTACCGG
>NZ_JCASIF010000023.1:0-56396 GCF_059686055.1 Telluria sp. ZB4P34 | reverse complement strand
AGCCTTCAAGATACCGTTGCACGACAATCAGCTTGAAGGCAGGTGTGTACTTCCCCATAAAACCCCAGAAAGTTAGTGTCCAACTTTCTGGGGTCAGTTCAGAGCCGACCACCCTACGGGATTCAGTGGCGGCTCGCAGATATCCTCGATTACGCGGCCTGCGGTGCAGCCTTGCGCGTGGCGGCGGCATCGAGGCTGTACGCACCGGCGCCGAAGGCGACTACCTGCAACAGGCCGCCGGCCATGGCGATGTTCTTCATGAAGTGGATCAGCTGGTTCTGATCGCCGAGCGCATTGTGGAACACGAGTGCGGTCAGTACCGAAAAGGCGGCCAGCGCCGCGGCAACGATCCGCGTCTTGATTCCCAGCGCCAGCATCAGGCCGCCGCCCAGCTCGATGGCGATGGCGGCGACCAGGGCCAGTGTTGCAAACGGCAGCCCCATCGACTCGATATAGCCGATGGTGCCGGCTGGCGCCATGGCCTTGCCGATGCCGCTGAGGACGAAGATCGCGGCAAGCAGGATGCGGCCGATGACGGGCAGGGTGGATTGGGTGGCGGTCGACGAGGTGAGGGTAGACATGATGGCTCCATGAGTGGGTGACTGGTGGCGCAGTCGTGTGGCTGCGATGGAGTCATCTTAGACAGGCAACAACGATCCAGGAAGCCGATATAATTCGATAGGACATATCGAAGGAGTAGATGGATGCTCGACGGTTTCACCATGGACCAGCTGCGCACCTTCATCGCCGCAGCGGACGAAGGCAGCTTCTCGGCGGCGGGACGCAAGCTGCGGCGCGCCCAGTCCGTCGTGAGCCATACCCTCGCCAATCTGGAGCTGCAGGCCGGCGTCGTGCTGTTCGACCGCAGCGGCCGCTATCCGCAACTAACCGAAGCCGGCCGCGCGCTGCTGGAGCAGGCGCGCGAAGCCGCCGACAGCATGGATGCGTTCAAGGCGCGTGCGCGTACCCTGGCGGAAGGACTCGAGCCGGAGCTTGCCGTCGCGGTCGACGTCATGTTCCCGATCGCGACCCTGACCGCCGCCGTACAGGCCTTCCACCACAGTTTTCCCGGCACTCCCCTGCGCCTGTACGTCGAGGCCCTGGGCGCGGTGGTGCAGCCGCTGCTCGATGGCCGGTGCCGCATTGCCGTGATCGGCTCGTTGCCCGACATCCCCCAGGGCTGCGCCTCCGACTACCTGGCCGAGATCCCGTCGGCTACCGTCGCCGCGCCCGGACATCCGCTCGCAAACATCAAGGGTGCCATTTCGCGCGCGCTGTTGTCCAAGCATGTGCAGTTGGTGCTCAGCGACCGTTCCTCGCTCACTGCGGGCCGCGAATTCGGTGTGATGTCGCCGCAGGTGTGGCGGCTCGCCGATCTCGGCGCCAAGCACGCGTTCCTGCGCGCGGGACTGGGGTGGGGCGGCATGCCGCTGCATATGGTGGAACAGGATCTCGCCGATGGATCGCTGGTCGAGCTCCGGCTCAAGGCGCATCCATTGCAGGGAAGCGCATTCTCGATGCACGCGATCTGGCTGAAAGACCAGCCGCCGGGACCGGCGGGACGATGGTTTGTCGATCGCCTGAAATGCGATTCGGTATGAATGCGGCGATAGTTGGTAGACGAATGCGCTATCGCATGTGTTAATGCGAAAAACACGATTTGTTTTGAGGTGTCCGGGTTGCGCGCTCACAAAGTTTTCGTGTACTTTACGTGTTTGAATTTGTCAAAACGTGAACATGTGATATTGTCGCGTCCATCCGGGCAGTAATCGATCGATTAATAGGACACTGATTCAATCAGTATGCACGCAAGCGAAGCGAAAAGAACAAGCCGCACTGCCTGACCGTGATCAGGCAAGGCGGCTTTTTCTTTTCGCGCCCGCAAGGGTAGCGATGTGAAAGCGCATTGAGTCGGTTACCTAGCGACGTTGGCTGAAGCGCTGCAATTGTGAGGAGTTGCAGCAGTTCAGCCGGTGCCGGATTCATTGGCCCAAATCGCCTGGCGGCTTGGTCCGATGAATAATTCGCCCGCCACTGAATGGGTGGGCGGGTTTTAAACCTTGAGCGTATTTCTCATCGCAGATGAAGGAGAACAAAAATGGCAACCGCTAAGAAACCAGCAGCTAAGGCAGCATCCGAGAAACCGGCAGCAAAGAAAGTAGCAGCCGCCAAACCAGCAGCCAAGGCCGCTCCGGCCAAAGCTGCTGCCAAGCCGGCAGCCAAAGCCGCCGCCAAGCCGGCAGCCAAGGCCGCTGCCAAGCCGGCAGCTAAGCCTGCTGCAAAGCGAGCTTCGACAGTGTCGAAGTCGAGCGCTGCAGCAAGCAAGACCACCGCCGCCAAGCCGGCAGCGAAACCTGCTGCAAAGAAAGCTGCAGCTAAACCGGCAGCCAAGCCTGCAGCAAAGAAAGCCGCAGCTAAACCGGCAGCGAAGCCAGCTGCAAAGAAAGCTGCAGCTAAACCGGCAGCCAAGCCTGCTGCAAAGAAAGCCGCCGCCAAGCCGGCAGCCAAGCCGGCTGCAAAGAAGGCCGCAGCTAAACCGGCAGCGAAGCCTGCTGCAAAGAAAGCTGCAGCTAAACCGGCAGCCAAGGCCGCCACCAAATCGGCAGCCAAGCCTGCTGCAAAGAAAGCCGCCGCTAAACCAGCAGCTAAAGCAGCAGCTAAGCCTGCTGCAAAGAAAGCCGCTGCCAAGCCGGCAGCAAAAGCTGCCGCTAGCAAATCGGCAGCCAAGCCGGCAGCAAAGAAAGCCGCAGCGAAACCTGCAGCCAAGCCTGCTGCAAAGAAAGCTGCTGCCAAGCCGGCAGCCAAAGCCGCCGCTACCAAATCGGCAGCCAAGCCGGCAGCCAAGCGAGCTTCGGCAGTGTCGAAGTCGAGCGCCGCCAAACCAGCTGCTAAATCGGCAGCCAAGCCAGTAGCAAAAGCCGCAGCCAAGCCAGCAGCAAAGAAAGCGACCGCAACCAAAGCCGCGGCTAAACCTGCTGCCAAGAAAACCGCTCCGGCGAAAGCCGCTGCATCGGCTAAATCGGCTGCTCCGGCTAAATCGGCTGCCAAATCGGCTGCCAAGGCGCCTGCTGCTCCGGCGAAAGCCGCAGCTCCGGCAAAATCGGCCGAAAAAAAAGTCACTACTCCGGCAAAAGCAGCCGCTCCAGCTAAATCTGCCGCTACCAAATCGGCTGCCGCCAAGCCTGCTGCAAAGCCGGCCGCAAAAGCCGAAGCCAAGCCGGAAGTGAAGGCTGAATCGAAGCCGGAAACCAAGGTGGAAGCCAAGCCGGAAGCGAAAGCCGATTCGAAAGCGGACAGCAAGTCGGATTCGAAAGCCGATTCGAAGCCGGAATCGAAAGCCGAATCGAAGTCCGAATCGAAAACCGATTCGAAGTCGGATTCGAAATCGGACAGCAAGGCTGCAGCACCTGCTCCGGCCGCTAAAACCACGCTGTCGCCGGCAGCCGCCTGGCCGTTCCCGACCAGCAGCCGCCCGTAATTCCGGCTCGATAGCGAGTCTTGCCTGGATCAGGCAAAATACCGCTGTGTGATCGTTCACACAGCGGTTTTTTTTTGAGGAGCCTTCGTGCTGTCTATTCTCCAGTTTATCGTCGATACCGCTGCCGCCCTGCTGGGCGGGCTGCTCCTGCTGCGCTTCTGGATGCAGGCCACGCGTGTACGCCCGCCGCAACAGATCGGGCAATTCACCTTCACCCTGACCGACTGGCTGGTGCTGCCGCTGCGGCGCCTGGTGCCGGGCATGGGCGGCTATGACTGGGCAAGCCTGATCGGCGCTTTCGTCGTGGTGCTGCTGGCCAGCGCGCTGCTGCTGGTGGCCGGAGCGTCGGGCGAGATGGTGCTGCTGCACGCGCTGTACCGGTTCCTGACCTGGATCCTGTACGGTTTCATGGCGCTCCTGATCATCGATGCAATCTTCAGCTGGGTGAATCCGCAGGCGCCGCTGGCGCCTTTCGTGCATGCGCTGAATACGCCGATCCTGCGGCCGATCCGCCGCGTGGTGCCGCCGATCGGTGGGATCGATTTATCGGTGCTGGTGGCGCTGGTGCTGATCCAGATTATTCAGTTTGTGTTGAGGCAGGTGTTTTACGGCTGAAGCCGGCCTGCTGCACGGCTCGCCAAATGAACAGGGTCCCCTCGAGGACCCTGTTTTTTCGTGTGCGGTACTGACGCGAGCGTTCAGCGGAACTTGTACCCGAACGCCGCCTCGAACCTCTGCTCGATTTCTTCCGGCGTAAACATGTGATTCTGGCCGCCGGTGCTGCCGATCTTGATCGCGCCCAGCAGGCTGGCGATGCGGCCGGTGGTGGGCCAGTCGAGGCCATTCGTGATCCCGTACAGCAGGCCGGCGCGGTAGGCGTCGCCGCAGCCGGTCGGGTCGACGATGTTCTCGGCCGTGACCGCCGGGATGCGATGGTGCTCGCCGCCCGCGTAGATGTCGGAACCTTCGCCGCCGCGCGTGACCACCAGCGCATCCAGGCGCGCCGCGATCTCGGCCAGGCTCAGGCCGGTGCGGTCCATCACCACTTCGAACTCGTAGTCATTGCAGGCCAGGTAGCTGGCCCCGTCGATGAAGCGGATCAGTTCCTCGCCCGAGAACATCGGCAGCTGCTGGCCCGGGTCGAACATGAAGGGGACGCCCAGGCGCGCGCAGTCGGCGGCGTGCTTGATCATGCCGTCGCGGCCGTCGGGGGAAATGATCGCCACGCGAAGTTCGCCCTGGTCGCCCACGTTATTCTCGTGCGAGTGCTGCATCGCGCCCGGGTGAAAGGCGTTGATCTGGTTGTTGTCCTGGTCCGCGGTGACGAAGCACTGCGCGGTGTAGGCCGCCTGGATAGTGCGGATGGCGCGGGTGTCGAGGCCTTGTTTCTTCATGCGCTCGAGGTAGTCGCCGCCGTCCTGGCCGATGGTGCCCATGACCAGCGGCTCGCCGCCCAGCAGCTTGAGGTTGTAGGCGATGTTCACCGAGCAGCCGCCGTACTCCAGGCGCATGGTCGGCACCAGGAAGGACACGTTCACGCGGTGCAACTGGTCGGCCAGCAGGGTCTCGGCGAAGCGGCCGTGGTACTGCATGATCTTGTCGAAGGCGATCGATCCGCAGATCAGGGCGGTTTTGGTCATGGCTGAACTTTCAGATTAGGGATAGAAAACCGCGATATGGTAACCGGACGGCGCCGGTTCTTCGACACGGAAATGCAGTTTCACCGGCTGCTCGGCATGTCCTGCGAAGCCGGCTGCCAGGAGCGGCCCTGCAGGCAGGTAATCGCGCGGGCCGAACACACGGCGCACCAGCGGCTTGTCGTCCGCATCCGAGAGGGTCAGTTCGAGGCTCGGCCAGGCCTGGGTGGCGTCGCCCTGGTTGCGCAGCTGGGTGGTGAAGGTGTAGGCATTGCCGCCCAGCGTGGTCAGCTCGCCGGTGTCGATCACCAGCTGTTCGATCTGCGCCGGCAGTTCGATGCGGCAGGACAGCGCCTTGCAAACGGTGACGAGCGAGGGCTTCATGTCGGGGTAGCGCGCCGCCAGTGCGCTGCCGAAGCTGCGCAGCAGCTGCGCGCCCAGGGCCAGCAGGAGCAGCAGGCTGCCGGCGATCATGGCGATGCGCAGCGCCTTGCCCGAGCGTTCGCGCTGGCGTCCGCGCCGCACGAATTCGGGTTCGTCGGGCTCCGGCACACGCAGCTTGGGCGGCTCGATCCGGGTTGGCGTCAGCTTGGAACGGCGTGCGGCGCGCGCTTGCGCCGCCTTGTCGCGCGGCGACCGCGGCGCGACTGGCGGCGCGCTGGGCGGCAGCGGCATCGTGACGGTGGCCGGGCCCGATTCGCGCAGCAGCAGCGGCGGAGCCGATGCTGCCGCCTTGGCGGGGGCGGACGGGCGCGCGGTCGCGGTCGCGAGCGCCGGCGCAGCTGTGGCTTCCTCGAGCGCGTCGCCATCGTCCGGCGCGGGCGCCGCGACCAGCGCTTCGTCTACCTGCAGCCCGGCTGCGGATGGCGCGGACGCGGCGGCAGGCTGCTGCGCTTCAGGTTCGGGTTCAGGTTCGGGCTCGGCTACCCGCTCTGCTTGCGCTTCGGGTTCGGACTGGGGTTCCTGCGTCATTTCGGGCTCGGGCTCGGGCTCGGGCGCCATGGACGCGGCGCCATCCTTGCCATCGTCGCCGCTGACCTGGGGCAGGATGCCGAAAGGCGCGAAGGTGCGGTCGAACTCGAGGGTGTAGATGGGGTCTTCGGCCGCCTCGCCTTCAGCCGCAGACGGCGCTTCCGGCTGGGGAGCGGCGGCGGCCGGTGCGGCCGCTGCTACTGCAGCAGGCTCGGCATCCGACGCGCGCCGGCCGCGCGCAGGAAGCGAGGGCCGGGAGGCTTCGGAAGGGGAGGAGGCGGCAGACAAGTCCAGCAGCGCGGTATTGCCGTCGAAGACCTGGGTGCAGGCGCCGCAACGCACGATGCCCCCACGCAGCTTGAGCTGGTCTGCGGCGACACGGAACACCGTGCCGCAGTGGGGGCATTGGGTGGCGAGCGCCATGCCTCGGTGTCCCTTACGCGGTGGCGGAACGCGGCGCGGGTGCGGTGTCCTGGCCGAGCGTCCCGTGAAGGGCGACCCAGCCGTCCTGCTCGGCCCAGACGCCCAGCTTGATGAAAGGTGCGTAGGCGGCGGCCACTTCCTCGGCCTGGCGCGCCAGCACGCCCGACAGGATCAGCGAACCGCCCGGCGCCACGCGGCCGGACAGCATCGGCGCCATCAGCTTCAATGGGCTCGACAGGATGTTGGCCACCACGATGTGGAACTGACCCTTGGCGTGGCGCTCGTTGGGCGCTTGCGCGAAGGCGTCCGGCAGGTAGTAGTCGATGCTGACATTGTTGCGTTCGGCATTGCTGCGCGCCGATTCGATCGCCTGCGGGTCGATGTCGACGCCGGCCACGTCCTGCGCGCCGAGCTTCTTGGCGACCATCGCCAGGATGCCCGAACCGCAGCCGTAGTCCAGCACCGATTGTCCGGGCGCCGGGTGCGCTTCCAGCCATTCCATGCACAGGCGGGTGGTCGGATGGCTGCCGGTGCCGAAGGCCAGGCCCGGGTCGAGTTCGAGGATGAGGCCATTCGGGTCCGGCGCTTCATGCCAGCTCGGCACCACCCAGATGTTCTTGCCGATGTGGATAGGCTCGAACTGCGACTGCGTCAGGCGCACCCAGTCGGCGTCCGCCACCGCACGGGTGGTGAAGGAGGGCACGACGGGCAGCCTGATGGCGTTGGCGGCTTCCTGCACGATCGCGAACTGGTCGGCGTCGACGTCGGTGAGCGCCACCACGCGGCTATGGTCCCAGGCTGCTTCCTTCGGTTCCATGCCCGGCTCGCCGAACAGCGGTTTTTCCGCCTCGGTGCCTTCGTCCGCGTCTTCGACCGAGACCGACAGGGCGCCCGCATCCATCAGGGCGTCCGACAGGGCCTCCGCGTGGTCCCGCGCTACTTCGATGACGACTTCCGTCCAGCTCATAGATCAGCCTTAAGGTCCGCTACCTTGGTTTCCGATTTGGCGCCGATGCCCGTTTCCTTCGGCAGGTCCGGCTTGGAGGCCAGCTTGTGCTCCAGGTAGTGGATGTTGGTGCCGCCCTCGATGAAGCGGGCGTCGACCATCAGCTCACGGTGCAGCGGGATATTGGTGAGAATACCTTCAACCACCATTTCCGAGAGCGCGATTTGCATGCGGCGAATTGCCTGCTCGCGTGTCGCACCGTAGGAAATTACCTTGCCGATCATCGAGTCGTAATGAGGTGGAACATAGTATCCCGCATACGAGTGCGAATCGACACGGATGCCGGGACCGCCCGGCGGGTGCCAGCCGGTGATGCGGCCCGGCGAAGGCGTGAACTTGAACGGGTCTTCGGCATTGATGCGGCACTCGATCGCGTGGCCCGACAGCATGATGTCGCGCTGGCGGAAACGGAGTTTCTCGCCGCAGGCGATGCGGATCTGTTCCTGCACGATGTCGATCCCGGTGATCATCTCGGTGACCGGGTGTTCCACCTGCACGCGGGTGTTCATCTCGATGAAGTAGAACTCGCCGTTCTCGTACAGGAATTCGAATGTGCCCGCGCCGCGGTAGCCGATCTTGCGGCAGGCTTCGGCGCAGCGGTCGCCGATCTTCTCGATGAGCTTGCGCGGAATGCCCGGCGCCGGTGCTTCCTCGATGACCTTCTGGTGGCGGCGCTGCATCGAGCAGTCGCGCTCGCCCAGCCAGACAGCGTTCTTGTGCTCGTCGGCGAGGATCTGGATCTCCACGTGGCGCGGATTTTCCAGGAACTTCTCCATGTAGACTTCCGGATTGCCGAAGGCGCTGCCGGCTTCGGTCTTGGTCATCTGCACGGCGCCCAGCAGGGCGGCTTCGGTATGCACCACGCGCATGCCGCGGCCACCGCCGCCGCCGGCGGCCTTGATGATGACCGGGTAACCGACGCGGCGTGCGGTCTGCACGATTTCCTTCGGATCGTCCGGCAGGGCGCCGTCCGAACCCGGCACGCAGGGCACGCCGGCCTTGATCATGGCCTGCTTGGCCGAGACCTTGTCGCCCATCAGGCGGATCGAGTCCGAACGCGGGCCGATGAAGACGAAGCCCGACTTCTCGACGCGTTCGGCGAAATCGGCGTTCTCCGACAGGAAGCCATATCCCGGGTGGATAGCCTCGGCATCCGTCACTTCGGCGGCGCTGATAATCGCCGGCATGTTCAGGTAGCTGAGCGCCGACTGGGCCGGGCCGATGCAGACGGATTCGTCCGCCAGCTTCACGTACTTGGCGTCCTTGTCCGCCTCGGAGTGCACGACGACCGTCTTGATACCCAGTTCGCGGCAGGCGCGCTGGATACGCAGCGCGATTTCACCACGGTTGGCGATGAGGATTTTTTCAAACATGGTAGGTTCGGTGTTTCAGTGAAAACCGGCGCAGCTCAGGATAAAGCTCACGCCGGACACGACATGGATGGGCTGGCGGCAGGGCGCCGCCGGGCCGACGGTATGAGATCGTCCAACAAGGCCCAGGGCAAGGCGATGCAAGGCCGCCATGGGGGATTGTCAGGCGATCTTAGCCGATCACGAACAGCGGCTGGCCAAATTCGACCGGCTGGCCGTTTTCCACGAGGATCTTGGTGACCGTGCCGGCGACGTCGGCATCGATCTCGTTCAGCAGCTTCATCGCTTCGATGATGCACAGGGTATCGCCCTGCTTGATGCTCTGGCCGACTTCGACGAAAGCCGCGGCGCCCGGGGCCGACGAACGGTAGAAGGTGCCAACCATCGGCGACTTGACGACGTGGCCGGTCGGTTCGGCGGCGACTGCCGGAGCCGGGGCCGCGGCCGGAGCCGGAGCGGCGGATTGCGGCGCCGGTGCGGCGTAGTGCTGCACGGCCTGCTGCGGCATCATCATCATCTGGCCTTGCGGGTTTGCGGACGACTTGACGATGCGGACCTTGCTTTCGCCTTCGGTCACTTCGAGTTCAGCGATGTCCGATTCGGCGACCAGGTCGATCAAAGTCTTGAGTTTTCTGAGATCCATGTGAAACCCCTTGGAATGTTTTATTCGTTTTTAAGAGAGCCGGCATCGCGACGGTCAACAGGCTGCGGCCGCTGATACATGAAGTTGACGTAGATTAACGCGATTTAAGCGCAAAGTCGATGGCAAACCGGTATCCGTCCGGACCCAGGCCGCAGATCACGCCTTGCGCAATTGCGGACAAGTACGAGTGGTGCCGGAAAGATTCGCGGGCATGCACATTCGAGATGTGCACTTCCACGAACGGGATTGCCAGCGCAGCGAGCGCATCGCGCAGGGCCACGCTGGTATGGGTCAGGCCGCCCGGGTTGATCACGATCGCGTCCACGCCTTCGCCGCGCGCGGCGTGGATGCGGTCGATCAGGGCTCCTTCATGGTTGCTCTGGAAGCAGTCGAGGCTTGCGCCCGCCGCCTGTGCCTGTGCCTTTGCTGCCTGTTCGATGTCGGCCAGCGTCGTCGCGCCGTACACCGCAGGCTCCCGGGTCCCCAATAAATTGAGGTTGGGGCCATTAAGCAGCAATAGCTTGTTCGCCATGTTGAAGAGTCTGAACGCCCGAAAGAAGCGCATTGTGCCGCCAAGCTCGACTATTGGCAAGCAGTAAAATTGCCAGTTGATGAAGGCATGATCGGCGCAGTTCGGAAAAGAACGATCGTTCGCTAGTAGGGTGGTCGGCTCTGCCGACCGCGCGTTCAAATTCCGCTAATATCGCCTGTACGTCCATTCTATTGCTGGCTGAACGCGCGGTCGGCCAAGCCGACCACCCTACGCCTCAACACAATCACAGCTTTGCCAGATCCGCCCGCAGTTCGTCGAACTTCAGCTTGCCCAGATAGGTCTTGCGCACCTGCCCATCCGCGCCGATCAATACTGTATACGGCAGCCCGCCGGCATTGTTGCCGAACTCGCGCGACAGCTCGGTCCCGCCCATGCCGGCCACGTACAGCGGATAGGCGATCTTGAGCTTGGCCGCGAATTCGTTCATGTTCGAGGGCGAATCGATGCCGATGCCGATCACGTTGAAGGTCTTGCCGCCGTCGCTGCCTGCCAGCTCGGACAGCTCCGGCATCTCCTGCACGCAGGGCGCGCACCAGGTTGCCCAGAAGTTCACCACCAGCGGCTTGCCGCGCCACTTCGACAGCGGCTGCGGGGTGCCCTGCAGGTCGTTGAGCGACTGCTGGAACAGCTTGTCGACGGCCGTGTGCGCCTTGCCGCCGGTCGGGGCGATCGTGGTGGTGAGGGGGGAAGGCTCTTTCTTGTTAACTGCCACCAGGGCGCCCATGATCCCGAAGAGTGCGGCAACGGCCGCATACGCGGCCACGTGTTTCTTGTTCATTACTTCTTATTCGTCCTGTTCCAGAGATTGATCGTTTGCCATCAGCGCACGCAGTCCTGCCGCGTCCACGCGCTGCAGGCGGCCATCACCCCGCGGCTTGAGCGCGCCCCGCAGGTCATGGAAATCATACAGCTCGGCATGAATTGTTTCCTTATGCCACATGAAGCTCACCGTTTCAACCGGATCGTGCCGCCCGCCCTTGAAATGGGGTGTTTCCGAGATCTCTATATTGACGTTGCGGTTGAGCAGGTAGATCTCGACCTCCTTGGCGCTGTCGGCGAACAGCTGCAGGTGGATCTCGTCGTGCTCGCCCGCCGTGCCGTTGAGCACGGCGCCGGTGAGGTAAGGACGGAAGTCGGCCAGCTGGTCCATCACCTGCAGGGCGGTCTCGCGCAGCGCGCCCAGGCGCGCGGCCTGGCCGGGGCCGCCGAACAGGGCCTGGTATTGGCGGACCTCGTCCTCGATCTGCATGTTGTCGGGCATCAGGTTGGGCGCCGGCCGGTCGACTCCCAGCACCTGGCGGGCCGCCTTGCGGCGCGCGGTGTCGTAGTCGGCGCCATCCTGGGCGATCATGCGCGCCGCATTCGCAGCGATTTCGGCGCGCAACTGGAGTACGTCGTTGTTCTGTGTCGGCATGATGGCTGAATCATACTCCTAGAGCGCCTAACGAAACTCCATTGCTGCGTTGCATCGTCTCGCCGTACTAAAGTACTGGCTTCGTGGTCCGCCACTGCGGCGCTGCGCTTTGCCCTGGAGCTTCGTTAGACGCTCTTGAAGGAAAATGAGCGCGTGTCGGGTAGAATCGCGCTTTCGGACAACAAGCGCAGTGCTCTTCCTCGACCATGCACATTCATATTCTCGGTATTTGCGGCACCTTCATGGGCGGCCTGGCGGTCCTGGCCAAGGAAGCGGGCCACCGCGTCACCGGATGCGACGCCAACGTCTATCCGCCGATGAGCACCCAGCTGGAAGCCCAGGGCATCGAGCTGATCCAGGGCTATGGTCCGGAACAGGTGTCGCTGAATCCGGACCTGTATGTGATCGGCAATGTCATGACGCGCGGGAATCCGCTGATCGAAGAGATCCTGAACCGCGGCCTGCCCTATGTCTCCGGTCCCCAGTGGATCGGCGAGCACATCCTGCGCGAGAAATGGGTGCTGGCCGTGGCCGGCACGCACGGCAAGACCACGACCACCTCGATGCTGGCCTGGATCCTGGAAGATGCGGGCTATGCACCGGGCTTCCTGATCGGCGGCGTACCCGTGAACTTCGGCGTGTCGGCGCGCCTGCAAGGCGACAAGCCAAGCGACTTCTTCGTGATCGAGGCGGACGAATACGACACCGCCTTCTTCGACAAGCGCAGCAAGTTCGTGCACTACCATGCCAAGACCGCGGTGCTGAACAACCTGGAATACGACCATGCCGACATCTTCCCGGACATCGGCGCCATCGAGACCCAGTTCCACCACCTGGTGCGCACCGTGCCGGGCGTGGGCCGCCTGGTCGTGAACGGCGACGAAGCCTCGCTGGCCCGCGTGATCAAGCGCGGCTGCTGGAGCGAGAAGGAGACCTTCGGCACGGCCGACGGCGTGGACTGGAGCCTGGTCGAGCATCCGGGCGGCGCCAGCTTCGACGTCTTCTTCAATGGCGCCAGGCAGGGCACGGTGGAGTGGGAGCTGACCGGCAAGCACAACCGCTCGAACGCGATGGCCGCGATCGCCGCCGCGCGCCACGTCGGCGTGCCGACCTCGCAGGCGATTGCCGCCCTGTCGCGCTTCCAGAGCGTCAAGCGCCGCATGGAAGTGCGCGGCACGGTCAATGGCATCACCGTGTACGACGACTTCGCCCACCACCCGACCGCGATCGCGACCACGGTCGGCGGCCTGCGCCAGAAGCTGGGCGCAGGTGGCGCGAGCGCGGGCCGCATCCTGGCCGTGCTGGAGCCGCGCTCGAACACCATGAAGCTGGGCGCCATGAAGGATGCGCTGCCGGGCAGCCTGAAGGACGCCGACCTGGTGTTCGGCTTCGGCAGCCAGCAGGCGCTGGGCTGGTCGCTGGCCGACGCCCTCAAGCCGCTCGGCGCCATCGCCCACAGCTTCGACCAGCTCGACTACATGGTGAAGGCGATCGTGCAGGCGGCCCAGCCGGGCGACCACATCCTCGTGATGAGCAACGGCGGCTTCGGCGGCGTGCACCAGAAACTGCTGGACGCGCTGGCTCCATGACCGCAGACGCGTACGTCCTGTACCTGCATGGATTCCGCTCCTCGCCCAAGTCCTTCAAGGCGCGGGTGGTGCACAAGGCCCTGGAGGACGCCGGCCGCGCGAACGCGCTGATCTGCCCGCAGCTGCCGGCGTCGCCGAAGGAGGCGATGGCCCTGGCCCTGCTGCTGGCCGAACGCCATGCGCCCGATCGCCTGGCCATCATCGGCTCGTCGCTGGGCGGCTTCTACGCCACCTGGCTGGCCGAGCGCCTGGGCGTGCCGGCGGTGCTGCTCAATCCGTCCGTGGATCCCTTGAAGAACCTCGAGCACCATGTGGGGGTGACCACGGCATGGCACTCGGATGAGCCCTTCGAGTTCCGCCGCGAGTACATCGACGAGCTGGCCGCGTTGCGGGTCGAGAAGATCACCAGGCCGGAGCGTTACTACCTGATCGCCGCGACCGGCGACGAAGTGCTCGACTACCGCGACATGGTGGCGCACTACGCCAGGGCGAAGCAGCATGTCATCCAGGGCAGCGACCATGCGATCTCGGAATTTCCGCAATACGTCGGCGACGTGCTGGCCTTCTGCGCCGACGCGAGCGGCCCCCGGTGAGCGTGCGGGCGAGGGGCGCTTCGCTGCGGCAGGCGGCATGGCAGCCGCATGCCGGCGCCGTGCGCGCGCCGGCAGGCATGCGCGACTGGCTGGCTACCTACGGCTCGCTGACGGCGCGCCTGATGGCGCACAGCCAGGCATTCCGCGTGCGCCGGCTGCACCAGCACGCCGCCCTGTGCCTGGCGGACGAAGCGCGGGCGATCGGCCTGGTACGCCCGGGACGCGTATGGGAGCGCGAAGTGCTGCTGGAGTGCGATGGCATCCCGAGGGTGTTCGGCCACACGGTCGTGCCGGCCAGCTGCACGGCCAGCGACTGGCCCCTGTTTTCGGCGCTGGGCGAGCGTTCGCTCGGCACCACGCTGTTCTATGACCCGCTGGTGCGCCGCGGCCAGCTGGAATACGCGCGCATCCGCGCGGGCCATCCGCTGATGGGGCGCGTGCGCGCGGCCCTCGGTGGGAGCGAAGCATCACTTTATTATGCGCGGCGCTGCGTCTACCGCCGCCGTCATGGCCTGCTGCTGGTCACCGAGGTATTCCTGCCGTCGGTGCTGGACCTGGAGCCGGCCGGAACACAACAGAACACGAAATAACATGAACCTTTTTTTTGAAGAGTCGGGCGACTTCAAGGTCGGCGCCGTACTGTCGCAGGCAGGCGATGCTTACCAGGTGGAGCTGGCCAGCGGCAAGCGCACCAAGGTCAAGGCCAAGGACGTGCTGATCCAGTTCGAGAAGCCGGAGCCGGAAGTTTTGCTGGGCGCCGCCAAGGGCATCGCCGCCGAGGTCGACCTGGACTTCCTGTGGGAAGTCGCGGGACAGGAGGAATTCGGCTTCGCCGAACTGGGCCTCGAGTACTTCGGCCACGCGCCGCTGCCGAGCGAGGCGGCCGGCCTGGTGCTGGCCCTGCACGCGGCGCCGATCTACTTCCATAAAAAAGGGCGCGGGCGCTACAAGGCCGCCCCCGAGCAGACCCTGAAGGCGGCGCTGGCCGGCATCGAGAAGAAGAAGCAGCAGGCCATCGTGCAGGCGGCTTACGTGGATGAACTCAAGGCCGGCAAGCTGCCGCAGGCCATGCAGTCCATCGTGCACCAGCTGCTGTTCAAGCCCGACAAGAACACCATCGAATACAAGGCGCTCGAAGCCGCAGCGTCCGAACTGCAGACCACGGCGCCGCGCCTGATGCTGAACGCGGGCGGCCTGGCTTCGCCGAAGGAGCTGCACATGGCGCGCTTCCTGTTCGAGCACTTCCCGCGCGGCGCCGGCTTCCCCGCGGTCGACGCGCCGGCCGCGCCGGGCGACCTGCCGCTGGCCGAGGTCGCGGCCTTCTCGATCGACGACGTGACCACCACCGAGATCGACGACGCTTTCTCGGTCGTGAAGCTGGACGACGGCACGGTGCGCGTCGGTATCCACATCGCGGCGCCGGGCCTGGGCATCCGTCCGGACGACGCCATCGACAGGATCGCGCGCGCCCGCATGTCCACTGTATATATGCCGGGCGATAAGATCACCATGTTGCCGGATGAGGTGGTGAACGCCTTCACGCTGGCCGAAGGCACCGATTGCCCTGCGCTGTCGCTGTACGCGGTGCTGGATCCCTCCGACTGGACCGTGCTCTCGACCACTACCCGCGCCGAGCGGGTACCGATCAAGAGCAACCTGCGCCACAACGACCTGGACGCGCTGGTGAACGAGGAAACCCTGGCCAGCGGCGCGGGCGAATATCCGCACAAGATCGAGCTCGGCCTGCTGTGGCAGTGGGCGCTGCAGCTGGAAGCGGGCCGCATGAAGAAACGCGAAGCCTTCGGCCTCAAGCCGGAACAGGCCAACCGCGTGGACTTCAACTTCTACGTGGAAGACGACGTGGTCAGTATCGTGCGCCGCAAGCGCGGCGCGCCGCTCGACAAGATCGTGGCCGAGCTGATGATCTTCGCGAACAGCACCTGGGGCAAGCTGCTGCACGACTCGGGCGTGCCGGGCATCTATCGCTCGCAGGGTCCCGGCGCGGGCGGCTGGAATGCGAAGATCCAGGTGCGCATGGTCACGCACGCGGCCCCGCACCAGGGCCTGGGCGTGGACCAGTACGCATGGAGCACGTCGCCGCTGCGCCGCTACACCGACCTGGTCAACCAGTGGCAGATCCTGGCCTGCGCCTCGCACGGCGTGACGGCGCCGCTGGTGGCGCCGTTCAAGCACCGCGACGCGACCCTGTTCGCGATCGTATCGAGCTTCGACGCGGCCTATGCGGCCTACAACGACTTCCAGCAGAACATGGAGCGTTACTGGTGCCTGCGCTGGCTCGGACAGGAAAACGCCCGGCACGTCGATGCCGTCGTGCTCAAGGACGAGGTGGTGCGCCTGGTCGAGATCCCGCTGGTGGCGCGCCTGGCCGGCATGCCGCAGCTGGCGCGCGGCGCCCAGGTCAGGCTCGACATCGTACGCTGGGACGAAGTCGACCTGACGCTGGAAGCGCGCCTGCTCGAGGTAGCCGCGGCGGCGCCGGATGCGTCGCTCGAACTCGAGGAAGAGGAAGAGGGCGATACCGGGGAGGCGGCGCTGGCGGAAGTGGTGGAGGCGGAGGGTGTGGTTGCCGCAGTCACGACGGAAGAAGGCGTTGAGGTTCCTGCCAACGCTGGAACCGCCTGAAACTGTAGGGGTGATCTGGTCCAGTGGACCAGATCACGCTTCGCCGACCGCGCGTTCAAACAGTGTTTGATAGACCAGCATCGCGTTCAATCACGTACCGGTTGAACGCGCGGTCGGCATAGCCGACCACCCTACGAACGTCCCCCGAGCGTGCCGTTGCAGGTTAGAATGCCCCATCCCTGACCCCAGCGCCCGCCCGGGCACAAGCAGCGCGTGAAGTATTTGCAGAACAACCGCCCCCTGATGATCGCCCTCGGCGTCTCCGTGCTCGCGCACGCGGCGCTGCTGGCGGTGCGTTTCGCCGCGCCGGATGCCTTCCGCCGCCAGCCGGCCGATCCGGGCCTCGAAGTCATCCTGGTCAACGCCAAGCACGCCAACGCGCCGGCGAAAGCCGATGCGCTGGCCCAGGCCAACCTGGAAGGCGGCGGCACCGCGGATGCCGGGCGCGCCCGCTCGCCGCTGCCCGACCTGCGCAGGATCGAGAACGGCGAAAGCATCAAGGCCCTGCAGCGCCGCATCGCCGAACTGGAACAGCAACAGCAGAACGTCCTGACCCGCGTGCGCGCTTCGGATGTAAAGGCGCCGCCCAGGACCGAGCAGGACAAGCCCGACCCCACCCGCACGGGCAGCGACGCTTTTGATACCAGCCGCGCGATTTCGCGCAGCGCGGCCGAAGTCATCGATCGCATCGAGGACCAGAACAAGCGTCCCAAGCGTACCCAGATCACGCCCAGCACGCGCCAGGTCGGCTATGCGCTCTACTATAAGGAGATGCAGAAGCGGATCGAGGAGGTCGGCACCCTCAACTTCCCCCAGCAGAGCGGCAAGAAGCTGTACGGCGAACTGGTGGTCTACATCCCGGTGTTCCAGGACGGGACCATCTACATGAAGGACGGCGGCCCGCGCGTCGAGCAGAGCTCGGGCAATCCGGCGCTCGACCGGGCCGCCCTGCGCATCGTGCTGCAGGCCGCACCCTTCGGGAACTTCCCCGTCAACATGCGCACCCGCGGCAAGGACGACCTGTGGGAAGTGATCACGCGCTTCCGTTTCACGCGCGAGGAAAAGATGCAGACCGAACTGCGCGGCGGCGAAGGATGAGCAAGGATGACCATGGCAGATAGATACTGCGTGATCGGCAACCCGATCGCCCACAGCAAGTCCCCCGAGATCCACCCCGTCTACGCCGCCCAGACCGGCCAGGACCTGGTCTACGAACGCTGCCTGGCGCCGCTCGACGGTTTCGCGGGGACCGTGGCGCGCCTGATCGCCGAGGGCTACCGCGGCGCCAACGTCACCTTGCCCTTCAAGCTCGAGGCGGTGGGCGTCTGCACCCGCTTGGCGGAACGCGCCCGGGCCGCCGGCGCCGTCAACACGCTGGTGTTCGCGGACGGCGAGATCATCGGCGACAATACCGACGGCCCCGGACTGGTGGCCGACATCACCCGCAACGCCGGCGTGAGGATTGCGGGCGCGCGCGTCCTGCTGCTGGGCGCCGGCGGCGCGGCGCGCGGCGCGCTGCTGCCGCTCATCCGGGAAAACCCGCGCGAGATCGTGATCGCCAACCGCACCGTGGCCACCGCGGGCAAGCTGGCGCAGGAATTCGCGTCCTACGGCGTTCCGGTAGCAGCCAGCGCTTTCGACGCGATCGCGGGCAGCTTCGACATCATCGTGAACGCCACCTCGAGCAGCCTGGCCGGCGAGCTGCCGCCGCTGCCGCCCTCGGTATTCGGCCCGCACACGCTCGCCCTCGACATGATGTACGGCAGCCAGCCGACCGTGTTCATGGCCTTCGCGGCCAGCCACGGGGCCGTCGTGCGCGACGGCCTGGGCATGCTGGTGGAGCAGGCCGCCGAAGCCTTCGCCATCTGGCGCGGCGTACGGCCGGAGACGGCGGACGTGTTCAAGAAACTCAAACCATAACAACACAATAACAATGGGTAAACCGCGCAGCAAGACGAACAAGGCGGGCGGCGGGCGCCGCTGGCTCAAGTGGCTCATTCTCGGGCCGATCCTGCTGGTGCTGCTGGTGCAGCTGTACTTCTTCGTCATGGTCTGCTGGTATTCGGTGTTCAATCCCGGCTCGACCAGCTTCATGCGCCAGCAGCTGTCGGAACTGCGCGAGAAGAATCCGGATGCGCAGCTCAAGCACGAGTGGGTGCCCTACGAGCGCATCTCGGTCAACCTGAAGCGGGCCGTGGTGGCCTCGGAGGATTCGCGCTTCGCCGAGCACGGCGGGGTGGACTGGGAGGCGCTGGAAAAAGCCTATGAGCGCAACAACAAGCGCAGCAAGGTGGTGGGCGGCGGCTCGACCATCACCCAGCAGCTGGCCAAGAACCTGTTCCTGTCCGGCTCGCGCAGCTACCTGCGCAAGGGGCAAGAGATGATCATCGCCTTCATGCTCGAGACGGTGATGAGCAAGCGCCGCATCCTCGAGGTCTACCTCAACGTGGTCGAGTACGGGCGCGGCGTGTTCGGCGCCGAAGCGGCGGCGAAACATTATTTCCGCACCTCGGCGGCCAGGCTGGGCGCCGCGCAGGCCGCGCGCCTGGCCGTGATGCTGCCGAACCCGCGCTACTACGACAAGCACCGCGCCACCAATTACCTGATGCGCCGCACTGCCCTGATCCAGCGCCGGATGCGCTTCGCCGATCTTCCCTGACCAGTCGTGGCCTGCGTGGCCACGAAATTGTCGTGACGGGGTGGCCGCGTCCGGGGACTGTCGGTTACACTTGCCGCAGTTTTCGAATCCCGGCCGAGAAAAAGCGCATGATCAACGTATTTGTCCTACAAAATGGCCGCCTGAACCAGGTCAGCGTCGACTCGCGCGAGGACCTGGAGAACGTGACGCCGGTCTGGGTCGACCTGAACGAGCCCACTGAAGAGGAGCGCATCCTGGTCAAGACGACCTATGGGGTGACGCTGCCGGGCGAGGACGACATGCAGGACATCGAAGCCTCGGCCCGCTATTACGAAGCCGAGAACGGCGACCTGCACCTGCGCACCGACTTCCTGCTCGAGGAAGAAGACGGACCATCGCGCGTGATCACGGTCGCCTTCATCCTGTCCGGGAAAATCCTGTTCTCGGTGCACAACGACGACTTGCCGGTGTTCCGCCTGGTGCGCCTGCGTGCGCGCTCGCGGCCCGGCTCGATCGAAGACTACATGGACGTGCTGCTCGACCTGTACGCGACCGACGCCGAGTATTCGGCGGACGCGCTCGAGGGCATCTACGAGGCGCTGGAAGAAGTCTCCACCCGCGTGCTGCAGAAGGAATTCACCGACCAGGACGCGGCCGCCGCGCTGAACGCGATCGCCCACGAGGAAGACTTGAACGGCCGCATTCGCCGCAACATGATGGACACGCGCCGCGCGGTCAGCTTCCTGATGCGCGGCCGGCTCCTGAACAGCGACCAGTTCGAGGAAGCGCGCCAGATCCTGCGCGACATCGAATCGCTGGACGGCCACACCTCCTTTTTGTTCGACAAGGTGAACTTCCTGATGGACGCCACCGTCGGTTTCATCAACATCAACCAGAACAAGATCATCAAGATCTTCTCGGTGGCCTCGGTGGCCTTCCTGCCGCCGACCCTGATCGCGAGCATCTACGGCATGAACTTCAAGGTGTTCCCGGAGCTGAACTGGAGCTTCGGCTATCCGCTGGCGGTGGGGCTGATGATCACCTGCGGCATTGCGCCGCTGTGGTACTTCCGCCGCCGCGGCTGGCTGCGCTGAACGAAAGAATATTTCAAAATTAAAACGGCGATGAAATAAGATTTCATCGCCGTTTTGTAGGGTGGTCGGCTCTGCCGACCGCGCGTTCAGCCAATGCGTGAACAGCAAATCCTGCATCCGTTCAAACGGAATTTGAACGCGCGGTCGGCGAAGCCGACCACCCTACGGTTCACCTCAATTCGCGCTTAGCCGATGCGCTTGAACACCCGCCGCGCCGCCTCGATCGTCTCGTCGATCACCGCATCCGTATGCTGCGCCGACACGAAGCCCGCCTCGAACATGGCCGGCGCAAAATACACGCCCTCGTCCAGCATCCCGTGGAAGAAGCGGTTGAAGCGCTCCTTGTCGCCGGCCATCATCTGGCCATAGGTCGACGGGATATTCTGGCTGAAGTAGAAGCCGAACATGCCGCCCACCGCGTCGCCGCAGAATGGGATGCCGTGTTCCTGCGCCGCCTCGGTCAAGCCCCGCACCAGGCGGCCGCTCGCCGCGCCCAGCTTCTCGTAGAAGCCCGCTTCCTGGATCAGCTTCAGCGTCGTCATGCCGGCCGCCACCGCCACTGGATTGCCCGACAGGGTGCCGGCCTGGTATACGGGGCCGAGCGGCGCCATCTTCTGCATCAGCTCCGCGCGGCCGCCGAAGGCCGCCACCGGCAGGCCGCCGCCGATCACCTTGCCGAGCGCGGTGAGGTCCGGCGCGATGCCGTACATTTCCTGGGCGCCGCCCAGGCCGACGCGGAAGCCGCACATCACTTCGTCGAAGATCAGCACGGCGCCGTGCTCGGTGCACAGTTCGCGCATGCGGGTCAGGAATTCCGGCGTGGCGCGGATCAGGTTCATGTTGCCGGCCACCGGCTCCACGATTACGCAGGCGATGGTGTCGCCCATCGATTCGAAGGCGTCTTCGAGTTGCGGGACGTTGTTGTAGTCGAGGACCAGGGTGTGCTTCACGAAGTCTTCCGGCACCCCGGCGCTGGTCGGGTTGCCGAAGGTGAGCAGGCCCGAACCGGCCTTTACCAGCAGCGAATCGGCATGGCCGTGGTAGCAGCCTTCGAACTTGACGATCTTGTCGCGTCCGGTCGCGCCGCGCGCCAGGCGCAGCGCGCTCATGGTCGCTTCCGTGCCCGACGAGACCAGGCGCACCTGCTCGATCGACGGCACCAGGCGGCAGATTTCCTCGGCCATCTCGATTTCGCCCTCGGTCGGGGCGCCGAACGAGAGGCCGCGGGTGGCCGCGTCCTGCACCGCCTTGACCACCTGCGGGTGGGCGTGGCCGACGATGGCCGGGCCCCAGGAGCCGATGTAGTCGATGTAGCGCTTGCCGTCGGCGTCCCAGAAATACGGGCCTTCCGCGCGGGTGATGAAGCGCGGCGTGCCGCCCACCGAGCGGAAGGCGCGCACCGGGGAATTCACGCCGCCCGGCGTGGTCTGCTGGGCGCGGGCAAACAGTTGGTCGTTCTTCGAGCTGTTCTCTGGAGTCATGTTGTGCTGGGGGGCTGTCAGCCCCGGTAGAATTTGTTGGGAATGAGCTTGCCCATGCCGAAGCGCTGGGCGTGTTCGAGCGCGCCGGTGGTGTAGTCCTGGGCGGAGAACAGCGCCTGGGGCGCCTCCATGCCGCAGGCCATCAGGGCGGTGAAGGCGGCCGAATAGGTGTTGCCGGCGCCGATAAAGGGCCCTGGCAGGTGCTTCCACTCGACCCGCGCCACCACGCCGTCGGCGTCGAACAGGGTGTTCGAGCAGTTCCCCTGCTCGTCGCGGGTGCCGGTCACCAGCACGTACTGGCAGCCGGCGTTGGTCAGTTCGGCGACGTCGGCGAGCAGCGCGTCGTCGCCCTCGCCGCCTTCGCCCACCTCGCGCCAGGTCTCGGCCATGCGGCCCAGCTCCGACTGCGACAGGATCAGCACCGTGGTCTGGGGCGCCAGGATCGAGCGGATCGCCGACAGCATCTCTTCGTCGGCCAGGCCGGAATCGGGCAGGGCGGAGAGGAAAGGGTCGAGGACCAGGGGCGCGTCCGGGTAGTCGGACACGATTTCGGCGATCGCCGCCAGTTGCAGCACGGTGGCCACGGCGCCGACCTTGAAGGCGGCCACCGGCATGTCTTCGAGCAGGACTCTGGCCTGGTCGGCCATCCAGTCGCTGTCGACTTCATGCAGGTTTTCGACCTTGGCGCTGTCTGCCACGAGCAGGCCGGCCACGACCGACAGCCCGTGGCATCCGTGTGCGGCGAACGCGGCCAGGTCGGCCTGCACGCCGAGGGCGCCGACCGGATCGGACACGCCGAAGGTCAGGATGAGGGGGAACGGTTGGTTTTGCACGACGCCTGGATTAATATACGCGACTCTCCATTTTACTAGACGAACCTCGATCAACCTACTGCGCGTTGAATTGCCGGTCTGTGATGCTCGCTACGGCGGACCGGCTGTACTTCTCGTACAGCTGCGCTTCTCGACCAGCACTGCTGCCGCTCGCTACGGTTGTTCGAGGTTCTTAAACCACTAAGGAAGCATATTGTGACTACCGATTCGATGGCCCCTTTCCAGACCTGGATGTGCCTGATCTGCGGCTGGGTCTATGACGAGGCCGCCGGTGCGCCGGATGACGGCATCGCACCGGGCACCCGCTGGGCCGATGTTCCGATGAACTGGACCTGCCCGGAATGCGGCGCCCGCAAGGACGATTTCGAGATGACGGCGATCTGAACATTGCAGCTTCGGCACGTCTGTTTGCAAACTGTTATGGCAGGTGTGTTGTAACAGTTGACGTGCTGCAACACTTCCCGCACAAGGAGAAAGCCCTGTGCTATCGTGGCGCTTCATGCTGAAGTGAAACGAAAATGACGACATCGCCGCAAGTGCCCGGCCTGACCATCATGGTGATCGACGACAGCAGCACGATCCGCCGCTCCGCCGAAATCTTCCTGACCCAGGCCGGCTACCGGGTGGTGCTGGCCGACGACGGCTTCGATGCGCTGGCCAAGATCAGCGACCATCATCCGGCGCTGGTGTTCTGCGACATCCTGATGCCGCGCCTCGACGGTTACCAGACCTGCGCCCTGATCAAGAAGAGTGCGCGCTTCCATGCGACGCCGGTGCTGATGCTGTCGTCCAAGGACGGGCTGTTCGACCGCGCGCGCGGCGCGATGGTCGGCGCCAGCGCCTACCTCACCAAGCCGTTTTCCAAGGACAGCCTGCTCGCCGCCGTGCGCGAACATACGGCAGCCAGGGCGTGAATCCTGCCCGATTGACCGATTGACCGATTGACCGATTGACCGATTGACCTGAACCGACCCCGGAGCCCAAGGTGGCCATACATAACATCCTGATCGTCGACGACTCTCCCACCGAGCGCTTCTACCTGACCGACATCCTGGCGCGCGCCGGCTATGCCGTGAGCACCGCCGTCAACGGCGAGGAAGCGATCGACAAGATCCGCGCCGAGCGCCCGCACCTGATCCTGATGGACGTGGTCATGCCGGGCGCCAACGGCTTCCAGGTGACGCGCTCGATCGCGCGCGACCCGGAGCTGGCCGAGATCCCCATCATCATCTGCAGCAGCAAGAGCCAGGAAACCGACCGTATCTGGGGCATGCGCCAGGGCGCCAGGGATTACCTGGTCAAGCCGGTCGACCCGGCGCTGCTGTTGGCCAGCATCGCGTCGCTCGACCGGAAGGCGTCGGCGGCAGCTGCCGCGCTCGCATGAGCGGCATCGAGGGTGCACGGCTCGACCCTGCCGCACGCCGCACGCGCCTGCGCGAATACCAGGAGCAGCTCCTCGAGCGCATGCAGGCGGCGCGGGGCGGCGCCGGCGCCCCGATCCAGCAGCTCGGCATGCAGGTGGGCGCCACCCGTTACCTGCTCGACCTGGTGGAAGCCGGCGAGATCGTCTCACCGACGCCGCTGGCGCGCGTGCCGCTGACCCAGCCCTGGTACCTCGGCCTGGCCAACGTGCGCGGCACCCTGGTCGGCGTGATCGACCTGGCTCGCTACCTCGGCGAGGAGCGGGCGCCGGCTTCCGCATCTCCAGGCGCATTTCCAGGCGCTTCGCCAGGCATGCGATTCGTGACCTTCGCTCCCACGCTGGGCTTCAACTGCGCGTTGCTGGCCGAGCGCGTGGTCGGCCTGCGCCAGGCGAGCGGCATGGAGCGCGAGGGCGACGCCCTGCGCGATGCCGAGGGCACGCTGTGGACGCCGCTCTCGCTGGCGGCGCTGGTGCGGGAGGAGCGTTTCCTGCACGTCGCCCAACAACCAGACACACGCAGCTGACAGCCGCAGTCAAGCAACCAGCACCAGGAGCCGGCATGGGATTCGCCTCGAAATTCAGCATCAACGCATTCTCCAAGGGCCACGGGGACGAGGACACCGTCCTGGCCTCGCCCGACACCGAGTTCGGTCCGGGCATGCTGGTCCAGCCTGCAGGGGGCGAGCATGCGCCGGCGGGTGCGCCGCTGCACGGTTCGGCCGAGGCGGCCGCGCGCCGGCTCGGCAACACGCGCCCGCGCAAGCCCCTCCATCCCGGCGTCGACGGCGACGCCCTGCGCCTGCCGCTGATCGGCCACCTGTCGCTGCCGCGCCAGCTGCGCCTGGTGCTGGCCGCCTTCGTGGCCGGCATCCTGCTGACCGTGCTGTCGATGTGGCAGAACGGCGCGCGCACCGACGAGGTGGCGACCCAGGGACAGATCGCGGCCGACGCCCTGATGCATTCGCAGCGCGTGGCCAAGGCCGCGCCGAATGCGCTGCGCGGCAACCCGGGCGCCTTCGGCGAGCTGGACGAGAGCCGCGCCGAAGTCGGCCGCCTGTTGGCGCTGCTGGCGCGCGGCGGCCAGTTCGGCGGCCAGGCGATTCCCGGCGCCGGCGGCGAACTCGCGGGCCTGCTTGCGAAATCCCGCTCGGCCTGGACGGCCTCGAACGCCGCCGCCGCCACCATCGTCGCCAACAAGCGTCACCTGGTCGGCTACGGCGCCAGCGTCGCCAGGTTTGCCCCCCTCGCCACCGAACTCCAGTCGATCGCCGCCAGGCAGGCCGCGGGCGGGCGCGACGCCGCCGCGCTGGCCCGCCTCGGCGCGCTGACCGAGCGCCTGGCGGTATCGATCCACGCCTTGGCGACGCCGGGCGCCGCTTACCGCGGGGCCGCCCGCACCATCGCGCACGACAGCGCCGAACTGGGCGCTCTTCTCGACAGCCTGGGTTCCGGTCCCGCCGCGCTGGCCGACCCGGCGCTGCGCGAACGCCTGCTCGATGCGCGCACCGGCTACGGGGCCTGGCAGGAAGGGCTGGCGCCGCTCTCGACCAACCTGCACAACTTCGGGGCGGCGCGCAGCGCCGAGCAGGTCATCGCTCGCGACAGCGAAGGCCTGCGCTCGACGCTGGCGCGGGTGCAGCAGGAGTACCGCGCTCAGCTGAACACCAGGAGCGGCTGGTTCTGGGTGCTGGTGGGGGCGTCGGTCTTCACGCTGGCCATGGGCGGCAGCCTGTCGCGCGTGATGCTGCAGGATTCGCGCAACCGTACCCTGGGCGCGGAGGCGCGCCGCCGCGACGCCGAGGCGATGCGCCAGCTGGCCCAGGCCAAGGAAGAAGAAGCGAAGGCCACCAACGACCAGAACCAGGCGGCGATCCTGCGCCTGATGAACGAGCTGCAGGAAGTCGCGGACGGCGACCTGACCGTGCACGCCACCGTGTCGGAAGACATCACCGGCGCCATCGCCGACTCGGTCAACTACACGGTCGAGGAACTGCGCGGCCTTGTCTTGCGGGTCATCAAAACCACCGAGCAGGTCACGCGCGCCGCCGGCGACGCCCAGTCGGTGTCGACCGAGCTGCTGGGCGCGGCAGAAAAGCAGTCGCGCGAGATCAAGGAGGCATCGTCCACCGTGCTGCGCATGGCCGGCCAGATCGCGAGCGTATCGCAATCGGCGACCGAATCGGCCGACGTGGCGCGCCAATCGGTGGTGGCGGCGGAGCAGGGCGCCACCGCCGTGCAGAACGCGATCCTCGGCATGAACGAGATCCGCGAACAGATCCAGGAAACCTCGAAGCGCATCAAGCGCCTGGGCGAATCCTCGCAGGAGATCGGCGAGATCACCGACCTGATCTCGGACATCACCGAACAGACCAACGTGCTGGCGCTGAACGCGGCGATCCAGGCCGCGTCAGCCGGCGAGGCCGGGCGCGGCTTCTCGGTGGTGGCCGAAGAGGTGCAGCGCCTGGCGGAGCGCTCGGCCGAAGCGGCCAAGGGCATCGGCGCCCTGGTGCGCACCATCCAGGCCGATACCCATGATGCGGTGGCGGCGATGGAAAAGTCGACGCAGGGCGTGGTCGAGGGCGCGCGGCTGTCCGACGCGGCCGGCGCCGCGCTGGCCGACATCTCGCGCGTGTCGAACCGCCTGGCGGAGCTGATCCGGGACATTTCCGGCGCGGCCGAGCGGCAGGCGACGTCCGCCAACGGCGTGGCCCATAATATGCAGCACATCCTGTCGGTCACCGAGCATACCCAGGGCGGCACGCGCCAGACGGCGCAGTCGATCCGCGAGCTGGCGCTGCTGGCCCAGGAGCTGAAGGATTCCGTGTCGCGCTTCCGCGTGGCAGCCTGACCACCAATACGATGAGCCCATGACGAACCAGACTTCCCCACGCATGCCAGCATTCGATACCGGCCCCCTGTCCTGGGTGATCGGCGAAATCCGCGATGCGCTGGGACGCTCGGGCGCTGCGCTCGGCGACGCCGTCGGCCGCAGCCAGGAAGCGCAGCCGACCCTGCTGCTGCATGCGAAGACCCACCTGCACCAGGCGCACGGCGCCCTGCAACTGGTCGACGTCGAGGGTGTGGAGGCGTTCGGCAACGCGGCGCGGCGCCTGATCGACCGTTTCAAGGAAGGGCAGGCGCGCTGCACCCCTGAATCGGTGAAGATCCTGCAGGATGCCTACCAGGCCCTGGTCGAATACCTCGACGAACTGCTCGCGGGCGCTCCCCAGCAGCCGGCGCGCCTGTTCCCCTACTACCGCGACCTGCAGGAACAGCTTGGCGCGGAGCGCATCCATCCGTCCGACCTGCTGCCGGCCGGAGTGGGCGAAGGCGTCGAGCCGGACCTGGCCGCCGTGGCCGAAGCGCCCGACGTCGCCGCCTGCCGCGCGCGCTTCGAGCGCGCGCTGCTGCCCTACCTGAAGAGCGGGGACGCCCTGCATGCGGCCGGCATGCGCGACGCGCTGGCGCCGATCGCAGCGGCGCAGGAAGAGCCACGCGCACGCCTGTTCTGGACGGCGATGCACGCCTTTGCCGGCGTCGTGGCCGACGGCCAGGTTGCAGCAGACCTGTATGTGAAACAGCTGCTTGGCCAGGTCAACCTGCAGCTGCGCCGCCTGTCGCAGGGGCAGGGCGGCGCCCCGGACGCGATGCTGCGCGACGCGCTGTTCTTCGTCGCCGCAGCCGACGGCGGCGCGACCGGGCTCAACGCCGAGGCCAGGAGCCTGCGCCAGGCCTGCGGCCTGGAAGGCCTGGTGCCGCACGACTACGCGGCGCGCCGCTACGGCCGCATCGACCAGGCCGCGCTGCGGGAGGCACGCGAGGCGCTGGCGCGCTCCAAGGCGGACTGGGACCGCATCGCCTCCGAGGGCGAGCTCGCGGTCCAGGACGACTTCAATGCGCAGCTCGCGCGCCTGGCCGCGGCCAGCGACAAGCTGGGCGCTCCCGCGCTTGCCCAGCTGTTGCGCGAACTGGGCCGCGCCGCGCTCGACGCCATGCACTCTGGCCGCAGCGGCGACTTCGGGCTGGAGATGGCGGCCGCCATGCTGTTCGTCGAGAACGGCCTGGACCAGCTGCGCCAGCTGCCCGAGGATTTTGCCGAGAACGCGGAAGCGGTCGGCGCGCGCCTGCTGGCCCTGGCCGCGGGCGAAGCGCCGCCGGATGCGCCCCAATGGCAGGGGGAGCTGGCGCGCCAGATCCAGCAGGGGCAAACCGTGGCGGTGCTGGCCGGCGAGATCAAGGCCGGCCTGCGCCAGGTCGAGAAGCTGCTCGACGATTACTACGACAAGCCGGACAAGCGCGAGACCCTGGCGCAGGCCGAGCCGGTGCTGCACGGGCTGCAGGGAGCGCTGGCCATCCTCGACCAGGAGCAGGCCGTGCTGGCCGCGCGCCACGTCGCCGATGAGGTGCGTGCGTTGGCCGAGGGCGACGGCGACGTGGCCACGCAGTCCGCCGTGCTGCACAACATTGCCCGCAACATCGGCGCACTGGGCTTCTTCACCGACCTGCTGGCGCAGGACAGCGAGGCGGCCAAGGGACGCTTCACCTTCGACCACGACAGGCGCCTGCTGTGCGAACTGCCCTTCGAGTTCGTCGCGGCCGCGCAGGACGCATCTGCTTCATCGGCCGCCCCATCGGCTGCCCCATCAGCCGGCCCTGCACCGGAACCGACGATCGAATCCGAGCTGCTCGAGATATTCATCGCGGAAGGCCAGGAGGTGCTGGGCCTGGTGCTGGAAACGCTGCCGCAGCTGGAGCGCGACCCGGCTAGCCAGGAGACATCGACCCTGCTGCGCCGCGCCTTCCACACGCTCAAGGGCAGCAGCCGCATGGTGAACCTGGAGCGCTTCGCCGAGGCCGCGGCGGCGGTAGAGCGCGTCATGAACCTGTGGCTGGCCGAGGCGCGCAGCGCCACGCCGGCGCTCCTGGCGCTGTTGCGCGAGGCGCATGCGGAACTGTCAGGCTGGGTGGCGGAGCTGGCCGCCAATGGCGCCTCGGCGCGTGACGGCGCCGCCATCGTGGCCGCCGCCGCGCGCGTGCTGGAAGGCGGCGCGCCCGAGGCCGGGGAAGCGGCGGGGGAAACACCCGCGCCCGTGCCCGACGAACTTCCCGTGCCCACGCTCGACCAGGTGCTGGCGCCGGACGTCAAGCGCATCGGCGCGCTGGAGATTCCGCTCGGCCTGTACACGCTCTACCTCGACGAGACCGATGCCCTGGTGCTGGCGCTGGCAAGCGACTTCACCGACTGGCGCGGCGAACCCCAGCGCCGCGCTTCGCCCGAAGCCCTGAAGGCGGCGCATACGCTGGCAGGCGCCTCGTCCACGGTCGGCTACGCGGCGCTGCGCGAGGTCGCCCATGCGCTCGAGCTGGTGCTGGAAAAGCTGGCCGCGCCGGGGCCGCAGCTGGACGACGATGCCCGCGCGCTGCTGGACGACACGCTGGCGCGCGTGCGCACCATGCTGCAGGTGTTCGCCCTGGGCGAGCTGGCGCCCGAGCAGCCCGACCTGCTGCGCCGGCTGGGCAAGCTGCTGGAACGCCTGGCCAGCCAGCATGCTGCCGCCGTCTACGGGGAAGTCGATCCCGCCCTGGCCCAGCAGTTGGACGCCCTGTTCGCCAGCGCCTACGCGGAGCTGCTGGCCGCGCCGCCATCCTTCACGCCGGCGCCGGCGCTGGCGCGCGAGGCGCCGGAAAAGGCCGGCGCGGCCAGCGAGGTCGACGACCTGTTCGACGGCTTCCTGGACGATCCCTTCTCCGCGCCGCCGCTCGAGCAGGCGGCGCCCTCGCAGCTGCCACACGCGCAGCCGCCCGCGCAGCCGCCTCATTTCGTGCCGGTGACGCCCGACGAGGCGGTACTGGACGAGGCGCCGGAGACGGCTGCCGGCTTCATCGTTCCCGAACCTGCACCGGAACCGCTGCCGCAGACCGACGCCGCCTTGCCGGAACCCGCTGCAGAATCCGCGCCCGAACCCGCGCCCGAACCCGCACCGGCCCCGGCCGATAGCGTGCTGGCCGCGGTCCCGGCCTATACCGACGAACTCGACCCCGACCTGCTGCCCGTGTTCCTGGAAGAAGGGGGCGACCTGTTTCCGCAGATCGGCGAGGGCCTGCGCCAGTGGCAGCAGCATCCGCAGGACCACGCCATCGCCCAGGGCCTGCAGCGCGCGCTGCATACGGTCAAGGGCAGCGCCCGCATGGCCGGCGCGATGCGCCTCGGCCAGCATGTCCACGAGCTGGAAACCCAGATCGAGAACATGGTGCATGCCGGCACGAGCACGCCGGCCGCGTTCGACGAACTGCTGGCCGACTACGACGCGGCCCTGCTGCTGTTCGAGCAGCTGCAGCAGCCTGCCGGCGCCGCACAGGCGCCCGGCGCCGTCGCGGCGCCCGCCGAGCAGCCGGGCAGCCGCGCGCCCCTGGTGCGCGTGCGCGCCGACATCCTCGACCGCGTCGTCAATCAGGCCGGCGAGGTGTCGATCAGCCGCTCGCGCCTGGAAAACCAGGTCGGTTCGCTCAAGGGCGCGTTGTCGGACTTCTCTGAAAACCTCGACCGCCTGCGCCGCCAGATGCGCGAGATCGAGATGCAGGCCGAATCGCAGATCGCCTCCCGGCTGTCGATCGCCGGCGAGCGCGGATTCGACCCGCTCGAGTTCGACCGCTTCACGCGCCTGCAGGAACTGACGCGCATGATGGCCGAGAGCGTGGACGACGTGGAAGCCTTCCACGACACCCTGGCGCGCACGGTGGACGGCGCGCAGGAAGACCTGGCGGCGCAGTCGCGCATGACGCGCGACCTGCAGCGCGACCTGATGCGCGTGCGCATGGTGCCCTTCGCGAGCCTGTCGGAGCGCCTGTTCCGCGTAGCGCGCCAGACCGCGAAGGAACTCGGGAAGCGCGTCAACCTCGACATCCGCGGCGGCGCCGTGGAAATCGACCGCAGCGTGCTGGAACAGATGGCCGCGCCCTTCGAGCACCTGCTGCGCAACGCCATCGTGCACGGCATCGAAGCGCGCGCCGCGCGGCTCGATGCCGGCAAGCCGGAAACCGGCGAGATCCTGGTGCAGGTGAGCCAGCACGGCAACGAAGTGGCGATCGTATTCAGCGACGATGGCGCCGGGCTCGACCTGGAACGCATTCGCAGCAAGGCGCGTGCGTTCGGCCTGCTGGCGCCGGACGCCATCGTATCGGACCAGGAAGCCGCCGAACTGATTTTCGAGCCGGGCTTCTCCACCGCCGACACGCTCACCGAACTGGCCGGCCGCGGCGTCGGCATGGACGTGGTGCGTTCCGAGGCGCAGGCGCTGGGCGGACGCGTGGTCGTCTCGACCGAGCCGGGCCGCGGCACGCGCTTCGCTATCCACCTGCCGCTGACCCTCGCGGTGGCGCAGGTAGTGCTGGTCGCGAGCGCCGGCCGTACCTATGCGCTGCCATCGACCCTGGTCGAGCAGGTGCTGCAGGTGCGCGAGTCCGAGCTGGCCGCGGCGCAGGCCGCCGGCGCCATGCCGGTGGCCGGGCAGCCGCATGTACTGCACGCGCTCGACGCGCTGCTGGGCGAAGCCGGGAGCGGCGCGGCCGGCGCTGCACCGCAGCCCCTGAACCCGGTGCTGGTGGTGCACGGCGCCGGCGGACGCATCGCGCTGCGCGTGGACGAGGTGCTGGGTAACCGCGAGGTGGTGGTCAAGAACATCGGCCCGCAGCTGTCGCGGGTGCCCGGCATTGCCGGCGCCACGGTGCTGGGGACGGGCGAGATCGTGCTGATCCTCGATCCGGTGGCGCTGGCGCAGCGTCCGGCTGCGCCGCTTCCTGCACCCGGCGACGGGGCCGCGCCGGCGCCGCGCCCCGCCATCATGGTGGTGGACGATTCGATCACCGTGCGCCGCGTGACCCAGCGCCTGCTGGAGCGCGAGGGCTACCGGGTGATGCTGGCCAAGGACGGGGTGGACGCGCTCGAGCAGATCGAACACGCCCGGCCCGACCTGATGCTGGTGGATATCGAGATGCCGCGCATGGACGGCTTCGACCTGACGCGCGAACTGCGCGCCAGGGAGGCGACGCAGTCGATGCCAATCATCATGATCACCTCGCGGACGGCGGACAAGCACCGCAATGTCGCGCTGGGGCTGGGGGTGAATGCGTATTTCGGGAAGCCGTACCAGGAGCCGGTGTTGCTGGCGGCGATCGAGAGTTTGCTGGCTAGTGTTTCGAGCTAGGCGGCTGCGGTACGAACTTGGGCGAATGATGCCACTGGCATCATTTCGTCCGGTTTTGCGCGCCAATCAACCAGGCTTCTTCACCACCCCAAACCGCTCCAGCGTCCGCTTGCGCGCCACATCGTGATCCACGATCGGCAGCGGATAATCCCGGCCCAGCACCACGCCTTTCCCCGCCAGCACCTCCGTATCCACCAGCCACGGCGCATGAATCTCCTTCGCGCCCAGGCGTTCGAGCGCCGGCACCCATTCCCGAATGAACTCACCTTGCGTATCGAAGCGCTGCGACTGCGTCACCGGATTGAAGATCCTGAACCACGGCTGCGCGTCGCAGCCCGTCGATGCCGCCCACTGCCAGCCGCCGTTGTTCGAGGCCAGGTCGTAGTCGTTCAATTTCAGCGCGAAGTAGCGCTCGCCGCGCCGCCAGTCGATGCCCAGGTCCTTGGTGAGAAAGCTTGCCGTCACCATGCGCAAGCGATTGTGCATGAAGCCGGTGCCGTTCAGCTGGGCCATCGCCGCGTCCACCAGCGGATAGCCGGTGCGTCCCGCGCACCAGGCCGCGAACAGCGCCTCCGCCTCCGGACCCGTCTCCCATGCCAGGGCATCGAAGGCCGGCTTGAAGGAGCGCTGCACGATGTGCGGGTTGCGCGCCAGGATCATCGAATAGAAATCGCGCCAGATCAGTTCCGACAGCCAGACCGAGGCGCCGGAACCGCCGGCGCCGTTTTCCATCATCTGCCGCGCCGTGCGCACCAGGTGGCGGATCGAGGTGGTGCCGAAGCGCAGGTGGACCGACAGGCGCGAGGTGCCGTCTTCCGACGGGAAATCGCGTGCGCGGCCGTAATCGGCCAGGTGGGCGATGAAGCGCTCGAACTGCGCTTCGGCGCCTTCCATGCCGGCCGGCAATGGCGGCTCGCCCGGCGCGAAACCGATGTCTTCCAGCGAGGGCAGGACAGGCGACCCGGGGGGCGGGGCGAAAGCATGGGCATGCGCATCGACGGGACAGGCGGCCAGCGTTTCCGGCATCGCGGCCAGGCGTTTGAGCCAGGCATTCTTGTAGGGCGTAAAGACCGAGAACGGACCCCTGGACAGGGTCAGCACCTCGTCCGCCTCGAATACGACCTGATCCTTAAGGCGTAGAAATTTCCTACCATCAGATTCAAGGCGGGCTTTCATCCGTGCGTCGCGTTCCACCGCGTCGGGTTCATAATCGGCACATACCAACACCGCGTCGACACCCAGTTCGGTGGCGAGCGCCGGGATCACTTCAAGCGGGCGGCCCTGCCGCACAATCAGATATCCGCCGAGCCGGCGAAGCTCGGCATCGAGGCTGGCCAGGCTGGCGTGGATGAACCGCACACGGCGGTCGTCGCGTGGCAGCGGGTCGAGAATGTCGCTGTCATACACGAAAACGCAATACACACGATGAGACGAGGTCAAGGCCCGGTGCAGGGCGGCATGGTCGAATGCCCGCAAGTCGCGTCGGAACCAGACCAGGGAGTTGCTCATATTCATCATCGTGTGCGGCGTCAAGGTGGCGGGCGATTTTACTGGGTAGGATTCGTCCTAACGGATCCTGTTCGCAATTTGGTGGGACGAAGCCGGGTCGGGGCAGGGCGCGCATGATGCCCGAACCGGGCTGTTTGGGGCGCTTTCGTGGGTCCCGGAGCGATTCGGTGTAAACTATCGAGAAGCGTAATATTGTTTTGTGGACACTTTGCGGTCATCAACCTGAGTGAGCCCATGTGAGAGCAAGCGTATGAAAAAAAGCAAAGTTGGCAGCACTCTACCGATGCCCGGCATGCCACCGGAGCAAAGTGAAACGCTCGGTAACATCGCCCCTGCTTCCTCTGGGCTGAATCTCGCCAACCATTTCCTGATCGCGATGCCTTCGATCCAGGACCCGATCTTCGGCGGCACCGTCGTCTATGTCTGCGAGCACAACGAGAAAGGCGTGCTCGGCGTGGTCATCAACAAGCCGACCGACATGACCATGGAAGTGCTGTTCGACCGCGTCGACCTGAAGCTGGCGCCGGGGCTGCGCTCCTCGGTGGTGGACCAGCCGATCATGTTCGGCGGCCCGGTCCAGGACGACCGCGGCTTCGTGCTGCACTCGCCGGGCGGACGCTACTCGTCCTCGCTCACCGTCACCGACGACGTCGCCTTCACCACCTCGATCGACGTGCTCGAGGCCGTCGCCAGCGGCGCCGGTCCGGCCCGCATGCTGGTGTCGATCGGCTATGCCGGCTGGAGCCCGGGACAGCTCGAGGAAGAATTGTCGCGCAACGGCTGGCTCACCGTGGCCGCCGACCCGCGCGTGCTGTTCGACCTCCCGATCGAGGAACGCTATACCGCCGCCATCAAACTGCTGGGAATCGACCCCTTGATGCTGACAACTGAAGCTGGCCATGCGTAAAGAAAGGGCTCGCTTGGTCGAGATGCCTCGTGGTTGATATCGTTCTTGGCTTCGACTTCGGGGTGAAGCGCATTGGCATTGCCATGGGCAACACCCTGACTGGGCAAGCCCAGCCGTTGACGGTCGTCAAGGCCGTCGACAACGCCACCCGTTTCCAGGTCATCGGCGAGCTCATCAACGAATGGAAGCCGGCCCGCCTCGTCGTGGGCGAGCCGCGCCATCCCGACGGCGCCGAGCACGACATGACCTTGCGCAGCCGGCGCTTCGCCAACCAGCTCCACGGCCGCTTCAGCCTGCCCGTCGAACTCGTCGACGAGCGCTACTCTTCCGCCGTCATCCCGCAAAAGCGCGGCGAGATCATCGACGCCAAGGCGGCCGCCATCATCCTGCAACAATACTTCGACGCTCATTGACCCTCATGCCAAATTCTGAACAAGCCTACGACGCGGAAGCGCTGTACCGCGAGCTGCTGGGCCAGGTCCGCGCGGGCCTGGACGGCGTGCACGACGCCGCCATCGTGGGCATCCACTCGGGCGGCGCCTGGCTGGCCGAACGCCTCGCGCGCGACCTCGACCTCACCGCCCGTTTCGGCACCATCGACGTCTCGTTCTATCGCGACGACTATGCCAGGAAGGGCCTGCACCCGGACGTGAAGCCGACCCACATCCGCTTCCCGGTCGACGGCGCCACCGTGGTGCTGGTGGACGACGTGCTGCAGACCGGCCGCACCGTGCGCGCCGCGATCAATGTGCTGTTCGACTACGGCCGCCCGGCCTGCATCCGCCTGGCGGCCCTGGCCGACCGCGGCGGGCGCGAGCTGCCGGTGGCGCCCGACTACGTCGGGACCCGCGCCGCGCTGGCGCCCAGGCAGTCGCTGTGCCTGCAGCGCGACGACGCCGGCCAGCTGGTGCTGACCATTGAAGAAGATTCCGCCGACTCCGCCGCTTCCCACTGACCATGCCGAAACTGTTTACCAACCCGCAACTGAACAAGAACGGGGAGCTGCAGCACCTGCTCACCATCGAAGGCCTGCCCAAGTCGGTGATCACCCACATCCTCGACACTGCGTCGAGCTTCGTGGGCATCTCCGACCGCGAAGTCAAGAAGGTGCCGCTCATGCGCGGCAAGAGCGTGTTCAACCTGTTTTTTGAAAACAGCACCCGCACCCGCACCACCTTCGAGATCGCGGCCAAGCGCCTGTCGGCCGACGTCATCAACCTGAACATCCAGGCTTCCTCGGCCAGCAAGGGCGAGTCGCTGCTCGACACCATCGACAACCTGTCGGCCATGCATGCCGACATGTTCGTGGTGCGCCACGCGCAGTCGGGCGCGCCCTACCTGATCGCCAAGCACCTGATCGAGACCGGGCAGTCGCACGTGCACGTCGTGAACGCCGGCGACGGCCGCCACGCGCACCCGACCCAGGGCCTGCTCGACATGTACACGATCCGTCACTACAAGGAAGACTTCACCAGGCTGCGGGTGGCGATCGTCGGCGACATCCTGCACAGCCGCGTGGCGCGCTCGGACATCCACGCGCTGACCACCCTCGGCGTGCCGGAAGTGCGCGCCATCGGCCCGCACACGCTGCTGCCGGGCGGCCTCGCCGAAATGGGCGTGCGCACCTTCACCAACATGGACGAGGGCCTGAAGGACGTCGACGTCATCATCATGCTGCGCCTGCAGAACGAGCGCATGAGCGGTGCGCTGCTGCCCTCTGCGCAGGAATACTTCAAGAGCTACGGCCTGACCCCGGAACGCCTGGCGCTGGCCAGGCCGGACGCGATCGTGATGCACCCGGGACCGATGAACCGCGGCGTCGAGATCGACTCGGCGGTGGCCGACGGCAGCCAGGCGGTGATCCTGCCGCAGGTGACCTTTGGCATCGCGGTACGCATGGCAGTGATGAGCATTTTGGCGGGAGGCAGGGCGTGAACTTCGCACAGAAGAAATACCATATCAAGAACGGGCGAGTGATCGACCCGGCGAACGGCATTGACGCCACCCGCGACCTGTTCATCGCCGACGGCGTCATCGCCGCCATCGGCACGGCCCCGGAGGGCTTCACGGCCGACCAGGTCATCGATGCCACCGGCCTGGTGGTCGCCCCCGGCCTGGTGGACCTGTCCGCGCGCCTGCGCGAGCCGGGCTACGAATACAAGGCGACGCTGGAATCCGAGATGCAGGCGGCGATGCAGGGCGGCGTGACCACCCTGGTGTGCCCGCCGGACACCGACCCGGTGCTGGACGAGCCGGGCCTGGTGGAGATGCTCAAGCACCGCGCGCGCATCCTGGACCAGGCCAACGTGCACCCGCTGGGCGCGCTGACGATGGGGCTGAAGGGCCAGGCATTGACCGAGATGGCCGAGCTGACCGAAGCCGGCTGCATCGGCTTCTCGCAGGCCGAGGAAGCGGTGCTGGACACCACCGTGCTGCTGCGCGCCCTGCAGTACGCGAAGACCTTCGGCTACACCGTGTGGCTGCGCCCGCAGGATGCCCACATCGGCCGCGGCGGTGTGGCCCACAGCGGGCCGCTGGCCTCGCGCCTGGGCCTGTCCGGCGTGCCGGTCATGTCCGAGACCATCGCCCTGCACACCATCTTCGAGCTGGTGCGCGCCACCGGCGCGCGCGTGCACCTGTGCCGCATGTCGTCAAGCGCCGGACTGGCCCTGGTCGCCGCCGCCAAGAAGGAAGGCCTGCCGGTCAGCTGCGACGTCGGCGCCCACCACCTGCACATGACCGACGCCGACATCGGCTTCTTCGACTCCAACGCGCGCTTCAACCCGCCGCTGCGCAGCCAGCGCGACCGCGACGCGATCCGCAATGCCCTGCTGGACGGCACCGTGGATGCGGTCTGCTCCGACCACACCCCGGTGGACGAGGACGAGAAGCTGCTGCCCTTCGCCGAAGCCACTCCCGGTGCAACCGGCCTGGAACTGCTGCTGGCGCTCGCGCTGAAGTGGGCGGAAGAGCAGGATGGTGCCGACGCCTTGTCGCGGGCCGTGGCCAAGGTCACCTGCGAACCGGCGCGCATCGCCGGCGTGCCGGCCGGCACGCTGTCGGTGGGCGCGCCGGCCGACGTGGTGCTGTTCGACCCCGAGACGCGCTGGAAGGTCGAGCGCAAGGCCCTGGCCAGCCAGGGCAAGCACACGCCCTTCCTCGGCTACGAGCTGGCCGGTCAGGTGCGCACGACGCTCGTGCGCGGCCGCGTGGCCTACCAGCGCTAGGGCGGCGCGGGCGGTTTGCGCCGTCCGCAGCGTTTTCCGGTACTCGTGAAGATACGGCTTGCCCTGCGCCTGGCGCGCGTGATGGTCCACCTGGCGGCAGGGCTGGCGACCTGCGCGCTGGTGTTTCCATTTGCCTCCCCGGGCATCCGCGAGCGCCTCACGCGGCGCTGGTCGCGCAGGCTGCTCGGCCTGTGCCGGGTCAGCGTCGAGCAGGCGCCCGGCGCCCCGGTCCTCGCGCATGCGCTGATCGTCGCCAATCACGTGTCCTGGCTGGACATCTTCGTGATCAATGCGCTGCACCCCTGCCGCTTCGTGGCCAAGGCCGAGATCCGCTCCTGGCCGGTGCTGGGCTGGCTGGCCGCCGCGGCCGGCACCGTCTTCATCGCGCGCGGCAACCGGCGCGAGCTGCGCCACATCTTCAAGGGCCTGGTGACGGTGCTGGAAGGGGGGCAGCGGGTCGCCTTGTTCCCGGAAGGGACCACCTCCCTGCAGGGTGAGGTATTGCCCTTCCACGCCAACCTGTTCGAGGCCGCCATCGATGCCGGAGTCGCGGTGCAGCCCTACGCGCTGTCCTACGTCGACGGCGCCGACGCCTTCCACCGCTCGGTCGAGTACGTCGGCGACACCAGCTTCGTCGACAGCCTGTTCACCATCCTGCAGGGCGAACCCGTGCGCGCGCGCCTGCATCCGCTGGCGCCGATCGCGACGGCGGGGGCACACCGGCGCGAGCTGGCAGGGGCGGCGCAGGAAGCAGTAGCCCAGGCGCTGGGCAGCCGCGCGGCCTGTGATACGTAAAACATATCACAGAGCCATAAATCATATATTGGACAACTCACAGCGGAGGCGGCACGCTGGTGCTTTGCACCATCGCTTCCCGAGGAGACCACCATGCCGACTTACCGTTCCCGCACCACCACCCAGGGCCGCAACATGGCCGGCGCGCGCGCCCTGTGGCGCGCCACCGGCATGAAGGATGGCGACTTCGAGAAGCCGATCATCGCGGTGGTCAATTCCTTCACCCAGTTCGTGCCCGGCCACGTACACCTGAAGGACCTGGGCCAGCTGGTGGCGCGCGAGATCGAGGCGTCCGGCGGCGTGGCCAAGGAATTCAACACCATCGCCGTGGACGACGGCATCGCCATGGGCCATGGCGGCATGCTGTACTCGCTGCCCTCGCGCGACCTGATCGCCGACTCGGTCGAGTACATGGTCAACGCCCACTGCGCCGACGCGATGGTGTGCATCTCGAACTGCGACAAGATCACGCCTGGCATGCTGATGGCCGCGATGCGCCTGAACATCCCGACCGTGTTCGTCTCCGGCGGGCCGATGGAGGCGGGCAAGGTTATCAAGGTGGTGAACAACGACCGCAAGGTCATCAAACTGGACCTGGTCGACGCCATGATCAAGGCCGGCGACAGCACGGTGTCGGACGCCGACGTGGCCGAGATCGAGCGTTCGGCCTGTCCGACCTGCGGCTCGTGCTCGGGCATGTTCACGGCGAACTCGATGAACTGCCTCACCGAGGCGCTGGGCCTGTCGCTGCCGGGCAACGGCACCATCGTCGCCACCCATGCCGATCGCAAGGAGCTGTTCCTGCGCGCCGGCCGCCTGATCGTGGAAGTCGCCAAGCGCCACTACGAACAGGACGACTACTCGGTGCTGCCGCGCTCGATCGCCAGCAAGGCGGCCTGGGAAAACGCGATGGCGCTCGACGTCTCCATGGGCGGCTCCACCAACACCGTGCTGCACCTGCTGGCGGCGGCGCACGAGGCGGGGGTGGACTTCACCATGGCCGACATCGACCGCATCTCGCGCAAGGTGCCTTGCCTGTGCAAGGTGGCGCCAATGACCGACAAGTATCACATCGAGGACGTGCACCGCGCCGGTGGCATCATCTCCATCCTGGGCGAGCTGGCGCGCGCCGGGCTGCTGGATACCTCGCTGCCGACCGTGCACAGCGCCACCATGGGAGAGGCCATCGAGAAGTACGATATCCGGCGCAGCGATGACCCGGCCGTGCACCGCCTGTTCCGCGCGGCGCCGGGCGGCGTGCCGACCCAGGTGGCCTTCTCGCAGGCCGAGCGCTTCGAGGACAACGACCTGGATCGCAGCATGGGCTGCATCCGCGACCGCGAGCATGCCTATTCGGAGGACGGCGGCCTGGCGGTCCTGTATGGGAACATCGCCGAGAAGGGCTGCATCGTGAAGACGGCGGGCGTGGACGAGAGCATCCTGCGCTTCAGCGGCAAGGCGCGCGTGTTCGAAAGCCAGGACGCGGCGGTGGAAGGCATCCTTGGCGACACGGTACACGCCGGCGACGTGGTCATCATCCGCTACGAAGGCCCGAAGGGCGGGCCCGGCATGCAGGAAATGCTGTACCCGACCTCGTACATCAAGTCCAAGGGACTCGGCAAGGCCTGCGCGCTGTTCACGGACGGGCGCTTCTCGGGCGGCTCCTCGGGCCTGGTGATCGGTCATGCGTCGCCTGAAGCGGCGGAAGGCGGCGCGATCGGACTGGTGGAGGAGGGCGACCTGATCGATATCGACATCCCGGCGCGCACCATCAACCTGCGCGTGAGCTTCGAAGAACTGGCGCACCGGCGCGCGAGGATGGAAGAGCGCGGCCTCGACGCGTGGAAGCCGGTCGCGCGCGAACGCTACGTGTCGCAGGCGCTGCAGGCGTATGCGGCGCTCACGACTTCGGCGGATCGCGGCGCGGTGCGGGATCTCTCCCAACTGAAGCGCTGACGTGTAGGGTGGTCGGCTTCGCCGACCGCGCGTCCAACTGACGGCTGCACTGCCGAAATGCCCTGCACTGTCTGGACGCGCGGTCGGCAGAGCCGACCACCCTACGAAACCGGCATATGCCGGCGTGATCAGGTCCACCGGACCAGATTATTTCTTCCCGCCGTGCTCCCGATACTCGGGACAATCCACCTGCAGCAGCGAGCGGTCGTCCAGGCACACCGCCGTCAGCTTGCCGCCCCACACGCAGCCGCTGTCGAGCCCCACGAGGTTGGGCCGCAGCACCAGGCCCAGCGCCGACCAGTGTCCGAACACCACGGTCACGTCGCGGGTGCGCCGCTGCGGCAGCTCGAACCACGGCAGCAGCCCTGAGCCTTCCGGCCCGCTCTCGCTTTCCTTGTGCATGAAATCCATGCTCCCGTCAGGCGCGCACAGGCGCATGCGGGTGAGCGCGTTGACGATGCAGCGCAGCCGCGCCATGCCGGTGAGGCTGTCGTCCCAGGCATTCGGTTCGTTGCCATACATGTTGCGCAGGAAGTCGATCCAGCCGTCGCCGCGCAGGGTCTGTTCCACCTCCTGCGCCAGCGCCATCGCCTGCGCCGCATCCCATTCGGGCGCCACGCCGGCATGCACCAGCAGGTGGGCGTCGACGAACATCGCCAGCGGGCGCCGGCGCAGCCACTGGATCAATTCCTCGCAATCGGGCGCGGCGAGGATCTCGTCCAGGGTGTCGGAGCGGCTGGCGCGCTGCGCGCCGACGGCCACCGCGACCAGGTGCAGGTCGTGGTTGCCGAGCAGGGCTTCGACGCGGCCCGGGTTCGCCTCGAACAGCGCCTTCATGCGGCGCAGGGCGGTCAGCGAATCGGGGCCGCGGTTGATCAGGTCGCCGACGAACAGGATACGCGGCTGCGCCTGGCCATGGCTGTGCGCATCCTCGGCGATGCGGTCGATCAGGAGTTGGGCTTCATGGGCACAGCCCTGCAGGTCGCCGATGGCGTAGGTTCTCATGTTGTTCTTATCGAAGTGGGTGAAGCGGAGTGCCGCAGGCTTTTGCGGATACTAAAGGATTTCGCACGGCGGCGCATCGCCGCATCCCGATAAAGGCGGTAAACAAAACGCGAAGCGGCAGCCATGGCGATGCTTGGCCGGAAGAGCAAGCATCGGACAAGCATACGGTGCAAGGCCGCCGTGCGGAATTGGGCGCGCTCGAATGCAGCATGAAGCAGGCGCGGAACGAGGTCGATTGGCTCAATCGAACCTGCACGAATTTGATTCAGTTGGAGGCCGCCCCAGAGAATCGCATTCGCGCCCGGAACGCCTCGTCTATTCCGGTACAATGTGCCACCATTCCAACGAAAAGAGTGCCGTGGTTTCTCTGCGGAGTCGGCTGCGTAAAAATCGATTCATGTGTGCACCGAAAGAATAATAATGTTCTCCTTTTTCGTCAGTTTCGTATCCTGTGCGTTGCTGACGCTGCTGGTGATTAAGTATGCGAAGCGCAATGGCACGGCGCTCGACACCGATTATGGCGGCGTGCAGAAGTTCCACGCGCACCAGGTCGCGCGCATCGGCGGTGTGCCGATCTTTCTCGCAGTCTTATTCAGTGCCGCTATTTCGGTAATGCGCCAACCCGTCCTCGGAACCTGGCTCGCGCCGATGCTCGGATGCGCATGCATTGCCATGGCCGGCGGTATCGTCGAAGACTATACCGGCCGCGTGTCGCCGGCGCGCCGGCTGCTGCTGACGATGCTCGCCGCGCTGTTCGCGTATTACCTGCTGGGCGCCAGGATGGTGCGCGTCGACCTGCCCTGGGGCGTGCTGGCGCTGGAGCGCGACTGGATCGTGCTGCCGCTGACCGTGCTCGCGGTGGCGGGCATCGCCAATGCCGTGAACATCATCGACGGCTTCAACGGCCTGGCCAGCGTGGTCAGCATTTGCATGCTGCTGTCGCTGGCCTACGTGGCGCTGCAGGTGGGGGACATGTTCGTGCTGGTGACCGCGCTGATCGTGGCCGGCGCGGCCGCCGGTTTCCTCATCTGGAATTATCCGGTCGGCCTGATCTTCCTCGGCGATGGCGGCGCCTATTTCATCGGCTTCATGCTGGGCGAACTCGCGCTGCTGCTGGTGATGCGCAATCCCGGCGTATCCACCTGGTATGCCGCGCTGCTCCTGATTTATCCCGCATTCGAAACGATATTCTCCGCCTACCGCCGCATGTTCGTGCGCGGTAAATCGCCGGCAGTGCCGGATGGAATTCACCTGCACAGCCTGATATTCCGGCGCATCGTCCAATGGACGGTCGGGCCGCGCGAAGCGCGCGCGCTGATGAAACGGAACGCGCGTACTTCACCCTATTTATGGCTGTTTTCCCTGATGGCCGTCATTCCCGCCACGGTGTTCTGGAAAAACACGCCGGTGCTGATGTTCTTCAGTTTGTTGTTTATAATCAGTTACCTCTGGTTATATGCGCGTATTGTTCGATTTAAGTCGCCACGCTGGCTTTTCCTGCACAAGAAAAACCGGAATTAAGATATTAATGTTAGTATATTGCGAAAATTGGTGAGAATCTCGCCGTGCTGTATCAACCTTAACCAACGAGGGAACGAAGATGGATCTGTCTAATATGTCCGTAGGCGATTTGCGCAACCTGCAGGAACAAATCAAGCAGGAGATGAAAGCGCGCGAAGCACAGGAAGTGCAAAAAGCGCGCGAACAGATTCTGGCAATCGCACAAAGCGTCGGCGTGCCTCTCAAGGACCTGCTGGCAACGGGCGGCCGCGGCGCCGCATCCAAAGGCAATTCGACCAAGGGCAATACCGTGGCCGTGCGTTATCGCCATCCAGACAATGCTTCGCAGCAGTGGACCGGTCGCGGCCGCCAGCCGAAATGGGTCAAGGAATGGGTCGAGGGCGGCAAGTCGCTCGACAAGCTGCGCGTCTGAGCGCCTGCGCCGGCCGGCCGTGCCGGCCGCGTATGTCGGCCATGCCTCCGGCCATGTATCCGGCCACGCCTCCCGGTGGTGCCGCGGCGGCAGCGCCACCCTCGCGCAAGCGGTCCGTTCGATTCCCCAAGGACGCCGCTTGCCGCTACAATAAGCCCGTTTGTCATTCCTCTAACTTTTAATTCGGCGCCGACCCGGTGCTCGCCGCGTTCCCGGCACGCTTCTGCATGCCCGCGCCCAGCTTTCCAAGGAAATCATGCTCCCTCTCTCGAAAACGATCTTCAAGGCTTATGACATCCGTGGCGTCATCAACAAGACGCTGGACGAAGGCATCGCACGCCATATCGGCCGCGCATTCGGCGCGGCCGCCCTGGCGAAGGGAGAGCGCAAGGTCGTCATCGGCCGCGACGGCCGCCTGTCGGGCCCGGGCCTGGCCGCGGCGCTGGGCGAAGGCCTGCGCGACGCGGGCGTGGACGTGATCGACCTGGGCATGGTCGCCACCCCGATGGTGTATTTCGCCACCAACGTGCTCGACACCCGCTCGGGCATCATGGTCACCGGCAGCCACAATCCGCCGGACTACAACGGCTTCAAGATGGTGATGGCGGGCGAGGCGATCTACGGCGACGCCATCCTGGCCCTGCACGACAGCATCGCAAGGTATGGCAACAGCGACGAGGGCAAGGTGGCCGCGCAGCGCGGCGGCTACGCCACCCATGACATCCGCGCCGCCTACCTCGAGCGCATCATTGCCGACGTCAAGGTCGCGCGCCCGATCAAGATCGCGGTCGATTGCGGCAACGGCGTGGCCGGCGCCTTCGCGGGCGACCTGTACCGCGGCATGGGCTGCGAGGTGGTGGAACTGTTCTGCGACGTGGACGGCAACTTCCCGAACCATCATCCGGACCCGGCGCATCCGGAAAACCTGCAGGACCTGATCCGCGCGCTGCAGGACACCGACGCGGAAATCGGCCTGGCCTTCGACGGCGACGGCGACCGCCTCGGCATCGTCACCAAGGACGGCCAGATCATCTTCCCGGACCGCCAGATGATGCTGTTCGCCAGCGACGTCCTGTCGCGCAATCCGGGCGCCGAGATCCTGTACGACGTCAAGTGCACCCGCCACCTCGCTCCCTGGATCGAGAAGGCCGGCGGCCGCCCGCTGATGTGGAAGACCGGCCACTCGCTGGTCAAGGCCAAGCTGAAGGAAACCGGCTCCCCGCTGGGCGGCGAGATGAGCGGCCACATCTTCTTCAAGGACCGCTGGTACGGCTTCGACGACGGCCTGTACGCCGGCGCGCGCATGCTCGAGATCCTGACCAAGCAGGCCGATCCGTCGGCGCTGCTCAACAGCCTGCCAATCGCCTCGAGCACCCCGGAACTGCACCTGCACCTGAAGGAAGGCGAGAACGTCGCCCTGATCGACAGCCTGCGCGCCAACGCCAGCTTCCCGAGCTCGACCAGCATCAACGGCATCGACGGCCTGCGCGTGGAATACCCGGACGGCTTCGGCCTGGCCCGTTCCTCGAACACCACCCCGGTGGTGGTGCTGCGCTTCGAAGGCGAGAACCCGGACGCCCTGGCCCGCATCCAGGCCGAGTTCAAGGCGGTGATCCTGGCGGCCAAGCCGGACGCCGACCTGCCGTTCTGACCTCTTAAGGAAGCGCGTTTGAAGATCCTGCTGGTGCGCGTGTCGTCGCTGGGCGACGTGCTGCACAACCTGCCGATGGTGGCCGACATCCTGCGCCACCATCCCAACGCCACCATCGACTGGGTGGTGGAGGAAGGCTATGCCAGCCTGGTACGCCTGAACCCGCACGTCCGTAACATCATCCCCTGGGCGCTGCGCCGCTGGCGCAAGGGCCTCGGCAAGGCGCAGACGCGGGCCGAGATCAAGGCCTTCTTCCGCACCCTGCGCGAGGAAGAATACGACTATGTGTTCGACACCCAGGGCCTGCTCAAGACCGGCGTCATCATGGGCGCGGCGCGGGTGCGCAAGGGCGGCAGGAAGGTCGGCCTGGCCAACGGCAGCGAAGGCTCGGGCTACGAAGGCATCTCGCGCATCTTCCACACCGACAGCATTGCCCTGAACCCGCGCACCCACGCGGTGGCGCGCGGCCGCATGGTGGCCGGGGCGGCGCTCGGCTATGCGGTCGATCATCCGCCCGATTTCGGGCTGCCGCAGCCCGACCGGCAAGCGGCATCGCGTCCCGGCTTCCTGCCGCCCGAAGACTACGCCGTGTTCTTCCACGGGACCGCGCGCGACGCCAAGAAGTGGTCGCGCGAGAACTGGATCGCACTGGGCCGCGCGCTGGCGCCGCTGCCGGTGCTTCTGCCCTGGGGTTCGCCGCAGGAACAGCAGGAAGCCGAGGCGCTGGCCGCCGGCCTGCCGAATGCGCGCGTGCTGCCCAAGCTGTCGATGATGGACGCGGTGGCCCTGGCCCAGCACGCACGGCTGGCGGTCGGCGTGGACACGGGCCTGACCCACATCGCCGCCGCCTTCGTGCGTCCCACGGTCGAGATCTACTGCGATTCGCCCAAGTGGAAGACCGAGGGCAACTGGTCCGCCAACATCGTCAATCTCGGCGACATGAAAGCGCCGCCTTCCGCGCCCGAGGTGATCGCCGCTGCGCGCCGGCTGCTGGAGGCGGTGTGATACGTGTGCTGTACTCGCTGGCCTGGTGGCTGGCGCTGCCGCTCGTGCTCGGGCGCCTGTGGTGGCGCGGGCGCCAGGAGCCCGGCTACCGCGCGCATTGGGCCGAGCGCCTGGGCTTTCCCGACGCCCCCGCCTCCAAGCAGGCGACCCTGTGGGTGCACGCCGTCTCGGTCGGCGAGACCCGCGCTTGCGAGCCGCTCGTCGAGGCGCTGCTGGGCGCGTATCCCGATGCGCGCATCCTGCTCACCCACATGACGCCGACCGGCCGCGCCACGGGAAAGTCGCTGTTCGGCCACCACGGCGAGCGCGTGGTCCAGTCCTACCTGCCTTACGACACCGGCTTCATGGTCGGGCGTTACCTGGACCGCTTCCAGCCGCGCGTGTGCATTCTGATGGAAACCGAAGTGTGGCCGAACCTGATCGCCGGCTGCGCAAGCAGCGGCGTGCCGGTGGCGCTGGTGAACGCGCGCCTGTCGGAGCGCTCGCTGCGGCGCGGGCGCAAGATGGGCGCCCTGATGCTTGACGCGGCGCGCGCCATCACGCTGGTGGCGGCGCAGACCGAGGCGGACGCCGCCCGCATCCGTTCGCTCGGCGCGCCGCGGGTCGAGCTCACCGGCAGCATCAAGTTCGACGTGGTGCCGCCGCAGGCTGGGCTCGACAAGGGCGCCTGGCTGCGTGCGCAGTTCGGCGAACGCCCGGTGTTCCTGTGCGCGAGCACGCGCGATGGCGAGGAAGCGATGATCCTGGACGCCTGGCTGCGCGCGCCCGGCAAGCCGCCAGGTGCGCTGCTGGCGATCGTGCCGCGTCATCCGCAGCGCTTCGACGAGGTCGAGAAGCTGGTGACGGCGCGCGGCCTGTCGGTGCAGCGGCGCTCGCGCCTGGAGGCGGGCATGGGTACGCCGGTGGAACGCCCTGAGGTGCTGCTGGGCGATTCGATGGGCGAGATGTTCGCCTACTACGCCGCCTGCGACTGCGCCTTCATCGGCGGCAGCCTGATGCCGCTGGGCGGCCAGAACCTGATCGAGGCCTGCGCCCTCGGCAAGCCGGTGCTGGTCGGCGAGCACACCTTCAATTTCGCCCAAGCGACCGAGGAAGCCGTGCTTGACGGCGCGGCCCTGCGCGTGGCCGACGCCGACGCGCTGGTCGCGGCCGCATCGCGCCTGCTGGAAGACGCCGCGGCGCGCGCCGCCATGGGGGCGCACGCGATCGCATTCGCTGGCCGCCACCGTGGCGCCACCCTGCGCACTGTTGAACTCCTGCGACGACTTATCCGGTAGGTTTTGCTACCATTCCGGTTCGAGCTCGGATAATAACCAGGGGATGCGCAATGTTGTCGTTTGATCACCCGAGGCCGCGTAATGATGGGATGAGCAAGGGGCAGCCTGCCGCCATGCTGATGCAGCAGCAGGCCGACGACAATCTGCTGCACATGCCCATGAGCGACGGTCCGGCCGACCTGCCGTCGACGGTTGCGCCACCCATTCCCTCGTCCGAGCTGCATTTCTTCGTGCGCTACACGCTGGGCGAATACACCAGCTTCATGTGGCAGCACGGCGGCTTCCTGATTCGCCGCCGGCGCATCCGCTGGCCGGCCAGCCTCTACCTGCGTCTGAAGAGCACGCTGGGCGCCGCGCTCCATTTCATCCTGCTCGGCCGCGGCCGGCGCACCTATGAGTTCACCATCGACCAGCACGGCATCGTGCGCACCAGCGGGGGCGTGACCCTGATCGGGTGGGAAGACGTGATCGGCGTGCGGACCTATACGTGCGGGTTCATGATGGTACTCAAGCGCGGGACCTTGCCGATTCCGTACCGGGCTTTGTCCGATGCGCAGACCGCGGCGATGAAAGAGTTGGCCACGGCACGCCGCGATGCGCTGTTGTAACTGTGGTCTGTTCCAGTAGGGTGGTCGGCTTCGCCGACCGCGCGTTCAACTGGCCGAAGAGTAATCGCGTCGCGTCATTTCAACCGTGATTCGAACGCGCGGTCGGCAGAGCCGACCACCCTACGATGATGGCAGTTCGACGATTTCCGCTCAATCCGCGAACAACACCGGCATCTCCAGCGAGCGCTTCTTGAGCGCCAGCCGCGCCCCGTCGTAATCCGGATACACCTCGCCCACCGTCGCCCAGAAACGCGGGCTGTGATTCATCTCGCGCAGGTGCGCCAGTTCGTGCACTACGACGTAGTCCACCAGCGCAGCGGGATAGTGGATCAGGCGCCAGTTCAGCCGGATGTTTCCTTCGATCGTGCACGAGCCCCAGCGCGTACCGGCGGACGACAGCGCGAAGGCCTGGTAGCAGACGTTCAGCTGCGGCGCGAAGAAGTCAAGGCGCTCCTTGAACAGCCGCTTGGCCTCGCCCTGGAACCACAGCCTGACGCGCTCCTTGAGCTGCCATTCCGACAGGCCCGGGACCACGCCGATCCACAGTTCGCGCGCGGCGGCGTCGAACTGGCAGTGGCTGCGCGCGGCTTCCTCGAGCCGCAGCGTGATCTCGCCGCCCAGGTAGGGCAGGCGCGCGCCGTCCTTCCATTCGACGGGCTGGCGTTCGAGGCGCTGGACGCGGCGCTCGCCGCGCTCGAGCAGCTTGGTGAGGATCCAGCGCTGCTTGGCGCGGATCGCGTTGTCGATGTCGAGCTGGGTGCAGCGCCGCGGCGCGGTCACGCGCAGGCCGTCGTCGTCGATCATGAAGCCGATCGAGCGGCGCGCCGAGCGGCGCAGGGCGTAATCGACCGTATGGGCGCCGAGCACGATGCGCTTGAGCGGCGGCTCGCCCGTCGCGACGGGCGGGCTCGGGATGAGGTGGCGCGGCGCCGGGGGCGGCGCCTTGAACAGGGGTTGCGAGGGTGCGGCCGGTTTATCCGAGGGCTTGAGCGCCGCGAAGAAATCCTGTGCAAACAGTTCCAGCTGGTGCCCGTCGATCCTGGAAGAAGTCATGTCGTGCTGCGGTTTCGAATTCCTGATCTGGGCGCTGACGTCGCTCAGCCACCTCTGTAGACGTGGGGCGAAATAACGCGCATTTCGGATTCTATCCAATTTTCGACCTCTTGCATCATGCTGTCGGGTGTGTGGTTTTCTGGCGAAATCGGCTTGCCGATCGAGACCGTCACCAGGCCGGGGCGCTTGATGAAGGAATTCTTCGGCCAGCACTCACCTGAATTATGCGCGATCGGCACGACCACCGTTTGGGTTTCGACAGCCAGGCGCGTGCCGCCGCTCTTGTACTTGCCCTTTTCGCCCACCGGGATGCGGGTCCCTTCGGGGAACATGATAATCCACTGGCCGTCGGCGAGGCGGCGCCTGCCGTGCCGGACCACGTGGGCGAAGGCGTTCTTGCCCTGCTTGCGGTCGATCGGGATCATGCGCAGCAGCGCCATGCCCCAGCCGAAGAAGGGGATGTAGAGGATTTCCTTCTTGAAGACGTAGACCAGCGGCCGGGTGAGGTTCGGCAGCAGGAAGATGGTCTCCCATGCCGACTGGTGCTTGGACAGGACGATCGCCGGCGCGTCGGGCAGGTTCTCGTAACCCTTGAATTCGTAGCGGATGCCGCAGATGACTTTTGCGCACCAGATGATGAAGACGTTCCAGCGCGAGGTCACCCAGAAGCGCTTGTTGTAGGGCAGGGGCGCGGCCAGGAAGCATACGCAGGCCCACACCACGGTGGCCACGATCATCACGATCTTGAAGAGCAGGGAACGCAGGAACAGGCTGAGGGTATGCAAAGGAGCTCCGGACAATGGACTGGTTCTGGATGGTGTAGCGGTACTTGTTTACTCGGGCCGCTGTGCCGCGGTCTTGAGGAAGGCGTTCACCATCGACGCGAGGTCGGGGAACACCTGGGTGCCGGGCGGCAGGCCGCCGGTCTGCTGGGTCTTCTCGCCCTTGCCGGTCAGGACCAGGTAGGGCACGCAGCCCATGATGAAGCCGGCCTGCAGGTCGCGCAGCGAGTCGCCGACGGTGGGCACGCCCTTCAGGCTCAGCTTGAAGCGCTTGCTGATCTCTTCGAACATGCCGGCCTTGGGCTTGCGGCAGTCGCAGTTGTCGGCCGCCGCATGCGGGCAGAAGAAGATGGCGTCGATGTCGGCGCCGACCAGCTGGGCGCTGGCGTGCAGTTTCTGGTGGATCGCGTTCAGGGTCGTGATGTCGAACAGTTCGCGCGCGATGCCCGACTGGTTCGATGCGATCACGACCCGGTAGCCCGCCTGGTTCAGGCGGGCGATCGCTTCCAGCGAGCCGGGAATGGGAATCCACTCCGCCGGCGACTTGATGAAGTCCGGCGAATCATGGTTGATGACCCCATCCCGGTCGAGGATGATGAGTTTCATGCTCTTGCCTTGTAAGCTTACGCTGCGAGCTTCGAGATGTCGGCCACGCGGTTCATCATCCCGTGCAGCTGCGACAGCAGCGCCAGGCGGTTGTTGCGCAGATTGACGTCTTCCGCCATCACCATCACGTCAGTGAAGAAGGCGTCGACTTCATCCTTCATCAGCGCCAGGGTTTTCAGGGCGCCGGTGAAGTCGCTCTTCTGGAAGGCGCTGGTGACCTCGCCTTCCAGCGAGGCCATTTTCGCAGCCAGCGCGCTTTCCGCCGGCTCGACCAGCAGCGCCTGCTTCACGGAGGCGTCCTGCGGCATCGCCTCCTCGTTCTTCTTCAGGATGTTGGTGATGCGCTTGTTGGCGGCCGCCAGCGATGCGGATTCCGGCAGGGCGGCAAAGGCCTGCACCGCTTCCAGGCGCTGGACGACATCGTCGACGCGGTCCGGGTTCTGGGCCAGCACGGCCTCGACTTCGTTCGGCGAGAAGCCGCGCTCGCGCAGCATGCCGCGCAGGCGGTCGAGCATGAATTCCTTCACGTCCGCCGACGGATCCTTGAATGCAGCCTGGCCCTGGAACACGCCGGCTGCATCGCCCAGCAATTCCGACAGCGACAACGGCAGGCGCTTCTCGACCAGCATGCGCATCACGCCCAGGGCATGGCGGCGCAGCGCGAACGGGTCCTTCTCGCCGGTCGGCTGCAGGCCGATGGCCCAGATGCCGACCAGGGTTTCCAGCTTGTCGGCCAGCGCGACCGCCAGGCCCGTATTGGTCGCCGGCAGGGCGTCGCCGGCAAAGCGCGGCTGGTAGTGCTCGGAGGCGGCCTTCGCCACTTCCTCGTGCTCGCCGTCGTGGCGCGCGTAATAGGTGCCCATGATGCCCTGCAGCTCGGGGAACTCGCCCACCATGTCGGTCAGCAGGTCGGCCTTGGCCAGGCGTGCGCCGCGTTCGGCCAGCGCCGTGTCGAAGCCGAGGCGATTGGCGATGCTGGTGGCCAGCTTCGTCACACGCCCGGTACGCTCCGCCTGGGTGCCCAGTTTGTTGTGGTAGACCACATTGGCCAGCTGCGGCAGGCGCGATTCCAGCGTCTTCTTCTTGTCCTGCTCGAAGAAGAACTTGGCGTCCGACAGGCGCGGGCGCACCACGCGCTCGTTGCCGCCGACGATGGCGGATGGGTCGCTTGTCTCCAGGTTCGAGACGATCAGGAAGCGCGAGCGCAGCTTGCCGCTGCTGTCCGTCAGCGCGAAGTATTTTTGATTGGTCTGCATCGTCAGGATCAGGCATTCCTGCGGCACGGCCAGGAATTCATCTTCGAAGCGGCATTCGTAGACCACCGGCCATTCGACCAGCGCGGCCACTTCGTCGAGCAGCGACTCCGGCATCAGGACCTGGTCGCTGCCCGCTTTCTCGAGCAGCTGCTTGCGGATGCTTTCCTTGCGCGCTTCCGCGCTCGACAAGACCTTGCCTTCGCCTTCCAGCACGCTTGCATACTGGTCGGCGTGCGGAATGGCGATTCGATCGCCGTGCGACAAAAAGCGGTGGCCCATGGTGTGGCGGCCGGCCTCGAGGCCCAGCAGCGAGAGCGGCAGCACCGCTTCTCCGTGCAGGGCCAGCAGCAGGTGCACCGGGCGCACGAACTGCACGGTGGCGCCGTCGGGGCGCTGGTAGCTCATCACCTTCGGGATCGGCAGCTTGGCTACCGTGTCCTGCAGGACGTCCTGCAGCGCGGTGGCGAGCGGGCTGCCGCTGGCGGTATAGGTGTAGAAGAAGGATTCGGCCTTGCCGTCCTGGGCGCGTTCGAGGTCTGCTACCTGCAGGTCGGGGAAGCCCAGTGCGGCCAGCTTCTTGGCCAGCGGCGCGCTCGGATTGCCGTCCTTGTCCAGGGCGACCGAGACCGGCAGCACCTTTTCACGGATGGACTTGTCGGGCGACGTGCCACGGACGTTGGTGATCGTGACGGCGAGGCGGCGCGGGGTGGCGTGCGAGGTGACGACGCTGTCGCCTTCAAGGAAGTCGCGCGCCTTCAGGCCATTGGCGATGCCGTTGGCGAACGCGGCGCCGAGTTTCACGAGCGCTTTCGGCGGCAGTTCTTCGGTCTGGATTTCGACGAGGAGAGTCTGGTTCATCATCTGTTCTATTCTGTTCTGATCAGGCTGCGTTCTTGACGTCAGGCCGGTCCTGGGCGGACCCGAGCATTGGGAAACCGAGCTTCTCGCGCGAATCGTAATAGGCCTGCGCCACGAGGCGCGACAGCGTGCGCACGCGGCCGATGTAGGCGGCGCGTTCGGTCACGGAGATGGCGCCGCGCGCGTCCAGCATGTTGAAGCTGTGCGAGGCCTTCATGATCTGCTCGTAGGCCGGCAGCGTCAGCTGCAGTTCGACCAGGCGCTTGGCCTCCGCTTCGTGATTCGAGAACGCCTGGAACAGCAGCTCGGTATTCGCATGCTCGAAGTTGTAGGTCGACTGCTCGACTTCGTTCTGGTGGAAGACGTCGCCGTACTTCAGCGTCTTTTTAACCGGAGCGCCGGCCGCGCCGTTCTCTTCCCACTCGGTCCACACCAGGTCATACACGTTCTCGACGCCCTGCAGGTACATGGCCAGGCGTTCGACGCCATACGTGATCTCGCCCAGCACCGGCTTGCAATCGAGGCCGCCGACCTGCTGGAAGTAGGTGAACTGGGTGACTTCCATGCCGTTCAGCCAGACTTCCCAGCCCAGGCCCCAGGCGCCCAGGGTCGGGCTTTCCCAGTCGTCTTCCACGAAACGCACGTCGTTCTTCTTCAGGTCCAGGCCCAGCGCCTCTAGCGAGCCGAGGTAGAGGTCGAGGATGTTTTCCGGCGCCGGCTTGAGCACCACCTGGTACTGGTAGTAGTGCTGCAGGCGGTTCGGGTTCTCGCCGTAGCGGCCGTCCTTCGGACGGCGCGAAGGCTGCACATAGGCGGCGCGCCACGGCTCCGGGCCGATCGCGCGCAGGAAGGTGCCGGTGTGGAAGGTGCCTGCGCCGACTTCCATGTCGTAGGGCTGCAGCAGTGCGCAGCCCTGCTTGTCCCAGTAGGTCTGGAGGGTGAGGATGATTTGTTGGAATGTGAGCATCTTGTCGGGGCGGCGCGGTAGGGACCCGGCACGCGGTAAATTTGCCAAATGACTAATTCTACTGAATTTTCACGGCCCTCTGGGGGCGATTCGACTCAGCAGTAAGGAATTGGCGGATTATTTTGCATAGCGACTGCCTGCATTTGTAGGGTGGTCGGCTTGTCCGACCGCGCGTTCGACTGTCGCTTGCGTCGCCACTGCGCGTCCGTTAGTTGGACGCGCGGTCGGCGGAGCGTGGTCCAGTCCACTGGACTGGACCACGCCTACGGCGGCCGGCGAACCATGCGCCGACCAGCATGAGCGCGCCAAGCGCCAGGAAAGCCAGGTTGCCGGCCCTGACGTACGGGGTCAGGCCTTCGGTGCCGCGCACCGTGGCCGTCAGCACGCCGCGCTGGTAATAGGGCAGCAGCTGCAGCACCTTGCCGCGGCCGTCGATGACGGCCGTGGCGCCGTTGTTGGTCGCGCGCAGCATCGGGCGCCCGGTCTCGACGGCGCGCATCTGCGAGATCTGCAGGTGCTGCGGGATCGCCACCGATTCGCCGTACCAGGCCAGGTTCGAGACGTTCAGCAGCAGGGTCGCCGGCCTGGCCGCATTGCGCAGCTGGGCCGCGATTTCTTCGCCGAACGCGTCTTCGTAGCAGATATTCGGCAGCACCAGCTGGTCCTTGACCGGGAAAGGCGCCTGCAGCGGCTCGCCGCGGGTCTGGTCGCCCAGCGGGATGCGCATCAGGTCGGTGAACCAGCGGAAGCCCGGCGGGATGAACTCGCCGAAGGGCACCAGGTGGAACTTGTTGTAGAGGTAGGATTGCGTGCCGGCGGAGCCGCGCGGATCGATGGCGATCACGCTGTTGGCATAGCGTCCCGAGCGGCCCACGGTCGGGATGCCGATCATGAGGTGGCTGCCGGTCTGCGCGGCGAAGCTCTGCAGGCCGCCCAGGTAGTCGGGCGGCAGCTGCTGCGGCGTGACCGGGATGGCCGTCTCCGGCGTGGCGATCAGGTCGGCCGGCGCCGCCGTGATCAGGCCCTGGTAGCGTCCGATGATCTCGACCAGGTAGGCCATGTCGAACTTCTGGTCCTGGTTCACGTCGCCCTGCAGCAGCCGCACGCTCAATGGCTGCCCCACTTCCTGGGTCCAGGCCACGTGTTGCAGGCCGAAACCGGCCGCCATCACGGCCGCAAACAGGCCGATGGCCGGCCAGCGCGCGCGCTGGGTCAGCATGACCAGGCAGCCTGCGCACAGGGCGGCCAGCACGCCGAGCCCGTACACGCCGATGATCGGCGCATAGCCCGCCAGCGGCGACACGTTGTGCGCATAGCCCGAGGCCGCCCAGGGGAAGCCGGTGAAGATCCAGCCGCGCATCCATTCCGATACGCCCCACGCTGCGGGCAGCACCAGCAGCACGAAGGCGCTTACCGGCAGCGACCACTTGCGGCGCAGCCAGCTGGCGGCGCCGCCCGCAAAGGCGCCGAACAGGCCCATGTACAGGCCGAGCAGGGCGATCGCGACGGCGCCCAGGACGGCGGGCAGGCCGCCGAAGCGGGTGACGGCGATGTACAGCCAGTGCATCCCTGCGACCGACCAGCCGAAGCCGAAGGCCCAGCCGAGCCAGATGCCGCGCCGCGGCGAGGTCCCCATGCCGACCTGGTAGAAGAAATAGGCGAGGGCGAGGAACTGCACCGGCCACCAGCCGAACGGCTGGAAGGACAGCAGGGAAGTGGCGCCCGCGAGCGCCATCAGCACCAGTGCCTTCGGTGAAGGCCGGGCGCCGGGGCTTGACGGATGGGAGGCGGACTGGGTACGGCGGCGCAGCATCAGTCGCGGTCGTCCTCGTCCAGCGGCAGCTTCTCGACCAGCAGCACGTGGATCTGGCGGGCGTCGGCACGCAGCACTTCGAAGCGCAGGTTCCCGACGTCGACCACCTCGCCCTTGTGCGGCATGCGTCCGAGGTGGCTGGCGACCAGGCCGCCGATGGTGTCGACGTCGTCCTCGGGCAGGTCGGCGCCGACCTCTTCGTTGAACTGCTCGATCTCGGTCAGGGCCTTGACGCGCCAGCGCGGGCCGAGCTGGCCTTCCTTGATCGACAGGACGTTGTCTTCGTCCTCGTCGACGTCGTATTCGTCGTCGATGTCGCCGACGATCTGCTCGAGCACGTCTTCGATGGTGATCAGGCCGGCGACGCCGCTGTATTCGTCGACGACGATGGCCATGTGGTTGTGGTTGGCGCGGAAGTCGCGCAGCAGCACGTTCAGGCGCTTCGATTCGGGGATGAAGATCGCCGGGCGCAGCATCTTGCGCACGTCGAAGGATTCCTCGGCATAGTAGCGCAGCAGGTCCTTGGCCAGCAGGATGCCGACCACCTTGTCGCGCTCGCCCTCGATGGCGGGGAAGCGCGAGTGCTGGGTTTCGAGCACGATCGGCAGCCATTGCTCGATCGGATCGGTAATGTCGATCACGTCCATTTGCGAACGCGGCACCATGATGTCGCGCACGGACAGGTCGGACACCTGGAACACGCCCTCGATCATCGAGAGTGCGTCGGCATCGATCAGCTTGCGCTCGTGGGCTTCGTGCAGGACTTCGAGGAGTTCTGCGCGGTTTTCAGGCTCGGGGGAAATCAGTGCGGTCAGCCGTTCGAACAGCGACCGGTGGGGTTTGGCGTCCGATCGGACGTCACTGGGATACTCGGGCATAGTTGGCGTGAAGCCGTTGTTGCGATGGATATAGGATACACCAAAAGGGCAGAAGACCCACAATGCATGCCGTTAGGGCATGTTGATGTAGAGAAAGTGTAGGGTGGGCGGGTCTTCCGCCCACGCGGTGATAGTTAGCTGCAAGAAAGCCAGGCACGAGAGCGGAGCCGCCACGTATCACCGCGTGGGCAGGGAACCTGCCCACCCTGTTAGAGCAAAGTTGTAATGTCCGGATCTAGCAAAGTTGAAATGTCCGCTTTTGCTAGATAGCTCATGCTGTCGACTCCGAATCGTTTGGAGTCCAGTGTGAGCAAGT
>NZ_JCASIF010000022.1:0-57738 GCF_059686055.1 Telluria sp. ZB4P34 | reverse complement strand
CGCATCAAACTTAAACTAAAAGGCCAAAGCCCTGTACAGTACAGGACCCAGGCCATGGGCGCTTAACGACTTAACGTCCAACAATTTGGGGTCAGTTCACTTCGCCGACCACCCTACGAACATCAGGCGCTGTTCGAATCGATGATCCCACCACCCAGGCACACGTCGCCGTCGTACAGCACGGCCGACTGTCCGGGCGTGACCGCCCATTGCGGCTCCTCGAAATCGAGTGCGAAGCGTTCGATGCCCTCGGCGCGCACCGTGCAGGCCACGTCAGCCTGGCGGTAGCGGGTCTTGGCCGACAGCAGGCGGCCTTCGCCCTGCGGCGCCGGCGCCTCGCCCGCGGTCCAGCTGGCCTGGCCGGCTTCGAGGCGCGGCGACAGCAGCCACGGGTGGTCGTGCCCCTGCACGATGTACAGCGTATTGCTGTCCACGTCCTTGCGCGCCACGAACCACGGCTCGCTGGTGCCGTCCGCGTTCTTGCGCGACTTCAGTCCGCCGATGCCGATGCCCTTGCGCTGGCCCAGCGTATAGAAGGAGAGGCCGATGTGCTCGCCCACGGTCTCGCCGGTGTCGAGTTTCATCGGCCCTGGCTTGTGCGACAGGTAGCGGTTCAGGAACTCGCGGAACGGACGCTCGCCGATGAAGCAGATGCCGGTCGAGTCCTTCTTCTGCGCGTTGGGCAGGCCGAGGCGTTCGGCGATCTTGCGCACTTCCGTCTTGGGGATCTCGCCCAGCGGGAACAGCGACTTCGAGAGCTGGGCCTGGTTCAGGCGGTGCAGGAAGTAGCTCTGGTCCTTGGTGTGATCGAATGCCTTGAGAAGTTCGAACCGGCCGTCGTTCTCGCGCACGCGCGCGTAGTGGCCGGTCGCGATCAGGTCGGCGCCCAGCTTCATCGCATGGTCGAGGAAGGCCTTGAACTTGATCTCGGCATTGCACAGCACGTCCGGATTCGGCGTGCGGCCGGCCTGGTATTCGCGCAGGAATTCCGCGAACACGCGGTCCTTGTACTCGGCGGCGAAATTCACCGCCTCGATGTCGACGCCGACCACGTCGGCCACGCTGGCCGCATCGATCCAGTCCTGGCGCGTGGAGCAATATTCCGAATCGTCGTCGTCTTCCCAGTTCTTCATGAACAGGCCGATGACCTCGTAGCCCTGTTCCTTCAGCATCCACGCCGCGACCGAGGAGTCGACACCGCCCGACATCCCGATCACGACTTTTTTCTTGCTCATTGTGTTTCCGTTTCGTTCAGATCCCGCCCTCGAACACTGAGGGGTGGGTGTACAGCAGGTGCAGCGGGGTGCGATGGCCGGCCAGGTAGTCGTCCACGCATTGCAGCACGATCGGGCTGCGGTGGCGTTCGGCGGTGGCGGCGATTTCGTCGCGCGTCATCCACATGGTGCGCAGGATGCCTTCGTCGAGCGGCTGGTCGAGCTCGCGGCCGGCGTGGCCGCAGAAGGTGAAGCGCAGGTAGGTCACGTCGGCGCCGCGCGACTTCGAATGGTAGCGCGACATGTACATGCCCACCAGTGCGGTCGGGATGAATTCGTGCGCAGTTTCCTCCAGTGCCTCGCGCACCACCGCCTGCTCGAGCGACTCGTGCGGGTCGAGGTGGCCGGCCGGCTGGTTCAGCTTCACGCCTTCGCTCGTCTCTTCCTCGATCAGCAGGAAGCGCCCATCGCGTTCAATGATCGCGGCGACGGTCACGGATGGTTTGAAGATATCGGTCATGCGCGTCCTTGAAAATGAGCCGGTATTCTACCTTGACAGGCGGCATCTTTGCTCATCTGCCACTCTACGGTGCGCTTGCCTGTCGTTAAATGGCCTTGATCCATTGCAAACATCCGGTCCATGACAGTGGTTCCTTTTTCGGGTCTTGGAGACAATCGACTATTGGTTTTTTAGTATTTGTTGTTGAGCAATTGATGTAATTACATGTTAGATTGTGGACAGATGTGTCCATTACGGAGGGATTCATGAGAATTGGCATTCCGGCCGAGACCAGGCCGGGCGAGACCCGCGTTGCTGCAACTCCCGAAACCGTCAAGAAGCTGGCTGCGAAGCACCAGGTGCTGGTGGAAACCGGCGCCGGGGTGCGGGCGTCGATTCCCGACGCCGCCTATGAGGCCGCCGGCGCCGCCATCGTCGATGCGGCGACCGCCTTCGGCGCCGACATGGTGCTCAAGGTGCGCAGTCCGGACGCCGCCGAGCGCGCCCGGATGCGCCACGGCAGCGTACTGGTCGGCATGCTCAACCCCTTCGACAACGAGAACCTGGCGCTGCTCGCCGGCGCCGGCCTGACTGCATTCGCACTCGAGGCCGCGCCGCGCATCACGCGCGCCCAGTCGATGGACGTGCTGTCCAGTCAAGCCAACATCGCCGGCTACAAGGCGGTGCTGCTGGCCGCGAACACCTACGGGCGCTTCATGCCGATGCTGATGACGGCGGCCGGCACCGTGAAGGCGGCGCGGGTCCTGATCATGGGCGTGGGCGTGGCCGGCCTGCAGGCGATCGCCACCGCCAAGCGCCTCGGCGCCGTGATCGAAGCGTCCGACGTGCGCCCGCCGGTGAAGGAGCAGGTGGAGTCGCTCGGCGCCAAGTTCATCGACGTGCCCTACGAGACCGACGAGGAACGCGAGATCGCCAAGGGCGTGGGCGGCTACGCCCGGCCGATGCCGCCGGGCTGGATGCAGCGCCAGGCGGCGCTGGTGCACGAGCGCGCAAGACAAGCCGACATCATCATCACCACCGCCCTGATCCCGGGCCGCAAGGCGCCCATCCTGATTTCCGAGGACACCGTGCAGGCCATGAAGCCCGGCTCGGTGATCGTCGACATGGCGATCGAGCAGGGCGGCAACTGCCCGCTGACGGAGCTGGGCCGCACCGTGACCAGGCATGGCGTGCACATCATCGGTGAGCCGAACCTGGCTTCCCTGGTGGCGGCCGATGCTTCCGCCCTGTATGCCCGGAACGTGCTGGACTTCCTCAAGCTGGTCATCGACAAGGACGACAAGTTCGTGATCGACCGCGAGGACGAGATCGTGCGCGCCACGCTGGTGTGTGCGGACGGCGCAGTGTTGCGACCTTAAGAACAGGATACGAGGAGCGAAGCATGGACATCAGCCACACCATCATCAACCTGATCATCTTCGTGCTGGCCATCTACGTCGGCTACCACGTGGTCTGGAACGTCACCCCTGCGCTGCACACGCCGCTGATGGCGGTGACCAACGCGATCTCGGCCATCATCATCGTTGGCGCGATGCTGGCTGCCGGTCTCACCGAAGGGCTGACCGGGCAGGTCGCCGGCACGCTGGCGGTGGCGCTGGCCGCCGTCAACGTGTTCGGCGGCTTCATGGTCACCCGGCGCATGCTCGAGATGTTCAGGAAGAAGGAGAAGGTCGCCAAACCTGCTGCAGCGGAGGAACGGGCATGAATTTCATCAGCATGGACGTCGTGACGCTGCTCTACCTGGTGGCGTCGGTGTGCTTCATCCAGGCCTTGAAGGGCCTGTCCTCGCCCTCCACGGCGCGCCTCGGCAATACCTTCGGTATGGCCGGCATGGCGATCGCCGTGGTGACCACCATCGCCCTGATGCTCAAGCTGCAGGACCAGTTGCAGGTGTCCGGCGAAGGGGGCGGCGGTATGGGCTTCTCGCTGGTGCTGCTGGGTGTGGTCGTCGGCGGCGCCATCGGCGCGGTGGCCGCGAAGAAGGTCGAGATGACCAAGATGCCGGAACTGGTGGCGGCGATGCACTCGCTGATCGGCCTGGCCGCGGTGTGCATCGCGATCGCCGCCGTGTCCGAGCCCTGGGCCTTCAACATCGCCACCCGCGACACCCCGCTCCCCTTCGGCAACCGCCTGGAACTGTTCATCGGCACCTTCGTGGGCGCCGTGACCTTCTCGGGCTCGGTGATCGCCTTCGGCAAGCTGTCGGGCAAGTACAAGTTCCGCCTGTTCCAGGGCGCGCCGGTGCGCTTCGCCGGACAGCACATCCTGAACCTGGTGCTGGCGATCGCAGTCATCGCGCTGGGGCTGGTGTTCTGCTTCGACGACAACGTGGCGCCGGCCTGGACCCCGTTCATCCTCATGGCCGCGCTGTCCTTCGTGCTGGGCGTCCTGATCATCATCCCGATCGGCGGCGCCGACATGCCGGTGGTGGTGTCGATGCTGAACTCCTATTCGGGCTGGGCGGCGGCGGGCATCGGCTTCTCGCTGAACAACTCGATGCTGATCATCGCCGGTTCGCTGGTGGGATCGAGCGGCGCGATCCTCTCGTACATCATGTGCAAGGCGATGAACCGCTCCTTCTTCAACGTGATCCTGGGCGGCTTTGGCGGCGAGGCCGTTGTGGACGACGGCGGCACCAAGGAACAGCGGCCGGTGAAATCCGGCTCGGCCGACGATGCCGCCTTCATCCTGCAGAATGCGGAATCGGTTATCATCGTCCCTGGCTATGGCCTGGCGGTGGCGCGCGCCCAGCACTCGGTGAAGGAACTGGTCGACAAGCTGATCGAGCACGGCGTGCAGGTGCGCTACGCGATCCACCCGGTGGCGGGCCGCATGCCGGGCCACATGAACGTGCTGCTGGCCGAGGCCGAAGTGCCTTACGACCAGGTGGTCGAGATGGAAGACATCAACGGCGAGTTCGGCCAGACCGACGTGGTGCTGGTACTGGGCGCGAACGACGTGGTGAACCCGGCGGCCAAGGACCCGAAGTCACCGATCGCCGGCATGCCGATCCTCGAAGCCTACAAGGCCAAGAGCATCATCGTGAATAAACGCTCGATGGCGTCCGGCTATGCGGGCCTGGACAACGACCTGTTCTACCAGCCGAACACGATGATGGTATTCGGCGACGCCAAGAAGGTGATCGAATCCATGGTCAAGGCCGTCGAGTAAACCAATTAGGGTCAGAGTTGAATTATTTTCCAAGTGATCCTGCGATCAGTCGCGCCTTCATCAAACATGGCGCCTCCTCAACTGACCAGAGACTTTTGGCGAATAATTCGACTCTGACCCTAATTCCTCATCGATGAATACGCTCCGCTTCAATGTCTTTGGCAAACTGATTGCCATCAGCGGCAAGCCTGGAGCCTGGCAGGCATTCTATGCTGGGAATGACGGAACTCGCCGGCTGGCCGATTTCGTCATACCTCCCGATATCACCGAGGACGGGCTAGCGGAATACCTGGCCGACCTGTTCCATGAAGATGCCACGCCGCGGCGCAACACCGTCGAACGCCTTCCCTATAATTAGGGTCAGAGTCAAATTAATCTCCAATTGATTCAACGATCTGTCCTACAACTACGAAACATGGCATGAGGTCAGCTGTTCGAGAGATCTTGGCTATTAATTTGACTCTGACCCTCATTAGGTTTCCCACGGTGGCAGGCCAATAAAATGAGGGTCAGAGTCGAATTATTCGGCACCTTCTCCGGATCAGTTGATCGCAATTACTATCAATAGTGCAGGGCCAAGTAGACCTGGGATCTTGGCGAATAATTCGACTCTGACCCCAACTGGGGTTACCCCAATTGGGGTTACCCCAATTGGGGTTAGCGGCGGCCGAACATCATCAGCTCGGCCAGCAGCACGCGGGCGGGTTTGATGACGTCCAGCGCGGCCAGCGACAGGCCGAGCAGGGGTTGCAGCGGGCCGCCGATGGTGAAGGCGCGGGCCATGGTGTCGGTCAGGGAGATCGTGAGACGGCGGTCCTGGGCGCGCTCCTTCATGAAGCCGTCGACTGCGGCGGGCGTGGCGCCGCGCGCCAGCTGGCGCGCCAGCACGGCGGCGTCGCGCAGGCCCAGGTTCAGGCCTTGGCCGGCGACCGGATGCAGGGTCTGGGCGGCATTGCCGATCGCGACCGTCCGTGCGGTGGCGCGGGCTTCGGCGTTCAGGCCGAGCGGGAAGGCGACACGGGGCGAGGCCGCGGTGAATGTTCCGAGGCGGGCGCCGAAGGCCTCGCCCAGTTGGGACAGGAAGCCGGCGTCGTCGAGCAGCTGGACGTCGGTCGCGCGCTCCGGGCGCATGCACCATACCAGCGCGTACTGGTGGCCATCGCCGCCATCCTGCGGCAGCAGCGCCAGCGGGCCTTCGTCCGTAAAGCGCTCGAAGGCGCGGTGTGCGATCGGCTCGCTCACGCTGACGCGCGCGATCAGGGCCGTCTGCCCGTATTCGCGTTGCTGCGCCCGGCTGTCCTGCTGGCCGAATACGCCACCCTCCGCCTGCACCGCCACCTGCGCGAGCACGCTGCGGCCATCGTCCAGCCGCAGCGTCACGCCATCGTGTTCTTCACTGAAGGTGTCGACACGTGCAGGGCGCAGCGTCCGAACGCCGGCACGGTCGCAGGCGCGCGCCAGCGCATCCACCACGTCGCCATAGCGCGCCACATAGCCCAGCGCCGGCAGCTTGTGCTCGGCGCGGTCCATCAGGCTGCGGCCCAGCTGGCCGCGGCGCGAGACGTGGATCTCGTGGATCGGCGTGGCCGGCAGCGGCCAGGCGCGCACTTCTTCGAGCAGCTGCACGCTGCCCCAGGACAGCGCGATCGAACGCGGGTCGGTGATGGCCTGCCCCAGGGACTTGCCGTCGATGAGCGCGATGCGCTCGCCAGCCACGCCGCGCCGTACCAGGAAGGCGGCCAGCGCCAGGCCCACCGGGCCGGCGCCGCAGATCGCCACATCGACATCCAGTCCTTCGTCCGCCATCAGCTTTCCTTCATCCATGCTTCGCGCATCAACAGCTCTATCTCGGCCACGCCTTTCGGCGCATCCCCGGACAGCACGCGGCAGCCTTCCTCCGTGACGATCACGTCGTCCTCGATCCGGATGCCGATGTGCCAATACTCTTCGGGCACGCCCTCGGCCGGGCGCACGTAGATGCCCGGCTCCACCGTGAGCGCCATGCCCGGCAGCAGGGCGCGCGAGGGCCTCTCCGCCAGCGCCAGGTCGCGGTAGGGCCCGACGTCGTGCACGTCCATGCCGAGCCAGTGTCCGGTGCCGTGCATGTAGAACTGCTGGTGCGCCTTGTCGGCGACTACGTCCTCGGCCGAGCCGTACCTGGCGCGGTCGAGCAGGCCGAGATCCAGCATGCCCTCGGCCAGCACCCGCACTGCCGCTTCGTGCATGACGCTGTAGGGCCGTCCCGGCGCGATGGCGGAGAGAACCGCCTCCTGCGCCCGTAGCACGAGCTCATACAGGCGTCGTTGCGGCGCGCTGAAACGCCCGCTCACCGGCCAGGTGCGCGTGATGTCCGAGGCGTAGCCGTCCAGCTCGCAGCCGGCATCGACCAGCACCAGTTCGCCCTCGCGGCACTGCCGGTCGTTCTGGTTGTAGTGCAGCACGCAGGCGTTCGCGCCGGAAGCAACGATCGGGGTATAGGCGGGAAACCGGGCGCCGTTGCGGCGGAACTCGTGCAGCAGCTCGGCTTCGATCTCGTACTCGAACACGCCGGGACGGGTAAACCGCATCGCGCGCGCGTGGGCCGCGGCGGCAATGGCGGCCGCGCGCCCCATCAGCGCCTGCTCGCCCGCATCCTTCAGCAGGCGCATCTCGTCGAGCATGCCGAGCAGGTGGTGGGTCGTGCCGGGCGCCGCGATGCCGCTGCGGCCCTGCGCGCGCACGGCCTTGAGCCAGCTGGCAACCTGCGCATCGAGCGCGGCGCTGTGGCCGAGCGCGTAGTACAGCGCCGGTGCATCGGCCAGCAGCTTGCCCATCTGCGTATCGAGCTCGCCGATCGGATACGCGTCGTCGAAGCCGAAGGCATTGCGCGCCGCTTCGGGACCATGGCGGTAGCCGTCCCAGATCTCGCGCTCCGGGTTCTTCTCGCGGCAGAACAGGATCGAGCGCGCCGGCGTATCGGCGCGCGGAGCAAGCAGCACCAGCGCGCTTTCCGGCTCGGTGAAGCCGGTCAGGTAATAGAAATAGCTGTCGTGCCGGTAGGGATAGTCGCTGTCGCCGTTGCGCAGCACTTCCGGGGCAGTGGCCAGGACCGCGACCGCGCCCGGCTGCATCTGCGCGACCAGGCGCGCGCGCCGCTCGGCCCAGGGGGCACTGCCGACGTCGGCCGTCATGAGCCGGTCTTGGCCGCCCCCAGCGGCGCGTTCAGTTCTTCCAGCTGCTGCGCGGTGCCGACGTTGACCCACATGCCTTCGTACAGCTCTCCGCCGACGCGGCCCTGCTCGATGAACTTGCGCATCAGGGGGCCGAACTTCACGAATTCACCCGCCTTGATGCCCTCGAACATCTCGGGACGGTACACGCCGATGCCGGCGAAGTTCCACTTGGCCGGGCCGTCATTGCGCAGGGTGTACATGTCGAGCGCGAAGTCGCCGTCCGGATTGTGCCAGGGGTTCGGGGTCAGCCACAGCCAGGCGATGTCGCGCTTGTCCGGCGGGTAGGGGATGCCCAGCATGTCCTTGTCCTTCAGGACGTCGACCACCTGCGAAAAATCGAAGTAGGGCGCGTAGATGTCGCCCGACACGGCCAGGAACGGTTCGTCCCCAAGCAGGTGCAGGGCGTTGGCGATGCCGCCCGCCGTCTCGAGCGGGGTCGGCTCGTGCGAGTACACGATGCGCGCGCCGTACTTGCTGCCGTCGCCCAGCTCTTCCTCGATCATGTGGCCGAGGTGCGAGTGGTTGATGACGATATCAAGGATCCCGGCGCGCACCAGATTCAGCACGTGGTAGGTGATCATCGGCCGCCCGCGCACCTTCAGCAGGGGTTTGGGACAGGCGTCCGTGAGCGGACGCATGCGCTCGCCGCGGCCGGCGGCGAAAATCATGGCTTTCATGAGATGAACCCGTCGTCAGAAGGTGTAGCCGACCGCGGGCGCCTTGTCCTCGAGCGCGTCGAGCAGGCGGATCAGCGGCTTGAGTTCGGTGTAGCGGCCGGCGGTGCGGCGCACGTACGCCATCACCGTCGGCAGGTCGCCCAGGTAGTTCGGCTTGTTGTCGCGGTAGTTCAGGCGGCAGAAGATACCGAGGATCTTCAGGTGGCGCTGCAGGGCCATGAATTCGAAGTCGCGGTAGAAGGCGTCGATGTCCGGGTTCACCGGCAGGCCCACCTGCTTGGCGCTCTGCCAGTAGCGCACCACCCAGTCCAGCACGATCTCTTCGTCCCACTGGATGTAGGCGTCGCGCAGCAGCGAGGCGAGGTCGTAGGTGATGGGGCCGTAGACGGCGTCCTGGAAATCGAGCACGCCCGGGTTGCCCGTTTCCAGCCACATCAGGTTACGCGAATGGAAATCGCGGTGCATGTAGACCTGCTGCTGCGCCAGCACGTTGGCGGTGATCGCCTCAAATACCTTGTCGAGCTGTTCCTGCTGCTTCGCGTCGAGCGTCACGCCCAGGTGGCGGTTGATGAACCACTCGGGGAACAGGTTCATCTCGCGCAGCACGAAGGCGCGGTCGAACTCCGGCAGCTTGCCGGGCTGGCTGGCGAGCTGGAACTTGAGCAGGGCGTCGAGCGCGTCCGAATACATGAAGGCGGCATTGTCCGAATCCAGGCGCTGCAGGTAGGTGGTCACGCCGAGGTCGGACAGCAGCAGGAAGCCGCTGTCGACCTTGCGCGCGACGATCGCCGGCGCCGTGACGCCTGCATCCATCAGCAGGCCCTGCACGTGGATAAAGGCCGGCACGTTTTCGCGCTCCGGCGGCGCATCCATGGCCACCAGGGTCGCCCCCAGCTTCTCGCGCATCGTCGGGACAACGTCGTAGCGGAAATAGCGCCGGAAACTGGCATCCGCGGATGCCGGGCGGCCGGTTTCCACTTCCACCAGGCCGGTGGAGGCCAGCCATTCGGTCAAAGCTTGCAGGCGCGCGTCCTGGCCGTCGGAAGTGGAGGAATTTTGATACAAAGAAGACATGAAGCGGCCTGGTGAATCCGGTTGGTTGAGTAAGTTCCCATATAATAAGGGATTCATTCCAAAAATACCGCCCTTTATGGCGCTTGCAGATTCTCCATGAGCTGGTTTTCGGCCCACCCATTTCCCCCGCGACAAGCACGTGTACTGTATGTATTGGCAGGCGCCATCGCCGCCGCATCGGCGCCCGTATTTGCCCAAACCGATGCCCAGACTGTACCCCCCGTACCACAGCTCGCGTCGCACTCCGATGAACAGGACCTGCCGATCACGATCCGCGCCGAGGACATCAGCGGCCGCCCGGACCGCCAGATCAATCTCGAGCGCAATGTCGAACTGACACGCGGCCAGACCCGCCTGACGGCCGACAGCGCCTGCTACCTGCGCATCGAAGACCAGGTCACGGCGGTCGGCAACGTCAACATGTGGCGCTTCGGCGACCGCTACAAGGGCGACGAGCTGCAGCTGAATATGGAAACGGGCAAGGGCTACGTGCTGCGTCCCGAATACCGTTTGCAGCTGAATAACGCCCAGGGCAATGCCTCGCGCATCGACTTCCTGGGCGAAGACGTGGCGCTGGTGCGCGACGGCACCTACAGCACCTGCGAAGGGCCGGACCCGGACTGGTACCTCAAGTCCAGCACGCTGCGCCTGGACAGCGGCCGCGACGTCGGCCTGGCCGGCAAGACCGTCATCTATTTCAAGGACGTGCCGATCCTCGGCACCCCGGCCCTGTCGTTCTCGCTGTCGGGCGCGCGCCGCTCCGGCTGGCTGGCGCCCACGGCGGGCTTCGGCTCCAAGGGCAAGGCCGAGGTGATGGTCCCGTATTACTTCAACATCGCCCCCAACCGCGACCTGACGGTGTACCCGCGCATGATGTTCGACCGCGGCCTGCAGCTCGGCGCCACCGGGCGCTACCTGGGCGTGACCGAACGCGGCGCCTACAACGGCGAGACCCATATCGAGGGCCTGCGCAAGGACCGCGAGACCGGCGAAGACCGTTGGCGCGTCGACTCGGTCCACACCCAGGCCCTGGGTCCGGGCTGGTCCTACGGCTGGAACCTGCACGCGGCCTCCGACGACGAATACCCGAGCGACTTCTCGCGCACGGTGGCGGTCAGCGCCGAGCGCCAGCTGCTGCGCGAGCTGCGCACCGACTACAGCGGCCAGTACTGGAGCATCTCCGCGCGCGCCCAGAACTACCAGGTGCTGCAGGACCCGGCCGCGGCCACCAACCCGAGCCTGACGGTGCCGCGCCCCTACGACCGCCTGCCGCAGATTAACTTCCATTCCGGCCGCTACGACGTGGCCGGCTTCGACTGGGCCGTGGACGCCGAGGCGGTCAGCTTCTGGCACCCGGACCTGGTGCGCGGCAACCGCGCCGTGGCGGTGGCCCAGGTCAGCTATCCCTGGGTGCGTCCCGGCTACTTCATCACGCCGAAGTTCATTTCGCACCACAGCAAGTACGACCTGGATCCGCATCCTTCGGTCACCCAGCGCAAGCTGACCCGCAACCTGCACACCTTCTCGCTCGACAGCGGCATGGTGTTCGAGCGCGAGGCCACGCTGTTCGGCCGCGCCGTCACCCAGACGCTGGAGCCGCGCCTGTTCTACGTGCGCACCCCGTACCAGGACCAGAGCAGCTTCCCGGTCTTCGACACCGGCCGCGCGGGCTTCAACTACGCCCAGCTGTTCAGCGAAAACCGCTACGTCGGCCCGGACCGCGTGTCCGACGCCAACCAGCTGACCGCCGCCGTGGTGTCGCGCTATATCCAGGCCGACGGCGCCGAGCGCCTGCGCATGGCCTTCGGCCAGCGCATCTACTTCGACGAGCCGCGCGTGCGCCTGCCGGGCGAGCCGGTGCACCAGAGCCGTTCCGACGTGCTGGTGGCGGCATCGGGCCGCATTTCCGAGACCTGGAGCTTCGATAGCGGCGTACAATATGACGCGACCGGCAGCAACCTGTACAGCTCGAACCTGAGCATGCAGTGGCAGCCGGCCCGGATGAAGGTCCTGAACGCCGAGTACCGTTATCAACGCGGCAGCTTCCGCAACGTCGATTTCTCGGCGCAGTGGCCGCTGTCGGCGCGCTGGTACGGCGTGGGACGGGTCAGCTATGCGCTGCGTTCCTACACCGTGGGCAACGCGACGCCGGGGCGGGGCAAGCTGCTCGAGAGCCTCGTCGGTCTCGAGTACAAGGCCGACTGCTGGGTGTTCCGTTTTGGCGCGCAGCGTTTCGTGACCGCGGCCCAGACCACCTCGACGCCGATCTTCTTCCAGCTCGAGCTCAACGGCCTGTCGCGCCTGGGCCTGGGCAGCAACCCGCTCGAAACGTTCAACAAGAGCGTCCCGGGCTATACGCAGCTGAACACGAATGTCGGGCGTCGTTGATTTTTAAGGACGCCTTAACGGCCGGGGTATACACTCCTGGGCTGAACTGAATGATTATTCACCTGAATGAGTGCTTTTGAGATGACGCGTTCCACCCGTTTGCACACTACCAAGCTCGCCGCAGTCCTGCTGTGCGCGCTGACTGCGGGCCAGGTGCTGGCCCAGCGGTCCGGCGATCCGGCGACGCCGGCGGCAACGCCGGCCGCCAAGCCGGGCAGCGGCTTCCTGCCCCCGGCATCGAGCAGCGCCACGGTGATCGATTCGATCCATGTCGTCATCAATGACGAAGTGATCACCAAGAACGAGGTCCGCAACCGCGTGGCCCAGACCATGCAGAACCTGAAGGCGCGCAACGTGCAGCTGCCGGACACGGCGACCCTGGAGCGCCAGGTGGTCGAGTCGATGATCGTCGAGCGCGCGCAGCTCCAGCTGGCCAAGGAAATGGGCGTGCGCGTCGACGATCGCAGGCTCGACGCCACCATCGGCCGCATCGCCGAGAACCAGAAGATGTCGGTGCAGGAGATGCGCAACCAGATGGAAAAGGAAGGCCTGGCCTTTGGCCAGTTCCGGGAAGACATCCGCAACGAGATCATGCTGCAGCAGTTGCGCGAGCACGAAGTCGACTCCAAGATCCAGATCTCGGAAGCAGAAATCGACACCTACCTGGCTGCCTCCAAGGCGATGGCCGCCGAGCGCGTCGAGATGAACCTGGCGCAGATCCTGGTGGCCGTGCCCGAGAATGCATCGCCCGAGCAGATCGCCGCGCGCCGCGCACGCGCCGAGGAAGTGGCGCGCCAGCTGCGCACCGGCGCCGACTTCAGCAAGATGGCCGCCACCTATTCCGACGCACCTGACGCGCTGAAGGGCGGCGACATCGGCTGGCGCGACCCGGACCGCCTGCCGGAAGTCTTCGCCACCCAGCTGCGCAAGCTGAACAAGGGCCAGGTCACGCCGATCATCAAGACCAACGTCGGCTTCCACATCCTGCGGATGGCGGACAAGCGCAACCTGGCCGAGGCTGCGGCGGCCGAGAGCAACGTGGTGCAGAGCACCCGCGTCAGCCACATCCTCATGAAGCCGACGCCGACCATGACGGCGGACGAGGTCAAGAAGAAGCTGGTCGAACTGAAGGAAAAGGTCCTGAGCAAGGCCGCCACCTTCGAAGAGCTGGCGCGCCAGAACAGCATGGAACCGGGCAGCGCGGCCAAGGGCGGCGACCTGGGCTGGCTGGAGCCGGGCGACGCCGGTCCGGAATTCGACCAGGCGCTCTCCACCCTGAAGCCGGGCGAAATCTCGGACGTCATCGAGTCGCCGTTCGGCTTCCACATCCTGCGCGTCGTCGAGCGCAAGAGCGAAGACCAGAGCGCCCAGAAGCAGCGCAACGAGGCGCGCCAGGTGCTGCGCGAGCGCAAGATGCAGGAAGCGCTGGAAGACTGGATGCGCCAGGTGCGCGACCGCGCCTACGTCGAGTTCCGCGAGGAGCAGTAAGCCATGTCCATGCCGCAGGCAAGCCGCCCCACCCTTGCGGTGACGGTCGGCGAGCCGGCCGGCATCGGTCCGGAAATCTCGATCCGCGCGGCCTGGGCGCTGCGCGATTCGGCCAACTGCGTGCTGGTCGGCGACGCCGCCTTCCTGGCGCTCACCGCCAGCCTGATCGACCCTGACATCCGCCTGTCGGCCCTGTCGATCCAGGCGCTGCGCAACGGCGGCCTGCCGCACTTCGGCAAGGACCGGCTGGCCGTCATCGACGTGCCGCTCGCCGCCCACGTCATTCCCGGCACGCTGGACGCGAACAACGGCCGCGCCGTACTGGCCACCCTGGACCTCGCAATCGAGGGTGCGCAGGCCGGCTGGTTCGACGGCATCGTCACCGCGCCGCTCCAGAAAAGCACGATCAACGAGGCCGGGGTGGCGTTTTCCGGCCACACCGAATACCTGGCCGAGAAGACCGGCACGCCCAAGGTGGTGATGATGCTGGCAGGGCGGCCCGCGGGCGACCAGCCTTACCTGCGGGTGGCGCTCGCCACCACCCATCTACCGCTCAAGGACGTCCAGTCCGCACTCACCCGCGAGAACCTGGCCGAAGTCATCGATATCATCGACCGCGACCTGAAGGGCAAGTTCGGCGTCGCCGCGCCGCGCATCCTGGTCACCGGCCTGAACCCGCACGCGGGCGAGAACGGCTACCTGGGGCGCGAAGAGATCGAGGTCATCACGCCGGCGCTGGAAGAGGCGAGGGCGCGCGGCATCGACGTGCGCGGCCCGTACCCGGCCGACACCCTGTTCCAGCCCAAATACCTCGGCGAGGCCGACTGCGTGCTGGCGATGTACCACGACCAGGGTTTGCCGGTTCTGAAGTACGCCACTTTCGGACGCGGCATCAATGTCACGCTCGGCCTGCCCATCGTGCGCACCTCGGTCGACCACGGCACCGCGCTCGACCTGGCGGCCCGCGGACTGGGCCTGGCCGATTGCGGCAGCATGATGGAAGCGATCCGCGCCGCCATGCACATGGCCCTGGCTCGCAAGACTTGAAAAAACAAGCAACAAGAAAGCACACATGAAACACGTCGCACGCAAGCGCTTCGGCCAGAACTTCCTGACCGATAAACTCGTCCTGGACAACATCATCGACGCCATCGACCCGCGCCGCGGCGAAACGATGGTCGAGATCGGCCCCGGCCTGGCCGCCATGACGGCGCTGCTGCTGAAAAGCCTCGACCACATGCACGTGGTGGAACTGGACCGCGACCTGGTGGCGCGCCTGGAAAAAGCCTATCCGCGCGAGAAGCTCACCGTGCATTCGGGCGACGCGCTGAAGTTCGATTTCGGATCGATTCCCGTGCCGGAAGGGCAGAAGCTGCGGGTGGTCGGCAACCTGCCGTACAACATCTCGAGCCCGCTGCTGTTCCACCTGGCCGAGTTCGCGCCGCTGGTCGAGGACCAGCACTTCATGCTGCAAAAGGAAGTGGTCGAGCGCATGGTGGCCGAGCCGGGCACCAAGGCCTACAGCCGCCTGTCGGTGATGCTGCAGTGGCGCTATGACATGGACCTGCTGTTCATCGTGCCGCCCACTGCCTTCGACCCGCCGCCGCAGGTGGAGTCGGCGATCGTGCGCATGATCCCGAAGCGCGAAAAGCTCGAGGTGGATGGCGCCACGCTGGAAAAGGTGGTGGCCAAGGCCTTTTCCCAGCGCCGCAAGGTGATCCGCAACTGCGTGGCGGGGATGTTCACCGAAGCCCAGCTGGTGGAAGCCGGCATCGACCCGGGCGTGCGTCCGGAAGCGGTGGGCCTGGAGCAGTACGTGGCACTCGCCAACCTGCTCTGAGCCCAGCCGCCATCGATCGTAGGGTGGGTGGCTCCACCCTATAGCCTGCACAACGCTTCCCCTGAACGCCGCCCGCGCGTCCAACTCCCTGCAGCGCAGAGACAGTCTCGTTCCTCCCTGCCTGTCCCCGCAAGCTGCTACATTGCACCGCACAACGACCGCGCATCGCGCATTTCGTCCCTTCAGACGCCCTTTCCTGCAGTTCGTCGCAGTCCGCTGGAGCCCACCGGGCCCATTCGATAAAGTGCATCCATCGACAGCCGCAGGACATCCCGGGCGGCCAGCCAAACTACCTGAAGGAGCACACAAATGAACGTCCTCAAGAACATGGAAGCCATCTTCATCGCCACCCTGGTCCTCGCCGGCATCAGCACCTACGCGGAAGCCGCCACCAGCCGCGCGGCCGACGCCTACAATGCCCAGGTGTCGGTCGGCGCCCAGCAGGTCGCCGTCGTGAAGGTCAGCGCCAAGCGCCCGGCCTGATCGCCGCGGGCTGCCCGTCGTGCACGGGCGAAAAAAAAGCCCGCGGTGAGGCGGGCTTGAATCCAATTCTTTTCTGAGGAGAGTTGGAGGAGACAGGAGCGATTATGCTGCGTCACAGCATATAAGTCCAATTTCCCTTTCAAATACGTGACATTCGTTTATCGCATATCTCTCAGCGCGGGACGCAGACGACGTTGATGTTCGTCACCGCAGCATCGCCCATCGTGCCGGCCGGGTTCTCGACGGTGCAGAAGCGGCCGGTCGGCTGGGTCACCACGAACACGCCATAGGTCTGGCCGTAGGGCACCGACAGCAGCATCTGGTAGTCGAAGGCCGCGCCGGTGGTATTCGTCTCGGCTGCGATCAGCGCGGTGGAGCCGGTGGTGCTGCCGTTGGCCAGCACCAGGCCCTTGTTGTCCTTGGTCAGGCCAGTCACCTTGCCGCCGATGGCGTAGGCATTGACCGAGCAGATGAAGCGCGCATTGATCTGCGCCAGCTGGCCGGCCGTGCCGTAGGTAGTACGGAGATAGCCGGTTTCTTCCGGCGCGCCGCAGGTCTGGTGCGCCGGCGGGGTCTTGACGGTGATCCTGAACTCGTCGCCGTACTCGAGCTTGTTCGGGAAGACGAAGGACACCGGATCGCCGGCCTTGGCCGGCGGCGCGACGGGCAGGTCGGCGCCGTTGTTGGTCAGCACCAGGCCCGGGTACACCAGGCCCTCGACCGAGCCTGCCACCGTATAGTTATCATCGTCGCCACCGCCCCCGCAGGAAGCGAGGCCCAGCGCCATTGCCAGCACGCCGGCCGGACGGATCAGGTAAGACTTCATTCAGCTTGCTCCAGGATTAAGTGCGCGGACCGCAGGTCACGGCCACGTTGGTGATGTCGGCCTGGCCCACGGTGCCGGCGGCGTGGGCGATCGTGCAGGTCTGGTTGTCGGGCTGGGTCAGGATGGTGACGCCATAGGGCGCGTCTTCGCTGACGGTGGCCATCGTGAAGCCGGTGGCGCCGGCAGGAACCGGTACGCGGTCCGGGCCGTTGACCAGCACCAGGTTGTTGCCGGTCAGGCCGGTGATCGTGCCCTTCAGCGCGTGCTGGCGGATCTTGCAGTTGACGACGATGTTGGTGACGTGGAAGGCCACCTTGCCCGCGCCGTTGATCACGTCGCAGCCCGATGCGTTGCTCGGGGGCGTCTTGACGGTGACGTTGTAGCTGGAATCGGATTCCGCCAGTTCCGGGAAGCGGAAGCCACCGAAACCGCCATTGGTCGGGGCAATCGCCAGGTCCGCGCCGCCATTGTTTTGCAGAACCAGGCCCGGCTTGGTCACGCCGCTGAACTCCCCGCTGATGAGCAGGTCGCCATCGCTGCCGCCGCAGGCGGACAGCACCAGCGCGCATGCCAGTGCAGCACCGGCACGCAGGTACGAACTCTTCATAATTTCTCCAAAAAATCTCACTGGTGGACGTGCATGCGTGTGCTAATGACAAGAGGACACGCGGCTGGGCGATCGTCGCCCACACTCTATCGCCCGACATTTTAGTCCATTTGGCAAGCAGCTGGACGGTTTGCCTTTGTATCACGGTGTAACCGCCGGTAGTGCCTACCTCGGCGGATGCCGATTCGTCAAAGCGGCGCCGGATTGATTTCTACCGGCGTGCTCGCTATCCTTGGCTCGAGCATTCATCTTTCGCCGACCAATCATGATCCAACGCCGCGCCTGGCCCAAAGCCGTATTGTTCGACCTCGACGACACCCTGTGGCCGATCGCCCCGGTCATCCTGGAGGCCGAGCAGATCCTGTTCGCCTGGCTGCGCGAGCATGCGCCGCGGGTGGCGCAGCAATTCACGATCGAGACGCTGCGCCAGGCCCGGCTCGAGCTGCTGGCGCGCCGGCCGGAATTCCAGCTCGACCTCGGCGCCCTGCGCCGCGCCGGCCTGATTGCCGCTTTCGAGCAGGCCGGCGAGGACGCGGGCAAGGTGGAACTGGCGATGACCGAGTTCTTCGCGGCCCGCAATGCGGTGATTCCCTACGACGACGTGCTGCCCGGCCTGCTGCGCCTGAAGGGGCGGGTGCGGCTCGGCTCCGTCACCAATGGCAACGCCGACCTGCAGACGATCGGCCTGGCGCGCCATTTCGACGCCTCGGTGGCCGCCCCCGGCTTCGGCCTGGCCAAGCCCGACCCGCGCATCTTCCTGGAAGCCTGCCGTCTGCTCGGGGTGGCGCCGCAGGAAGCGGTGTACGTGGGCGACGACCTGCTGCTCGACGTCGCGGGCGCCCAGGGCGCCGGCATGCGCGCGGTGTGGATGAACCGGGTAGGCAAGCTCAACGAGGCGCCGGAGCAGGTTCGTCCGGACGCCGAGGTGAGCAGCCTGGACGGCCTGCTGGACTGGCTCGGGCGCGAGCACGCCTGACTGGCGCCGCGCCCGGCCGAACGTGCATAATATGAGTTGACCTCCCGCTTTCCCCAACCCATGCAACTCGAACCTCGCGCCCAGACCCTGCTCAAAGCCCTCGTCGAACGCTACATCGCCGACGGCCAGCCGGTCGGATCACGCGCGCTGTCGAAGATTTCCGGCCTCGACCTGTCGCCGGCCACGATCCGCAACATCATGGCCGACCTCGAGGAAATGGGCTACGTGGCCAGCCCGCACACCTCGGCCGGCCGCATTCCGACGCCGCGCGGCTACCGCCTGTTCGTCGATACGCTGCTCACCGTGCAACACCTCGACGAGCACGCGGTCGGCGCCCAGAGCATGCGCCTGCCGAGCCAGCATCCGCAAAAGCTCATCGCCAACGCGGCACAGATGCTGTCTTCGCTGTCGCAGTTCGCCGGCGTGGTGCAGAGCCCGCGGCGCGAGTCCGTGTTCCAGCAGATCGAATTCCTCCGCTTGTCCGAAAAGCGCATCCTGCTGGTGATCGTCGATCCGCGCGGCGACGTGCAGAACCGCCTGCTGCTGACCGACGTCGACTACACGCCGGCGCAGCTGATCCAGTCGGCCAACTACCTGAACCAGACCTACGCCGGCCTGACCTTCGACGAGGTGCGCAAGCGCCTGGGCGGCGAGCTGCGCCAGCTGCGCGACGACATGGGCAAGCTGATGCAGGTGGCGGTGGAGGCGGGCAGCGAGGCGATGGCCGAGGGCGACGACATGGTGATCTCGGGCGAACGCAACCTGCTGTCGGTCTCGGACCTGTCCTCCAACATGAGCTCGCTGCGCCAGATGTTCGAGATGTTCGAGCAGAAGACCGGGCTGATGCAGCTGCTGGACGTGTCGAGCAAGGCGGGCGGGGTGCAGATCTTCATCGGCGGCGAGTCGAAGCTGGTGCCGATGGACGAAATGAGCGTGGTGACGGCGCCCTACGAGGTGAATGGCCGCATCGTCGGCACCCTGGGCGTGATCGGGCCGACGCGCATGGCGTACGAGCGGGTGATTCCGATCGTGGATATCACGGCGAAGCTGTTGTCGAATGCCCTGAGCCAGCCGTAAAAATGCCGAACAGGCCGGGTATTTGTAGGGTGGGCGGCTCCACCGGGAGACAGGTTCAGCCGCAATCGTGTCTGCCGCCCGCGCGTTCAAATCCCTTTTGATCAGGCAGAACGGCTGTTCGTGGGCTGGTCGAACGCGTGTGCGGCTTTGGCGGCCGCAGATTGGGCACGGTGCCGGGTGTAGCCGCACACCCTACGGTGATGTGGCGTCAGCCCTTGCGCGGACAGCCCACTTTTACGCAGTTGCCATAAATCGCCAGCGAATGCTCGGCAATCTTGAACCCGCGCTCCACCGCGATCTTGTGCTGGCGCGACTCGATCTCTTCATCGAAGAACTCTTCCACGTGGCCGCAGTCCAGGCAGACGAGGTGGTCATGGTGCGAGCCGGCGTTGAGCTCGTAGATGGCCTTGCCGGTCTCGAAGTGGTTGCGGTTCAGCAGGCCGGCCTGCTCGAACTGTGTCAGCACGCGGTAGACGGTGGCCAGGCCGACGTCCATGTTGTCGGCAAGCAAGATTTTGTAGACATCTTCCGCCGTCAGGTGCCGCACGGAGCTGTTCTGGAAGATTTCCAGGATTTTCAGGCGCGGCAGGGTTGCCTTCAGTCCGCTGGCCTTGAGGTCGGAGGGGTTGTTACTCATGGAGGACGCTCACGTTTCTTGCTCGTAGTTTGGCATAGTGCTTTATGATATAGCGTTTTGGAGCTCCCGCTCAAACGTTTTGAGGTTACCTATGCGCGTCAAACAAGCCGTTTTCCATCGCGATTTCAATCGATTCGCTGCCCGCGCAGCACTCGCGGCGGGTATCGCCTGCACCCTGGTGCTGTCCGGCTGCGCGTCCTGGCGCAACCAGACGCGTCCGGCTGCCCCGGTGGAGACGGACCCGGCTTCCATCGTTGCCGACGCACAGAAATCGGCTGCCACGGCCAACGCCGGCGCCCAGACCGTCCAGGCCACCAAGCTGCAGAAGTTCATGTGGGTCTTCTCGCCCTACCGTCCCGATATCCAGCAGGGTAACTTCGTCTCGGCCGAAATGCTGGCCCAGCTGAAGGTCGGCCAGACCCGCGACCAGGTCCGCTTCATCCTCGGCGGCCCGCTGCTCACCAGCGTGTTCCACGACGACCGCTGGGATTTCCCGTTCTACCTCGCGCGCGGCAACGGCGAGCTGACCACCAGCCGCGTTTCCGTGTTCTTCAAGGACGACAAGGTCGAGCGCTTCGAAGGCGGCAACCTGCCGACCGAGCGCGAATACATCGACCGCATCGCCGGCCCGGCCAAGGTAAGCAACAAGGCCAAGCAGGAAACCCGTCCGGTCGAGGCGCCCAAGGTCGGCGGCGCCCCGGTCGTCCAGCCATGACCAGGAAGTTGAAAGTCGCTGTCGCCGGCGCCAGCGGCCGCATGGGCCGCATGCTGGTCGAAGCGATCGGGGCCGCGCCCGACGCCGAGCTGGCGGGCGCGCTGGACGTCGCGGGTTCGCCCCATATCGGCCAGGACGCCGGCGCCTTTGCCGGCCAGCTGACCGGCGTGACCATCCAGTCGGACCTGGCTGCCGCGCTGAAGGACGCCGACGTGCTGATCGACTTCACCCGTCCGGAAGGCACGCTGCAGCACCTGGCCTACTGCGCGGCCAACGGGGTGCAGCTGGTGATCGGCACCACCGGTTTCGACGAGGCCGGGAAGGCCGCGATCCGCGCGGCCGGCGAGCAGGTCGGCATCGTGTTCGCTCCCAACATGAGCGTGGGCGTGAACGTGACGCTCAAGCTGCTGGAAATGGCGGCGAAGAGCTTCAGCGAAGGCTATGACATCGAGATCGTCGAGGCGCACCACCGCCACAAGGTCGACGCACCGAGCGGCACCGCGCTGAAGATGGGCGAAGTGATCGCCGGCGCCCTGGGACGCGACCTGCAGGAATGCGCCGTCTACGGCCGCGAAGGCGTGACCGGCGAGCGCGACCCCTCGACCATCGGCTTCGCCACCGTGCGCGGCGGCGACGTGGTGGGCGACCATACCGTCATGTTCCTCGGCACGGGCGAGCGCATCGAGATCAGCCACAAGTCGAGCAGCCGCGTCACCTACGCGCACGGCGCCCTGCGTGCGGCCCGCTTCCTGGCGGGCAAGCCGCATGGCCTGTTCGGCATGGACGACGTGCTCGGGCTGAAGGGCTGAGCATGGCCGTCGTCGAACTGAGCGGCGCCGCCATCGTCGACGAGGCCGCCTTTCACCAGGAATCGCGGCGCGCATTCGGCTTTCCCGCGTCGTACGCCGAGTCGATCGATGCCTGGGTGGACTGCATGAGCTACCTGCGCGATGACGAGAACATGACCAGCTTCCGGCTGAAGCCGAACGAGGTGCTGGAGATTGTCGTCCTTGACTCCGACAAGATGAAGGCGGCCGTGCCAGATCTGCTGGAGGAGATCGCCTTTTGCGTGGGCGGCATCAACGAGCGCTATGAGGATTACGGCGAGAAGCCGGCGCTGAAGCTGACGCTACGGTAGGGTGGTCGGCTCCGCCGACCGCGCGTTCAACTCCCCTCCGCTTTGACGTGCGGCTGTTCATGCTCCGGCTGAACGCGCGTTCGGCATAGCCGAACACCCTACTTGAGAGCAAACCAACTTAACCGTCATCCCTGCTCCGGCGGGCATGGCGGTTTTTTCATGGCCTCAGCCTTTCGCCGCAGTGCAATACGAACCAGTATAATGTCCGGTTCCACCCCTCATTACGTCTGCAGAAATCATGCAAGAAAAATATAGTCCAGCCGAAGTAGAACAGGCCGCCCAAGCCTACTGGAAGTCGATCGACGCCTACAAAGCCGTCGAGAACGACCCGCGTTTCCCGAAGGGCAAGTATTACGCCTGCTCGATGCTGCCTTACCCGTCGGGCAAGCTGCACATGGGTCACGTGCGCAACTATACGATCAATGACGTGATGTACCGCTACCTGCGGATGAACGGCTACAACGTGCTGATGCCGATGGGCTGGGACGCCTTCGGCATGCCGGCCGAGAACGCGGCGATGGCGAACAACGTGCCGCCCGCCGAGTGGACCTACTCGAACATCGCCCACATGCGCGGGCAGATGGAATCGATGGGCCTGGCCATCGACTGGTCGCGCGAGATGACCGCCTGCAAGCCGGAATACTACAAGTGGAACCAGTGGATGTTCCTCAAGATGCTGGAAAAAGGGATCATCTACCAGAAGACCGGCACCGTGAACTGGGACCCGGTGGACCAGACCGTGCTGGCGAACGAGCAGGTGGTGGACGGCCGCGGCTGGCGCTCGGGCGCGCTGATCGAGAAGCGCGAGATCCCGATGTACTACGTGCGCATCACCGAGTACGCGGACGAGCTGCTGGACTACGTGGACAACAAGCTGCCGGGCTGGCCGGAGCGCGTGCGCATCATGCAGGCCAACTGGATCGGCAAGTCGACCGGGGTGCGCTTCGCCTTCCCGCACGAGATCAAGGACGAATCGGGCGCCCTCATCAACGAGGGCAAGCTGTACGTCTTCACCACCCGCGCCGACACCATCATGGGCGTGACCTTCTGCGCCGTGGCGGCCGAGCATCCGCTGGCCCAGCACGCAGCGAAGAACAATCCGGAACTGCAGGCCTTCATCGCCGAATGCAAGCTGGGCTCCGTCATCGAAGCCGACATGGCGACGATGGAAAAGAAGGGCATGCCGACCGGCCTCACCGTCACCCACCCGGTCACGGGCGAGCAGCTGCCGGTCTGGGTCGGCAACTACGTCCTGATGACCTACGGCGACGGCGCCGTGATGGGCGTGCCGGGCCACGACGAACGCGACTTCGGCTTCGCCACGAAATACAATCTGCCGATCAAGCAGGTGGTGGCGGTCGAAGGCCAGGCGTTCTCGTTAGAGGGCTGGCAGGAGTGGTACGGCGATAAGGAGCACGCCGGCACGGCGGGCGGCAAGCTGATTAATTCGGGCAAGTACGACGGCCTCGACTACATCGCCGCCGTCAATGCCGTGGCGGGTGATCTCGCAACCCAGGGCCTGGGCGACAAGAAGGTCACCTTCCGCCTGCGCGACTGGGGCATCTCGCGCCAGCGCTACTGGGGCACCCCGATCCCGATGATCCACTGCGGCGACTGCGGCGCCGTGCCGGTGCCCGAGCAGGACCTGCCGGTCGTGCTGCCGGAACACCTGGTCCCGGACGGCACCGGCAACCCGCTCAACAAGGACGAAGCCTTCCTGGCCTGCTCCTGCCCCAAGTGCGGCAAGCCTGCGCGCCGCGAGACCGACACGATGGATACCTTCATCGACTCATCCTGGTACTACATGCGCTATACCTCGCCGGGCTCGAACGAGGCCATGGTCGACGCCCGCAACGATTACTGGATGCCGATGGACCAGTACATCGGCGGCATCGAGCACGCCGTCATGCACCTGCTGTACGCGCGCTTCTGGACCAAGGTGATGCGCGACTTCGGCCTGCTCAAGTTCGACGAGCCTTTCGTCAACCTGCTGACCCAGGGCATGGTGCTGAACGAGACCTACTACCGTGAAGACGCATCCGGCAAGAAGACCTGGTTCAACCCGGCCGACGTCGAACTGACCTTCGACGACAAGGGCCGCCCGCAGAGCGCGACGCTGAAGTCGGACGGCCAGCCCGTGAACATCGGCGGCACCGAGAAGATGTCGAAGTCGAAGAACAACGGCATCGACCCGCAGGCGCAGATCGAGCAGTACGGCGCCGACACCGCGCGCCTGTTCACCATGTTCGCCTCGCCGCCGGAGCAGACCCTGGAGTGGTCGAACAGCGGCGTGGAAGGCGCGAGCCGCTTCCTGCGCCGCGTCTGGGCCTACGGCTACGCGCAGCGCGAGCGCATTGCCGCGGCGTTGGCCGGCCAGCAGCAAGGTTCGCTCGATGATGCGCAGAAGACCCTGCGCCGCGAAGTGCACAAGGTGCTGCAGCAGGCCGACTACGACCTGAAGCGCATCCAGTACAACACGGTCGTTTCGGCCTGCATGAAGATGCTCAACACCCTGGAGTCCAGCAAGCTCGCCGAAGGTGTGGCGTCCGGCGCGGTGATCGCGGAAGGCTTCTCGATCTTCCTGCGCCTGCTGAACCCGGTGGCGCCGCACATCACCCACGCGCTGTGGCAGGACCTGGGCTATGCCGCCGTCTACGGCGACATCCTCAATGTGCAGTGGCCGGAAGTGGACCCGGCCGCGCTGGAACAGTCCGAGATCGAACTGATGATCCAGGTGAACGGCAAGCTGCGCGGTTCGGTCAAGGTGGCGAAGGATGCCGACAAGGCGTCGATCGAAGCGGCCGCGCTGGCCGAGGAATCGGTGCAGAAGTTCATCGAAGGCACGCCGAAGAAGGTCATCGTCGTGCCGGGCAAACTCGTCAACATCGTGGTGTAAGCGATGAAGACCATCGTGGTGCGCACTCTCGCTGTACTCCTGCTGCTTGCAAGCGTTGCCGGTTGCGGCTTCCAGCTGCGCGGCTCGAACGGCCAGTACAACATGCCCTTCCAGAGCATCTACCTGGCCTTCCCCGAGACTTCGCCGCTGGGCACGGAGCTCAAGCGCAACCTGCGCGCGGGCGACGCCGTGCGCATCGAGAACGACGCCTCGCGTGCGCAGGCCGTGTTCGACGTGCTGTCGGAATCGCGCGGCAAATCGATCCTGTCGCTGAACAGCCTGGGCCGGGTGCGCGAATATTCGCTGAGCTACACGCTGGTGTTCCGCGTGCGCGACGCGAACAACAGGGAACTGTTGGGCCCGACCGAGATCACCCTGCGCCGCAACATCGCCTTCGACGAATCGCAGGTGCTGGCCAAGGAATCGGAAGAGGTGCTGCTGTACCGCGACATGCAGACCGACCTGGTGCAGCAGATCCTGCGCCGCCTGGCCGCCATCAAACCTGTCTGACCTGGAACCGAAGCATGCAACTGCGGCCTGAGGCCCTCGAGGGTCACCTGGCCAAGGGCCTTGCGCCCTTGTACGTGATCACCAGCGACGAGCACCTGCTCGCGCTGGAGGCGGCCGACCGCATCCGCAAGACCGCACGCGCGCAGGGCTACACCGAGCGCGACGTGCTCACGGTCGAGCGCACCTTCAAGTGGGGCGAACTGCTGGCGGCGAACCAGGCCATGTCCCTGTTCGGCGACAAGAAGCTGATCGAGCTGCGCATCCCGGGCGGCAAGCCGGGCAAGGACGGCAGCGCCGCCCTGCAGGCCTACGCGAAGGACCTCGGCCCCGACAACCTGACCCTCATCACCCTGCCCAAGCTGGACTGGCAGACCGCCAAGGCCTCGTGGGTGACGGCGCTGCAGCAGGCCGCGGTCTACATCGAGATCCCGATCGTCGAACGTCCGCAGTTGCCGGGCTGGATCGGCATGCGCTTGTCAAGCCAGGGACAGAGCGCCGAGCGCCAGAGCCTGGACTTCATCGCCGACCGCGTGGAGGGCAACCTGCTGGCGGCGCACCAGGAAATCCAGAAGCTCGGCTTGCTGTACGAGCCGGGCAAGCTCAGTTTCGAACAGGTGCAGGACGCCGTGCTCAACGTGGCGCGCTACGACGTGTTCAAGCTGTCCGAGGCGATGCTGGCGGGCGATGCGGCGCGCCTGGCGCGCATGCTCGACGGATTGAAGGGCGAGGGCGAGGCGCTGCCGCTGGTTTTGTGGGCCGTCAGTGAAGAAATCCGCACGCTGCTAAAATTGAAATCCGGGATGGCGCAGGGCCGCCCGCTGGGCGCGCTGCTGAAGGAATCCCGCATCTGGGGTCCGCGCGAGCGGATGATGGAGCCGGCGCTGCGGCGCGTGTCGCTGGCGACGCTGGAAGCGGCGCTGCAGGAGGCGGCGCAGGTGGACCGGATGGTCAAGGGTTTGCGCGCGAAGGCGTTTGCGGGGGATGCGTGGGACGCCATGCTGCAGCTGGCCCTCAGGGTTGCCAGGTAGGGGGTTCGGCTCCGCCGAACGCGCGTTCAACCGTACCGTGAATTGACGCGGCTCGGCCATTCCTGCACTGGCTGAACGCGCGGTCGGCGAAGCCGACCACCCTACGTACAACCAATACGGGACATTGCGATGGACATCACCGAACACATGCACTCGATGGGCCGCAAGGCGCGCGACGCCTCGCGCGCCATGGCCCGCGCCGACGGCGCCACCCGCAACCGCGCGCTGCTCCTGATCGCCGACGCCATCGAGCGCGACGCCGCCGTGCTGCGCGCGGCCAATGCGCAGGACATGGACGCCGCCCGTGCCGGCGGCCTGGAACCGGCGCTGCTCGACCGCCTCGCGCTGTCCGACGGCGCCATCAAGACCATGGTCGAGGGCCTGCGCCAGATCGTCACGCTGCCCGATCCGGTGGGCGAGATCACCAACATGAAGTCGCGGCCGAGCGGCATCCAGGTGGGACAGATGCGCGTGCCGCTGGGCGTCATCGGCATCATCTACGAGGCGCGCCCGAACGTCACGGTGGACGCGGCCGGCCTGTGCATCAAGAGCGGCAACGCGGCCATCCTGCGCGGCGGCTCGGAAGCGATCCACTGCAACCGCGCGCTGGCGAAACTGGTGAGCGAAGGCTTGACCAGCGCCGGCCTGCCGCTGGATGCGGTGCAAGTGGTCGACACGGTCGACCGCGCAGCCGTGGGCGCCTTGATTACCATGCCGCAGTATGTGGACGTGATCGTCCCGCGCGGCGGCAAGGGACTGATCGCACGCCTGATGGCAGAGTCCACGGTCCCGATGATCAAGCACCTGGACGGCATCTGCCACGTCTATATCGACGACAAGGCCGACATCGCCAAGGCGCTGCCGGTAGCCTTCAACGCCAAGTGCCACCGCTACGGCACCTGCAACACGATGGAAACCCTCCTGGTGGCGCGCGCCATCGCGCCGTCCGTGCTGCCGCAGCTGGCAGAGTTGTACAAGACGAAGGAAGTCGAGCTGCGCGCCGACGCCGAGGCACATGCGATCCTGGCCGGCTACCCCTGGCTGGCGCGTGCGACCGAGCAGGACTGGAGCACCGAATACCTGGCGCCGATCCTGGCGATCCGCGTGGTGGAAGGGCTGGATGGCGCGATCGACCACATCAACACCTGGTCGTCGAAGCATACTGAAGCCATCATCACCGAGGACTACAGCGCCGCGCTGCGTTTCCTGCGCGAGGTGGACTCGGCCTCGGTGATGGTGAACGCCTCGACCCGTTTCGCGGACGGCTTCGAATACGGGCTGGGCGCGGAGATCGGCATCTCGAACGACAAGCTGCACGCGCGCGGACCGGTCGGGCTGGAGGGCCTGACCTCGCTCAAGTATGTCGTGTTCGGGCACGGCGAAGTGCGTCATTAACTAAAAGGACCAGCATGTATCTCTGGATCAAGGCCCTGCACATCGTCTTCATCGCCTCGTGGTTCGCCGGACTGTTCTACCTGCCGCGCATCTTCGTGAACCTGGCGCAGGAAACCAACCCGGCTGCGCTGGATCGCCTGCTGGGCATGGGACGCCGTCTGTACCGCTTCACCACGATCCTCGCGCTGCCCGCGCTGGTGCTGGGCCTTTGGCTGTGGCTGGGCTACGGCATCCGGGGCGGCTGGCTGCATGCGAAACTGGCGCTGGTAGTCGTGACGATCGGCTACCATCATGCCTGCGGGTCGCTGCTGAAGAAGTTCGAGCGCGGGGCGAATGTGCGCAGCCACAAGTGGTATCGCTACTTCAATGAAGTGCCGGTGCTGCTGTTGCTGGCGATCGTGATCCTGGTCGTCGTGAAGCCATTTTGAACAGCATCACCCCATAGTGAAGCCGCCGGTGCGGACCGGCGGCGCCTGAATCATTTTTTATCAACGGACAAAGGGTACCCCTCATGGCCTCATATTTCTGCCCATGCCCGCGCGGCATGGAAGCGGCGCTTGCCGAAGAACTGGGTGAAATCGCCCAGCAAAGCACCACGATGCGCGTGCATAACCAGGTGCCTGGCGGTGTGCACTGCTCCGGCTCGATGGTCGACGCCTACCGCATCAACCTGCATTCGCGCATCGCCTCGCGCGTGCTCATGCGCATGGGCCAGCGCAGCTACAACAACGAGAACGACATCTATGACCTGGTGCTCGAGCAGCCCTGGGAAGACTGGTTCGGCGTTGACCACACCATCCGCGTCGACGTCACCGCCGTCAAATCCCCGCTGAAGAGCCTCGAGTTCACCACGCTCAAGATCAAGGACGCCGTCTGCGACCGCTTCCGCGACCAGTTCAACAAGCGTCCCTCGGTGAACACCCGCGAGCCGGACATGCGCATCGTCGGCTTCCTCGACCAGCGCAACTTCATCATCTACCTCGACACCTCGGGCGAAGCGCTGTTCAAGCGCGGCTGGCGCGAAGAGACCGGTGACGCGCCGCTACGCGAAAACCTGGCCGCAGGCATGTTGCGGGTGGCGGGCTGGAAGCCTGGCGTGCCACTGTTCGACCCGATGTGCGGTTCCGGCACCATCCTGGTCGAAGCGGCCCAGATGCTGCAGGGGATTCCCCCGGGCGCGCGGCGCCGCTTCGCTTTCGAGAAATTCGCCGACTTCGACCGCGAGGCCTGGGCCGCGCTGAAGGCGGAGATCAAGCCGAACCCGCTGCCGGGCGAGCCGACCATCTTCGGTTCCGACATCTCGGGCGACATGGTCGCGATGACGCGCCACAACCTGAAGATCGCCGGCATCCTGTTCGACGTGCCCTTGAAGCAGATCGAGGCCCAGCACGTGTCGCCGCCGACGAGCGAGCCTGGCGTCATGCTGACCAATCCGCCGTACGGCGAACGCATCGGCGTGCGCGGCGATTCCACCGTGCCGCAGGACGAGATGGCGGTGTCCTTCTACTCCGCGCTCGGCACCACGCTCAAGCAGCGCTTCGCCGGCTGGACCGTCTTCCTGTTCACGGCCGACCTGCAGCTGCCCAAGCTGCTGCGCCTGAAGGAATCGCGCAAGACCCCGTTCTTCAACGGTGCGCTCGAATGCCGCCTGTTCCGCTTCGACATGGTGGCCGGCTTCAACCGACGCGAGGAAGCGAAACCCGCAAAGCCGAAACAGGAGCAATAAGACCCCATGCTGCCGCCGACCGACCCCGACGACTTGCCGAAGGATCCGGTCACGCCGGTTCCGCTGCCCCCGCCCCTGAAAATCGCCATGCTGTCGGCCGGCGGGCTGGCAACGCTGCTGGCCGCGATGTCGATGCTGGGGCCGTTCTCGATCGACGCCTACCTGCCGGCTTTCCCGCAGATCCGCGCCGAGTTGAATGCCTCGGCGCTGGAAGTGCAGCAGACGCTCACCGCCTTCATGCTGGCCTTCGCCGGCATGGTGCTGTGGCATGGTGCGCTGTCCGATGCTTTCGGACGGCGCAACGTGGTCCTGTGCGCGCTGGTTGTGTTCGCGATCGGCACCTTCGGCTGTGCGGCGGCCAGCTCGGTGCATTACCTGTGGGTGTTCCGCATCATGCAGGGGGTGTCGGCAGGGGCGGGCGTGGTGGTGGGACGCGCCATCATCCGCGACCTGTATTCGGACGCCGCGGCGGCGCGCCTGCTGTCGATGGTGACCATGATCTTCTCGATCGCGCCGGCCATCGCGCCGGTGCTGGGCGGCTGGATCGTGACCCTGGCCGACTGGCGCGCGATCTTCCTGGCGCTGTGCGCCTATACCCTCATCCTGGGCTGGTTCTGCTGGAAGCACCTGCCGGAAACCGTGCCGCGCGAGAAGCGCCAGCCCTTCAACCCGCGCTTCCTGGCCCAGAGCTACGGCGCCATCTTCAGTTCCTTCCTGTTCCACATGAAGTCGGGCGTGGTGGCGCTGAACTTCGCCGGCCTGTTCCTGTACATCGCGTCGGCGCCGGTGATGCTGCCCGAGCACCTGGGCCTGGGCCCCTCGCAGTTCGCCTGGCTGTTCGTGCCGACCGTGAGCGGCATCTTCCTGGGCGCACTGGCGGCCAACCGCATGGCGGGCAAGCTGGGATTCGCGCGCCAGATCCGCATCGGCTTCTTCTTCATGCTGGGCGCGGTCACCTTTAACGTGACCTACCATAGCTTCCTGCCGCCCTCGCTGCCCTGGAGCGTGGCGCACATGTTCTTCTTCACCTTCGGCAGCTCGATCATCGCGCCCGGCGCCACGCTGATGGCGCTCGACCTGTTTCCCCACATCCGCGGTACCGTGGCCTCGTGCCAGTCCTTCGTGACCACGCTGGCGGGCGCGATCGTGGCCGGCGTGATCTCGCCGATGCTGTCGCATTCGGTGCTGTCGCTGGCGCTCGGCCAGGCCGGCTTCACGCTGCTGTCGATTGCGCTGTGGGCGACCGCCCGCCATTACCGCCGACAGAAGATCCGCGACGGCCACCCGATGCCCTGAGCCCCCGGCCGGGCGCCAGCCGCCCGGCAAAGCCACTTATGAAATACTATTTCAAATATGCATGCATATATGAAATATTATTTCACTCATCAGCATTCCTGTGTTTCCAATGTATTACTTTAGAGCGACACCTCGGCAACACTTTTTTCGGAATGTATTGTTCCCGGTCAGAAATATCTATATGCTAAGATAAGTTTTTCGTGCCCAGAACAAAGTCTGAAACATTGTTCTGTTTGCTAGATCAACGAACAAGACCTTGTGGCATCCCGGCCGGGATGTCTCGCCCAACCCTCGACAAGCGGCCACGTTTGAGACCATGCAACCATCGGATCAGGATATCCGCAATCGCCTGCTGATTGCCCGTCTGCCGGCCATGCCGCAGATCCTCGTGCGTCTCATCGAACACCTGCAGGCCGACGACCTGGGCATGCCCGAGCTCGCGGCCCTGATCTCGAAGGATGCCGGCATGACCGGCAAGCTGCTGGCGGTCGCGAACAGCTCGGCCTACCAGCGCCACCATCGCAGCGTCAACCTGGAACAGTCGCTGGTTGCCCTCGGCACCGACATGATCAAGACGCTGGTCATCAGCGACTCGGTGTTCCAGACCTTTAACAACTTCCCCCATTCGGGCAGCACCGACCTGCGCGCGTTCTGGAAGAATTCGCTGAGCGCGGCCGTGATCGCGAAAGAGATCGCGCGCGCCGTCGAGTACCCGCACCTGGAAGAAGCCTACCTGGCCGGCCTGCTGCACAATGTCGGCCGCCTGGCCCTGCTGGCCACCGCGCCCAAGGAATACGCCTACAACTTCAGTGCGCGCGACGACGAGGACCTGTGCGCCGTCGAGCAGCGCACGCTGGAGATCACCCACGCCGAAGCCGGCGCCTGGCTGATCGAGCGCTGGCAGCTCGACTCCTTCCTGGCCGACGCCGTGCTGTACCACCACGAGCCGAGCGAGCGCCTGGAGTCGGCCCATCCCCTGATCCGCATCGTGCGCCTGGCCCACGTGCTGTCCAGCCATGCGGCCGATGAAGCCGCCGTGCTGGAGGCCGCCACCCTGTGCGGCATCGAGGCCGGCGAAGCCGCGCACCTGCTGGCGGGCGCTGCGCGCCAGGTCGAGCAGGCCGCCGCCCACCTTGGCATCGACCTGGCCGGCGCCGACGACATCCCCATGCCGCCGGCCTATGCGCCGCCGATGCTCGACCCGGTGCAGCAGCGCCTGTCCGAGGAAGTGCGCAACATGGTGCTGGTGTCGGAGGTAGGCCAGAGCTTCGCGCGCCAGCAGGGCGAGAGCGGGCTGCTGGAAGCGATGACGCGTTCGGCGCGCATCCTGTTCGACTTCGGCAACGCCGTCGTGCTGCTCGAGAATCCGACCGGCCACGCGCTGGTCGGCGCGCCCACCCAGGGCAGCCAGCGCATCGCCGAATTCGCCGTGCCGCTGGCGCGCGGCGGCGCGATCGCCAAGAGCGCACTGGAGCGGCGGCCGGCCTTCATCGGACGCGAACCGGCGGACGGCGGCACGCTGGGTTTGGCGGAAGAACAGCTGCTGCGCATGCTGGGCACCGAGAGCATGGTGTGCGTGCCGCTGGTGGCGGGCGCCCGTTGCCTGGGCGTTCTGATCGGCGGCATCGCCGCCTGGCAGGTGCCGACTTGCCAGCGGCGCGAGCGCTTCATGCAGTCCTTCGGGACGCAGGCTGCTACGGCGCTGGAGAACATGCTGCTTGAACGCGGCCACGCACGCCGCCAGCTTGCGCACGTGGCCGAGGAATACCGCGAGGCGTCGCGCCGCGTGGTGCACGAAGTAAACAACCCGCTGTCGATCATCAAGAACTACCTGAGTGTCCTCGACAGCAAGCTGGCGCGCCAGGAGCCGGTGAGCACCGAGATGTCGATCCTGAACGAAGAGATCGACCGCGTCGGCCAGCTGGTCAGCAGCCTGGCCGACCTCAAGCCGAACGAAACGGGACCGCATCCGACCGACGTCGCCAAGGTCGTGGACGAGGTGCAGCGCCTGTTCCGCAGCACCGGTTTCGTTCCGGGCACGGTGGAAATCCTGGTGACCATGCACGACGAAGCCACCCGCATCGAGGGCGACGCCGACGTGCTCAAGCAAATCCTGGTGAACCTCGTGAAGAACGCCATCGAGGCGCTCGGCGCGATAGGGGGCCGGGTCGAGATCATCAACCGCGGCCACGTGAACCGCGAGCGCCAGCTCTACCTGGAGCTGGTCGTCAGCGACAACGGCCCCGGCCTGTCGCGCGAGGTGCTGGCCCACCTGTTCTCGCCGGTGAAGAGCACCAAGGACGGCGCCCACCACGGCCTGGGCCTGTCGATCGTGCACAGCCTGGTCAGGAAGCTGGGCGGCCACATTTCCTGCCGCAGCGGCCGCACCGGCACCGCATTCGAAATTCTCCTGCCGGCGTGGTCCGGCGCCGGTGCGGGCAGCGCGGTAGCGCTGCCGGCCCGCGCGCTGGGCGCCGCGCTTGGATCCACGCTTGGATCCCCATAATCCCGTCATGATGAACGCGCACAACGCCATGTTTCCCGGCGAACCGGCTCCCTATTCCCCGACCCTGGAGGCAGACAGCCTGCCGCGCCTGCTGCTGGTCGACGACGAGCCGCGCCTGCTCTCGTCGCTGTACGAGCTGCTGCGCGACCGCGGCTACTCCCTCACCACCGCATCGTCCGGAAGCGAGGCCCTGGCCCACCTGTCGCGCCTGCGCTTCGACCTGGTCCTGCTCGACCTGCGCCTGCCCGACATCGGCGGCCACGAGATCATGGACTTCATCAACGAGAAGGGCATCAATGCCGAGGTGATCGTGATGAGCGGCGAAGTGGGCATCGACGCGGCGATCGGCGCGCTCAAGCGCGGCGCCTACGACTACCTGCGCAAGCCTTATGCGAAGGAAGAACTGCTGGCCACCGTCGCCAACGCCCTGAAGGGCCGCCGCCTGGCGCTAGAGAACCAGCGCATGGCCAACCAGCTGGAAAACTCGGAGAAGATGTACCGCTACCTGGTGGACTCGTCGCCGGACATCATCTACACGCTGAACCACGAGGGCCGCTTCACGTTCGTGAACGACCGCGCCTACCAGCTGCTCGGCTACGCGCGCGACGAGCTGCTGGGCAAGCACTATTCGGTGCTGGTGCACGAAGAAGACCTGGAGCGTGCGCGCTACGTCTTCAACGAGCGCCGCGTCGACGAACGCGCCTCGCGCAACGTCGAACTGCGGCTCAAGTGCAGGAATGGCGGCAGCGGCGGCCATGGCAACGAGCGCACCTTCAACAACACCTTGATGACGATCTCGCTGAACGCGATCGGCATGCACGTGCCCGATCAGGAAGTGAAGAAGCTCGAATTCTTCGGCACCTACGGCGTGGCGCGCGACATCACCGACCGCAAGCGCGCGGAAGAGGTCATCTCCTACCAGGCCTACCACGACATCCTCACCGACCTGCCGAACCGCATCCTGTTCAAGGACCGCCTCGGGCTGGCCGTGATCCAGGCCAAGCGCAAGAAGACCGAGCTGGCGGTGATGTTCATCGACCTCGACCGCTTCAAGCTGGTCAATGACACCCTGGGCCACGTGAAGGGTGACGAACTGCTGCAGCAGGCCGCCACCCGCCTGAAGACCTGCCTGCGCAGGGGCGACACCCTGGCGCGCCAGGGCGGCGACGAATTCACCATCGTGCTGCCGGAGCTGCGCGACCGCGACGACGCGCGCATGGTGGCCGACAAGTTCCTCGAGGTCTTGCAGGAACCCTTCGACCTCGACGGCCACGAAGTGCACATCTCGGCCTCGATCGGCATCGCCATCTACCCGAAGGACGGCGAATCGATCGACGAGCTGCTGCGCCATGCCGACATCGCCATGTACCAGGTGAAGGCCGAGGGCAAGAACGGCCACAGCTTCTACCACACCTCGATGCTGGACATCTCGCACCAGAAGATCGCCCTCGAGCAGGCGCTGCGCCGCGCGCTCGAGCAGGACGAACTGGAGATGTACTACCAGCCGCAGATCGACGCGCTCACCGGGCGCATCGTCGGCGCCGAAGCGCTGATGCGCTGGAATCACCCGACCCGCGGCCTGCTGTCGGCCGGCGAATTCCTGCCGTTCGCGGAGGAGAGCGGCCTGATGCTGCCGATCTCGGACTGGATGATCGGGGCGCTGTGCCGCGACATGCTGCAGTGGAACGCCACCGGCACCGACCACGTGCGCCTGTCGCTCAACCTGTCGCCGCAATACCTCGAGCGCGGCGACTTTTTCGAGAAGATGCGCAACGCGCTGGTGCGCTACGGGATCGCCCCGAGCCAGATCGAGGTCGAGATCACCGAGAACATCTGCATCCGCAATCCGCAGTACGCCATCGAGCAGCTGAACAAGCTGTGCCAGCTGGGCGTGTCGATCGCGATCGACGACTTCGGCACCGGCTACTCGTCGCTGTCCTACCTGCACCGGTTCCCGATCCACACGGTGAAGATCGACCAGTCCTTCGTGAAGGAAATCCACGAAGAGGGCGGCCACTATCCGGTGATCCTGGCGATCATCTCGATCGCGCGCGGCCTGGGCCTGAACCTGATCGCGGAAGGCGTGGAGACCGAGGAGCAGGCGCGCTACCTGCGCGCCAACGGTTGCATGACCATGCAGGGCTACCTGTACTACCGCCCGATCCCGCTGGGCGAATTCATCAAGTCGCTGCGCACCCAGCCGACGCTGTTCGGCCTGCGCGCAATCCAGGCTTGAGCCGGCCCACGCCACCATGCTCGACGATCCGGCACACATCGCTGCACAACACGGCGGCCTCGCAGGCAGCGCTCCGGAAGCGCATTACGGCGCGGAGTTCCTGCGCGTAAAAGGGATGGCCGAGCGCGGCGTGCCCACCGCCCAGCACAGCCTGGGATTCATGTATGCCAGCGGCCAGGGCGTGCCCCGCAACGACGAGCTGGCCGTGGCCTGGTACCGCATGGCGGCCAGCGCCGGCCTCGAGCTGGCCCAGTACAACCTCGGCGTGATGTACCAGAAGGGACAAGGCGTGGCCCAGGATTACGGCCAGGCCGCCTACTGGTACCGCCGCGCCGCCGAACAGGGCTACGCGCCGGCGCAGTACAACCTGGGCTGGCTGTATGCAAAGGGCCAGGGCGTGCCGCATGACGTGCAGGGTGCGCTGCACTGGTTCAGCCAGGCGGCAAGCCAGGGCGAGCCGGGCGCACAGCACAACCTGGGCATGATGTACGAGACCGGCAAGGGCGTGCCCCAGGACCAGGATGCGGCGACCGAGTGGTACCGCCGCGCAGCAAGCCAGGGCCACGCGCGCTCGCAGTTCAGCCTTGCGCTGCGCTGCAACGGCAGCCAGGCCATCGACTGGCTTCTGAAGGCGGCCGAGCAAGGCTATGCGCCGGCGCAGTTCAACCTCGGCCTGCGCTACGACAAAGGGCAGGACGTCGGGCAGGACAGCGGTCTTGCTGTGCTGTGGTATGGCCGCGCCGCGGAACAGGGCCACGCCAGTTCCCAGTTCAACCTGGCCCTGATCCACGACAGCGGCCACGGCGTGCCGCGCGACGAAGCGCTGGCCCTGCACTGGTACCGCCGCGCGGCCGAACAGGGCCATGCCGGCGCCCAGGACAACCTCGGCGTGCGCTACGAGCACGGGCAGGGCGTGGCGCAGGACCCCGCCCAGGCGGCGCACTGGTACCGCCAGGCGGCCGAACAGGGCATGCCCTCGGCCCAGTACCACCTCGGCCAGCTGATCGATGCCGGCAGAGGCCTGGCGCGCGATCCCGAACAGGCCGTGCACTGGTACCGCAAGGCGGCCGAGCAGGGCCACCTGCGCGCCCAGTTCGACCTCGGCCTGCGCTATGAGGGCGGCACCGGGGTGGCGCGCGACGAGGCGCAGGCGCTCGAGTGGTACCGCCGCGCTGCTACCCAGGAGTACGCGCCGGCGCAGTACATGGTGGGCGTGCTGCTCGACCGCGCCGAGCATGCCGATCCGCGCGAGGCGAGCGACTGGTTTCATAAAGCCGCCGACCAGGGCCACGCGCTGGCCCAGTTCGAGCTGGGCCTGCGTCACGACTGCGGCAAGGGCGTCGAGCGCGACTATGAAGCAGCGTATTTCTGGTACCTGTGCGCGGCGCGCCAGGGCCACGCGCGGGCGCAGTTCAACCTGGGCGTGATGTATTCGGCGGGGCAGGGGGTGCAGCGCGATCTGGGGGAAGCGTATGCTTGGCTGCAGCGGGCGGGCGGGGCAGGTGTGGACGCGGCTGCAGGCTACCTGAAGAAGATCGCGGCGCGCATGGAGCCGCAGTTGCTGGCGCAGGTGCAGGGTTTTTCCTGAACCGTTCACTGTGCATACGTAGTTTGAACGCGTGGGCGGGGGACCCGCCCACCCTACGTATGCATCCATTTCCTCTGGCGCTAGCTCGGCGATTCCTGTAGGGTGGGCGGCTGTGCCGCCCACGCGTTCAAGCAGCGCATGACCGGACGGGACGCATACATACAACAACCAGTCCACGAGACGCCCATGAAAAAACTCGCTCTGCCCCTCCTGCTCGGTCTCGCAGCCGCAGCAGCGCTGCCGGTCCACGCCGCAGCACCGACCACCGCATCCGCCGCCGCGCCGTTCAAGTTCGACCGCAAGGCCTACACCATCGCCCACAAGAAGTTCGTGCTGCCCAACGGCCTGACCCTGCTGGTCCATACCGACCACAGCGTGCCGGTGGTCGGCGTGAACATGTGGTACCACGTCGGTTCGCGCAACGAGAAGCGCGGCAAGACCGGCTTCGCCCACCTGTTCGAGCACTTCTTCTTCAACGGTTCCGAGAACTACCCGCACGGCTTCCGCGAAGCGATGGACGACCTTGGCGCGAACAACCGCAACGGCACCACCAACGTCGACCGCACCAACTTCTTCGAAGACGTGCCGGTATCGGCGCTCGAGCGCACCCTGTTCCTGGAATCGGACCGCATGGGCTTCCTCGGCAACTACATCTCGAAAGAGATGCTGGAGCGCGAGCGCGGCGTGGTGCAGAACGAGAAGCGCCAGGGCGAGAACCAGCCGTACGGCCGCGTGCGCATGGAAGTGTCGAGCAAGATGTACCCGTACTCGCACCCGTATTCATGGTCGACGATCGGCAGCATGGAAGACCTGCAGGCCGCCTCGCTGGACGACATCAAGGAGTGGTACCGCACCTACTACGGCCCGAACAATGCCGTGATCTCGCTGGCCGGCGACATCACCCCGGAACGCGCCTATGAGCTGGTGAACAAGTACTTCGGCGCGATCCCGCCGGGGCCGCCGCTGCCGCGCACCGAGAAGTGGATTCCCCAGCTGGACCGCAACATCCGCGACGAGATGGAAGACCACGTGCCGCAGGTGCGCATCTACCGCAGCTGGCACACCTCGGGGTGGAAGGATGCCGACACCCAGCGCCTGAACCTGCTGGCCGGCGTGCTGGCCGGCTCGAAGAACGCGCGCCTGGACAAGCGCCTGGTGTACGACAAGGGCATGGCCACCGGCGTCTCGGCCTTCGTGAACGATGCGGAACTGGGCGGCACCTTCAACCTGTCCGTCACCGTCAAGCCGGGCGTCGATCCGGCGGAAGTGGAACGCGAGATGGAGCGCGTGGTGGCCGAGCTGCTCGAGAAAGGTCCGCTTGAATCGGAGCTCAAGCGCGTGAAGACCCGCGACCTGGCCGATTTCGCACGCAGCCTGGAGCGCGTGGGCGGGATGGGCGGCCGCAACGACGTGCTGGCCGAGAGCGAGACCTACGGCGGCAAGCCGGACGCCTACCTCGACCGCCTCGAGCTGTTCGCCACCAGCACCCCGGCGGACGTCAAGGCGGCGAGCAACCGCTGGCTGCGCGCCAACCACTACACGATGACCGTGCGTCCGGCCGCCAAGCTGGCCGCCACCAAGTCGACGCTCGACCGCAAGAAGCTGCCCGCGCTCGGCGATGCGCCGGACGTCAAGTTCCCGACCCTGCAGCGCGCCCAGCTCAAGAACGGCCTGAAGGTCGTGCTGCTCGAGCGCCACACGGCGCCGATCGTCAATGTCTCGCTGGCGGTCGACGCCGGCGCGGCCTCGGATACCACCGCCAAGGCCGGCGCCGCCTCGCTGGCGCTGGACCTGCTGGACAAGGGCACCAGGACGCGCGACGCCTTCGCCCTGTCCGACGCCCTGGAAAACCTGGGTGCGCGCCTGTACACCGGCACGAGCCAGGACCAGTCACTGGTGCGCCTGCAGGCGACCAGCGCCAACCTGGCGCCGTCGCTCAACCTGATGGCCGAAGCCGCCCTGAACCCGAGCTTCCCGCAAGACCAGTTCGCGTTGTCGAAGGGCCGCCGCATCGCCGGCATCGCCCAGGAAAAGGCCCAGCCGAACAGCCTGGCCCTGCGCCTGGTGCCGGCCGTGCTGTACGGCGCCGACCACGCGTATGGCAAGCCGGCCTCCGGCTTCGAAGGCAGCGTGCAGGGCCTGACCCGCGACGACCTGATGGCATGGCACAGCACCTGGTTCAAGCCGGGCAGCGCCACCATCGTCGTCGCCGGCGACACCACCATGGACAAGCTGCTGCCGGCGCTGGAAGCGAGCTTCGGCAAGTGGCAGCAGGGCACCGCTCCCGCCAAGCAGATGGCCACCGTGCCGGCCACCCGCGGCAAGCGCGTGATCCTGGTCGACAAGCCCGATGCGCCGCAGTCGACCATCGTCGCGACTCACGTCTCGCAGGCCTACGGCCAGCCGGAAGACCTGGCGATGGAGCCGGTGATCACCAACTTCGGCGGCATGGCGACTTCGCGCCTGAACCGCAACCTGCGCCTGGACAAGCACTGGAGCTACGGCACCAGCGCGCGCCTGTCGGAAGTGCGCGGCCAGCGACCCTTCATCATCGTCGCGCCGGTACAGACCGACAAGACGATCGAGGCGATGCGCGAAGTGCAGAAGGAGCTGCGTGGCGTGGCGGGCGAACGTCCGCTGGCCGGCAAGGAGTACGAGAGCATCATGCGCAGTATGACGGCGCGCCTGCCGGGCCGCTACTCGACCCTCGCGGCGCTGGAGTCGGCCGGACTGGAGACCGTGAACCTGGGGCTGGCGGACGATTACTGGAGCAAGTACGCGTCGAACGTGCGCGCCCTGACTCCGGAGCAGCTGGCAGCCGCATCGAGCAAGTTCATCAAGCCGGACGAGGCGGTGTGGATGGTGATCGGCGACCTGCGCAAGATCGAGGCGGGTGTGCGCTCGCTCGGTTGGGGCGAGGTGACCGTGGTGGATGCGGACGGCAAGCCCTTGCGTTGATCCCCCGCTGATGTTGCGGTAATGGAAAGCCCGGTCCGTTGACCGGGCTTTTTTTCATGTCGTCCCACCTTTGAACCGCTCCCGGGCGCGTACGCTTGACCCTTCCGGCCTGCACCCACGCGCGCGATAGTATACTGTATGCCTATACAGTTCAAGGCGTGCGATGGAACTCAACGACAAACTGGAAATCCTGGCCGACGCCGCGAAATACGATGCGTCCTGCGCCAGCAGTGGCGCGCCCAAGCGTTCGTCCGAGGACAAGGACGGCTTCGGCGCCACCACCGGCATGGGCATCTGCCACAGCTACACCCCGGATGGCCGCTGCGTCTCGCTGCTCAAGATCCTGCTCACCAACTTCTGCATCTACGACTGCCAGTACTGCATCAACCGCCGCAGCTCGAACGTGCCGCGCGCCCGCTTCTCGGTCGAGGAAGTGGTGAAGCTCACCCATGATTTCTACGTCCGCAACTACATCGACGGCCTGTTCCTGAGCTCGGGCATCATCCAGTCGGCCGACTACACCATGGAGCAGCTCGTGGCCGTGGCGCGCCAGCTGCGCGAGGTGCACAAGTTCCGCGGCTACATCCACCTCAAGACCATTCCCGACGCAGACCCGCTCCTCATCGAGGAGGCGGGCCGCTGGGCCGATCGCCTGTCGGTGAACATCGAGCTGCCCACCCACGACAGCGTGACCCGCCTGGCGCCGGAAAAGAACGTCCACACCATCAAGCTGGCGATGGGTTCCATTCGCCGCAAGCTCGACGAAAAGCTCGAAGAACCGAAGGCGCCCAGCTTCGCACCGGCCGGCCAGAGCACGCAGATGATCGTCGGCGCTGACGCCAGCGACGACCACACCATCCTCAACACCGCCGAGACGCTCTACGGCAGCTACAAGCTCAAGCGCGTGTACTACTCGGCCTTCAGCCCGATCCCGCAGAGCCCGAAGAGCGTGCCGCTGGCGCCCCCGCCGCTGCTGCGCGAGCACCGCCTGTACCAGGCCGATTTCCTCCTGCGCGGTTATGGCTTCACTGCCGGGGAACTGATGCCGCAGTCCGGCAACCTGGCGCTCGACGTCGACCCCAAGCTGGGCTGGGCCCTGTCCAACCGCGAGCATTTTCCGATGGACCTGAACCGCGCCGACGAAACCATGATCGCGCGCGTGCCGGGCATCGGCCTCCGCAACGCCAGGCGCATCGTGGAGCTACGCCGCATCCGCCGCATCCGCTGGGAAGACCTGTCGCGCCTGCGCTGCAGCATGAAGAAGCTGGCGCCCTTCATCGTCACGTCCGACTACAAGCCGGTGCAAGGCGCGGCCAGTTCCCACATCCTGCGGCGCCACCTGGCCGACGCGCCCGAGCAGATGAACCTGTGGCCGGAATTGCAGGCGGCATGAGTACCTCACCTGCAGCAGCCGTCGCCGGCGGCCGGCCGCTGCAGGTGACCGGCTTCGCCGAATGGCGCGAGGCGGCGCGCGCACTGTTGCGGGCCGGGGTGCCGCCCGAGACGGCGAACTTGGTCACACTCGAAGGTGGCAACCTGTTCTCGGGTGCGCCCCCTGCGGCTGGGCAGGACGTTCATGGCGGCATCCCATCGCAACAAGCGCCATCGCCAGGCCCCGTCCTGCGCGTCCCGCGTGCGCTGATGGACATGCTGCAGAAGGCGGCCTGTTTCCGCGCCCCGGACCGCTGGGCTTTTCTCTACCGCGTGCTGTGGCGCTGGACGCATGGCGAGCATGACGTGCAGTCGCCCGCCGATCCGGACGGCAGCCGCCTGCACGGCATGGTCAAGGCAGTGCGCCGCGAGGAGCACGACATGCATGCCTACATCCGTTTCCGCGAGCGTCCGCCTGAAGCAGGCGACCCGCGCTTCGTCGCCTGGTTCGAGCCGCGCCACGACGTGCTGCCCCAGGTGGCCGAACACTTCGTTGCCCGCATGGGCAAGGTCAGCTGGATGATCGCGACGCCCGAGGCCAGCGTGCTATGGGACGGCCACATGCTGCACAATGCCGGCCCCCTGATGTCGAGCGCGGCCGAACTGGATGACGCCGGCGAAGCACTCTGGCTCACCTACTACCGCAGCATTTTCAACCCGGCGCGCGTCAACGCCCAGCTGATGCAGAGCCACATCCCGTCGCGCTTCTGGAAGAACCTGCCGGAAGGCGCGATCGTCCCGTCGCTGGTGAGCCAGGCCGAACTCGGCGCGCGCAAGATCGGGCAGGTGCAGGCGGTTGGGCGCAAGAGCGGCGCGACGATCCCGATCAGCGCCGAGGCGGCCCAGCCGGACCGCGAGCAGCCCTCGAAGCTGGACGAATGCCGGCGCTGCGAGCTGTGGCAGTACGCCACCCAGGCCGTGCCCGGAGAGGGGACGAAGCACGCCGCCATCATGGTGGTCGGCGAGCAGCCCGGCGACCAGGAAGACCTGGCCGGCCAGCCCTTCGTCGGCCCGGCCGGCAAGCTGCTCGACCAGGTGTTCGCCCAGGCCGGGGTGGACCGCAAGGCCATCTACCTCACGAACGCGGTCAAGCACTTCAAGTGGGAACCGCGCGGCAATCGCCGCCTGCACAAGACGCCGGTGCAGCGCGAGATCGAAGCCTGCCACTACTGGCTGGAGAAGGAGCTGGCGGCCGTGCAGCCGAAGGTGATCGTGGCCATGGGCGCGACGGCCCTGAAGTCCGTGATGCGCAAGGGGACGGTGGCGCTGAAGGACTTCCTCGGCAAGCCGGTCCGCATCGACGGCTGCTGGCTGGTCACCATCTACCACCCCTCCTATGTGCTGCGGGTGCCCGACGAAGCGTCGAAGCAGGAAGCCTTGTCGGTCATGATGAAAGGCCTGAAACTGGCGCACGAACTGCTCGAGCGGCCGGACCTGCCTGAGCCGGAGTGAAATCCGCGCAGCGCATGCATACGCGATGCCGCGCGCATGAAATCGCGCTCACTGCTCATCCTTAAGTCTTCGTTCATATTGCAGAGCTAAGCTTGACGGACAACCAACAACCAAGGATGTCCGATGCTGAAACCCGCGATCCTCCCGGCCCTGTGCCTGGCCTTGCTCTGCCAGTTTGCCCTCACCACGACAGCGTTTGCCCAGTCCAGCGACGCGGCGCCGGCCTCGGAAACGGCCGAGGCGCCGCCGGCGGCGCCGGAACAGATCCTGGTCGTCGGCCAGAAACCCGGCCCCGGCATGTGGAAGGTATCGAAGGACGAGCACGTTCTGTGGATCTTCGGCACCTACTCGCCGCTGCCGGTCAAGATGGACTGGCGTTCGCACGAGGTCGAAGCCGTCATCGGCCGTTCGCAGGAGTACCTGGCGCCGCCGGTCACCAAAGTGGAAGCGTCCTACTTCCAGATGGCGCTGGCGCTGCCCAGCCTCATCGGCGTCAACAAGAACCCGGACGACGCCACGCTGCGCGACGTGCTTCCCGCCGAGGTGTACGCGCGCTGGCTGCCGCTCAAGGAAAAATACCTACCCAAGAACAAGGAACGCGACCGGCCGATCTTCGTGGCCAACGAACTGTTCCAGGCTGCGATGAAGCAGGCCGGCCTGACCACCAGCACCGATGTACGCAAGCAGGTCGAGAAGATCGTCGACCAGAAGAAGCTCAAGGTGACCAGAACGGTCAGTGAAGTAAAGGTGGATAACCCGCGCCAGCTGATCAAGGATTTCAAGAAGTCGCCGCTCGACGACGTGGCCTGCTTCTCTTCCACCCTGAAGCGCCTGGAAACCGACATCGACGCGATGCGCGTGCGCGCCAATGCCTGGGCCAAGGGCGATATCGACGTCATCCGCAAGCTGGATTTCAGTGAGCAGGAAACCTGCAGCAATGTGATTCGCAACAGCTCGGTCCTGCGCGACCATCCATCTTTCCAGGGAGCCGAGGAGCGCCACCGCGCCAAGTGGGTCGCCAATGCAGAAGCCGCGCTGGCGAAGAATACGTCCACCTTTGCCGTTCTGGCGATGAAAGACCTGCTCGATCCGAAGGGGCTGATGGCGATGCTGGCGGCGAAGGGCTACAAGGTCGAGCAGCCGGAATAGGGAAAGGGCCTATTGACTCAGCGCGAAAGCGGGGCGATCGGCGTCTTCGCGGTGGTCGCTCACGCCGAAGCCATGGCAAGCATTGACCATGGTTGTCTTCATGAATAGCAAGCCGGGCCATTCCGTACGCGGCTGACGCAAGGCAAGGCGTCCGGTCAGGTCGCGATACTCGAATACGGCTTTGTTGAGCAAATCGAGCAAAGGCCGATCTGACGCTATTTGTAGCTGCTTTTATAACACTGGGACCGTGACTGGCGTACCCAGTCGAGTAAAGCGGTTCAGCACGGCAGCCCGCACTTGTAGCTTGGCGACCTGACGGTTAAAGTCGCGTGCCATGACACGTTCGCCCAGCGGCTTGAAGCAGCGCATTTTGGTTTCTACAAGGCTGCGCTGGTGGTAACCGCTCCATCTCTTCCATATTGCCCGTCCTACCCTTTTGGTCGCCCGGAGGATATCGTTACGCGCATCTGCACCACAGCGGTTCACCTTCCAGGGCTTGGCGTTCTGGCCGGCCTGATTTGCGCAACAAAGCCCCAGGAAGACAAACCGAAGGGGACAAGAAGTGAGATCTGACCCTGGGCTTTGCGGTGGCGGGTCGTATTCGACAAGCGTCCACACGGTCGCGATCTTGAGGCTCGGGTACTCACCCCTCAGCCGTTGCCAGAGGCTGCGCTCGCCGAGCAGCACCCTGCGGGCGGCATACGCTGACCAATCTTGAAGCGCTGGCGGCGGCCGCCTTGCACTTGTCGGCGCACTCCCATTAGCCGGTTCGGGGACAGGTGCGTCCGGTGGCGACCAGTTCACCGAGGCGTGTGTCTTCCTCGTTCCGCATCACGCTCACTTCATTCAGGAAAGTCGGAGTGACTACCGCGAATAACTCAGGGTCGAGACAACTTTATCGAGGCCCAGTCGTGCGGCTTGCTCGTTAACTTCCAGCGTCTGGGTGTAGACAATGCACACGAAACCCTTTCCGCAGGCCTTCCTCGCGTAAATGTGGAAGTGTTTCGCATATGGCGAGCCTGCGTTAAAGTTGTTGTTGATGTACCTAGCACTCAGCGCTTCTCCCCCGGAGATTGGAAGTGGTTGATATTTTGTCTCCGTCAAGTACAACGAACCTTCTCGCGCAAACTTTGCCAGGAATTCAGCAGCGTCCTGCAGCGAGGGGGCCATGGAAAGAGGATAAATCTGAAGCTGCGTATTCAGGGCAATGCCTTCAAGACCAGGCTTGTTGGCCTGCAGTTCAACAAAGACCACCTTGCTCTCTGTCTCGTTGCGAGTGACCGTCCAATTGCCAGGGACGGCGAGCTTGACACCCCGTTTGGAATAGCTCGTGGTGTGTTGGATGTCTGGAAGAGAAATCGGCTTGGCTAACTCCTCAGCCGCAGTGACGTCCGCAGCAAACCCCACTCCCATGATGCTTGCGGCAAGGACTCTGGTCAGGCCTATCTGCAACCTTGAATACACCGCACCTTTCTTCATCTGATTTCCTCTCTGTTTCTGCATTGCAAGGACATTAGGCATAAGGAATCCGCCCTTCATTGACATCGGGATAGTCGCAACCGGTCCCTAGTCAGGTGTCGTCTCGATATCGTCGATAGACATCAGGGCGAAGATGCCATAGGTTCCTGAGTGGAATCTTGATTCGGTACAATGGTTAAGCAGTGCCGAAGTGGAGAAATGGCAAGAAGCGAAGTGAAGAGGCGCAATGTGACGGGCCGGACTACCATGACTAGCGCTATGAAAGCCATCACACCTCAGCCGATGCGGCCACCTTTTTTCCATCACGCTTGCCGTGTTTGAAGTTTGTCAACACGTCAGATCCCGCGTAGAATGCGGCTGATGCGGGTGTAGCTCAATGGTAGAGCTGAGGCTTCCCAAGCCTATGACGAGGGTTCGATTCCCTTCACCCGCTCCAATCGCACTAGCAGGCTAAGGTTCGGCTATCTCAGCGGCCAGAACCAGACCTCTCTTGAGGTCCAGTAGCATCCGGTACCCATCCCATCAATCTCGTTCCCACAGCGGAGATACATACCCCAGCGATCCTTGGCCACGATGGCATGTGGCCCTGTGGATTGTTGTCACCATAAATGCTGAAGAACGATACGATTCCTCGTCGCGCACCGATCCCGCGCTCAGCCTCTGGGCCACTCTTGAACTTCTCGGGCTGGCCCAGCTGTCGAATCAACCAGTTGCTCAAGCTGCGTTGGCGCGTTTCGATCGCACGTCCCTTGTATTGCCGGCCTTGATCAGCCAGTGCCCTGGGTTCGGAAAACCAGCCCCCAGCAGGGCAAGGCTCATCCGGATGGCACACGTATTGTAGAAATTTGGGTTACTTGTATTTTCTGGATACCCGATCCACTGGTACAACTCATCGCGTCCGACGTTGTCAGTGTCCGGAAAGTGCATCCTGAGACTGCTATATGGGACTTTCATTGCGCTCTCCTCTGGTCCGTGGGACACGGCCACTTTACGCGCCAGACCTCGACAATCAAGTCCGCCGCGTTTTGCTTTAACTGGGCAGCAGGCATCTGTTGTAGCGCACGCCGTGCATCGCTCTCCAGTTCGTGGGGTAAAGGCTTAACGCTATTCATCGGACACCATTGCCTGGCTTCAGTGGCATCGTGTACGGCCTGGATATAGCCGTGGACGAACTGTCCGTTTGCCAATGTCTGATATTCAGCGGCGACCGCACGAGAGCGAAACGGGCTGTCGGAAGCCCAGGTGACGGTGGCGGGGTCGACGTGCCCTAGGAGTTTGACCAAGCGCTCGCCGGTCATCAGCGGCGGCATACTGGAAGTGTGGGCAGCGGCTGGTATTGCGGTGGCAATCACCGTCGCCATGAGCAGCACGCGCTGTGCAGTCCGGAACTTCATGCGCAGGTAAGCTGTGCCTAGGACACTATATGCGCCGCAGTTCCACCGTCGTCGATTGAGCATTTTTCCTCCTGTTTTAAAGAGGAAAATCGTTGCAGACATAGGTTCACGGCAAGTTGGGACGGATCAATGAAGCGGTCGAACAGCATCAGCGTCGGCAAGCGCCGCCTGGTCGATATGTGCGTGTGTCAGGCGATGCGCCGCATGAGACGCTGGCGCGGTATGCTCGTCTTCTGTCCGACCTCTTGACAAGGAGCGCCTGCATGTATTCCGCTTCCAGACCGCGCCGCCGGGTGCTTGCTTCATTGCTGGCGCTTCCCGTCCTGGCCTATGCCCAAGGACGCCCTGCGTCCGCAATGCCACTTCTCATGAGGGCCATCCCATCCTCGGGCGAGCAACTGCCCTTGATCGGCCTGGGCAGCTGGATCACTTTCAATGTCGGACGCGACCCCGACGCGCGCGCCGAGTGCGCTGCTGTCATGCGCCAGTTCTTCGCCAGCGGCGGCCGGCTCATCGATTCCTCACCGATGTACGGCTCCGCGCAGTCCGTGATCGGCGAGGCCGTGGCCAGGCTCAAGCCCGCCCGGCTGTTCTCCGCCGACAAGGTGTGGATCGGCGAGGCGGCGCAGGGACCGATCCAGGCCGAGGCCTCGCGCCGCCTGTGGCAGGTGCCGCGCTTCGACCTGCTGCAGGTGCATAACCTGCTCGCCTGGGAAGCCCACCTGCCCATGCTGCTGCGCATGAAGCGGGAAGGGCGGCTGCGCTACGTCGGCATCACGACGTCGGAAGGGCGTCGCCATGGCGAGATCGAAAAAATCATGGCGAGCCAGCCGGTCGACTTCGTGCAGGTTTCGTACAACGTGCTCGACCGTGAAGTCGAACAGCGCATCCTGCCGCTGGCGCGCGAACGGCGCATCGGCGTGATCGTCAACCGGCCGTTCCGGCAGGGCGACCTTACCCAGGCCCTGGCAGGCAAGCGCCTGCCCGGCTGGGCCGCGGAGATCGGCTGCACCAGCTGGGCGCAGGCGCTGCTCAAGTTCATCGTCGCGCACCCGGCCGTCACCTGCGCAATCCCGGCTACCTCGCGCGTCGCCCACGTGCGCGAGAACATGCTGGCCGCGGCCGGGCCGCTGCCGGACGAGGCGCTGCGCCGCCGCATCATCCAGGATGTCGAAAGGCTGGCATGAGCGAGTGGTGGAGCTATTCGCTGTCCGATTTCCTGATGTTCTCGGCACGGACCTATTACCGCCAGTTCGAGCTCATGCACCGCGAGTGGTGGCCGCTGCAGCTGCTCGCGCTCGGCGCAGGTGCGGCCATCGTGGGCGGCATCCTCTACTCGCGGCTGGCCAGCGCACGGATCGCGTTCGGGCTGCTCGGCATGGCCTGGCTGTGGGTAGCCTGGGCCTATCACTTGCAGCGCTACGCCGACATCAACACCGGCGCGCCATATTTCGCGGCGGGCTTCTGCCTGGAGGCCGGCCTGCTTGCCTGGATGGCGTGGAAGGCGCCGCCGAAACCGGCGCTCCTCACGCCTGCAGTGGGGATGGCGCTGCCTGTCGTGCTGCTCGCGCTGGCCGGCTACCCGCTGCTGGCGCCCCTGGATGGACGCGGCTGGGGGCAGGCGGAGCTGTTCGCCTTCGCGCCCGATCCGACCGCCTTGCTCACGCTAGGCGCTCTGTTGTTCTGGCGCGCGCCATGGCCGCTGTGGGTGATTCCGCTGCTGTGGTGTGCGGCGAGCAGTGCAACGCTGGGCGAGCTAAAGGTATCTCACGCGTGGCTGCTACCTGTATGCGCGCTTGTCGCAATCGGCAGTTCGGCAATGGGGAAAACGAAGGCAGCGCGTCGATAGGCTGCCATTCGGGCCATCAATCCGGCAATTTCGTAGCGAGGAGTCTCTTAAGTGACGCGTTCTGCAGCCCCGGGTAAACGACATCACTGATTCGCCAGTGCTTTCCCACTTGCTTGACCAGGAAATCCAGCTGCACCTTTTCCCCGCTCGACGGGTAGGTGAACGTCACTATCACCTTGCCGATCTGCGCGCGCTGGATCGCGAAGTCGGTTACCGCAGCGTCCTGAGATGCGAACAAGGGGTCAAAATCCATGTTGCAGACTTCGCGCCTGCGAGTGACGCATTGACGTTCCTGGACGAGCAAGGCGGCAAGGTCGGGATCAAAATACTGCTGAAGAACCGATTTGCTCTGATGTTGGATAGGCTTGCCAAAGAGATTTTGCATCGATCCGAGGGCCTGCCACGCAAAATCTTTATATAGCTTTGCTACGACTGTGGGGGCGGCATTTTCGTTTGCACGCGGTGCTGCCAAGCATGCCGCAGAGCTCGCCGCAAACAATGCAAATGCAAGCAACCGATTACGGACGATAGACGACATAGCTTGGTTTCTCCTTTCTATACCCCGGTCCGGACCAGATATCCCGCTGAATAAAATCGGAGATCCAGTTTTTGCCATCGAAACCGGCAATGTGCCCTGCCGGATTCCCAGCTTGATGCGGTTGGAGGACAACAATGTCCCCTTTTTGAAATTGAAATTGCTCCAGGTTTTCAATAGAGAGAGGTCGAAAACCTATTTTGATCAAGGTTGTCCCCCAATCCTTGGCGTAGACAGGAGACCCTGTTGTCTTGGCGCCGGCGGCTTCCAGTGCTTGGCGGACTCAACGAGCGCATTTTCCTTGGCTTTGCGCGCGAGCGTTGGTGCGCAAATGAACTGCGAACTATGTCGATTCCCATTGTTTGGCCTCTTGTGAACACGTCGATTGTTCACCGAGTACCGCGAATGCAAATTGCGCATCTTCAACCCGAAGCGATCAGCTGGATGCCGCTGCAGGGAATCAAGGCCGTTCAGGCACTGAGCAGATCGCCCGACCGAAACGATTCCGTCCCCGCGACCTTACACACATGCATCCCCCGCAGCAGGTGCCGATGCGCCGTGCTCGCGAACAGCAGTCCCGCACGTTCCGCCGCCAGGGTGGTCACCTTCCCGCTGACCGGGTTGACGATGTCCGCTACCGGCTCGCCCGCTTCGACCCGCTCGCCCAGCTTCTTGTGGAACACCAGCACGCCCGCATGCGGGGCGTGCAGCGACTCCACCGCGTCGAGCGGCGTGGCGCCGCACAGGGCGTCGGGCAGGGGCGGCACCGGCATGTCGAGCACGCCTTCGATGGCCAGGTATTGCAGGACCGCCGCCGCATCCTGGCCGGCATAATCGTAGCGCACGTCGTTCTCGCCGCGCAGCTCCACGGTGACCGCGGCGCATGCGGGCGGGATGGCGGCGTCCGGGAAGTGCCCGGCGAGGTCCCACCACAGGCGGCTGCAGGCCTCGTCGAAGGCTTCGCCGCCCGACTCCTTCGCCACCAGCAGCACGCGCGCCTCCAGCAGCGCGGCCAGCGGCATCACCCGCTCGACCAGCGGCGTGCCCGCATACATGTGCAGCACCGCTTCGTTATCGCAGTGCAGGTCGAGCACGATGTCGGCGTCGATCGCCATCGACAGCAGGGTTTTCTTGAGCGTCTGCGCATTGTCCTTCGGCTCCCAAGCGGCCACGCAGCGGCGCGCCTCTTCGCGGACGAGGACCACGTTGGCGGCGGCGTCCGGCCCGAGCCTGCCCTCGAGCGCCGTTTTCAGCGCATCCGCCACATGGCGGTAGGCGCGATTGAAATTGGTCCCGGTCGACAGGTCGTAACGCCCGAAGGGAGCACCGTGGATCACCTGCGACAGCCCGAGCGGGTTGGCTGCCGGCACCAGGATGATCTCGCCCTTGATGCGCCCCTCTTCGTCCAGGCGCTCCAGGTGCTGGCGCAGCAGGTGCGCGGCCAGCATGGCCGGCACTTCGTCGGCGTGGAGCGAGGCCTGGATATAGACTTTCTTGCCGGAGCCGGGCCTGCCGTAGTGGTGCGAGGTCAGGTGCAGGGTGGCGACGTTGTCGTCGGTGGCGATCGGATGTTTCGTCGAATGCATGGCAGGGCTCCGGCGGCGCGGCAAGGGTAAAGCCCGATTATGCAGGATTGCGCACGGCAGCCCCGCACGCCCGCATGACGAGCTGCGTGGCGCCGCCCGGCAATGGCTGCGGGGTGGCGTGAGCTATAATGACAGCCGATTTTTCCCCAATCCGTCTTCAACCCCGTCTCGTCACTCCTTCCCATGTCTTCTGAAAAGCCCACCAACGGCCCGGCGCGCTCCATGCTTTACGATCCGACCGAACACCGCATCCGCAGCTTCGTCACGCGGGCCGGCCGGCTCTCGACCGCGCAGGCGCGCGCGCTGGAGGAGCTCGGCCCCACCTACCTGATCGAATACAAAAAGGAGATGCTCGACCTGGAAGGCGCGTTCGGGCGCAAGGCGCCGGTGATCCTGGAGATCGGTTTCGGCATGGGCGCCACCACCGCGCACATCGCGCGCCTGATGCCCGAGAAGGACTTCATCGGCGTCGAGGTGCACACGCCGGGTGTCGGCAGCCTGCTCAAGCAGATCGGCGAGCAGGGCATCGAGAACCTGCGCCTGATCCAGCACGACGTGGTCGAGGTACTGAACCACATGATTGCCGATGGCTCCCTGGCCGGGGTGCACGTGTTCTTCCCGGATCCATGGCACAAGGCGCGCCATAACAAGCGCCGCCTCATCCAAGGTCCTTTCGTCAGGCACTTGTGCGACAAGCTGGCGCCGGGGGGCTACCTCCATTGCGCCACCGACTGGGAAGACTACGCAGTGCAGATGCTGGAAGTATTGGGCAACGAGCCCCTGCTCGAGAACACGGCGGAAGGCTATGCGCCGCAGCCGGCGTACCGGCCGCTGACCAAGTTCGAGAACCGCGGCCTCAAGCTGGGCCATGGGGTGTGGGACCTCGTCTTCACCAAGAAGTAAGGTTCACAGTAGGGTGGGCGGGTTCTCCGCCCACGCGGTGATCGCTGCCAGAGACTTGGCTGCGAAGGTGCCGGCGGTAGTTGAGCGCGTGGGCAGGAAACCTGCCCACCCTACGAAAAGCATCAAGCCGCGGCGAGCGAGCGCCGCGCGTATAGCCCGAAGTACACGATCACGGCATAGCACAGGGACGGCACGATCAGCGACATTTTCAGCCCCACCGCATCCGCCGCGACGCCCATCAGCAGCGGCACGATCGCGCCGCCCACGATCGCCACGCAGATCACCCCCGAGCCTTCCGCGGTCCGCTTGCCCAGGCCTTCGCAGGCCAGCGTGAAGATGGTCGGGAACATGATCGAGTTGAACAGGCCGACAGCCAGCAGCGACCAGCCGGACAGGGCGCCGGTGGTATTGGCGGACAGCAGCAGCAGCCCGATCGTCACCGTTGCCGCGCAGGCCAGCACCTTCCCGGGCGAGAACATGCGCAGCAGGGCCGCGCCGATGAAGCGGCCCACCATGGCGCCGCCCCAGTACAGGGCCACGTGCTTGCCCGCGTCTTCCTCCAGCATGCCCATGACGCTGGACTCCATCAGGTAGTTCACGATGATCGAGCCGATCGCCACTTCCGCGCCGACGTACAGGAAGATGCACAGCGCGCCGAGCGCGAAGCGGGGGCGCTTGAGCAGGTCGAGGGCGTGCAGGATGTTTTCCGATGGCGCCGGTGTCTCCACCAGCTTGCGGCGGTTGATCCACACAGCGCCGCCCAGCAGCGCCAGCGCGATCGCCAGGCCGATGTAGGTGTTCACCACGACCCGGGTTTCTTCCTGGCGGAAGGCGTCCAGCGCCGCGCCGCTGAGCGTGGAGGCGTCGACGGTGGCCAGCGAGCCCAGGATCAGGATCGCGCCCACGTAGGGGAAGACCGTGGTGCCGAGCGAGTTGAAGGCCTGGGCGAAGGTCAGCCGGCTGGATGCCGTCTGCGGCTTGCCCAGCATCGAGATCAGGGGATTGGCCACCACCTGCACGATGGTGATGCCCGAGGCCAGCACGAACAGCGCCAGCAGGAAAGTGGCGAACATGCCCGAGTACGAGGCCGGGATGAACAGCAGGCAGCCGATCGCCATCGTGGCCAGGCCGACCACGGCGGAGCGCATGTAGCCGAGGCGCTGCACGATGGCGGCCGCCGGGATCGAGACGAAGAAGTAGGCGGCGAAGAAGGCCGACTGCACCAGCATCGCCTGGGCGTAGCTGAGGGTGAACAGGTCCTTCAGCTTGGGGATGATGACGTCGTTCAGGCTGGTGATGCCGCCAAAGACGAAGAACAGGGCGAACACGAAGGTTTGCAGGCTGGCTGCGTTCTCGGGAACGATGGCGTCGGCCCCGTCCTTGGACGGCGACGCGGTAGTGCTGGTGGGAGTAGGGATGGCCATATGCGTGTCGTGGGGTTGAACGGAAAGACGTTCTCAACCCATGACACTACATCATCTCGTTGATGATCGCGACAATTTCATCGCCATAGGACACCAGCTTCTTCTCGCCGACCCCGGACACGCCGCGCAGCGCGTCGAGCGAAGACGGCTTGACCTTGGCGATCTCGCGCAGGGTGGCGTCCTGGAACACCACGTAGGCCGGCACCCCGTGCTCGCGCGCCGTGCCCATGCGCCAGGAGCGCAGCCGGTCGAAGATGGCCTGCTCGGAGCGCGACAGTTCCAGTTCCTCGTAGCTGCCGCCCTGGCCGCCCCGGGACGACGACGGCCGCTTGGCCTTGACCGGTTTCTGGTACTGGCGCAGCTGCACCTTCTGCTCGCCCTTGAGCACCGGGCGCGCGGCGTCGGTCAGTTTCAGGGAACTGTAGGCGTCGTGGTCCACCGTGACGAAGCCCAGCGCGATCGCCTGGCGCACGATGGCGCGCCACTCCTGTTCGGAGCGGTCGGCGCCGACGCCGTAGACGGTGAGCTTGTCGTGGTGCCACTGGCTGATGCGTTCCGTCTGGGCGCCGCGCAGCACGTCGATCACGTGGCCGGCCGCAAATCGTTGATCGACCCGATAGATGGCCGACAGCAGCTTTTGCATGGGCACCGTGCCGTCGACCTGCACCGGCGGGATCAGGCAGGTGTCGCAGTTGCCGCAGGGGCCGGAGCGTTCACCGAAATAGTCGAGCAGGCGCATGCGCCGGCACGACAGCGTTTCGCACAGGCCGAGCATGGCGTCGAGCTTCATCGACAGCACGCGCTTGAAGGTCTCGTCGGCCTCGGATTCGTCGATCATGCGGCGCTGCAGCACCACGTCCTGCAGGCCGTAGGCCATCCAGGCGCTGGCGGGCGCGCCGTCGCGGCCGGCGCGGCCGGTCTCCTGGTAGTAGCCCTCGAGGCTCTTGGGCAGGTCGAGGTGGCAGACGTAGCGCACGTCCGGCTTGTCGATGCCCATGCCGAAGGCGATGGTCGCCACCATCGTCATGTTGTCTTCACGTAGGAAACGCGACTGGTTGGCCGCACGCACGCTGTACTCCATCCCGGCGTGGTAGGGCAGGGCGCGGATGCCGTGTTCGTTCAGGAAGTCGGCAGTCTCTTCGACCTTCTTGCGCGACAGGCAATAGACGATGCCGGAATCCTGCGGGTGCTCGCTGCTGATGAAATCTAGCAGTTGCTTGCGGCCAGTGGTCTTCTCGACAATGGAATAGCGGATGTTCGGGCGGTCGAAGGACGAGACGAACTTGCGTGCGTCGTCCAGCTGCAGGCGGTGCGCGATTTCTTCACGGGTCTGCTGGTCGGCGGTCGCGGTGAGGGCGATGCGTGGGATGCCAGGGTAACGCTCGTGCAGGACCGACAGGCGGATGTATTCCGGCCGGAAGTCGTGGCCCCACTGCGAGACGCAGTGCGCCTCGTCGATGGCGAACAGCGAGATCGGCGAGGCGTCGAAGAGTTCCAGGCAGCGCTGCGTCAGCAGGCGCTCGGGCGCTACGTAGACGAGGTCGATCTCGCCGCTGCGCACCAGGCGCTCGATGCGCAAGGTTTCCTCGAAGGTTTGGGTGGAATTGAGGAAGCCGGCGCGGACGCCGACTTCTTCGAGCGCATCGACCTGGTCCTGCATCAGCGCGATGAGCGGCGAGACGACCACGCCGACCCCGTCGCGCAGCAGCGCCGGGATCTGGTAGCACAGCGACTTGCCGCCGCCGGTGGGCATCAGGACGAGCGCGTCGCCGCCGCCGGCCACGTGCTCGACGATCTCGGCCTGCTGCCCGCGGAAGGCGGGATAGCCGAACACCGTCTCGAGGACGTGCAGCGCGCGCGCCTGCAGTTCGGATGCGTGAGGCTCGGAAGTCATGCTCTTGCTTGCTCTACTTTATTCGGACCAGGTCACCAGGCCGAAATGGGCGGTCACGAGGACCAGGATACCGAATACGATACGGTACCAGGCGAAGATCGTGAAGTCGTGCGAACTGATGTAGCGCAGCAGCCAGCGCACGCACAGGAAGGCCGAGATGAACGCGGCGAAGAAACCCAGGCCGAACAGGGGCAGGTCGGCCGCCGACAGCAGTTCGCGTTGCTTGACCACGGAGTACACCGTGGCTCCCAGCATGGTCGGCATGGCCAGGAAGAACGAGAACTCGGTGGCCGCCTTGCGCGACAGGCCGAACAGCATGCCGCCGATGATGGTCGAGCCGGACCGGCTGGTGCCGGGGATCAGGGCGAAGGACTGGGCCAGGCCGACCTTCAGCGCATCGAGCGCGCTCATGTCGTCGACCGTCTCCACGCGCGCCGTCGCCGGGCGCAGGCGGTTGCGGCGCTCTACGTACAGGATCAGCATGCCGCCGAGGACCAGGGCGACCGCCACCGGCACCGGATGGAACAGCAACTCCGTGATCGCCGAACTGAACAGCACACCGGCGACCGCGGCCGGCACGAAGGCGATGACCACGTTGCGCGCGAAGCGCTGCTGCACCGGGTCGGACCCCAGCCCCTTGAGCACGCGGGCGATGCGCTCGCGGTACTCCCAGACCACCGCCAGCATGGCGCCGGCCTGGATCACGATCTTGAAGACGACCGACTTCGGCCCGGTGAAGTCGAGCAGGCTGCCCATGAGGATCAGATGGCCGGTGGAGGAAATCGGAAGGAATTCAGTGAAGCCTTCGACCAGGCCCATGATAATTGCCTTGATCGCGAGAAGTGTGTCCATGTATGCGTTAAGTAAAAATCGGCTGCGGGCGTGTGCGTGCAGGATGCTTGGTGGAAGGTAGGGCGGGAGCGAAGCTTAGCATGCTTGCAACGGGCGGCATCGCCCGCTGCGTCCGGTACAAGATTGTACCGCGCCCGCGTTGCCCCAGGGTCAGCTCGTCCGCATGGCAGCGAAATTCTGTCGTGCGCCGCCCTCGCGAACGCGTGCTACACTCGAGCGCATGAGTATTCTCCACTCAATCGCATGAGTATTTTTGTTGTTCTCATCCTTGCTGCGCTCGCCTGGGCGGCATTCCATGGTTGGCAAGCGCCCAATGCCTTGCGTTACCGCCCCAGCCAGGGCCGGGTCTGGCGCAGCACCTTCCCCACCGCCTCGCGCAAGGACATCCGCGATTTCCTGTCCGTGTTCGTGTCCTCCTTTTCCTTCCGCGAGAGCGAGCGGCTGCATTTCCGTCCGGACGACGAAGTACTCGGCATCTATCGCGCGGTCAATCCGACCCGCTCGCTGCCGGACGCCGAGGAAATCGAGACGCTGGCGAAGGCGCTGCGCGACCGCTACGGCCTGATGCTCGACGAGATCTGGCACGAGGGGCTTACGCTGGGCGGGCTGTTCCAGCGTGTACAGGCGGCGCGCGGCAACACCGTCGTGCCCTGAGCGGGCCAGGCCTGCCCATCCAGATTACCCTGCGCGGGTAAGGGTTCGGTCTTTCTTTTTAGTAAGTACGGCGCCATGTGCCGGCCATGCTCAAAGAGAAACTGAACTGGCGACGGCCGCTGTTCTACATCCTGCTGCCGGTCTTCTTCGTGATGGCCTTCCTCGGCTTTCCGCTGCCCGTGGCGCCGCCGCCGGCCAGCAAGCCGGCCGTCGAGCAGGCGACCATCATCAAGAAGAAGAAAAAGCGTCTCGGGCTGGTGATGCCCGATGAGTCCAAGGGCAAGGAATAAACCTGACCGGTGCGAGTTCGTAGGGTGGTCGGCTCGCCGACCGCGCGTTCAAATCGTCCATGAACAGAGGCGGCGCGGTCCGGCAAACGATGGCTGAACGCGCGGTCGGCAGAGCGTGGTCCAGTCCACTGGACTGAACCACCCCTACGGCGCCGTGGCCCGTTCCAGTTCATCCAGCCAGCGGATCGCCTGTTCGCGGTCCGAACCGCACATCTCGAGCGACGGCTGCAAGCCGCCACAGAAAGCAGGCCGCTCGGGCCGGCCGAAGATCAGGCAGCGGTTATCCTCGCCCAGTTGCACGCAGCGCACGCCCGCCGGCTTGGCGGTAAGTACCTTAAGAGATGACGAAAAAGTGTGCCCCGGGCGCAAAAAGCGATAAATCTGGTCGCAACACTGCTTCGTCTTACTTACTCTCTTAAGGAAACGAAGCCATGCAAGCCCACACCTATGTATTCACTAATGAGATGACTCCCGCCGATGTCATCGTCGCGCTGCCCCGAGGATATTCGTACATCCGCTTCTCAACCAAGCGTCAGGGCAAGGGTGACTGATCTTGCCCCGCTTTTCCCAGACACAGCCCGATGCCTATTTAGCGTCAGTTTCCAGAGCCTGACGGCGTCGCTCTTTCCTAAACATGCGCGGCGATTTGTAGCCGAGCGCAGAA
>NZ_JCASIF010000021.1:0-69815 GCF_059686055.1 Telluria sp. ZB4P34 | reverse complement strand
TCTTCGGACACCGTCACGACTTCGATGGTTTGGTTGTTCCTAGTCATACTCACAGTCATATTCCCATCCGTTAGGATACAGCATCGACTGTGTCTGGTGAATCAAGGGGCTATCTCAGTCCATGGCCATCCAGCAAAGCTTCGCGCATAGGTATGTAGCCAGGCTTCCACGCCGTCACGCTTGGAAATGAGCTTCGCATAGCGCTAAGAATTCGCATACCTGACCAATCGAGGTCGCCCCAGAAGTACGCTGGAGCTGTTGAAGCATCTCCTTCTTCGCTCAGCCATTGCTCAAATCGAGTGCGTGCATCGCTCGAGAGTTCTCCCCGCTGAGAGTAGTAGATGGACCCATCAGTTCGCATCCTACGAGCACTACCTTTGAAGCCTGATGCGAACACCAAGGCTTGCCCTGAAAACTTGCCGGAGCGCGAACGTGTTGCTTGTTCGAAGCTCATCTGGTTCTCGACAAACAGGACTGACTCAAAGCAACCAAAAGGTAAAAAAACCTGCAACTGGATAGGAGACTCAGCGAAGGGACACTCGAGCGTGCCGAGCACCGCAGCTACAAGCCCTTGACGCTTATCAAGAACCTTGGACATCCCCCAGAACAACTGAGCTGACACTTCCCGGAGCAACAATGGCTCAGTCGCCAGTTCCTGCAGACGGTTCAACTGCTGAACAACTTCGACCATTGAACGGTCAGGCATATCGATGCAGTAGTCGCCTGCTAGACGTTTGACATCGTCGCATGCGTCCAAATGCATAGCTAAAACTTCACGCCAACGCTCACTACTAGAGCGAACGCGCTCTGGCCGGCCAACCTGGCGCCTGATTTCCTGTTCGTTTATAACAGTAAGCCGCGGCGAACGAGCATATCCAGAGGAAGAGCGAATGGCAGCTTCAGGCTTGATTTGCACCCATCTCCAGCGCGCTAGCGTCGTAGCATGCTCCCACAAATCTTCTTTGTCAGATTCAAACGTGGCCTGATACAGAGCTGGCCAGGTTCGGGCATCAAGGGCGACAGATTGTGTCCGACCACTACCTCGCTGCTCGGCAGCATCCAAGCGGTCCACAAGCATATTGAATAGTTGCTGGACGGCGTCCGACTCAAGCCAAAGCGGAGTTTCGGTCATGGAGTCGCTTCCGCTAACACTGCTGCGGAAGCGTCAAGCGCTGCTGCTTCTGCTGCAAAGACAAGCTTTGCCTGTTCACGCACTATTGAACGCTGTTGCTCCCATAGCTCACGCATGCGGTCGGTCTTCAGAATGCGCTCATCGCAGTCAGAAACGAAGTCGAGCTCTCCATTCTCGTCGACTTCCGCCCGAGTGAAGCTGTACTCGCGATTGAACTCGTCTCGCAGTCCTCCTGCTGCCTTGGTTGGCATCGCACTAATGACTTGGAGCTTGAGACTATCCCGTAAGAACTTCAAGACGTCCCGGGCGCGCTGTTCGTCCATCTTCGAGAAAGACTCATCGTTGACCAGCAACTTGAGGCTCGGTCCCTTCTCGAAGAACTTTAATCGGTTCGTAACGATAGCGGCCCGAACAATATAAGCCGGCGTCTCAAGCTGGCCACCAGAACCCGTACCCCAAGTCGACAGAGCTATGCGCCCACCGCTGTCTGACTCATTCCATATCTCATATCGACGGTAGTTGCGATAGTCCGCAATGCGCATCAACTCGCGACTCGCAACGTCTTGGTTCTTGTCCAGCAGTAGACCTACGAGTCGGTCTCGCACAGCGATGTGCTTCGGCGGCAACTCAACTTCGCTGAACAGGTCTACAACATCGTTAGAGTCAGCCAGCTCTGTCACAGCGCGGAAGAATGCATGGTATTCCTCAAACTCTGGCTCCCAACGAGACCAATCGATGGTGAAGCGGTCTGACCCGAACTTCAGATGCTGCAGTTCGGTGTTGAGTTGTCTCAGTGTCCGGACTCCATCATCAACCTTCGTCTTAATCTCAACGCAGAACTGCTTCGTAAACACGTCGTGGAATGACCGTTCAGCCTTGGACAGTGCATCACGGTTGTTGTACACCCCAACGCCTTCCATGTCCTTGTGCAGCTGGCTTACTGCTCGTCCAAGATTGGCTAATGGGCCGTAGTAAGGGTCGAACGTAGTATCGTCCATGAGATGCGGAAGCGCAGACTAAAACCTCTCGTCAGACTTGGCTAGCTGGTTGTACTCAGCAAGCATCTCTCGAACCTCACCAAGATGGGTGACCGGGGTAATCCGTAGTGATGCCAATCTGTGCTGTACTGCTGCGACATCTAGCGTCTGCGCTTGGAACTCGTCTTCAACAACCTGGGCCATGACTGTGTAGGTCTGCTCTGCATTCGCTTCACACAAATGCTTAAGTCGACCTAGCTGGTGCTCGTGCTCCTGGTGCCGAGCATCGCCCCGGCTACTGATACGGCGAATCGCCTCTTCAGCTTCGGAAATGCGCTTTTCAGCTAAGACAATCTCCTTCTTCGAGACTTCTATCGACTCGTCACACGCCAGAATCTCATCCACAAGTTGCTTCAACCTTCCTTGTAAGTCGTCGACTTCCGTTAGGTCTAGCTGCAACAGCGCACGGCGTGCATGGTCGATGTCGCCTGCATGGTTTTCAAGCGAGGAGGCGTGAAATATTGGCTCCTTCAAGTTCATCAAGAGACGTTCCACGGTACGTAACGTTACCCGTAATGCCTCAAGCCGGGCGACCTCTGCTTCCGCGGAAGCCAGCTGGCTCGTCACCTCTTGAAGGGCTCGCTCCCGTGCCTTGCGTCCAAAGACAAGGCTTCGCTGCTCACACAAAAACATTGTGCGTGCACCGCTCCCCTTACCGTCTTTTGTCAGGCCTCGCGAGGTGTGCCGCAACTGTTCAGTAGTTTGCACTTTGACTACCGGACCGTACTGCTCGATGAGGTACGCCTTCGCAATCGGATTGTCCGTCTTTAGCTCGTGAATAATCGAGTCGCTTGGCACGCGCGACGCGTCAGCACGGTCTAAACACTTTCGCCCTTGGACAACGCGGATGCGTCCACTGTAGCTCTGCAGGTAGTCGACAACACGAGCCTCCCACTCTGGCTTCACGATGAAGTTGAAACGCGAGTTGTCCAAATAGCCTTCAATAGCGGCCTGCCATGCCTCTGATGCTGGCTCAATCAGGTCAGCCAGAATTTGCACGTTCGCTTCAGGATAGACCTCTCGAATTCGTTCAAGAGCATTGGTGAAGACGCGCTCGTAATCGCCTCCGCCGGCAGCTAAGCGCGCCTTCTTACCAGCTAGCTCGCTAACCGATACTTGGGCAGCCATGGACCGCTCACTCAACGTCGACGCTTCCGCGGCAATCGCTGTTGCTGCACTTCCACTAGGCCCAACCATCGCAGCATATAGCTCAGGAATGCCCGTGTTTGTTCCTTCGAAGGCCGTCGCTAGCTGCCGAAGCACAAATGCATCAAGCTCACCATCTACGGAGGCTTCAGCGACCTTCTCACGTAGGTGCGATAACCTATCAAGGGCAGTTGCCGCTGTGGCTTCAGCTACAGCACTCACAGCAGCTCGCAGCTTTGGAAACTGTTCCGGAACAGGCTTACCCAAGAGTTCTCTAGCTGCGTTGTCCAACTGTGCGGCCGACAGTAACGAACGATTTAGTCCGTCGAGGATAGATTTTGCAGAGCTGGTCGCGCGTCTAAGGCTCTCTTCCAGCCGTTCCTTTTCTCCGTAGGCTTGAATACCGCTTAGCTTGGCCGCTATATCGATACGGCTGGCATCAAGCCCCTTACGTACATTTGCTTCGCTACTGACCTTCGTAGTGTGACGCTCTAGATGGGCTCTCGCACTAGCGATAGTCGAAGTTTCATTAGCGGTCGCTTCCGCAGCGGCACGTAGCTGCAGCTTTGAAAGCAGCAGGTCATACTGCACCTGCTGCTCAAACGCAGTTGTAGTCTTCCCAATGGCTGTCTTGAGCTCCTTGAGACGTTGCACGGTAGCGCCGATTCGTTCACCTTCTTCGCGCAGGTTCGTTACCTGGCGCATGAGGTCGCTGATGCGACTTATGCTCTCCTGCAGGTGCTTCGCATCAAACTCGAGAATCTCGTCTCGAACGAGGTCATGTACAGAGCCAATCTTTCGATAGGCAATTGATTGACACCAGGCCTTCGCAGCGTTCTGCGCTTCGTCCCACGGCACTGAAAGCTTGCCGCGGAACCGGCCAAAAAGTGCGCAAACATAGTTCTTCTTTTGACTCTCGAACGGGGTAACTCGCCGATACTTTTCCTTCAAACGCCTAGCGATATCCTCAACCGCAACCCACTGATTCGCCACGACGTCCTTAAGGAAATCCGTGTACGTCAGGATGGCATCGTCAACGATGACTAACTCGAGCTTTTCTAGCTTCGCATCTCGTCGCTCACCGACTGTTTCTAATCGCGCTGACGCGCCAATGACGGCGGTAAAAGGCTTCATATCGTTCTCGCCTTCACTTGGCCGAAACACTGCTGCTACATAGGCATGCGCACCATTAGGCCTGGAGAAGCGGCTGTACTCGGCGCCGACCACGTACGACTCCACAGTACGCTTCGATTTGCCACCACGCTGCCCCTGTGAGACCTCATCCTGACCCGGGTTGTAGTTGTATATCCCCGCTATCACCGCCGTCATCACGGTTTGCAGGGCATCTAACATTGTCGACTTGCCAGACCCTGTTTGACCTGTCAGTAGCGTCAGGTCTCCCATGTCGTAGTCCCCAGGACGTATCTGCCCCCAGTTCACTAGAATCAAGCGGTCCAGCTTCATTAGGTATTCTCCTCAACAGTGGTCTCTACAACAATCACACCGTCAGCATCCAACGCAGACGTTAGTGCGTCGTTGCTAACAATGCCAAGGATGGTCGCGCGTATCGCTAATAGTGCGTCCTCGTCAGAAATGGAGAACGTGGCGCTGTAGGTGATGATGCGGTGACGTCGTAGCTCTGCTAGCAAAGCCATCTTGTCGCTAACACTCGCTGGCAACGGACGTTTCAGCTGCGTGAGCATCGTCGCAGCAAGCTCTTCAAAGCTGACCAGTGCATCGCCCTGTGGCTGAATATCGCCGTTGCTGAGTTTGCCTTGATAGAGAAAGCGCAGGGCCAGCGCTGCTGCGACGAAATCAGTAGAGACTCGGGCCCGTAGCGAAGGCACGGCCTCGAGTGCATCCTCATCTAACCCGTCCACAACAGCTCCAGGTGCGTATAACCGGTAGAACTGATTAGTAAGGTCGTGGTGCAGGAGGAAGCCGGCAACGTCGAGGTAGTCCTTCAGTAAGGTTTCTACTCGCCGGATATCGTCATATAGCAGCTGCTCCGTCTTGTCTTCATCCCTAACAACGACCCCGTACGCTAGTAAGCGACAGAGGATTTCTTGGAAGCGCTCAGGTCTTACGTTTGCGATGGCAAGCTGTTCGCGCAGGAAGTCCGATAAGGTCATTTTTTGAAATCAATCTCATAGTCGTCGCCGCTATAGAAGTCGTTGTCTAGGCGGCTGGGTAGCTTGCGGGCTAACAGGTCATTACCTCGGGCGTTGCGTACGGCCTCAACCGACTGCATTGTCCGGATGACGTCACGCGCCGTAGAACTGGAAAGCGAAGAAAGCCGGATAGGATGTTGGAACAGCCGCAAGTCCCCGCGTAGCTTCTCTGCAAGCTCTTCATTGGGTAGCGAAAAAGCCTCCGCCTCTGCGCGGCGCATTGCGCCCAGGAGTCGTTGCTCATAGCTCGGTCGAGGTTGGATAGATACGGTTACAGCTTTGCGTCGCTGGCTAGCGCTACGCAGCTTGAAGCTAGAAGGGTCAAGCACCCTAACCTCTGCTGAGGCAAGCCTTTCACCAATTTTGGACAACAACATGTCTTGCGCCGCCCCTGTTGATTGGGCTACTTGGTGGATGGCTGCTACGTAAGCATGACGCGTTTGCCCGGCTCGAAGCATCATTGACTGCAGTGCGAGTCCATGAACACGCTTCATGTAGGTTTCCATCGCCTTTAGGAACCCTGGCTGCTTTGATTCGCACGCTGCGTCGACAATGTCCTCGATGCGATTAAGCAGCCACTCGTAGACAGACGGTCCTGTGTGCTCCCTTACAGCCCACTGCGCAATGTCATACAGCTGCGAGTCGATGCGCTTGTACTTGTTCTCGGGGACGATGCGTAACTTTTCTAACTTCTGCCGGATGGACTGCCGATTCAGCGTGGCATTGTCGGCAGTCAGTTGCTTGGAGTAGTCGCGTTCGAAACGCTCAAGGAATTCAACGAATTCGCCCCACTGACTATGGACGGAAGCGTTTTGCATCAGATGACGCACGAGCTCCTGAAAATAATCGATACCGTCGGTAAGGTCTTCAATTACCTTCTCTGCGTATTCGTACGCATCGACTAAATCATGTGCGTCGCCACGTTCGCCAAGTGCAGCTTCAAGAGCATTACGGCAGCCACGCATGTTGCGTTGCCGGCTACGGCTCGGTCGGTCTAAGGACCACAGCGCTTCGGCAAAGAGTTTTCCTGGGCGAGAGAAGCGGAATGCTGTTACTAGACCGTTCCGGTCTGCGAACTGTTCGAGCCAACCGTCGGCAAGCAGCAGGCGTATGACTGCAGAAGTTAGCTGCGTTGGCTCGATGGCCTCAAGCGAGTTGAGTTCGTCAATCTCTACGTCAGCAGATAAAACTCCAGAGCGCTCGGTGACAACAGGAAGAAGCAGCTCCCTTAATGCGTCTCGAGTTAGGTTGTGGGAGTAGTCAGCTGCAGGGCCATGCAAGCGCTCGAATAAAGTCCTCAAGCAGGCGGCAACTAACTCGCGTCGGGAACTGTTCAGAGGGCGGAAAAATCGAGCGCGTTCCGCTTGAAAGAATAATCCCGCAGCCATTCTTAGTCTCCAATGACCGTTGCAGTCAAAGCCTGCGTATGTCTTGGATGCTGGTAGGGTACGGTGAGCAAGATTGTCACCTCAAGGATACTTACGAAAAGTACGGACTCGCTCACTCGAGCGCCTTAGTGTTTTTTCTAGCATGTGACCGTATGCACTGTGCGTCCCGGCTTGGGCCCTGCGTCTCAGCTACGACGTTGACGCACTAGGAGTCATTCACCGTCAGTGTTCGTGCGCACAATCAGCCTCCAACGTATAGGACCTTCCTCAGTGCTGTGTTGGTGATGGTTCTGTGGCGGGAAGGGGTCACCCTTGTTGGAGGTCACTTCTTTCTTGCAGCCAATGCATTTGTAGATTCCTGAATATAGGACTTCGGCACCTGGACCAAAATCCTTCGTCCAGTGCGCCTGGCTACCGACAACCTTAATTACATCCGACGTATCTTTAAACCAAGCCATGCTACAACTCCTACAAATCATCCTGAAAATTTGGCTAGCTGAGTCGCTTTGAACTAGAGCTCAAATGATAAGCAATAGGCTAATAACTATGGCACGCTTGACTTAAGGAAACAAGAAAATTTATGTCAATTTAAAGCGTTTTGAGCTTTAGCAATTTTGTGGAAATCGGTGATTATCTTAACCAGTTAAGAAGGAGAATTAGCGGACAACTCTCACTTTAACGTGTGGGTTGAGGCTATCATTTTCAGCTTCAGATGCGAGACCCGGTTACTCTGGTGGCGTTTTTGTCCTTCTGCTTCGCGGCCCCTTGGGCAAGACGTCAGGTATCTCATCGTCCTCAGCTACAGGGACAAAAAGCACCGATACATCAAGCTTTAGTGCGGTAGCCAAGCGCTCAATGTTGTCAATGGTGCAATTCCTCACTTCCCGTTCGACATCGCTAACGAACGTTCTGCTGAAACCAGCGAGTGTCGCTAACTCCTCTTGCGATAGGTTCTGGCTGACCCGAAAAGCGCGGAGATTTCTGGCAAACCGGGTCCGTAATGACAGTGTGCTATTCGTTTTTGACATCGCCTCAGCATCCATCACTGTACGGCATACGTCTACAATGCAGGGCGTGACACTCTTTGCAATTCCACTGTTTAGTATTACACTGTTTATGTGACGTATTAGACGCGCATGTGGGTCGGTTCATCTCCACGACTTCTTCCATTTTTAGGTGTAACTTGTATAGCAACCGTATCTATCATGCCACTGCAAAACTCTGCGTCGGAAACTTTAGTCACAACGCAACACTGGATGCGCTACATCCAAAGGCTTGATAACGGCGAGTTGCTTCCTCATCGGCTACCCGTTGACACTTTGATTTTTCTCGCGCGAGTGTTAGCGATGTATAAGGGTGATGCGCTCTACGACGGTGAGATGAAAGGAGTACGGGAACTGATGTACCGTTGGATTGAGCGCTTGCTTATCGCGCAAGGCCTGGCACGCTTCCGTACTTTTCAGAAGCATTGGAAGGTTTTGCTTCCAGCGCTTACTGATGAACTAGAGCACTGGATTCGACAGGCGCTCTTGACACGACAAATCGGCTACCCGCTTACTCACGCGCAGCTAAGCGTCCTCTTCCAGGATGCATTTGCTGAGGTCGAGCACGTCGCATGAGTCATGTAAGAGTGTCCTGGTCGACCGGTACCAAGCAATCGAGCGTTTGTTATGTGTATCGCTGGGCTTAGCATGTCCGATACACCTGACTACGCGGAAGTACCCGCTGACTATCCACACCATCCGATGCATGGAGCCGTCTCCGGCTATCAGCCAAAGCTGCTCTTGACCTCTTCTGCAAACGGCAAATTCTACAGCTCAGGCAACGCGCCGCACGAGCGCTGGCAAGACTGGAATTACAGCACTGCCCTTGCCTCTGCGATGACGCAAAAGTGTTTCGAATCGAAAGCCGGAAAACGGGCACACATGAGTGAAGCAGAAATCATCCTGCAGTACTACCAACGTGCGGTCAAAGCGAACGGTCGATACGGCACCGAGGAGCAGCTCAAGTGGACCTTTACGCAGGTTGCCAGAGACTTAGGTTGGCCACTTCCAGAGGCTTGCCGGCTAACGGCTCACCAAAGCACGGGCTGAAGTGTTCACTTGAACCACCGCGCTACCCCTATAGATGAACCCTAAACCAGTAGTCTTCCTAAATTTCGACAATGCGCTGGCCATTCACAAGTTCAGTGACAACGTCCGAGTCCTGGACGCCAATGCCAAGGCAATTGTCGATGCTTTTCCCGACATTTGGCTCGACGTACTTGACGCTAATGCACTTCGAAATTTGCATGCGTTGCACAAGGATTTCGAGCCAAGCTATGTGATTAGCTCACCTTGGGCATCTCATCTAAACCTAGAAGAGATGAGAAGAATGCTGAAGCGTTGTGGCCTGAAGTTCGTGGCGCTCAACCTTTGCAAGCAGTGGTGCACTCCCTGCAATGAGACCTCTAACAGGTTGAGCGAAATCGAAGCTTGGCTCACAGTCGAAGCATCGGAAAACGACCATGCCTACGTCATCATTGACGACGACGTGTCGGGAGCGGCGCTGTTCGGCTCCTGGCTACAGGATAGGACAGTGTTCTGCGACGCATCAGTTGGCTTTAGTGCCGCGAAGCTAAGCGCAGCTCGCGAGATACTGCACGGCCAATGTCAATGAGCCTAGTAGTCGTGTGGCTCCGCCTGTGGCGCCGAAGTATGTGCGATGCCGCTCGCCCATGCTGGCCCGCTTAGCTATTTAGTGGACATGGGTAAATTGCGACGACAAACTCGATGTCTGTTGAGAAGGTACAACTTCCTTTTTCAGAAGAGTCTGGACTGGTAAGATTGTTAGTCTCAACAAAAAAATGTTCGAACACATGAACGAAGAGCTGCAGGAGCTTTTGCGATTTCCTAGAGAAGACCTTGATATCGAGCTCAAGCAATGGATGGACGTTCAAGACAAGAACGTGCAAGCCAAGTTTGCGAAGGAACTTCTGGCTCTTCGGAACCACGGAGGGGGATACCTCGTCATTGGATTCATAGACGGCAACCCACCGGTGCCAGACCCAAACCGTCCTGCAAGCCTCGAAAATTTCAGCACTGATTTGTTTAACACCATAATCAAGCGATATGCTGAACCGACGTTTCATTGCATGGTGCATCTAGTCGCTCATCCCGTTACAGGTGAGCTCTACCCGGTGATTGTTGTGCCAGGGGGCGCTAAGGTTCCAGTCCGTTGTAAGAGCGACTCGCCTGATGGAGGCAAGAGTGCCAAGCTAGACTCGTACTACATTCGCAGACCAGGTCCCGAAAGCAGTCCGCCTCAGACTGGTACAGATTGGGATGGATTGCTTCAACGATGTCTGTTAGCGCGCAAAGAGGAACTCCTGGGCTCACTAGCAGCCATACTCGGCACAGGACCAACTGCCGGCCTTCTCGGTATGCAGGGCCTAGCGAAGCCTGCTCACCCGTTTGCTGAACTAACGGCTTTTCGTGACGTCTCCGTCAAAAAACTAGAGAAGATGCAAGAGGAGAAACTGCCGGAAGATGCAGGTGCACGCCTTGCCCACGGCAGGTACATCTTTTCTGCCCGCATCCTCGGCGAGTTAAAGCAGCTCAGTCCGCACGAAGTGTTGGACATGCTACGGGGCCTGAAGCGTTACAGCGGCTGGTCGCCAATGTACGTCTTCAACCGGAACGAGCTTGAGCCTTACCCTGCAGAGAACGATATCGTCGAATGCTGGCTAGGTCGGTCGGAGCAACGCGACCCAGGCCATGCTGACTTTTGGCGGGTTTCGCCTAAAGGAGAGATTGTGCTGGTCAGAGGGCATCAGGAAGATGGTGCTGATTTCGTTAACGAACACGCTGGCAAACTCCCACGGACGTTGTTCGAGCTTACCCTGCCAGTCTGGAGAGTCGCCGAGTTCATACTTCGAGTGAAAGAGCTTGGTGGGAGAATGGCAGTTGGGGACTATCGCCTCCAGTTTCTGATGGAATGGGAAGGCTTAGCTGGCCGTACGCTCTTTAGCCACAACGGGCGCCGCATCATGTTCGGGGACTCGAAGGCGCACGATGACACGTTCCGAATAGAGGTGGAAGTGGCACCAACTGAAGTTGACGCTGCACTAGGCTCAATTGTTGCGAAGATAGTCACGCCACTATTACGGAAGTTCTCATTCTTCGAGCCGCCAGCTAAGTTCTTCGACGAAGAGCTACGTCAAATGCTCGGCCGTGAGTACACCTGAGCTATCGCTCTTTAGGAAACGCCGGCATTCGTAGAATGCACGGTGCCTAGCCTTGCTGGGCACCGCTAATTTTGGTCCTAACGTGTCATTACTTCCGCAGGCACTAAGAAATCATGCGTGCGTCGAGGCCTTAATCTCCGTGGACGCAAGACGCTGAGCGTTTCTGACTCAGCCATTAGCAGGTCGTAGAAATCCTCAGCACGAACTGCTCTCGTATCCGCCGGCCGTATGCGTATTAGAGGAATTCCAGCGAGCTTGAACAGAAGGTTCTTAAGCTCATCCCTCTCAGCGGCCTCATCGGCGTCGTGGTGAACAGAATCTAGCTCGATTCCCATCACAGGGTCTTCATCCTCTGTGCACAACAGTACGTCAACCTGGGCAGACCAAGCGTAGTTCCGGACCCGTAGCGGCACCACTGCTTCCAACTTCTCGATGTCTATGAAATTACGCAGTGGCTGGTTAGGATAGGCCCGCAGCGAGGGGAAGTATTGGCGTACTGCAGTCAAGAATTCGTACTCCTGTCGGCTAGCGCAAAGATTTTTTCGAAAATCAAAAGCATCTACCGCTGACCAGGTACCGAATGAAAACGAGCTAGCGACAGCTACGCGCTTGACCTCAGTGACTCGTATAGGCGTGTCGTCTTTGAGAGGACACCTATTTGGGGCTCGAGTGGTTGTTGCATCAGCTGACTCCTGAGCGTCAAACGTTACCAAAGGCTGAACCGGTACTTTCGTGCCTGGTTCTGCTACCTTGATAGCATCGTTGATGCGAATGTTGATACCAACCAGAAGGTCATTTTCTACAAGCAGCAGCCGACCGTCGCGTACCAAGCGCCACAGCAGTACTAAGTCTGCTGCCGACAGCTCTTCCGCTTCGAATGCGGCGCGCAGTAGAGGTGGCAAGAAACGTTGCGTCAATCCAGTTAAACCTGGCTCGATGCAATTCTGCCGGCGGTATGCCTCATACGCAGCAAGGAAGCCACCGATGTTGCGCGCTTCCAAGAGCTCGCGAAGTTGCAGGATATCTGGAGTCATTCTGACCTCCCGACAAAGCGAAAGAAAAATGCGTTGCCGAAGGCCCAAGGCCAAGGGTTGACGCCCTGTACTTCAGGCAGTATCCCTTTTGTGGAGTGCAAGTACGGAACTGTCGCCACATACATGGTGAGTCCAAGAGCTTCCACCGCCATACGCAACTCCTCTGTTGCATTAGCCCAGACCAGGTGTGGCAGCTCGTCCTTTATTGACAACGCTCCTGTGCCAAAGAGCTTTTGCATACGCAGTTCGTTAGAAAATCCCTCAACAGCCTCGCGCAACTGCTCCTGATGCTCACTGTCCAGGTTCCCTGGCATGACAAACCGAACGTGCTCAACGCGAGGGACAAGAGCACGTAGTAGCGCGTCATCGTCAACACGCTCCATCTCTGATAGGTTCGGCCTAGCGAAAACGTCATTCGGCCTTCCGATTTGTAGGTCTTCAAGCAGCTGAAACACGAACCCTGCAGGCAGTTGGTCAGTCATCGGGTATGGCTCCGCGTCGAACTTCTGGATGTATCCTTCCCAAGTCAGCCCAGCGTTGTTCAACTGGTGCAGCAGGAAATGTAAGTCAACGCGATACGTTTCTGGTGGACGGCCAAGATAGTCGACTTGCTTAGTTTGCTCGTGATGCTTGAAGGTCTTCCCATGGATGCGTTTGGCCAAGCGGTAACGGCGTAGCAGGCGCTCACAGTCAGAAATACCAATTTGACGGTTGACACGACCAGGCACGTACGCTTTCGGCTTGAGCGTTTCGAGCGCCCAAACGTGCCTGGCGCCATTGACATACCATGCCCCGGCCCCCTCTTGAGGTATCGTGACCTGTAAAGGCGTCATCTCGTCAGCAATACTTTCACGTAGAGACAGCTCAAGCTGATGCCAGCAGCTGAGTTCATTGCCGCGCGCGATTTCATAACCGCTCCCTGGCTCGTCTTCGTCCTCACGCATGAGTACAAGCTCAGAGTTGACTACATCCGACATGCCAACAGCCATTGGATGCTCTGGATTGTCATGCGACGCTGCGCACAAACGCATAACGGCATAGCCATCAAGCACAGCATGGCCATTCTCTTCAAGATGACGGCGCAGCTTTTCCAAGGCCGCTGGCGCATCCCTAAGCCACTGCACGTCATTGATTGCTGACGCGATTGTGCCAAGGGGCCAGACTTCATTTCGCTCTTGCTCATCACCCACCGGTGGTGCAGGAGTGCTAAAGCTTAAGGCCTCACCGCTAAAGCTCAGCGTCAAAACCCCAAGGGGCAACTGTCCACGACCGAGTAAGCGGTCAGCCCATTGGCAGAGTTCTTTGGCTAGGTCGTCCCATGACTTAAACAGCGCTTCACGGGCAAGGTCGACATCGAAAGTCACAAGCCGCAAGAGTAGCTCATGGTTACTGCCGCTGTTATGCCAACTCGCGAAACCGAGTAGGCGCGAAGCAGCATGCAGCGCATTCGTATGCTTCAGTGTCACACGGTACTCTTGCAGAAGACCCCGTAACCGCTTTGCAAGCGCCTTGACGTCTTGGTCTAGCCCCAAGTCTAAGCGCGCCACAACATCATGCGCAGCGTTCAAGGTGAACCCTGGTGCTTTAGCCTGGATGTACAGCCAAAGGGCTTGGGCTTGTGCTTCTAGGGTAGTTTGAGCGAGACTTGGCCCGCCAGTCTGGTGAGAAACTATCATTGGATGAGCTCCGTACGGAAAGCACAGTCAAGAACGGCACGCGTTGTTCGGCTTTCCAGAGTTCAACCAAAGCCGCAAATTGGCAAAGGAGACACTTACAAACTGGTTTTGCCAGGCCGGACGGGCGTCCGGTGCGTGCACTGACGGGAGCAACTCACCCACGGTTCGGCTGAACCGCGAAACGATGATAGCCATCACTTTTGAGCGTTGTCAAGTACACCTGTGCGAGGAAGCTGTGACTTCGAATCCAGGTCAACAGTTGCAACCACGTGTGCCGGTTAACACGCGCCTCATCAGGACATGTTGAGAACAGAAATGGGGCGGCTTAGGCCTAGCTCGGTTTCTTACAGTGATTTGGACAGCTCATACAAGCCTATTGGCGCTTTCAAGCACAGCATTCGGCTACTGCGTTCGATAAGATGGCAAAATTAAAGTGCAGCTCAGCCGCTGCTACGCTACTTACGATAGAGCATATGAAGCCTACTAATACTCCATTCAGCCTTGAGGCGAGCGACGTTCGCATGCGGTCGATACTTGGTCTAACTGACGAAGCGTTCGTAACAACTGAACACATCCCTTCACCTAGCCGATTGACGTATGAGAACGGATTCTACGTTGAGTGCGCAGCTCTTTTTGTCGATATCCGCGGCAGTTCGGCCCTGCCACAGAAGCATACACCCGCTGTACTTGGAAGGATTTATCGAGCCTACATCTCAGAGTGCGTAGCTGTACTAAACCAAGACCCTAACTGTGGGGAAATCTTCATTCAAGGCGACTGCGTGGGCGCTGTCTTTCACGCGCCTGATGACGCTGACGTCGACTCTGTATTCTTGAGGGCTGGTGAGCTCAACAGCGTACTCTTGCACTTGAATTGGCGCCTGAGCCAACAAGGCTACTCAGCTTTAAGGTGCGGCATCGGTATGTCAGCCGGGCGAGCATTGATGATACAGGCAGGATACAAAGGCTCCGGCATTAACGATGTCGTCTGGATGGGCGACGTAGTCAACGAAGCCGCCAAGCTTTGCCACCTAGGTAACCGCGACTCAAAGAAGCCTATTCAAGTCTCGGCAAGTGCTTTTTCCCGTTTGAGCGCAGCAAACCGAAAGCTCCTAGACCGCGTTTCTCCAGTCTTGATGGGCTCGTCCGACTATCAGGGGAACTTCGTTTCTACAGAGATGGCTGCCTGGACTGCCGAGCAGCGGGGTTACCAACCGAACGAACTGGCTAAGCTCATAGACTGGCTGAGCCGCGACGCGGTGCCTGGTCCGCTGCGGCGTGTAACGTCCTGGATATAGAGCTAATTAGGAACGGAGCGATAACATGTACAAAGTGAGGAAGCATGCTTGACCGATTAAGTGGCGAGAAAGGTGCACGTCTACGCGTGGAAGCCTTCGCAAGCCAGAAGATTGTCGCCGGCGACAAAGCTCTTGCAAAAGAACTATCCGAAAACGCAGAACTCGTAGAGTTCAAAGTTGGAACTGTCGCGGTCGAGCAAGACGGCGCAGACAACGATGTTTATTTCGTTCTCACGGGCCTGTTCTCCATTCTTGTAAACGGTAAGGAAGTCCAACGCCGCGGGCCTGGCGACACCTTTGGTGAGATGGCTGCTATAGAGCCGTCACTGCTACGTTCTGCCACTGTCGTTGCGCTAGAAAATTCAGTAGTCGGTAAGCTCAGCGAGCCAGCCCTGGCAGAGCTCGCTTCACGGTATCCCGACATCTGGCGGTTCTTAGCTCGCGAGGTGGCCAAGCGGCTTAGGCAACGCAATGCATTGGTGAACGCAGTTAGAGACAAGATTAGGGTCTTCATCATCTCGTCTGCAGAATCGTTACCGATTGCTCGTGAAATCCAAAGCGCTTTTGAACATGACGAGTTCCAGACTGTGCTATGGACCGACGGCGTCTTCAAGGTATCCAGCTACGCAATCCAAAGTCTGGAAGATGAGGTCGACCGGTCGGACTTTGCCATTGCGATTGCCCATCCTGACGACACTACAGTCTCACGAGGAGCAACGTGGCCTACGGCCCGTGATAACGTCATCTTCGAGCTTGGCCTCTTCATGGGTCGCTTAGGTCGTGAGCGAGCGATTTTGATGGAATCACGTGACGAGAAGGTAAGGTTGCCGAGCGACTTCGCCGGCCTCACGACGATATCGTACAGGTTCACCGATGGCCCAGACGCGGCCACCTTAATGGCGCCAGCTTGCCACACACTGCGCAAACACATCAAGGCCCTTGGGGCGAAATAGCAAAGGATTCTCATGGGGCTAGCTGATGGGCTCAACAGCGAAATGGGCAAAATTGCTCACGGGGTATGGGAGTCGCGTGAAGGTCGCGTAGTACCGGTCGATACCTCCATAGGGATGGGTAACGACGCAGTAACGATAGCGGCAACGGTACTTTATGCCGACCTCGCTGACTCAACCATTCTAGTAGACAGATACAAGCCCCAGTTTGCTGCAAAGGTCTACAAGATGTTCCTGCACTGCGCCGCAAAAATCATCGTTGCAAACAAAGGTACGATTACCGCCTATGACGGCGACCGCGTGATGGCGGTCTATTTCGGTGACGCGAAAAATTCACAGGCGGTACGCACTGCGTTGCAGTTGAAGTGGGCAGTTGATGAGTTCATACAGCCTACCCTGGAGCTTCGCTATCCAACGACTGACTTCGAGCTGAAGCACGTGGTAGGCATCGATACGAGTGACCTTTTCGTTGCAAAAACTGGTGTTCGAGGCAACAACGACCTCGTCTGGGTCGGCCGTGCAGCCAATCATGCTGCGAAGTTGGCAGCCATGCCCGAAACTCACCAAACTTACATCTCAGAAGATGTGTTCAACAGATTGCGTCCGGATGTGAAAACCCACGATGGGCGTTCGATGTGGGAGGCTGTTACATGGTCCCAATTTGACGGGCGTCGCATCTATCGTTCTCGGTGGGGTTATGCGTTCGATTGAGAGCAATGACGGCGCAACTGGGCTGCGCAGCCGTTCTTTAGTCGTAAGACGTGACTGCGGTTGAGCTCTACTAACCTGCTCTGCTTCAACGTACAGAACCCTACATAGCACATCCATGGCACCGCCGAGCTGATTGGGGCGAGAGTCGATATCCCATCCGCATGAAGTTGCATATCTAGCCAGTAATTCATAGTCGGGCATCTTGAATTACGGAAAATCGTAAGAAGATAGCAATGGCGCTTTGCGCCCATATTAAAAGATGTTCCGTCCACTCTAGGAGATGCCATGCCCGGCTACTACGTACTTCAGAAGAATCCAGCTGCAACCCAGTACTACCATTTTGTGCTTCGTGCAGACAACCACGAAACCATCTTGACCAGCGAGAACTACGCTACCAAGCAAGGAGCACAAAACGGAATCGCTTCTTGCCAGTCCAATAGTCCTTACGACTCGCGCTACGAACGACGTACCTCCGTAGCCAGCCAGCCGTACTTTGTCCTCAAAGCGATAAATAGCCAGATTATTGGAACGAGCCAGATGTACTCCTCCACTACGGCTCGTGACGGCGGTATCGCATCGTGCAAGGCTAACGGGCCAACCACCAGAATCATCGACATGACGGCTTAAGAGTATTGCGGGCGAAGAACTCTTCGCGCGCGAAGGCCGGCACTTAGAGCGTCCAACAAAACCTTCAGGCAAAACGGTGCAATGCAGGAGGCTTTTGTTAGACGCTCTAAGCATGGGCTTTCAACAATGCCTAGGACATTTCCACGTCGTACTGTGTTTGCGCCTGTAACGGTCGCTGCTATAGTTCACACGTGTCGTGCCGCACTGTGGTTGGCCTGCTTGACATCCTCGGCACTTGAACCCGGCGTCCTTTCCGGGTTTTTTTTTCTTAGTGCACCCAATGGTGGCATTGCACGTTTTGTTGTACAAGCGAACTGCCTGCGGCAGTGCGCCTTCTCCTGAACGTTTTTAGACGCTCTTATGCTACGGCATTTCTCTTTACGGCACCCCGAGCGCAGCGCTCGTCATTGACTTTAGTGTCTACGAAGCAGCAAGAACGTCAGTTGACTATGTTAGCGGTTCTAGTACTTCGCCTCGCAAGTACCATTATTGAAGCCCTACTAACCAAAGCCGGAGGGCTTAATATGAGAAGGTGACGAGTGGAGGACAATGACTACGTCATAGTGTCGGCTGCCGGCGGTCAACCACACATCTGAGTGCGGGAACTATCCGAGAAAACTTTTCTATGAATTTGATGGACTTAAGTGTGTAGAGTGCTACTTTGCACGCAGAGAAAAACCGCCACTAGGGCGGTTTTCTCGTATTCATATGCTGAATAGTCGTGAAAATTCACGTAGGAGTTACTGGAGCTTGAACTCGACTCGCTCATCATCAATCAGCTGAACGCCAGCGTCCAACAGTGCCTGGCCAGAGATGTCTTTTTCCTTATAACGGCGTACAGCTGCCTCTGGCAGCAAGAATCGGTACTCGATTTTCGTTGGAGTGGCATATTTTTCCGTTAGGTTCTTAGTGTAGCCGTACACGACGATGTCGTACCCGAAATAGGCTTTCGGTGCTGCGATATGGTCGTTCAACGGATTGAGCAGTTTACGTACCGTTTCGTCATACAGCTGCTTACCAATAGCGTACTTGTCCATTTTCAACGAGTTGTAGACAGTCGTACTGTTGACTCGCACGCGTAGATACTTCTTGCTCTTAAATTCCGAGGTGCCGATACCGCTCAGCATGACCTCTGCGTCGTTAAGCAAGCTTTGCAACTTGATAACCTCTAGGAAGCGAAGCACGCGACCGCGCAGTTCCTTGTCGGCCGCAGAATTCCTTAGGTTGGCATCTAGGTAGTCTAGAGGCTGAATCAAGCGCAGTTTGATGTCGCGACTGTTGGACTTCTTCGTCGAGTCATTGATGTACTGCCCTAACTTAGCAGTGTAGTACCCTGACTTGTTCGCTACCGCTGCAGCATTCGATGCGTAGCTCGTGACATATGTATAGGTCGGGTCCCGCTTCACCTCAATGCTCACTGCTTCGCAACGTCCAGCCGCGTCAGTTACGCACTTTACTTCTTTCTCAGCTGCGCCTTTCGAAGTTACTTTGATTTCAACATCACTGCCGGCAACTGGCTTACCCTCCGCATCAACCGTGGTCACGTTATATTCGTGAGTGACAGTTGGAATTTCTACCACGGCAGGCGCAGAGTACGAAACAACTGGTACAGGACGACTTGGTGTACCACAACCAGCCAAGCTAACACTCGCAAATACTAAGCCTAGACCTAACACTCGATTCGAAACACGCAGCACTTACTTCTCCTAAAAATATCCTAACCGGGTAATCGCTCGAGCCATGGAGGCGAAAGCGGCTCAATGCATATTATGTCTGCAAGGAAAAATTATACCAAGGGTTAACTTGTATTTTTTGATAGTTAATCAAGTGCTGCAGACCTGCTAGAGCTCGCCTGAGGACTGCTTGGTCGGCACCTCGAGTAAGGAGTTCTAGAACGGTTGTTTACCGGCGGTTCTACATCTGGAATAGTGCTCGACGGCGCCTCTGCCTTTGGTCGTGTGTGAACCATCTTCTCTTTCAAGTAATGGCATACTTACAAACCGAAGCCGAGCATTGAGCTCGGCTAAGTCCTTGCTTTGGAGGAGCCTTGACGATGAACAATCCCCTGAATAAAGACGATACCGGCGCCAGTTGCACGGAAACTTTGAATTCCCAGGTGAGCCTAGCGACTCCCCCGGCCCCGGACCCAACGGCGCCGGCTGACCAGGATGACATCAACGAACAGAAAGAGCGACTTGAAGAACTTGGAAATCTGCTGGTCCGGGTAGACGCGCACGTATCAGGCGACTACAACAAGGTTCTCGACGACTCTGATGATGATACCGATGCCTCGGAGACGTCGGATGCCGCGGAGCACTCGGTCCATGTCGACCTGGCGTACGAACAGAAAGCGCGAGCAGAGCAAATTCTTAGCAAAGATGTGGTGACTAACGGAGACCTGCAAGAGCTAGAAACCGTCATCGACGACCTCGATTCGCGAATCAATGAGGCAACGCCAATGTCGTTTGACCCTAAAGCCGAGTACGACACCTTGCCTCATTAAGCGCGCCTTCAGAAGCTTGGTTACATATAGGCATGAGCTAAACTCGAAGGGGGCCTGCGGGCCCTTTTCCGCCTATAGAATGTCCTTCGAGTTGATGCACAGCGTATCCCACCACCAAGCCTCGTCGTATCTGAATGGCGTCGGTGCATCCGCTCGTACACCTTCAGCTGCTTGTCGCGACGGAGCCTCTCGGCTGCGAACAGAAGCTACTTCGTAGTGTCACCGTGCTTTGGTAGGCGCGGCGGTTGGCGCATTACATACTTGGGCCCTGCGCGCCAGGCACCACCCGTAGCTCGAACGTGAAGCAGAGCAGTGCGGTACCAAGATGCCCCACCTTGTTGCCATTACAGCGACACTTCGTCGAGTAACGAACCGAGTACAAGTACCCTCAACTTATTTGAATGCTTGCGCAGCAGCTGCATTTGCTGCCTAACTTCGAACCAATATGGTATGACCCGACTCAGTAGGCTGTACTTGCCTGTAGGACTTGCAATTTTCTACACGGCACCCATTTGCTAGCTGGACGATGTGTCCATGACAACAAACTAGGGATAGCAATGCTGAAACTTATTTCCGTTAACAATACTGGCAACCTGCAAAGTGAACACGTCTTCCTGGCGGTTAATGCCGACTGCAATCTCGGGGACTACCTTCTTACCGACAGCACATACGGCTCCGATGAAGCCCCGTCTAACAAGCTTCGCCATGTCTTCTTCTTCCCTCAGCTGGAGGTTCAGAAAGGAGACTACGTCGTGCTGTGGACTCAGAGCGGCAAATACTCGAAGGGAGAAACGACGAACAAGAAAGTACAGCACAACGTACACTGGGGCTTGAAGGAGACCGTCTGGAACGTAAATGGGGACAGGGCGTTCTTGTTCACGGCACCACGAGCTCAACGCTCGTCACTGACTGTAGGACCTAAGAAGCAGTAACGCGTGGCTGGCAACTACCTGGGCCTCATGTCCCTCTGGCTGAGGCAGAGGGGCATACTGCCAAGAGTGAGCGTGTAAGCTGCCCCTTGCAGGCAGAGAAAAACCGCCACAAGGGCGGTTTTTTCATATACACACGCTGCGTTGTCACGAGAAATCCAGGAAGGCGCTTACCGGTCAAATTGACCCAACTCTGCAACTTTAACCTCGTCGGTAATATCGTACGAGACGGCTAAAGCTACATCACGAGTACCGTTGGTCCCTTTGATAAGCCTGCCTCGAGTTCTGTAGAAACGCTCGCCGACAGGGTGCTCCCGAACGAAAGTCTTTCCTTCGAAAATCGTTGTGTAGTCCGCCAAAACCTGATTCAACTGCTCAGCTGGTATGACGCTCGCAAGAAACCTTCCTTCGAAGTCCGCCGGAGTCATCCCCGCATCCTTCAACCCATCACCTCCTGCAAGCAAGTAGCGGAAGTCTTGGTTGACTACGAATACAGCGGCACCAGGTATGTTCTGGGTGATAGCGCGGAAAAGGGAAATTTCGCTTGAGAGCCCAGTCGGCGCCCCCGTTTGCTCGTAAGTGCTCATCGGATTCTGCAGTGGTGGCTAGTTACACAGCCAAGAATTATAGATGATTGACGGTTGTACTTGCTGCCCCTCTGGTCAGCTTACAACAAGCTGCTTTCTATCCGATTGCACCAGCAGTCTTCCGCACGCACCTTCCCGTGGTCGGCAGCGCTCATGTACATGTATGTCGAGCACACGCCGGCAGCGAAGGCGGCGACAAGTCTGCAACTAGCGAAATTTCTTGTCGTGCTTCTTACGCGCCGCAGCGTTCTGCGCCTGCAAAATCGAATCACCCCTCTCCGACGCCTCGCGCGCTCGCGACTGGGCTTGAGCAACACTTGGGGAGTACTCAATGCTCAATACGAAAGCCAAGCATAAGCCGAGGACAGGCGGCACTTATCTTCGACTTCCTGCAGTTGAGCCCAAACAATTTATCCCGCCCCTCCTGTAGCTCGCTCACGCTCTTTTTCGACAGTGCGTAGGCTCACTGTTCTCACTTTAGAAGACTCCACCGGTGTCCATTACGCTTCAGTAAGTTTTAGTCTGGAAAAGCGTTTTAACCCATGTCCAAAGTCTGCGGCCTCTCGCTGGCCATGAGGCTATAGCGAATGAGGCACCCAATGCTGACCTCGCCGTGTGCACTGGAGAACTGGTTGAAGTAGCAGTGTGCAGCGACTGCTGAGCGGATATCACCCTTGCTGCTGCAGGCGGCGCTCCATAAATTGGGTGTGACGTCAAAGTTGTAGCGCGCGCTCCGGCAATGTCTAGTTCTCTGTCTGACGCGCCAGGGTTGGTCGAAGCTCTTTTTGAGCTGGCACTCTGCATATCAGGTGTGGCTCTAACCACCGTAGTTTGAACTTCGGTCACGGGGGCTTTTTGCGCGTGGTTAGCCTGCTTGGGAACAGAAATAGGAGCACCTCGTGTGTTCCGCTCATCAGGCTTTGCAGTCTGCAAGGCAGTAGCTGCGCCCTTCGAAACCTTCGCAGAATCGCTTTCAGCGCCTACGACAGGAGCAACTGTCATCCTACGTAGAAAACTCTCAAGCCCACCAGTTATCCAGGCTGTGTCTGCTGTAAGGTTGTTGAACTCATCTCCTGAAAACGGTAACGGATTTTTTACATTCCCGGCAGTAGCTTGCCGCTCACTTGAGGCCTGCGCACCGAAGACCACGGTAGCTTTACCTTTGTTCACAAAGTATTTCACGAGCTTGCACTGCGTTGGCCGCAACCACGTGGTGTTCAACTTCGAGCGGCTAGGCTTTTCGATAACAAATCTCACCACGTACGTTTCTTTCCCCTCACGTCGGACATAGAAATCGGTAAACGTAAGCAAAATGTACGGAACGGCCCAAAGCGGTAAGCCAGAGTATCGCCAGATATTGAACTTATCTGCTCTATGTAAAAGCAACTCAAAAACGTCATGGCTTATCGCTCCCTTCCCCGTTACGCGAGAGAGGAACATGAAAGCACGCTTTAGATTATCAAGCTGGTAAAATGAACTCCTCAGTGCTTGCGCTCGAAGTTCGACTTCCTCGATATCGACGTCCTTTAACCAGGAGTAGTTAGGGTGGTAAGAGTAAGACAAGGGACATCGCTTTGCTTCCTCGTCACGCGGCCGATGGTTAAAACTCGCAGTCTTCTTCACGCTTCTAGTGGCAGACAAGAAGAGCTTCTCACTGCATACGGGACATATAGGGTAATCCATGGGCGACGACTGAGCACGCAGAAAGCCCTGGACCGACACAATTCGATTATTGAACAACGCAGTTTCCATGCGGAAAGTGTAGCACCAACTAAACTTCTTGGGGTTGCTTACCCCGGCACTGCAGCTGAAAGTTCATACTCATCGTGAAGAGGCCGCTGTGGGGCTGCTTGCGTCGAGCCAGCGGAATGGGATGCTGGTTTAGTGTAGGTCCCGCTATGCTTGGTTCAGCAAACGGTCGCAAGTTAGCAGGTTTATTTCCCCGAGACCGAGTGGTGCCGGAGAGTGACTGGCCTTTCGCGAAATCATTGGTAAGTCTAGTAATGCCATGGCAGGCAATAGACGTTCTGAGTCATTGATGACTTCATGGGATAACACAGACGAGACGGCTAAAAAACAACTAATTGAGACTAGCCTGCGGCTGAACACTATCTTAGTTAGCCGACCAACTTAACCATAGGCCACGCTCCGAAATCTTTCGTTCAAAGCACAAAATCAGTTGCGGTAGCTCCTACATACTGCATGACGGTCAGGGTAGTTACCAGCACTACAAACCCATCTCGCGCGGCGATATTGTTATAACGTCTTCCGTCAAATAATCTCCTTAGCTACACGCTCTACCGCTATTGCTCGACAGTCTCGTTCGAGAGATAGCTTACTGTGGAGCTATGGATAATGAAATATTTGGATGTTGATGAACTTGCCGAACTGCTGGGCGAAAGCGCTGGTAGTCTCAAAAAGAAGATTAAAACGAACTCACACAAGGTTCCCCCGCGTATGCATCTGCCTGGAAGCAAGATGCTTCGCTGGCGGTTACATGAGGTGGAGAGCTGGGTATGGGAGACCAGTTGGGTACTCAGAAAGCGACGATGACCGTAGAGGCGTGCGCCAGCCAGCCGTGACTGACCACGTGTGGCTGTACTGGTGTAAGGGTCTGATTAGACCTAGGGATAACTAGAACAGGAGTCTAAGCGGTCAAGGTGTTGCGAACAGCTGACAACTTTCGGCCATTTTTCTTCTCATTCAAGGAAACGCTGCCCAGCGTGCCGAGGTGCTTGTGGTTGTTGGTGCCGCGCAGTTTCGGGTACTTGCGGCAGATGTCGTCGAACTCCCCCTTCAGTTTCGCCCAGCCGGCATCGACCGGGGGCGGCGGATTGTTCCAGGAACCGATGTCGCGGCTACCCTTGTTGTTGCGGATCTTGGGTGACATGCCGTGTGGCACCGCCTGTTCGATGGCGCTGCGCAGCCCCGACAGGTTGTCGGGAAGGTCGCTCGCGCGCAGCGTGGTCTTGGCCGCCATCATGCCGCAGCCAATGTCCACGCCGACGGCGGCGGGAATCACCGCGCCCAGGGTCGGGATCACGCTGCCGATGGTCGAGCCCTTGCCGACGTGGACGTCCGGCATCACGGCCACGTGGTGGAACACGAAGGGCAGCTGCGCCAGCTTTTCCAGCTGCTGCTTCGCTTCGGGCTCCACCGGCACGCCCCGGGTCCACATCTTGACCGGCTTGCCGCCTGCGGGCGACAGCAGTTCGATGTCCTGTGTCGTATCTTGTCGTTTCATGTGGCTTATCTTCGCGCAAATCGGCAAAGCATGGTGCCCTGCTCGCATCCGCGCCGCACGTGCGGTTGCGCCCGTCCAACGGCGCTTCTATACTCCCTCTGGCAATGCACTCATGCATCACTCGATCACGGAACCGCCATGCGCAAGCCCTTTGTCCTCTTCACCTCGCTGCTCACCCCGCTGCTGCTGGCCGGCTGCATCAACGACTCGGCCAGCTACCGGATCGAGAGCAGCGACCATTCGCTCACCCTGCGTGTGGTGCAAGATGTTTTCTGGAGCAAGGATGCGACGCTGCGCCTGATCGCCACCCGGCTGCCGGATTGCCAGCGCCAGATCGAGCTGGGGGAGGTGCCGCTGTCGGGACTGGAGATCGAGCTGTTCGCCAGCGGTCCCAACCAGTACACGCTGCGTGCGGGCGAGGAGGTCTGGCAGGTTGAGACCGAAGGCTGCAGCGAACTCGATGCGCCGGCGGCGGATGCCGTCACCGGCCAGGCGCTGGGCAGCTTCCACGTCGACGAACACGGCAAGCTGGTGTTCGAGGCGGCGGAAGCGTCATAGGAGCTTGCGGGCGCTCCTTGCAGACGGCCGTTGCAGCAGACTGTTGCAGGTAAGCGCGGCCGGCGCAGGAACCCGTCCACGCGTCCTGCGTGCGTTGGATCCCTTCACACCGTCGCAGGTGGCGGGCGGTGCCTTGCCGGCCGCGCTTTCCTACCCGGCCTTGCTTCGCATCAGGGGCGCAGCCAGCCGCGCCCGATCGGTACCGCCAGCACGCGGCGGTATACCGTTTCCGTCAGGGGCAGCAGCTGCGCGCAGGCCGCGCGCACCCTTGGCGTCGTGGCCAGCCATGCCATAACGGACGACATCAGGAGCGCACCGGCCATGTCCTTCGGCCAATGCACGCCCAGGTAGACGCGCGACCACGCCACCACCAGCGCCACAGGCAGCAGCAGCCACCCGGTGCGGCGCGCTGCCTGCACCCGGCTGAAGGCCAGCACCAGGGCCACCGAGAAGATACTGGTGGCATGGTCGCTCGGGAACGAACTGTCGGCGTCATGCAGCAGGAAGGTATGACCCACGTCGATCACGAAGGGACGCGGGCTGTACCAGAACTGGCCGATCAGCCCATTGAGCGTGAGCGCGCAGACGGCCGCGATGAAGGCGCGCAGCGCAACCTCGCGTTCCTGCACGGCGCCCCCGGCCCACAGCATGACGAGCGACAGCGGCATCAGGAAAATCAGCCACTCCGCGGCGAATACGGCCCCCAGCAATTGCCAGCCGGCCAAACCAGCATCGGCATTGAAGGCGGAAAACAGGATCAGGTTGAGGTGCTCGAACATGGCGCCAGCCCAGCGATAAAATATTGTTAAGTTTTTTGTAGCTTAGCCGAGCCCGGCCGGCGCACTTTTCAAGAAGTGCAACAGATTGTGACAATACGATGGCAAGCTGACGCACCCCTGCGCCAGCTCAACGACGATTGAACAATCGCCGCAACTGGGCAAGTTCTGTGTCGCGTCCCGATTGCTCGAGCACACTTTCGAGAAGGCTGCGGTCGCCGTCGCGCAGCATGGTCCATTGCGTGAAGTATTCGTGCACGGTGCGCCAGGGCGGAAAGCCGTGCGGCATGCTGCGCCAGGTGGCGCCCGTATGGAGGAAATAGAGGACGGCGCAGAATACGTCGTACAGGTCGTGCTTGCGCGGGCGGGTCTTGCGCCGCGCCGCTTCCAGCAGCCCGCGTACAGGCTCGAACTCTTCGCGGGAAATGTCGCTGGGGTAAACCCGACGTTCCATGGCGCGCCCTCCGAAAATGACTTGGAGGTGGCCGATCCGGAACAGGTTCCAAGACGGCCCCGGCCATGAGATGGCCGGGGCGGCCATGCGATGGCCGGCCTTACTTCATCCGGTGCTCAATCGCGCGCCAGCGCCAGGAACTCGGTGCGCAGCGCCAGGTTGGGCTGCAGTTCGCCCAGCAGGGCGGAAGTGATGGTTTCTTCGCCGATGGCGCGGATGCCGCGGCTTTCCATGCACATGTGGCGGCACTTGACGACCACGCCGACCGCCTTCGGTTCCAGCACTTCCATCAGCGCGTTCGCGATCTGGATCGTCATGCGTTCCTGCACCTGCAGGCGCTTGGAGAAAATGTCCACCAGGCGGGTCAGCTTGGACAGGCCGACGATCTTCCCGTTCGGCAGGTAGCCGACCGTGGCCTTGCCGAAGAAGGGCGCCAGGTGGTGCTCGCAATGGCTGTAGACCGGGATGCCGCGCACCACGATCAGTTCGTTGTACTCCTCGGCGCCATCTTCGAAGGCCTTGAGCACTTCGACGGGATCCTGGTCGTAGCCCGAGGTCCAGTGTTTCCAGGCCTTCGCCACGCGGTGCGGCGTCTCCTGCAGGCCCGGGCGATCGGGATCCTCGCCCAGGCTGGTGAGCAGGCGGCGCCAGTCGTGTTCGGTGAAAGCTTCTTTGTCGGACATGGTGAACCTTAAAAAATCGAGTGCCGCAAGTATATAGAAAATGCGCCTGAGACATCCGGCCATGCCGATTTATTGAGCAAGAACAATGTATCTACGCCACGTACCGGGTAGGGTGGACGGTGGTTCCAGCCTGGGAGATCGCCATGTTCGGCAGCACGGTCCTTGAAGTCGCCATCGGCCTGACGTTTTGCTACGGCACCCTGGCGCTGGTCGTCAGTAGCTTGCAGGAAGCGCTGGCCGCAGCCTTCAGCCTGCGCGCCAACATGCTGCTCGACGCGGTCAAGCGCATGCTGAACGATCCGCGCTGCGAGGCGCTGGCGCAAAGCCTGTACGACCATCCGCTGGTCAACCCGCACGGCAGCACCCGCGAGCGTCGCGCGCGGTCGGTGAAACCATCGTACATCGAACCTGCCCACTTCGCGATCGCGCTGCTCGATTCGCTGCGCAGCAATCCGGCGATTCCGCTGCAGGCGGCCGTCGAGGCGCTGCCCGACGAAGGGGTGCGGCGCGTGCTGCTGGCCCTGCACCGCCAGGCCGGCGGCGACCTGCAGCGCTTCCAGGAAGGCATCGCCGGCTGGTTCAACAGCGCCATGGAGCGCCTGTCCGGCGTCTACAAGCGGCGCCAGCTGCTGATCTCCTTCCTGCTGGCGCTGCTGCTCACGATCATGCTCAACGTCGACAGCATCCACCTGTTCCAGACGCTGTGGCAGAACCCGGCCCTGGCCGCCCAGATCAAGGCGACGCCGGCGGCGCTCGATGCCGAGGCGCTGCGCCAGCTGTGGACGCTGCCGATCGGCTGGAGCAGCTTCCCGCCCCGGTTCGACACCGCCTTTGCCCTGCAGGCGGCCGGCTGGCTCATCACTGCCGGCACCACCCTGTTCGGCGCCCCGTTCTGGTTCGACCTGCTGCAGCGCGCCGTCCAGCTGCGCAGCACCGGCGCCAAGCCGCAATCGCACGCGGCGCCGCGCACCGGGCCGGAGGCCGCGCCGGTCCAGTCCTGAGGGCGGGCTTTTGCGATAGCGCCTAGCAGCCCTGCGGGCGGTGCGCGTCTACCAGCACGCTCGACACCGAGATGTGCGGCACCCGTTCGGGCCACGCGTCACCCGGCCCGAACCAGCGCGCTTCCGCGATCTCCGCCGTGTCCACGCGGATCTCGCCATCCAGGTAGTCGGCCGTGAAGGCCAGCATCAGCGAATGCGGGAAGGGCCAGGACTGGCTGCCGAAGTAGCGCAGGTTCTGCACCCGCAGGCCCACTTCCTCGTAGACCTCGCGGTGGATCGCCTCCTCCACCGATTCGCCCGCCTCCAGGAAGCCCGCCAGCGGCACGAAGCGCTTGGTGGGCGACGCCACGTGCATCGCCAGCAGCACGCTGTCGCCCTTTTTGATCAGGACCATCATGGCCGGCGAGATGCGCGGATAGGCCATGTGGCCGCACTGCAGGCACTTGTAGCAGCGCTCGCCGGCCGCCAGCGCGGTGGCGCTGCCGCAGGCGCCGCAGAAGCGGTGGGTGCGCGCCCATTCCGCCACCTGGGCGGCGCGCGCCCCCAGGGCCAGCACGGCTTCGTCCATGTCCGCGAACAGCGAGCGCAGGCCGCGCAGGGCATAGCCCGGGGGCAGCACGGGTTCGCTGTCGAACCAGCCGGCCTCGCAGTAGCGCTCGCCGTACAGGCCGAGCGGCTGCAGGCGCGCGCGGTCGACCTCGAGCCGCTCCAGCAGCGCCGCATCGGGCAGGGCCAGGTCGTGTTCGCGCACCAGCAGGCGCCCGCCATGGAACAGGAAGCTCAGGGGTGCGGGGTCGGGGCGGGGCGCGAACAGCGGCGTGAAGGTAGCGGGTGTCTGGAGCATGGTCGGATGTACGTGAGCGGACGGGACGATGACGCGATCATACCGCCTTTCGCGGCGCCTTTCTTCCGCCCCCGTTCAGCCTGCCGTCCGCCTGCCCGAATCCACGAACGGAGTGAACTAGTCGCTGCTCATCAGACTCAAAGTGGAGCTGTTCGCTGCATCGACCCCTACCTGGAGAAGACGATGGACGACACCCCCGTTGTGCCCGGCATTAAGCATCCGTCCTGCGACTTCCGCTGGAGCGCCGACTACCTCGGGCCGCCGCCCCAGCTGTCCGGCACCGAGGCGGCGCTGGACGGCGCCGCCGATCTCGTCATCGAGCGTCCGCGCGGCCGCGAGGGCCTGTGCGCGCGCATGCTCGACCTGCTGTGCCCGGGGCGCGTGATCGGCCTGTACCAGGGCAGCAGCGAGTTCGGTTCGCGCGCGCTGGCGATCCCGCCACTCCTGGTCACCAGGCGCAGCGAGCCGGAGCTGCCAGTATGATCCGCACCTGCCGCGGAACAGTCCGCACCTTGCGGCGTTCCATCCTCCGGCGTCACGACATTCGCAAGCTCATCGTGTTTCGCGCACTGCAGCTCGGCGACATGCTGTGTGCGGTGCCTGCATTGCGTGCGCTGCGCGCAGCGCTGCCACATGCCAGCATCGTACTCACGGGCCTGCCATCGGCGATGCAGTTCGCCCAGCGTTTCGACGCCTATATCGACGAGTTCATCTCCTTCCCCGGGCACCCGCTTCTGGCGGAGCAGGCGGTCCGGCACGAGGAACTGGCCGCCTTCTATTCCGGTATCTGCGACCGGAGTTTCGACCTCGCACTGCAACTGCACGACAGCGGCGAGGTAACCAACCATATCGTGGCCGGCTTCGGCGCGCGGACCATGGCCGGGTTCACCCGCGGCGAAGGCAGGCAGACCGACCGTACCCTGCTCTTTCCCTACCCGGACAGCGGCGCCGAAACCGAAAGGCTGCTGGCCCTGCTGGACAGGCTGGGCGTGCCCATCACCGGCACCCGGCTCGAGTTCCCGCTGCGACAAGAAGATATCGATGAACTCGAGGCCAGCAGCGCAGTACGCGAGCTTGAACCGGGCAGGTACATCTGCATCCATCCGGGTGTGCGCAAGCGCGACCGATGCTGGCCACCCGTACGCTTCGCCGAAGTGGCGGACCAGCTCAGCCACGAATTCGGGCTCGTCACTGTCCTGACCGGTTCAGCCGACGAAGCGCCGCTGGCGCGCGCAGTGGCTGGGCATATGCGCACACCAGCGATCGAAGCAGCGGCGCCGATCTCGATCGGCGCCATGGCGGCGCTGATGAGCCGGTCTCGGCTGCTGATCTGTAATGACACCGGGGTCTCCCACCTGGCCGCAGCGCTGGGATTGAACAGCGTGGTGGTGTTCAGCAAGGCCGACATCGCCCGCTGGGCTCCGCTTGACCGCCTGCGCCATCGCTGCATCTGGGATCCCACAGCCGAGCGCATCGCCGTCGTACTGCAGCATGCGCGCGCCCTGCTGTCAGGGACCGACCCAAGCGGGCAGCGGGCTACGGGGATGTGGCCATACTGGTGAGCCGGCTGTCCGGACAAGGTGCCCGGGTCGCATGGACAGGCACAAACGCAGTCGGACAAAAAAAACGCAGACAGCACATGGCGCGGTCTGCGTTGGAAGCCGGCTTGCGCCGTGCGAGGATCGGATGCCGGGCGGCGCCGGCGACGGGTTCGGTAAAACCTTACTTCAGCAGCCTGGTGCGGCTGGCCACGAAGGCGATGAGCAGCGACAGGCCGCCGATGAAGGCCATGGCGGCCTTCATGCCGGCGAAGTGGGCAACGGCGCCGATCATTGGCGGACCCACCAGGCTGCCGCTGTAGGCCATGCTGGCGACGGCGGCCAGCGCCATCGGACCTTGCGCGCCGGCCGCGCTGAACACGAAGGGGAACAGCAGCGCCAGGCCGAGGCCGGCGATCGCGAAACCGCCCAGGGCAGCGAAGGCGTTCGGCGACAACACGGCGAAGAACAGGCCGGAGGCCGCCACCAGCGCACCGATGGTGATCAGGCGCTGGGCGCCGAAGCGCACTTTCAGCCTGTCGCCGACCATGCGCGACAGCAGCATCATCATGGAGAACGAAGCCAGTGCCAGTGGCGCCAGGCTGTCCGACGCACCGAAGTGTTCTTTCAGGAACACGCCGCTCCAGTCGGCGATGCTGCCCTCCGACATCGAGCCCAGAAAGCCCAGCAGGCCCAGCAGTGCCAGCGGACCGCGCGGCAGCGAGAACGACTTCTTCTCGACCTTCTCGCCGCTGTCGTCGGCGTCCATCATGCTGAAGGCGCCCCACAGCACCACGGCCAGCGGGCCGGCCAGCATCAGGAAGTGGGTGCCCGGAGCAATCTTCAGGCTGGCCATCAGGCTACCCAAGGTCGCGCCCGCCAGGCCACCTGCACAGGCGAGGGCGTGCAGCATCGACATGTCCGCCTTGCCGGTCTGCCTTTCACGCCTGGTCGCGGCCGAGTTGATGGCGACGTTGAAGGTGCCGGAGGCAATCCCCAGCATCAGGACCGACAGCATCAGGCGCGAAACGGTCGGCGCCATGCCGATCGACACCAGCACGCCCAAGAGAGCCATGCCTGAGACCAGCATCGACTTGCGCGCGCCGAAGCGGGTCATCAGGAACGAGGAGACCGGGTAGGACACGACGGCGCCGAGGCCGCCGCACAGCAGGACCATCGACAGGGCCGAGTGGGAGACCTGGACACGCTCGGCCAGGGCCGGGATGCGGCCGGCCCACGAACCCATGGCGAGGCCGAACAGGGCAAACAGGACCGGAAGTGCGTATTGCTGGGTTTGCGCGAAACTAAAAGAAAAGCGCGAATTGGAAACAGTGGTGTGCATCGGCGAGATTGTTAAATTTTTCGGGTTTTTTCAATTGCCAGCCCATCCTGATCGCTTTAATTATTTACGCCAGGAAGCTGATGGGGGGCAATTCTAAACGCGGGAAAAATTTTGTGTTTGCCGTGCGGAAAAATTTTTTTGGGCGTTGTTTTGCGTCGACGCAAATATGACAACATCCTTGGCAAAGCGCTATGGAAGCCGGCAAAAGTGCCCAGTGATTGCGGTAAATTCGCCTAAATGTAAGCAAATGCTTCCGCGCTCGCGGCAGAAAAAATTGTCGGATGACTGCAAACAATACAGGACGATATTGAATTTCCAGCTCAAGCGTGTCTTTAAGCAAATAGTCTTCCGGACAAGTTGCAAGAATATATTCAAGGCGGTTTATATCCGATATTCGTGAAACGTATTACGACCATTTATCAAACAACTGTGAAATCGAAGAGTCCGCTTTATAAGTCGGCTTATAAGCAGAAATAAGCCAAACAATAGTCAAAAAAAGAAAGCCAGCCTGCCGGGCTGATTGAATCCGGCAAGGCTGGCCTCTCGATCCGAAGATCCCGATGGCGGGTCAGACGATCTGCAGGCTTACATCGATGTTGCCGCGGGTCGCGTTCGAGTAAGGGCACACGATATGGGCGCGCTCGACCAGGGTACGGGCCTCGTCTTCGGGCACGCCAGGCAGGCTGATCTGCAGCAGCACTTCGATGCCAAAGCCGCTGGCGATCTGTCCGATGCCGACGCTGCCCTGCACCGACACGTCCGGCGAGATCTTCAGCTTGTCACGTGCGGCGACGAATTTCATGGCGCCCAGGAAGCAGGCTGAGTAGCCCGCCGCGAACAGCTGCTCGGGGTTGCTGCCCTCGCCGCCGGCGCCGCCCAGCTCACGCGGCGTCGACAGCTTGACGTCGAGCGCCTTGTCGGACGACACTGCGCGGCCGTCGCGGCCTCCGGTGGCGGTGGCGCTAGCGCGGTAGAGAACTTTTTCGATAGCCATGGTAATACTCCTCTGTTGGTTGTCGGGATCGACCCGGTTAATATATGCGATTAGATAGTGCGCTACTTAATGACTGCCTGTCTGGCCTGGCTGGCGCAACATGCTTCGCCTTCACTACGCGTACTGGGCTGAAGCACATGCAGCACTGCCCGCCACGGAAAAGATAATACATAGCGAGCTATTTAATTGCAAGCGATTTTTATCCGATCTGTGTGCCGGCGGACCGAATGGCCTGGCAAAAGCTCAGATCCGCCGTACGGATTCGCGCACGATCAGGCTCAAGGCCGGCATCTCTTCATCGGGCTGTTCATGGCCGAGCATGCCGAGCACCATGCGGCCGACCTTGATGCCGACCTCGTACAGGGGCTGGCGCACGGTCGTCAGCGGCGGCGTCGTGTACATCGAGCTGTGCAGGTCGTCGAAGCCGACGATCGAGATATCGTCCGGCACCCGGATGCTGCGGCGGTACAGCGCCAGGCGGGCGCCGTACGCGCTCAGGTCGTTGCTCGCGAAGATCGCGGTGAAGCGCTGGTTCGAGGCCAGCAGCTGGTTCACCGCCAGCAGGCCGCCCGACTCCTGGAAGTCGCCCGGCACGATCATTTGCGGATCGACCTCGATCTTGTGCCGCGCCAGCGTGTCCTGGTAGCCGGCGAGGCGCGCTCGCGCATCCTCGTGGTCGGCCGGGCCGGTGATCATTGCGATCCGGCGGTGCCCCTGCTCCACCAGGAATTCCACCGCCTCGCAGGCGCCGCGGTAGTTATCGAGCCCGAATCCGAGCACGCGCTCGCCCGCCACCTTGCGGCCGAACGCGACGATCGGCACACGGCGCGAGAAATCGAGGATCTGGCTGTCGCTCATGTTCCCGGTGAGGATGGCGACGCCGTCCACGCGGCGCGCGATCAGGAGCTCGACGCGCTCGGCCTCTTCGTCCGCATGCCAGTGGCCGCTCATGATGAGCAGCGCGTAGCCGGACGCCTTGACGGCATCCTCGATGCCGACCATGGCGCGATTGAAGTAGCCGCTTTCCAGCGATTGCGTCAGCACGCCGATGGTGCGCGTGCTGCCCATCTTGAGGCTTTGCGCCAGGCGGTTCGGCTTGTAGTTGAGTTCCTCGATGACGCGCTCGATGGTGCGGCGCTTGTCGTCGGCGACCTTGGCAGTCCCGTTCAGGAAGCGCGAGACCGTGGCGGGAGACACACCGGCCGCAAGGGCAACCTGGTTCAGGGTGGCGGTGCCGGACTCGTCGTTCTTCATGGATGCGTTCGCTGTTCGATGGCGGCCGATGGTGGGCGGAAGTCGTGGTGCAGGCTGGCGGCCACACCCTGCAAAGCTGAGCTTAACACGCCATGAAAATCTTTCATAGGTTTTCATGAATGCGTTCCCGAACACCCGTTCGTTAACTTTTTCAAAAAACCATTTGACTTCTCCTCCTTTGCAGATTTAGCATGAAATCGTTTTCAAGATTTATGAAACCGTTTTCTTGAAAAGCATGCACCAAGGTAACAGAACTCAATAATTCGAACATTGGAGACAGCATGAACACCTCAGCACCGCAGCGCCGGCGCGCTTCGCGCCTTGACCTCGCCCCGATCACCCTCGCCGTCCTCGCCCTGGTGGCCGGCATCGGCAATGCCTCCGCCCAGACCGCGCCCGACATTGCGCGCCCCGGCGACACCCCGCCCGGCCCGGCAGCCACCGCGCCGGCCGCGGCACCTTCGCCTGCCATCGACAGCAACGGCATGGCCGAAGTCATCGTCACCGCGACCAAGCGTTCCACCTCGCTGCAGAAGACGCCGATCGCAATCACCGCGCTGTCGGCCGCGACCCTGGCCGACAACCACGTACAGACCATGCTCGACGTGGTCCAGCTGGTGCCGGGTTTCCAGGCCACCGCACAGGGCGACCACGGCGTCACCACCATGACCCTGCGCGGCATCGGCAACGACAGCGCCAAGACCCAGTATGCCGACCCGGAAGTCGCTTCCTTCGTCGACAACGTCTACTCGCCGCGCGCGGAAGGCGCCACCGCCCTGATGTTCGACGTCGAAGGCATCGAGGTGCTGCGCGGTCCGCAGGGCACGCTGTGGGGCCGCAACTCCACCGTCGGCGCCGTCAACATCCAGACCGCGAAGCCGGAACTGAACAGCCGCTCGGGCTATGTCGAAGGTGGCATCGGCGACTACAAGCGCTACGGCATGCGCGGCGCCGTCAACGTGCCGCTGTCCGACACCGCCGCCCTGCGCTTCGCGATCGTCCACGAGCAGCACGACGGCTACGTCGATTACCAGAAATTCCCGGGCGTGCCGATCGAGCAGCAGCGCGCCGCCTACCTGGCCGCGGGCGGCGCCCCGGCCGCCTTCCGTCCGATCGACCCGAACCAGTGGGCCGTGGGCGACCGCAAGTACAGCGCCCAGGACCAGACCGCCGCGCGCGTCAGCCTGCTGTGGCACATCCAGCCGAACCTGGTGTGGAACGTCGCCTACGAAAAATTCGCCGACCGCGGCACCCCGAGCGCCAACCTGATGCAGACCCCGCGCCCCGGCCAGAAGCACTGGTCGATGCTGAGCGACAGCGCTCCCTGGATCGAACGCGACAGCGACAACGTCCGCAGCCGCCTGACCTGGGACATCAACCAGGACATGGCCCTGCACTACATCGCCGGCTTCTCGAAGTACCAGGGCACGATGCGCTTCGACCAGGACGGTGGCGCGGTGCTGCCGACCTCGATCCGCTCGGGCGGCGTGTTCCAGGAACACACCACCACCGATTCCGACTATCGCAGCCAGAGCCATGAGGTCTACCTGCAGTCGACCGGCACCCGCACCGTCGACTGGCAGGCTGGCGCCTATTACGGCGGCGAGAAGAACAGCATCCGCTTCGACATCCCCGTCATGAACGGCACCAAGGACAGCGGTAGTGTCGTGTGGCAGGGTTCCTTCATCCAGCCGAAGGAAACCGTCGATTCGCGGGCCGTGTTCGGCCAGGCCACCTGGAACGTCAGCAAGCAGCTGCACCTGACCGGCGGCGCGCGCTACACCCGCGACGAGCGCGAGAACATCGGCGGGCGCGCCTATACCTGGGCCTACAATGACGCCGCGCCGCAGCTCGCGCTGAATCCCTCGATCGACCCGCGCGTGCAGCCGGGCTTCAAGGAAGACGTGCCGGGCAACGACGGCAAGTTCACCGGCAGCAAGGTCACCTGGCTGGCGCGCGTGAATTACGACCTGGACAAGGACCACATGGTCTACGGCAGCGTCTCCACCGGCTACAAGTCGGGCGGCACCCAGGATCGCGGCTTGACCTACCAGCCCGAGACCCTCACCAACTACGAAGTCGGCTCGAAGAGCTCTTTCATGGGCGGCGCTGTCAGGGTCAACAACGCCCTGTTCTACATGGACTTCAAGGACTTCCAGTTCAACTCGCCGGTGAACTTCGCCGACGGCGGCCGGGGCCTCGCCATCGAGAACGCGGAAGGCGCGAAAGTCTACGGCCTGGAAACCGAAATCGCGGCGCGCCTGGGCCGGAACGGGCGTCTGTCGGCCAGCTTTGCCCTGCTCAAGACCAAGCTGGGCGCCCTGATCGCCGGCTCCAACGACTACACGCTGCCACGCCCCTGCGTCGCCAAGCCGGAGTTCGATCGCTGCCTCGACGTCACCGGCAACACCATGCCGCACGCGCCGCGCTTCTCGACCACCTGGATGTACCAGCACACCTTCCGCTTCGATAACGGCGCCACCCTGGTGCCGCGCGTCACCGCGCACTACGAGACCGACGCGGAACTCTCGGTGTTCAACCTGGGGCCGGAAGACCGCCAGGAGGCCCACGCCACCGCCGACCTCGGCCTGCGCTACCAGAACAAGGGCTGGTGGGTCGACGCGTTCGTGCGCAACGTGGGCGACAAGAAGATCAAGACCAGCGCCTTCAACGGCTTCGGTCCGTGGCTGGCGCAGTACAAGCCGCCGCGCACCATCGGCATCAATACCGGCTTCGATTTCTGAGCCGGCTTCCCAAGGCAGTCCCGCAGTGCGGGACTGCCGTCTTTCCCCGTCATCAAGAACCCGTCCCATGACCAAGCGAACTTCTTTCGATTCCGAATTCGACAACGTTACCGTCTTTCCCGCCGACTTCACCTGGGGCGTCGCCACCAGCGCCTTCCAGATCGAGGGCGCCTCGCAGGAAGACGGCAAGGGTCCGTCGATCTGGGACACCTTCTGCCAGGACCATGCCAACATCAAGGACGCCAGCGACGGCACGGTCGCCTGCGACCACTACCACCGCTACCGGGAAGACGTGTCCCTGCTGGCCTCGCTCGGCGTCGATGCCTACCGCTTCTCGATGGCCTGGTCGCGCGTCCAGCCGGACGGCAAGGGCGCCTGGAACGAGAAGGGCTTCGATTTCTACGACCGCCTGCTGGACGAGCTGGCGGCAAAGGATGTCAAGGCCCACCTGACCCTCTACCACTGGGACCTGCCGCAAGGCCTGCAGGATGACGGCGGCTGGCTCAACCGCGACACGGCGCACCGCTTCGCCGACTACGCGCATGAGGTGACGCGCCGCTTCGGCAACCGGATCGACGCCATCGCCACCCACAACGAACCCTGGTGCACGGCCAACCTCGGCTACGGCAATGCGCAGTTCGCGCCCGGCGTGGCCGACCTGAAGCAGTCGATCCAGGTCTCGCACCACCTGCTGCTGTCGCACGGCCTGGCAATGCGCGCCATGCGCGCGCTGAACGGCAGCGCGAAACTCGGCATCGTGCTGAACCAGTGGACCGCCGACCCGGCCACCGATTCGCAGGCCGACCGCGACATGGCCGCCTTCGAATACGCGCGCTCGACCCAGTGGTTCATGGACCCGATCTTCAAGGGCCATTATCCCGAACTGGCGCTGCGCGGCCACGGCGCCAATGCGCCGGAGGTCCGCGAGGGCGACTTCGACATCATCCGCCAGCCGATCGACTTCCTGGGCTGTAACTACTACTTCCGCGCCTGGTGCAGCGCCGACACCCCGCCGAAGCCGATGCCCGGCAAGCTCGGTTTCACCGACATGGGCTGGGAAATCTATCCGCAGGGCCTGCCCGAGCTGCTGGTGAAGCTGAAGGCGGAGTATGACCTGCCGCCGATCTACATCACGGAAAACGGCATGGCGCACCCGGACGAAGTGGTGGACGGCCACGTGCACGACGGCGCCCGCATCGCCTTCGTGCGCAGCCACCTGGACGCGCTGCACGAGGCGATCGCCCAGGGCGTCGACGTAAAGGGCTACTTCCTGTGGAGCCTGTTGGATAATTTCGAATGGAACTCGGGCTACAGCAAGCGCTTCGGCATCGTCCACGTCGACTATGCCACCCAGCAGCGCACACTGAAAGACAGCGCGCTGTGGTACCGCGAGTTCCTGGCACGGCGCCGATAAGACCTGCACGGCAGCGGCGGCGTCAATAACAAGAAGGAGGAGACATGCACGACTACATCGAAGGACCGCCGCGCCTGGTCGCGGACATCGGTGGCACCAATGCGCGCTTCGCGCTCGAGACCGCGCCGGGCAGGATCAAGGCCATGCTGACGCTGGCCTGCGCCGACTACCCTCGCTTCGAGGACGCGGTGCACGCCTACCTGGCCAGCTGCGGCGCGCCCGTCGAACACGCCGTCATCGCCATCGCCAACCCGGTCGACGGCGACGCCATCCGCATGACCAACCACCACTGGGCCTTCTCGATCGAGGCCGCGCGCGCCGAACTGAAACTCGACACGCTGCTGGTGGTGAACGACTTTACCGCACTGGCGATGGCCCTGCCGGCGCTTGGCCCGGCCGACCTGATGCAGGTAGGAGGCGGCGCGGCGCGCGCGGGCAGCGCCATCGGCCTGGTCGGCGCCGGCACGGGCCTGGGCGTTTCCGGCCTGGTGCCGTTCGGGGACCGTTGGGCGCCCCTGCACAGCGAGGGCGGCCACGTCGCCTTCTCTCCGCTCGACGAGCGCGAAGTGGCGGTGCTGCGTTACTGCTGGCAGCGCTACGACCACGTGTCGGCCGAGCGCTTCGTGTCCGGCCCCGGCATTGCCCTGATCCGCGAAGCGCTGGCGGCCAGCCGCGGGATCGCCCTCGACGCGGCGCTGCCGCCGGCCGAGATCGTGGCGCGTGCGCTCGGAGGCGGCGACGCCCTGAGCCGCGAAGCGGTGGACTGCTTCTGCGGCATGCTCGGCACGGTCGCCGCGAACCTGGCGGTAACGCTGGGCGCGCAGGGCGGCATCCATATCGGCGGCGGCGTGGTGCCGCGCCTGGGCGGCTACTTCGCCGAGTCTCCCTTCCGTGCGCGGTTCGAACGCAAGGGCCGCTTCAGCGCCTTCACCGCGCAGATTCCGACCTGGGTCATCACCGCCCCTTATCCGGCATTGACGGGCGCCGCCGGCATCCTGGCCGACCACCTCGCCCGCCAGCCAGCCGCCCCGCCGCGCCGCCGCCTGCGCTCGGGCATGGCCCCGGCGCCGCTCCTTGCCCATGCGGAGGCCGAACATGCACAGCGCTAAACCCGCGGTCTCTCCCCTGCTCTGGGTGCCGACCGGCTACTTCACGATGGCGCTCGGCTACGTGATGCTCACCAGCGTCACCGCCATCATGTTCAAGAACCTGGGCATGGACAACGGCCGGGCGGCGCAGTATTCAAGCCTGCTGATCCTTGCCTACACCATCAAGCCGCTGTTCGCGCCTTTCGTCGAGATGTACCGCACCAAGAAGTTCTTCGTGCTGTGGGCGCAGGTGGCGATCGGCCTCGGCTTCGCCGGCGTCGGGCTGGCGATGGGACTGCCCGGCTACATGGGCTTCCTGATGGCGGTGTTCTTCGCGCTCTCGTTCATCGGCGCCACCCAGGACATCGCCAGCGACGGGGTCTATGTCACCTCGCTCGACACCCGCGCCCAGTCGCTGTATTGCGGCATCCAGAGCCTGTCCTGGAACATCGGGCCGATCGTCGCGGCGGGCGGCATGGTGTTCCTGAGCGGCTACCTGCACACCAACGTCTTCGGCCATGACCCGAAGGTGTTCGGGCCGGACTGGATCGACGCCTGGCGCATCATCTTCTTCCTGGTCGGCGGCATCACCCTGTTGATGGCGCTGTGGCACCTGCGCACGATGCCGGAAGGCGCACGCGCCGCGGATACGCCCTCGAGCGTGCGGGATGCCGGCCGCATCCTGCTCGACGCCTTCGTCACGCTGTTCAAGAAGCGCGACATATGGCGCATGATCGCGTTCGCCTTCCTGTTCCGGCTCAGCATCGGCTTCCTCGAGAAGATCGGTCCCTTCTTCATGGTCGACCCGGTCTCGAAAGGGGGACTCGGCCTGTCCAACGAAATGCTCGGCCTGATCTACGGCACCTACGGCCTGGCCGCCGTGCTGCTCGGCTCCCTGCTGGGCGGCTGGTACGTGGCGCGGCGCGGCCTGAAAGCCACCCTGTTCGTGCTGTGCTGCGCGGTGAACATCCCGAACGTGACCTTCCTCTTGATGAGCATCTACCTGCCCACCAGCCTGCTGGCCATCACGGCCGGCGTCGTCATCGAGAAGTTCTTCTTCGGCTTCGGCGCCGTCGGCTTCATGATCTACCTGATGCAGCAGCTCGCGCCTGGCAAGTACACCACCACCCACTACGCCTTCGGTACCGGCCTGATGGGGCTGTGCGGACTGGTCACCGGCGTGATCAGCGGCCACCTGCAGGAAATGCTGGGCTACGTCAGCTATTTCGTCTTCGTCATGATCGCCACCATTCCTTCCTTCCTCGCGACCTGGTTCGCGCCCTTCCACCACGACGACGGCAGCGCACCGGCAGCGGATGCGCAGGCGAAGGCGGTGCCGGCATGAAGCGCCTGTCCCTTCTGCTGCTTCCGTTCGCGGCCGGCAGCGCCGTCGCGGCGCCCGCCGGCATTGTCAAGCTCAACCAGCTCGGCTTCCTGCCGGCGTCGCAGAAGCTGGCCGTGATACCTGCCAGGGCCGGTGCTGCCCGCTTCGACATCGTCGATGCCGCCAGCGGCAAGCCGGTGTTCAGCGGCACGCTCGGCAGCCCGGTACGCTGGGACGCCTCCGGTGAGGCGGTGCGCGTCGCCGACTTCAGCGCCGTAGCAGCGCCGGGCCAGTACCGGCTGAAGGTGGATGGCATCGCTCCCTCCGACGCCTTCACGGTGCGCCCCGACAACTACCGCGCCCTCGGCGCGGCCTCGCTCAAGGCCTATTACTTCAACCGCACGGCGATCGCGCTGGCGCCGAAACACGCCGGCGCCTGGGGCCGTCCGGCCGGCCACCCGGACGACCGGGTGCTGGTGCACGCCTCGGCGGCATCGAGCAGCCGCCCGGCCGGCGCCGTCATCGCCAGCCCGAAAGGCTGGTACGACGCGGGCGACTACAACAAATACATTCCCAGCTCGGGCATCACGACCTATACGCTGCTGGCGGCCTACGAGCACTTCCCCGCCTGGTTCGACCGGCTGGACGTGAACATCCCGGAATCCGGCAACGGCGTGCCCGACATCGTCGACGAGGCCATGTGGAACCTCGAATGGATGCTGACGATGCAGGACCCGGCGGACGGCGGCGTGTACCACAAGCTCACCAACCTCACGTTCGACGCCATGGTCATGCCGCACCTTGCCATGAAGGCGCCGCGCTACGTGGTGGCCAAGAGCACCGCAGCAAGCCTGAACTTCGCGGCGACGATGGCTGCCGCCAGCCGCGTGCTGGCGCCCTACCAGAAGCAGTATCCGGGCATGGCCGCGAAGATGCTGGCCGCCGCCGAAAGCGCCTGGAAGTGGGCGCAGGCCAACCCGGGCGTGCTGTTCAAGAATCCGGCGGACGTCGTCACCGGGGAATACGGCGACGCCCGCGTCGACGATGAACTGGCCTGGGCCGCGGCGGAGCTCTACATCAGCACCCGCAAGGACAGCTACTACACGGCGCTGCAGCCGGAAACCGTGTCCGCCACCTACCCGGCCTGGGACGACGTGCGCGGCCTGGCGTGGATGTCGCTGGCGCACCACCGCGAGCGCCTCACGCCCATCGCAGACCGGGGCCTGATCGCCGCCCGCATCGATGGCCTGGCCGCACGCCTGGCCCTTGAGGCGCGCAACTCTGGCTACCGGGTGCCGATGAAGGCGCAGGACTTCGTCTGGGGCAGCAATGCCGTGATGCTGAACCAGGCCATGATGCTGGTGCAGGGCTACCGGCTGAACGGCAAGCGCGACTACCTGATGGCGGCCCAGTCCGCGCTCGACTACGTGCTGGGCCGCAATGCGCTAGGGCTTTCCTTCGTCACCGGCTTCGGCGCGCGGCCGTCGATGCATCCGCACCACCGGCCGTCGCAGGGCGACAGCGTGGCCGCGCCGGTGCCGGGCTGGGTCACGGGCGGGCCGCAGCCCTTCCAGCAGGACAAGGCCGAATGCCCGCCCTACCCGAGCACGCTGCCGGCCCTGTCCTACCTCGACCACGTGTGCAGCTTCGCCAGCAACGAGGTCGCCATCAACTGGAACGCGCCGCTGGTCTACGTGAGCGCCGCGCTGTCCGAACTCACGCCAAAGGCACACACCATGAATGAGCAGGCCAATGCGCTGGACCGGCTGCGCCGCCAGGAACAGCTGCTGCAGTTCGACAGCTTCAGCAACGACGCGGCGCTGGACATCGGCCTGAAACTGGTCGAACTGGCCAGGTCGAAAAAGCAGGCCGTCAGCGTCGAGATCGCGCGCAACGGCCAGGTGCTGTTCGCGCACGGCACGGACGGCGCGCCGCCCGACCATGCGGACTGGATCCGCCGCAAGAGCAAGCTCGTCAACCGTACCGGCCGCAGTTCCTTCCACTTCCACACCGAGGTGGTGCAGAACGGCGGCGACATCGACGCCATTCCCGGCTTCGACATCCGGGAGTATGCTGCGCATGGCGGCTCGTTCCCGGTGGTGGTCAAGGGAACGGGCCAGGTCGGCACCATTACCGTCTCCGGCCTGCCGGGGCCGGACGACCACGCGATGGTGGTCGCGGTGCTGAAGGATTACCTCGGGGTGAAGGAGGACATCTGATGAGTGAACCGGTACGGTGGGGCATCCTGGGCACGGGCGGCATCGCGCGTGCCTTCGCGCTCGGACTCAGGCACGCGCCCGGCGCGGTGCTGGCGGCGGTGGGTTCGCGCACGCAAGAGAGTGCGGATCGCTTCGCACGTGAACTCGGCATGGACATGCGGGTTGCGCGGGCCTACGGGTCCTACGAGGAGCTGGCCCGCGCCGACGGCGTGGACATCGTCTACATCGGCACGCCGCACCCGATGCATGCCGCGAATGCCCTGCTGGCGCTGGGCGGCGGCAAGGCGGTCCTGTGCGAAAAGCCCTTCGCCATGAACCGGCGCGAAGCCACCGACGTGGTGGCGCTGGCGCGCGCCAAGCACCTGTTCCTGATGGAAGCCATGTGGACGCGCTTCATGCCCGCGCTCGCCGACGTCAGGCGCATCATGGCCTCCGGCGAGATCGGCGCCGTGACGCAGGTGCACGCCGACTTCGGCTTTTCGGCCACGCTCGACCCCGAACACCGCGTCAACAAGCGCGAGCTGGGTGGCGGCGCCCTGCTCGACCTGGGCATCTACCCGCTGTCGATCGCCTGCGCCCTGCTGGGCCAGGTGGAGAGCGTGCAGGCGCAGGCCATCATGAGCGAGACCGGTGTGGACGCGAGCACCGTCTTCACCATGAAGCATGCGGGCGGCACGCTGTCGGTCTGCAGCTGCTCGATCCGCGCGCGCTCGGCCTCCGAACTGATCGTCTCCGGCACGGGGGGCAGCATCCGCATGCACCGCATGTTCCACCTGGCCGAGCGCATCACCGTCGAGCTGCAGGACGGCTCCTCGCGCACCATTCCCACGCCCTACCTCGGCAACGGCTACACGCACGAAGCCATCGAGGCCGGCCGCTGCGTGCGCGCAGGGCTGGTCGAGCATCCCCTGATGACGCATGCGGACACGCTGGCGCTGATGGGGCTGCTGGACGAGATCCGCGCGCAGATCGGGCTGCGCTACCCTTCCGACGCCTGAGCGGCGCCGCCTGGCACCGGCCGTTCGCCGATCTGCTGGCGCCACATGGCGTAGTACAGGCCCTTCTGCGCCACCAGCGCGTCGTGCGAGCCGGTTTCGACGACGCGCCCCTTCTCCAGTACGTAGATGGTGTCCGCATGCATCACCGTCGACAGGCGGTGCGCGATCAGGATCGTGATCTGGCTGGCGCGCGCCGAGATCCGGCGCACGGTGTTGGTGATCTGCTCTTCGGTGATCGAATCCAGCGCCGACGTCGCCTCGTCGAAGATCAGCAGGCGCGGCTCGCGCACCAGCGCGCGGGCGATCGACAGGCGCTGCTTCTCTCCGCCCGACAGCTTCATGCCGCGTTCGCCGATCACGGTGTCCAGCCCTTGCGGCGACGTCTCCACCAGGTTGGCACAGGAAGCCCCTTCCAGCGCCGCCATGATCTGCGCATCCGTCGCATCCGGCTTTACGAACAGCAGGTTGTCGCGGATGGTCCCGGCGAACAGGTGGGTCTCCTGCGTGACGAAACCGATCTGGCGGCGCGCCTCGTTGTAGCGCAGCTCTTCGGTGGCGGTCTCGTTGTAGTACACCTTGCCGCGCGCCGGCGTGTACAGCCCGACCAGCAGCTTGACCAGGGTCGACTTGCCGGAGCCGGAAGGCCCGACGAAGGCCACCGTCTGGCCCAGCGTGGCGCCGAACGAGATGTCCACCAGCGAATCCTCCGGCGCGCCCTTGTGGCGAAAGCCCACGCCGGCGAAGCGGACCTGTTCGAGCGGGCCGATCTCGACGAAGTCCTGCGGCCTGCGCTCGATCGGCTTGTCCATCAGCGCGCGGAAGTTCAGCAGCGAGGCTTCGACTTCGCGGTGCGCCAGGATGATGTTCCCCAATTCCTGCAGCGGCGCGAAGATGGCCACCGAGATGAACTGCATCGCGATCAGCTCGCCCGGAGACAGCAGCTTGCGGAAGATCAGCCACAGCAGCGCGAACAGGATCGCCAGCTTCAACAGGCTGAGCGTGCTCCCCTGCAGGAAGGAGAGCAGGCGGATGCGTTTGACCTTTTCCATCTCGAGCGCGAAGATGCCGTCGGTCTGCGCGCGCAGGCGCCGGATCTCGGGATAGGTCAGTCCCAGGCTCTTGATCAGCTCGATGTTGCGCAGCGACTCGGTGATGAAGCCGGAATTGCGGTTGGTCTCGCGCACGATCGAGCGCTGCTGGGTCTTGATCTCGCGCGAGAGCAGGCCGGTGAGCCCGCCCAGCACCAGCACCCCGACCAGGAACACCGGCACCAGCAGCCAGTGCTTGGTGACCGCATACCAGACCAGGAAGGCCACGCCGACCAGCGAGGCGAAGACGGTGTTGACGAAGGTGTTGATGAAGCGCTCACTGTCGGCGCGCACCTTCTGCAGCAGCGACAGGGTCTCGCCGCTGCGCAGGTCTTCGAACTCCTGGTACTTCAGGCGCAGCACGTGGCGCAGGCCGTCGTTGAAGATGGCCACGCCGAGCTTCTGCACCATCAGCCGGGTGACGTATTCCTGCAGCGCCTTGGCCAGGCGCGCCAGCAGGGCCACCAGCACGGCCAGCCCCAGCAGGCGCAGCACGCCCGCCACCAGTTCGTCGTCGGTCCGGTTGCCGGGATTGAGCGCGTACTCGTCGATGATCTTCCCGAAAATGATCGGATCGACCAGGTTCAGCACCTGCGCCAGGCCGGCCAGCAGCAGCGCCAGCGCGGCGAGGCGCCAGTGCGGGCGCAGGTAGCTCCAGAGGATGTGCATGCCTGCATGGTATCAAGGCCCCTGCCCCGGGCGCGCACGGCCATCGCGTGTGTTGCCTGGGAGATGGCATCTTGTATCATAGGTAACGCGTTGATGCGAACGATGCAGAAACGTTAAAGTAGAGCCATTTGCCACTGCTCTTGCACGGAGGTTTCGCGTGAACGACAGTCCAGCCACCCTGCCGCCCCGACACCTGTTGCTGGCAACCGACCTGTGCGCGGGATGCGACCGTCCGCTCGACCGGGCCAAGCAATTGGCGCGCGAGTGGCAGGCCGAGCTGACGGTACTGACGGTGCGCGATGGGCCGCAGACGCCCGAAGAAGTTGCTTCCTGGCTCGACGGAACCCCCACGGTCCACGCCTTCGAGCTGGCTGCGCGGCGCGAGCTGGCGGAGGAATTCGCCGGCACCGGCGTGACGCCGGACCTGCAGGTGGTGGAAGGCGACGTCACCGACAGCATCCGCGTGGCCGCGGACGGCATGCCGGACGGGATGGTGGTGCTGGGCGCGTCGCGCGGCGAGAGCTTCCAGGAGCTTCTGCTCGGTTCCACCGCCGAGCGCCTGTCGCAGGACCTGGCGCAGCCGCTGCTCGTGGTGCGCCAGCGCACGCGCGGCAGCTACGGGCGCATCGTGGTGGTGAACGACTTCTCGGAGCGCACGCGCCGTGCACTCGACACCGCCCTGCACCTGTTCCCGGGCCGCCGGATCACCCTGCTCCACGTGCTTGAAACCGGCGCCGGCGCATTGACCGGGGTGCTGGCGGCTGCGGCTGGCGAAGGCGTGGAACGCAGCAGGCGCTTCCTCGACGACTGTGGCCTCCCGCCTGCGGACCGCGCGTTGCTGGACGTAGCGGTCGCCCAGGGCAAGGTGGCCGAGGCCGTGGCCCGCTACACACTCGAGAACATGGTACAGCTGGTGGTGCTCGGCGTGCGGCCCCGCTCTGGCATGGCGCGGGTATTCATGGGCAGCCGCAGCGAAGACCTGCTCCGGCACCTCGCCTGCGACACCCTCCTGGTGCGGGAGGAAGCCGGCGATGGGTAAGCGTTCGCTCCATCAGCCGGCCCGGCTTTTCCGCAGGAGCCGAGCGCAATGCTGCTGATCCTGCTGCTGCTTCCTTTCGCCGCAGCCATCGCCGCAGCCTGCATGCCCGGCGATTCACGCGACCGCCCGGCCGTCGTCGCAGGCCTCGCCACGCTGGCAGCCCTGGCGCTTGCCATTTCCCGCTTCGACCTCATCGCCGCCGGCGCCGTGCCACTGGAGCGCTATGCGTGGCTGCCGGCATTCGGACTGGACATCGTTCTCCGCATGGACGGCCTGGCCTGGGTCTTCACGGTCATGGTGCTCGGCATCGGGGTGCTCGTGCTGCTCTATGCCCGCTATTACATGTCGCGGCGCGATCCCGTACCCCGCTTCTATGCCTACATGCTGGCCTTCATGGGCGCGATGCTCGGCGTGGTCCTGTCGGGAAACCTGATCCAGCTGGTGGTGTTCTGGGAACTGACCAGCATCACGTCGTTCCTGCTGATCGGCTATTGGCAGGAGCGCAACGACGCCCGCCGCGGCGCCCGCATGGCCTTCACCGTTACCACCATCGGCGGCCTCTGCCTGCTGGCCGGCGTGCTCCTGCTCGGCCATATCGCGGGCAGCTACGAGCTGGTAGACGTGCTGGCTGCGGGCAACCGCATCCGCGCCCACGATTGGTATGTGCCGGCCCTGGTCCTGGTGCTGTTGGGCGCGCTGACCAAGAGCGCGCAGTTTCCGTTCCATTTCTGGCTGCCGCATGCGATGGCGGCGCCGACGCCGGTCTCGGCCTTCCTGCACTCGGCTACGATGGTGAAGGCGGGAGTGTTCCTCCTGATCCGCCTGTGGCCGGCCCTGGCCGGCACCGAAGAATGGTTCTGGATACTCGCCAGCGCCGGTGTATGCACCCTGCTGCTGGGCTCATTCTTCGCGATCTTCCAGGTCGACATGAAGGGCCTGCTGGCCTATTCCACCATCAGCCACCTCGGTCTGATCACCGTGCTGCTCAGCATCGGCACGCCATTGTCGGTGGTGGCGGCGGTGTTCCACACCATGAACCACGCGGTGTTCAAGGCGTCGCTGTTCATGGCAGTGGGCATCGTCGACCACGAGAGCGGCACGCGCGACATGCGCCGGTTGCGGGGTTTGCGGCGCGCCATGCCGCACACGGCGGCACTGGCCATCGTCGCCACCGCGGCGATGGCCGGGGTGCCGCTGATGAACGGCTTCCTGTCCAAGGAAATGTTCTTCACGGAGACCATGGTCGTGGGCGGCAGCGACAACTGGTGGATGTCCGTGGCCGCCGGCCTGATGGGCCTGTTCAGCGTGATCTATTCGCTGCGCTTCATCAGCGTGTTCTTCGGCCCGCTGGCGCGCGATCTGCCGGACGAGCCGCACGAGCCGGCGCGCTGGATGCGGGTGCCGATCGAATGCCTGGTGCTGCTGTGCATCGCGGTGGGCGTGATGCCGGAGCGGGTGGTAGGCGACGTGCTGGCCGTGGCCGCGCATGCGGTGCTGGGTCCCACCATGCCCAAGTACAGCCTGGCGATCTGGCATGGCGTCAACCTGCCGCTCATGATGAGCGTCGCCGCCCTGGCCGGAGGCCTGCTTGGCTACCTGGTCCTGCGCAACTGGTTCGCGCTGGCGCAGCGCGACCGGGTACCTGTGCTGCACCGTCTGAAGGGCGCCCAGCTGTACGAGAACGTGATGCTCGGCCTGTCGCAAGCTGCGGCCTGGCTGCTGCGCCTGGCCGGTACCCAGCGCCTGCAGCCGCAGCTGCTGGTGCTGATGGCGGCAATGGTGGCAGTGCCGATCCTGCTGGCGCAGCCGGCGCGCGATTTCGTCACCCCGGACCTGGCCAATGCCGATCCGCTGTTCACGCTGCTATGGCTGATCGGCGCCGGATGCGCCGTGGCTGCTGCATGGAAGGCGAAGTACCACCGGCTGGCGGCACTGGCCCTGGTCGGCGGCACCGGGTTGGCTACCAGCATGACCTTCCTGTGGCTGTCGGCGCCGGACCTGGCCCTGACCCAGCTGATGGTCGAGACCGTAACCACGGTCCTGATCCTGCTGGGTCTGCGCTGGCTGCCGCCACGCTTGCAGCCGGCCCACCTCACAGGACGCGTCCCGCTCGCCAGCAATCTGCGCCGCGCGCGCGACGCACTTGTGGCGCTGGCCGGCGGACTGGGGCTGGCGGCCGCCAGCTACGCGGTCCTGACGGCGCCGCAGGAAGGCGCCAGCGCCCGCCTGCGCGATTTCTTCGTCACGCGTGCCCTGCCCGAAGGGGGCGGCGCCAATGTCGTCAACGTGCTGCTGGTGGACTTCCGCGGCTTCGACACGATGGGCGAGATCACCGTATTGTCGGCGGTGGCCTTGACGGTCTACGCACTGCTGCGCCGCTTCCGTCCGGCGCCGGAGAGCGTCGCGATACCGGTCCAGCAGGCCAATGACGTCGACCCGGCGGTAGGAGAGAAGCCGGCAGTGCAGGCACGCGAAGGATACCTGATGGTGCAGGCCGTATACCTGCGCTTCCTGCTCCCGGTGATGGGCGTCATCGCCGTGTACTTCTTCATGCGCGGGCACAACCTGCCGGGCGGCGGCTTCGTGGCGGGCCTGATCTTCGCCACCGCCCTCATCGTGCAGTACATGGTGGCCGGCACCGACTGGGTCGAATCGCACCTGCGCCTGCGGCCGCACCGCTGGATCGGCTGGGGCCTGGCGACCGCCTGCGCCACCGGCCTCGGCGCCTGGCTGTTCGGTTATCCCTTCCTGACAAGCCACACGGCCCACGTGACGCTGCCGCTGCTGGGCGAACTGCACCTGCCTTCGGCCTTCGTATTCGACCTCGGCGTGTTCTTCGTGGTGGTCGGGACCACTATGCTGATCCTGGTGGCGCTGGCCCACCAGTCGCTGCGCAGCCGGCGCACGCCGCCCGCTGCGACCCGCACCGCCGCACTGGCCGCCATGCCCCCGCCCAAGGAGATCCAGTAATGGAAACCGTGCTCTCGCTGGCCATCGGCGTCGTGTTCGGCGCCGGCATCTGGCTGGTGCTGCGTCCGCGCAGCTTCCAGGTGCTTGCGGGACTGATGCTCATGTCCTACGCCGTCAACCTGTTCATCTTCGCCATGGGCCGCCTGACCGTGGATCAGCCGCCGCTGACGCCGGCCGGCACCGTGCCCGATCCGGCCGTGCTGGCCGACCCGGTGCCCCAGGCGCTGGTGCTCACCGCCATCGTGATCGGTTTCGCCACCACCGCACTGTTTCTGGTGGTGATGATCGGCGCGCGCGGCCTGACCGGCACCGACCATGTCGACGGCGAGGAGCCCGAACCATGAATTTCCTCACGGGCCTGGACTGGACCCGCCACCTCGTCGTCATCCCCGTGCTCCTGCCGCTGCTGTGCGGGGCGCTTCTGGTGCCGCTGACGGAGGGCCGCCACCGCCTGAAGTTCGCCGCCAGCTATGCGGCGGTGCTCGGCCTGCTGGCCAATGCGCTGGCGCTGGTGCTGCTCACCGACGGGCGCTGGCCAGGCGGCGGGTTTGGCAATGTCGGGGCGTATTTCGCCGCCAACTGGGCGGCGCCATTCGGCATCACGCTGGTGGCCGACCGCCTGTCCGCCGTGATGCTGGTGCTCACCGCGGTGCTGGCCCTGGCTGCCCTGCACTACGCACAGCCGCGCTGGGGGCGCATCGGGGTGCACTTCCATTCGCTGTTTCAGTTCCTGCTCATGGGGATCAACGGCGCCTTTCTCACCCACGACCTGTTCAACCTGTTCGTATTCTTCGAGGTGATGCTGGCCGCGTCCTACGGCCTGGTCCTGCACGGCTACAACGTGGCGCGCCTGCGCGCCAGCATGCAGTACATCGCAGTCAACCTGGTTGCCGCCCTGCTGTTCCTGGTCGGGATCGCGCTGACCTATGCCACCACCGGCACCCTCAACATGACCGACCTGGCTGCACGGGTCGCCACCCTGCCGCCGCAGGCGCTGGGCTTGCTCCAGGCCGGCGTGGCGGTGATGGCGCTGGCCTTCCTGGTCAAGGGCGCCATGTGGCCGCTGGGTTTCTGGTTGCCCACCACCTATGCGGCGGCCTCGCCGCCGGTGGCCGTCATGCTGGTCCTGATGACCAAGGTCGGCGCCTACGTCATCCTGCGCATCTGGCTGCTGGTCTTCCCCGAAGGCGCCGGTGAGGCTTCACGCTTCGGCTACGATGCCCTGCTGTGGGGCGGGATGGCAACCATCGTGTTCGGCGCCGCGGGTATGCTGGCGAGCGATGCCGCCGGGCGCATGGCCGGCTATGCGGCAATCATCTCCTCCGGCACATTGCTGGCTGTGATCGGCTACGGCCAACAGTCGCTCGTCACCGCCGGGCTGTATTATTTCATCGCTTCCACCGTCGCCGTCGCCGCCTTTGTGCTGCTGATCGAGCTGGTGGACCGCATCCGCACGCCGGGCGCTGCGGTGCTGGCGCTGACCATGGAAGTGTATGCCGTCGAGGACACGCCGGACGAGCCGAAGGGCCGGGGCGTGCCGGCGGTGATGGCCTTCCTGTCGCTTGCCTTCGCCGCCTGCGCCCTGATGATCGCCGGCCTGCCGCCGCTGTCGGGATTCGTCGCCAAGTTCGGCCTGTTCCATGCCTTGGTCAATCCCGGGCCCGGCCAGCCTCCGATTGGCGGCGCCGGCTGGACCCTGATGGCACTGGTGATCGTTTCCGGACTGGTCGCCATCGTGTCGCTGATGCGCTTCGGCGTGCGTACTTTCTGGGCGGCCGACACGCTCGGCCCGCCGCGCCTGCACGTGGCCGAAGCGGTGCCGGTGGCCGCCCTGCTGGCGCTTTCGGTGCTGCTGACTGTACAGGCGCAGACAGTGTACGGGTACCTGGCGCGCGCCAGCGGCGACCTGCACCGGCCAGGCCTGTACATCGAGCGGGTCCTGGGCACGCCGCCGGTGCCCGGCCAGACCCGCGCCGCGGAGACGCCATGACACCCTGGCTGCCCTTTCCCATTGTCTCACTGTCGCTGTGCGCGCTGTGGCTGCTGCTTAACCAGACGCTTGACCCTGCCCACCTGCTGTTCGGCGCCCTGCTCGGCATTGTGGTGCCGCTGCTCACGCGCCGGCTGCAGCCCTTTGGCTATCCGCGCCTGCGCGCACCGCTGACCTTCCTGCGCCTGGCAGGCATCGCCCTTGTCGAAATCGTGCGCTCCTGCTTCAACGTGTCCCGCGTCATCCTGTTCAGCGATTACCAGACCGTGAACACGCAGTTCATCCGCGTGCCCTTGAGCATCCGGGACCCCTATGGCCTGGCGATGCTCTCCTGCCTGATCAACATGACACCGGGGACGGTGTGGGTGGAGATCCTGCCGGAGCGTTATGAGCTGTCGCTGCACGTGTTCGACCTGCATGACCAGCAGTGGTGGATCGACACCATCAAGCGCCGCTACGAACAACCCTTGATCGAGATCTTTGAATCGGAGACGGACAATGCAAACCCTTCTTGAACTGGCGATCGGCTACGCGCTGGTCTGCGTGCTGGTGGCGCTGGCCCTCTGTGCGCTGCGGCTACTGCTCGGCCCGTCCGCGCACGACCGAGTGCTGGCGCTGGATACGCTCTGGATGGGCGGTATGCTGCTGGCAATTGTGCTGGGCATCCGCTTCGGCACCCAGGTGTATTTCGAGGTGGCGATCCTGATCGCGCTGCTGGGCTTCGTGTCGACCGTGGCGCTGGCGAAGTTCCTGATGCGCGGGGAGATCATCGAATGAGCGGAATCGAACAATTGCCGGGCTGGGCCGCCCTGACGGTAGCCCTGCTGCTGGTGCTGGGCGCCACCATCGCCCTCATCGGCGCGCTAGGCCTGCTGCGCCTGTCAACCTTCTACCAGCGCATCCATGGTCCCGCCCTCGTAGTCACGCTCGGCGCCAGCTGCCTGCTGCTTGCTTCGATGCTGTACTTCACGGTGACACAGTCGCGGCCCGTCATCCACGAGCTCATCATCTCAGTCTTTATCCTGATGACGGCCCCAGTCGTGTCGATGACGATCATGCGGGCCGCCGTATACCGCGACCTGCGGGCGCGCAAGCATGACGCGGGAGCGACGGCGGGCGCGGTGTACGTGATCCCCGAGGAAGAGGACAAGGGAATTCCTGGCCACCGGTAATGGGCGCTGGATTCGAGGGCGAAACAGGATGCTCAGGCGCCGGCTTAGGGCGGCTCGCCTCTTGCACCGTGCATTGGTCTAATCCAGTAGAATTGAATTGATACGGCCTGAATGCCTATACCGTACTATCCGGCTAGCTCCGCATTAGTTAGGTCCGAGTAACCATGAGAAATCTGTTTGTCCTTGTTCTTCTTTTTGTTTTCACTCTACAAGCTACTGCTGTAGCGGTAGGAGAGCAATTGGAGATGAACGGCCAAACTGGGCATGATGTTGCAATGGCAGATCAATTGTTGCCATTGGACGAGCAGCTTGATACGGCGGACGATGAGCCACAGCTCTCGGCGACCGCTATCGAAGAATTGTCTGATTGCATGCCGATTGGGCTGCTTGTTCCGGCTGGCAGTCTGCGTGCATCGCGGATCTCTCCATCGGGAATCCTTCCTCTACCAGCCGACCTGCAAAGAGATAAACCACCTCCCCGCGCATGAACCTTCGGTTTTCTAGCAGCGTGACGGGAATCGCATTCCGTCCTGTGTGTTTTGCACTGCCGTATGCAGCGCAAATCTCTTGGCATGGCTCCTGCCATGCCGACAGAAACTGGAGATACTCATGTTCACTTCCATTTTATGGCCCGTTGACGGGTCCCCGCTTTCGTACGCTCCCCTTCAAAGAGTCATCGAGCTGGCCAGCCTGTCGCATGCCAAGCTTGTCATTTTATCTGTTGCTGAGCCACGCTTGTTTCGAGGCTCCGATGCAAGAGCCCGGTATGACGGCGCTGTAGTCGAAGCCGAGCATCTACAAGCGGCCGAGCGTGAGGTCGAGAAGCTCCTCTACGCGGTCCGTGAGGCAGGCCTGGTGTGCGACGAGCTGGTGACGGTCTCACCGCTGCCCAGCGCCGAGATCGTCAAAACTGCCGTGCAGCTCCACTGCGACCTGATCGTCATGGCAACGCGCGGTAAATTTGGCGTAATTGATACCGTGCTCAATCCAAGTTGTACGCAAGAAGTGATCGCCAGTTCGCAAGTACCTGTCCTGGTGTTTACTTAATTGATGTAGGTAAAAAAAGACCCCTTCTCATGGAGAGAAGGGGTCCTTTGACAACAATAGTGTATTCAGGCGCGATTAGAACGGAATGTCGTCGTCCATGTCCGAGAAGTTCGGCGCCGGACGCTGCGGCTGCGGACGGGCTGCCGGCGCCGGCGGCGCCTGGCGCGGGGCCGGACGCTGCTGTGGCTCGTAGCCGCCGCCGTCATCCATGCCGCCACCCATGCCGGCATCGCCGCCCATGCCCTGACGGCCGCCCAGCATCTGCATGTTCTCGGCGATGATGTCGGTTGCGTAGCGCTCGATGCCGTCCTTGTCGGTGTACTTGCGGGTCTGCAGGCGCCCTTCGACGTAGACCGAGGAACCCTTCTTGAGGTACTGGCCCACGATCTCGGCCAGGCGGCCGAAGAACGAGATGCGGTGCCATTCCGTCAGTTCCTTCTGTTCGCCGGTCTGGCGGTCCTTCGATTTGTACGAGGTGGCCACTGCGATGTTCGCGATCGCGTCGCCGCTCGGCATGTAGCGGATTTCCGGGTCGCGGCCCAGGTTGCCGACGATGATGACCTTGTTGACTGATGCCATGGTGTTACTCCAGTAAATTTTGTAGAGCCCCGACTCTGCGTAGATGCTCAACATCGGGGAACGTAGTGCTGCAGCCAACTATTATGGGGCCGATGAGCTGCGAAAAAAAGAGATTTTTTACTACTCTCGCCAGCGCACGATTGAGCCGGATTGATCACTCTTGCAGCGGATTTGACCCGTTACCTGCGGTAAATTTTCGCTTTCTGAATGCTTTGTCATTGAAGAGGACGGAATCCGGCCCACATACGACGAGCCATGCTTTTTTGGGGCTTGCCATCGATTCCACATTGATATGGAAACGTATCCTGGGGGCACAAAAGTGCTGGATGCATGTACAGCCTTTCGAAAAAGCCGTTACACTACTGGGTTCTCCCTGGCAGGCCCGCTCACCGCAAGAGCACTTCGTGCGCCGGCCCCGCAAACTTACAGAAAGCCTTAAAAAAACTTAATGGAAGAAATTCGGATCCGCGGTGCACGCACGCACAATCTGAAGAACATCAACCTCGACCTTCCGCGCAACAAGCTGATCGTCATCACCGGCCTGTCGGGTTCGGGCAAGTCTTCGCTCGCCTTCGATACCCTGTACGCGGAGGGCCAGCGCCGCTACGTCGAGTCGCTCTCGGCCTATGCGCGCCAGTTCCTGCAGTTGATGGAAAAGCCGGACGTCGACCTGATCGAAGGCCTGTCGCCGGCGATCTCGATCGAGCAGAAGGCCACCTCGCACAATCCCCGCTCGACGGTCGGCACCGTCACCGAGATCCACGACTACCTGCGCCTGCTGTATGCGCGCGTCGGCACACCGTATTGCCCGCAGCACCCGCACGAGCCGCTGGCGGCCCAGACCGTATCGCAGATGGTCGACGCCGTCCTCGCCATGCCGGAAGGGACCAAGCTGATGATCCTGGCGCCCGTGGTGGCGAACCGCAAGGGCGAGCACACCGACCTGTTCCAGGCCATGCAGGCCCAGGGCTTCGTGCGCTTCCGCGTGGCCAGCGGCGTGAATGCGGCGAAGATCCATGAGATCGACGAGCTGCCCAAGCTGAAGAAGACCGAGAAGCATACGATCGACGTCGTCATCGACCGCGTCAAGGTGAACCCGGAGATCAAGCAGCGCCTGGCGGAAAGCTTCGAGACCGCGCTGCGCCTGGCGGATGGCCGCGCCGTGGCGTATGAAATGGACACCGAAAAGGAAACGGTGTTCTCGAACAAGTTCGCCTGTAACGTCTGCGGCTACTCGCTGCAGGAGCTGGAGCCGCGCCTGTTCTCGTTCAACAACCCGATGGGCGCCTGCCAGGAATGCGACGGCCTCGGCCACATCGAATTCTTCGATCCGAAGCGCATCGTCGCCTTCCCGCACCTGTCGCTGGCGTCCGGCGCCGTGAAGGGCTGGGACCGCCGCAACCAGTTCTACTACCAGATGCTGCAAAGCCTGGCGGCCTACTACGACTTCGACATCGACAAGCCTTTCGAGACCCTGCCCCAGCAGGCGCAGGACGCCGTGCTGCACGGCTCGGGCAAGACGGCGATCCCGTTCAGCTATGTCAACGAGCGCGGCCGCACCGTGATCCGCGAGCACAGCTTCGAGGGCGTGGTCAACAACCTGCAGCGCCGCTACCGCGAAACCGACTCGATGGCCGTCAAGGAAGAGCTGGCCAAGTTCATCAATGAAAAGAAATGCCCGTCCTGCGAAGGCGCGCGCCTGCGTACCGAAGCGCGCTACGTGAAGATCGGCCAGGGCGCCCAGCAACGCGCCATCTATGAAGTGTCCGATAAACCCTTGCGCGACACCCTCGCCTTCTTCGAGACGCTGGAGCTGACCGGCGCCAAGCGCGACATCGCCGAGCGCGTCATCAAGGAAATCACGGCGCGCCTGAAATTCCTGAACAACGTCGGCCTCGACTACCTGTCGCTCGACCGCAGCGCCGATACCCTGTCCGGCGGCGAAGCCCAGCGCATCCGCCTGGCCTCGCAGATCGGTTCCGGCCTGACCGGCGTGATGTACGTGCTGGACGAACCCTCGATCGGCCTGCACCAGCGCGACAACGACCGCCTGATCGCGACCTTGAAGCACCTGCGCGACATCGGCAACAGCGTGCTCGTGGTGGAGCACGACGAGGATGCGATCCGCACCGCCGACTACATCGTCGACATGGGGCCTGGCGCCGGCGTGCATGGCGGCCAGATCATTGCCGAGGGCACGCTCGAGCAGATCATGAAGAACGAGCACTCGGTCACCGCGCAGTACCTCGATGGCCGCCGCAAGATCGCCGTGCCGAAGAAGCGCACCAAGGCCGACCCGGCGCGCCAGCTGGTGATCACCGGCGCCAGGGGCAACAACCTCAAGAACGTGACGCTCACGCTGCCGGTCGGCCTGATGACCTGCATCGCCGGCGTCTCGGGCTCCGGTAAATCGACGCTGATCAACGACACCCTGTACCCGGCCCTGTCGCGCCACCTGTACGGTTCGCAGACCGAACCGGCGGAACACGATGCGATCCACGGCCTGGAGCACTTCGACAAGGTGATCTCGGTGGACCAGGCGCCGATCGGCCGCACCCCGCGTTCGAACCCGGCAACCTACACCGGCCTGTTCACGCCGATCCGCGACCTGTTCGCCACCGTGCCGACCGCGAAGGAGCGCGGCTACTCGGCGGGCCGCTTCTCCTTCAACGTGAAGGGCGGCCGCTGCGAAGCCTGCCAGGGCGACGGCGTGATCAAGGTCGAGATGCACTTCCTGCCGGACGTGTACGTGCCCTGCGACGTCTGCCACGGCAAGCGCTACAACCGCGAGACGCTCGAGGTGCACTACAAGGGCAAGAGCATCACCGAAGTGCTGGATATGACGGTCGAAGATGCGCACGAGTTCTTCAGGCCGGTGCCGGTCATCGCGCGCAAGCTGCAGACCCTGCTGGACGTGGGCCTCGGCTACATCAAGCTGGGCCAGAGCGCGACCACGCTGTCGGGCGGCGAGGCGCAGCGCGTCAAGCTGTCGCTGGAACTGTCCAAGCGCGACACCGGACGTACCCTGTACATCCTCGACGAGCCGACCACCGGCCTGCACTTCGCCGACATCGACCTGCTGCTGAAGGTGATCCACCGCCTGCGCGACCAGGGCAATACGCTGGCGATCATCGAGCACAATCTCGACGTGATCAAGACGGCGGACTGGGTCGTCGACCTGGGTCCGGAAGGCGGCGCGGGCGGCGGCCAGATCGTGGCAAGCGGTACGCCGGAGGACGTGGCGAAGAACAAGGCGAGCGTGACCGGGAAGTACCTGAAGCCGCTGCTGAAGTAAAGGCAGTAGCAACTATCGGTTTGATCCAAGCCTTACTACAGCATAAACTCTTAATCTAACAACGGGTTCAATACTGTATATTTATACAGTATGAACCCGTTGTTCTTTTAACTTTGACGTCTAGACGTCAACCTTGTAAACTTCTTGTTTCTTTAGTGAATTCGCTATGACTCTCGCACCCGGCATTATTCGTGACTCAATTGTTGAGTATCTAGGGAAAGTTGGAAGCGATGCATCGACAGATGAGATCGCAAACGCTGTCGAACATCGTTTGGGAAGCGTGCCAAGTTCTTCCATTCGTTCGTATCTCAGCCTCAACACTCCAAAGTTGTTTGAGAGAACTTCACGCGGCCGCTATCGCTTAGCCTCGGGCGAAGAAATCGCTACCGCGCTCTCAGTCAAACCTTTTATCGAAATTGGAAAGGCTCGACTCTACAACTCTGATTGTTTTGAATGGCTAAGTGCACAAAGCGAAAATTCCATCCATGCGATCGTTACCGATCCACCATATGGACTTGTAGAATATACTGAATTAGAGAAGGCAAAACTCCGCACTGGAAAAGGAGGAGTATGGCGTATTCCGCCTGCATTTGATGGACATCAACGTGCACCACTTCCACGTTTTACGACATTAAATAATGACGATAAGCAGGCTTTACACGCATTTTTTTTACGATTTGGAAAAGCAACTGCGCGCGTTACTGTACCCGGAGCAAATATTGTGATTGCGTCTAACCCTTTACTGGCGCATATAGTTGCGGACGCTATGATTCAATCGGGACTTGAAATGCGTGGCTATATTTCTCGCCAAGTGATGACTATGCGAGGTGGTGATCGGCCTAAAAATGCTCATGAAGAATTCGGAGGTGTTTCTGTAATGCCTCGGTCGCAATGGGAACCATGGGTTGTTTTAAGAAAACCATTGGATGGACGAGTCCAAGATAACTTAAGGCGCTGGGGCACCGGCGGGTTTCGTCGCCCATCAATGGAACGTCCTTTTGGTGATGTAATCAAATCACATCCGACGCCTGCATCTGAGAAGAAGATCGCGCCGCATCCTTCGTTAAAACCACAGGGGTTTATGCGCCAGATCGTACGGGCAGTTCTTCCCTTGGGGAAAGGTATAATTCTAGATCCGTTTATGGGTGGAGGCTCAACTCTTGCAGCTGCAAATGCTGTTGGCTACGATAGCCGTGGAATCGAACTTGACCAGCAATACTTCGAACTTGCACAAAAGGCAATTCCAAAGCTTGCAACGATAGCTTCTAAAGAGAACGAAGAGCTTTTTTAAGCCAATTATAAATCTTGGTAAATCCAATTTTTCCTTAATTTTGCTACCCCTTCTTTATGAAGGGTAGAAGTACGAGTTCCTAATGCACCCCGATTATTATTCCTAAAATCACTTATTTCAACGTAACCCAGATAAACTTCAGTAAATCGCATTGGTGCTCGATCAACGGCTGGCTCTGTAACATTATCGACTTCATAAACGAATACACACATCCATTGTTCACGAGCACCATGAGTATCAACGGCTCCACCCGCTTTGCGAGTACTTTTGATTTCTATACCTTCAGTCCCGGAACTAACACTGTTATTTGAATATTTACCTCGAAGAACAAGATCCGGATGCCCATTAAAGTGACCATTTTCAACCAGACCGCGTGAAAATTTTGCCAAGGATGCAGTGACCATATCTGAAATTAGGCCAGACATGGCGGCAGGCCGCATCATGTCGTCGAGTCGATGCAAACCTTTTTCGGTCAAAAGCTTGTTGACATCGTAGAAGAAATCATATATATCTTGCATCGCTTGTTCAAAATCACCCATCCTGAGCTCGTATGGAAGTTCCGCTTCATCGTTAAACTTCGTCCTATCGATTTTCGCTTTGACAGTCATGTTTACTCCGGTTTATTGCCTAAGTATAACAATAAACCGTGTCAAGCTGCTTACTGGTAGCCCGGAGATTATGACCAGTGTGGAAGTCGGCCCGAAGAGCTACTTTCCTGCTACACCGTCCTGCACCCGGCTCCGCACCGGGCGAATCAAGTAATTGACGTCGGGAAAGGCCTACACGCCAGCTCGTGAACACGGGCGCCAGGCGCAACAAACTGAAGGATGTGTCGCTCACACTTTCGATCGGTTTAATGATGTGCTTGAAAGGTGTCTCGGTTCCGATAAATCGCCGCTGATCAACGCTCCGTACCTTGCCCTGTCGCGCCACCTGTACGGTTCGCAGACCGAACCGGCGGAACACGATGCGATCCACGGCCTGGAGCACTTCGACAAGGTGATCTCGGTGGACCAGGCGCCGATCGGCCGCACCCCGCGTTCGAACCCGGCAACCTACACCGGCCTGTTCACGCCGATCCGCGACCTGTTCGCCACCGTGCCGACCGCGAAGGAGCGCGGCTACTCGGCGGGCCGCTTCTCCTTCAACGTGAAGGGCGGCCGCTGCGAAGCCTGCCAGGGCGACGGCGTGATCAAGGTCGAGATGCACTTCCTGCCGGACGTGTACGTGCCCTGCGACGTCTGCCACGGCAAGCGCTACAACCGCGAGACGCTCGAGGTGCACTACAAGGGCAAGAGCATCACCGAAGTGCTGGATATGACGGTCGAAGATGCGCACGAGTTCTTCAGGCCGGTGCCGGTCATCGCGCGCAAGCTGCAGACCCTGCTGGACGTGGGCCTCGGCTACATCAAGCTGGGCCAGAGCGCGACCACGCTGTCGGGCGGCGAGGCGCAGCGCGTCAAGCTGTCGCTGGAACTGTCCAAGCGCGATACGGGACGTACCCTGTACATCCTCGACGAGCCGACCAGCGGCCTGCACTTCGCCGACATCGACCTGCTGCTGAAGGTGATCCACCGCCTGCGCGACCAGGGCAATACGTTGGCGATCATCGAGCACAATCTCGACGTGATCAAGACGGCAGACTGGGTCGTCGACCTGGGTCCGGAAGGCGGCGCGGGCGGCGGTCAGATCGTGGCAAGCGGTACGCCGGAGGACGTGGCGAAGAACAAGGCGAGCGTGACCGGGAAGTACCTGAAGCCGCTGCTGAAGCAATAAGCTCGGCGGGTATCAGGCACCGGCAAGAAGGGCGCCCTGTGCGCCCTTTTTTACGCCCGAATTACGCCCGTATTGCGCCCGTATTACGCCCGTGCCCGTCGCCAGCCGAGCACGAACAGCCCAGCGGCCAGCAAGGCAGTCGACGCCGGTTCCGGCACGGCGCTGATGACCCGGACGGAAAAACTGTCGACCGTGCCGCCCATCGAGAAAGAACCGGGCGCATCGGGGTTGGGAGGGACGCCACCAATATCGACACGGCCGCTCGTCATGCCGCCCAGGTCGCGCATGGCCAGCGCACCGCCGGGGCCAAGCATGCCTGTCGGTGCATAGCCGGCCTGCCGGAAGTGCAGAAATTCCAGCTCGACCTGATGGTAATAGGCGTCGCCGGTATCGAAGGGCGTATAGACCATCGCCGATGTCATGCCGCTGCCGGTGTAGCGGTAGGTCATGCCCCCGATCGTGAACTCGACGGCGACCTGGCTGTTCCGCTCCCATGCCGTCTCACCCCGGCCGGGCAAGCCCCCAACCGGATCGAAGCTCGAACGCACGGTCAATTCGTAGGGCAGTTCACTCGCCTCGATCGTATTGTCCAGCCCAAGATAATAGAGGACCGTCGGGTTCACCCAGGCCGTGCCGCTCGAGCGCGTGACGACGGTGAGCGGATCGGCCAGGACGGCGAGCGGAACAGCCAACAACAGGCCCGGCAACAGTTTGCCGCAAGCGCTGATCGGGTGTGCCATCGCGTCCTCCGGGATTGGGTTGTCGTTCCAGTATAGGCACCGGCGAGAGCGCTGTCGCGCGCTACACGAGGCTGTTGCGCGCGTGCGACCCGGCAGCAGCCGGACAGCATGCGCCCCTGCAGCACTGTCCGCATCGCCACCCGCCCGGGATCGACATCAGGAGCGGCGCTTGCCTCTATCGGTCCACGCAATCCCCCCACCGAGGGTGCTGAAATTGCAGCATGGTGCGTGGTCAAATCCGCGCTTCATCAACGAAATCCCTGTGCGGCATCGGACAATCCAATGGTTGAAGTGCACGGCTCTCTGCTTGCAGGCCTGGTCAGCGCCGGCCTGAGCCTCGAACTCGTGCTTCCTGGGGCACGCAAGCATTACGATCCCGCTGGCTGGTATCCGATCAGCGAGCTCAACCGGCTGTCGGAGGCGGTGCAGTACTACACCTCACCCGAGGATGTGTTGCGCCGCCTGGGCGCCGAGATGATGAGCCTCTGGTATTCCCAGGGCCCGGGCCGTGGGCTGATCGACAGCGGCCTCGGCTTCCTGCATTTCCAGACCGGATCTGCCGGCTATCGCAGCGTGGTGCGGGGGCCGGCCGCGCAGATCGGTTATTTCGACCTCGCCCATCTGGATCACTCCGGCGGGATTGCCGAACTGATCAGCACAACGCCTTTTCCCAAGGAGATGGAACTCGGCATCCTGCTGGGCGGTCTCGGCCTGACGGGCGATCTGCTGTACTACCACGTCGAATTCCATCCAGCGACGCGCCGCTTCCATGTCAGGTTCGTCACTCCCGACAATCTGCAGACGCTGGCCTGGCACGAGGGTCCGCCACTATCCAGGGCGGAATGGAACCTGCGCCACCTCGAACGCACGCACACGGCCAATGCGCAATACTGGCGTGCCGTGCACGATACCTTGCACGTCGCCTTCGCCCGCCTGCGCATCGAGGCCACGACCGATGACCTGACCGGCGCCGTCAATGGCCGCGAGTTTCGCCGGGTGGCGGCCCTGGAATTCGAACGGGCGCACCGCCACGGACATGCGTTGGCGCTGCTGTATCTCGATCTTGACCGCTTCAAGGCGATCAACGACCGGCACGGGCACGATTGCGGCGACGAAGTGCTGGGCGTGATCGGCGGCGTGTTCAGGCGCATTTGCAGGTCAACCGACGTCGTCGGCAGGCTGGGAGGCGACGAATTCGCGATCCTGTGCCCCGAAACAAACGGAGAAGAAGCGGAACACCTGGGCCAGCGCCTGCTGGACGAGGTGCGTGGACTGACCATGGACTGGCACGGCGTGACGCTGCGGTTCGCGCTCAGCATCGGACTGGCGACGCTCGATCTGTCGCCTGCGGACGCCGGCGCATTGATCACCGCGGGAGACCATGCGCTGCTGGTTGCGAAGCAAGCCGGAGGAAACTGCCTGAGGTACGCCTGAATGCGGCCTGAATGCGGCCTGAATGCGGCGCCCCGTTGCAGGCTCGACGAAAACACGGGGGCAGCGCCTGCTGGCACTGCCCCCGTTCTTGCTTGCGCGCCCCGTCGTGCAACAAAGGATGCGCCCGTGTTAAAGAAAACAGGGGTGGCGCCTGCCGGCCCCACCCCTGTTCATTCAAGCCTGCCCGTGTCGAGGCTTACGCCCCCAGTTGCTTCTCGAGCCTGGTCTTGGTCTCCACCAGTTCCTGCGGCAGGCGGTAGGCCAGCTTCTCGAACAGCTCGCTGTGCAGCTTCAGTTCCTCGTTCCAGGCATCCTTGTCGATCGAGGTGATCTGGGTGAACTGCTGCTCGGTGAAGTCCACGCCTTCCCAGTTCAGGTCGCCGTAGTTCGGCGAGGTGCCGAACAGGTGCTGCTGGCCGCCTTGGGCGCCGCCTTCGGCACGTTCCAGGATCCACTTCAGGACGCGCATGTTGTCGCCGTAGCCCGGCCACACGAAACCGCCGTTCTCGTCGGTGCGGAACCAGTTGACGCAGAAGATCTTCGGCGCGCTGCCGGTGGCTTCCACTTTCTTACCGAGGTTCAGCCAGTGCTGGAAGTAGTCGCTCATGTTGTAGCCGATGAAAGGCAGCATCGCGAACGGGTCGCGGCGCACGATGCCCATCTGGCCGGCGGCGGCGGCGGTGGTTTCCGAGCCCATGGTGGCGGCCATGTAGACGCCTTCGACCCAGTTGTTGGCTTCGGTCACCAGCGGCACGGTGGTCGAGCGGCGGCCGCCGAAGATGAAGGCCGAGATCGGCACGCCGGCCGGGTCGTCCCAGGCCGCGTCGATGACGGGGTTCTGGGTGGCGGCGACGGTGAAGCGCGCATTCGGGTGGGCGGCCTTGCTGCCGGAGGCCGGGGTCCAGTCCTTGCCCTGCCAGTCGATCAGGTGATCGGGCGCCTGCTTGGTCATGCCTTCCCACCACACGTCGCCGTCGTCGGTCAGCGCCACGTTGGTGAAGATGACGTTCTCGCGCAGCGAGGCCATGCAGTTCGGGTTGGTCTTGTCGTTGGTGCCCGGGGCCACGCCGAAGTAGCCGGCTTCCGGGTTGATGGCGTACAGCTTGCCGTCCTGGCCCGGCTTGATCCAGGCGATGTCGTCGCCGATGGTGGTGACCTTCCAGCCGTCGAAGGCTTTCGGCGGGATCAGCATCGCGAAGTTGGTCTTGCCGCAGGCCGACGGGAAGGCGGCCGCCACGTATTTCTTGTCGCCTTGCGGCGATTCGACGCCCAGGATCAGCATGTGCTCGGCCAGCCAGCCGGTGCCGCCCGCCTGCGCTTCCTGGTAGCCCATGTTGGAGGCGATGCGCAGCGCGAAGCACTTCTTGCCCAGCAGTGCGTTGCCGCCGTAGCCCGAACCGAAGGACCAGATCTCGCGGGTTTCCGGATAGTGGACGATGTACTTGGTGCTATTGCACGGCCACGGCACGTCCTGCTGGCCGGCGGCCAGCGGCATGCCGACGGTGTGCACGCATGGGACGAATTCACCGTCGGTACCCAGTACGTCGTACACGGCCTTGCCCATGCGCGTCATGATGCGCATGTTGACGGCGACGTAGGGCGAGTCGGACAGTTCGACGCCGATGTGGGCGATCGGCGAACCCAGCGGGCCCATCGAGAAGGGCACCACGTACAGGGTGCGGCCGGCCATGCAGCCGTCGAACAGGCCGTTCAGGGTGCGGCGCATCTCGGCCGGGTCCATCCAGTTGTTGGTCGGACCGGCCTGTTCCTTGGTGGCCGAGCAGATATAGGTGCGGTCTTCGACGCGGGCGACGTCCGACGGGTCGGACCAGGCCAGATAGGAGTTCGGACGCTTTGCCGGGTTCAGCTTCTTCATCGTGCCTGCCTCGACCATCTGTGCGCACAGGCGGTCGTACTCTTCTTCGGAGCCGTCGCACCAATAGATGCTGTCAGGCTTCGTCAGGGCGGCGATGTCCGCCACCCAATTGATGAGCTGCTGGTGCTTGACGTGAGCTGGAACGTTGAGTGCGGCGACGCCGCCCATCACGGGCTGGTTCATAGATACCTCCAATGCCAATTAAGAATGCTGTCTGTTCCGGCACGCTCGGGGCTCCGTCTGGCCGTGCCTTAGAATGGCGATCCGCTCCATCGGAGCGCGGCGGTGTTACTCGGCGGGCGGTCGTGTCGACGGCCTCTGGCGAGGCCGGGAACGGTGCTGCAGGGTCCCTTACAAACGTGTCAGACCCTCAAGAATTGGCCGATTGTACACCCGGAAAACCCCGATTCGTGCTCAGCTACTACAAAAAAGTAGCAGAAATGCCCGAGTAATGTAGTAGGCTATTCCGGGTCTTTTTGGAACCTGTTATTTCGCTACGCGACTAACGTTAATAGAAAGCAACTGTGATGCGAATAGCTGTGTTGGACGACTACCAGGACGCGGTGCGCGGCCTGCAATGCTTCCGTTTGCTGGACGGGCACGAGGTCAAGGTATTCACGCATTCCGCACGCGGGAGCGGCCAGCTGGCCGCGCGCCTGGCGCCTTTCGACGCACTGGTGCTCATCCGCGAACGCACGGCCTTCCCCGCCGCGCTGCTGGCCAGGCTGCCGAACCTGAAGCTGATCTCGCAGACGGGCAAGGTCAGCGGCCATATCGACGTAGCGGCGGCGACGGCACATGGCATTGCCATTGCCGAGGGCATCGGCTCGCCGGTGGCGCCGTCCGAACTGACCTGGGCCCTGATCATGGCGGCCAGCCGCAAGATCGTGCCCTATGCGAACAACCTGAAGGATGGCCTATGGCAGACGGCCTCCACCAATCCGGTACTCAACGGCCTGGGACGCTCGCTGCGCGGGCGCACGCTGGCAATCTGGGGCTACGGCAAGATCGGACGCCTGGTGGCCGGGTATGCGCGGGCCTTCGGGATGCGCGTACTGGTGTGGGGAAGCGAGGACAGCAGGCAGGCGGCCCTCGCCGACGGCTTCGAGGCGGCGCTGTCGCGCGAGGCGCTGTTCGCGCAGGCGGACGTACTTACGCTGCACCTGCGCCTGAGCGACGCGACACGCAGCATCGTGCGTGCGGACGATTTTGCACGGATGAAGCCGGATGCGCTGTTCGTGAACACGAGCCGTGCCGAACTGGTGGAAGAAGGCGCCCTGGAACAGGCCTTGCGCGCCGGACGACCGGGGTCCGCGGCGCTGGACGTGTTCACGAATGAACCTTTACGGCCGGACGCGCCCTTGCTGCGCATTCCGACGGTGCTGGCGACGCCGCACCTGGGGTATGTGGAGCAGGAGAGTTACGAGATTTATTTCCAGACGGCGTTCGAGAACGTCGTGCGGTTTGCTGCAGGGGCGCCGGATAATATCCTGAACCCGGAGGCCTTGGGGAAGCGGTGACGTGTGCGGCTTCGGAGGGAAAATGTGGCTCCGGCCTGCGCCGGAGCAACGGTCTTAGGGCAAATGGTGAATGTCAGAGGTGCGACTTCTCAGCGTTAGCAATAGCGCGTCGTCCCGGCGAAGGCCGGGATCCAATTCAGCAGCACAGTGAGAACATACCGAGCGCAGCGAGCCGCACGATTCAGCGCAACTCCGGCTCACCCGTCATCAGATTCACCTTCCGCGCCGGCATCACATGCGTGCCCGTCCACAAGCCGGCCCACCCCGGCGGCCAGCCGATCGCCGGCCCCGCATACGGCTGCAGCCCCGCACGCACCGGCACCACCGGCACCGGCGGCGCGTCGACCAGCCCCCCGCCCGCCGGGCGCTCCATGTTCAGGCTGTACATGTAGCCGGGCAGCAGCAGCTCGCACACCTGCGCGAACCACGCCGTGTGGTCCTCGTCACGCCCCAGCGCCTGCGCCAGTCCCTGCGGGTCGAACTTCGCCAGCGCATGGATCAGCTCGTCCGTGTCCGCGCCCGGCGTGTCGCCCCAGCCCATCACCGGATTGTTGTTGTAGTCGGCGCCCGAGCCATACCAGCCTTCGCGCCAGGTGCGCTGCATCCAGTTGCGCGGACCGGTAAACAAATGCCAGCGCCAGTGCAGGCCGGACGGCTTCGGCCACGAATACAGGTACAGCTTCTGGTAACCCGCCTTGTGCAGCTCGCGCACCAGCGCCATCAGGCGCGCGTGCGGCATGCGGTCCGGCGGCGCGCGGCGGAACAGGATCGGTTCGCCATCGGCATGCTGCACCTCGTCGCTCGACAGGTTCAGGTCGAGCGTGCGCTGCTCGCTGCCGAAACGCGCCGAGATCCAGCCGGTCAGCAGGTTGACGTGGGTGATCACGCCATAGCCTCGATGGCGGTGGAAAATGACGGTGCCCGGTGCGACGGTTTTCATGGGAGTAAGGGAAATAGAAATAGATGAGGTCGGTGAGGTCTATATTACTCATCCGATCCGGACGATTCTAGCGCAGTCACATCCGGATACATACCAATTTGCGGCTATCATTAGCCACCTTTTTTCTGCACGTGGACAAACCAACATGACTTTGCGAATCATCGCCACCGGCGGCACTTTCGATAAACACTACAACGAACTGAACGGCGTGCTCGGCTTTGCCGACAGCCACCTGCCGGCGGTGATCGCCCGCTCGCGCATGACGGTGCCAAGCGAGTTGGAGGTGCTGCCGCTGCTCGACTCGCTCGACATGCAGGACCCCGACCGCCAGCGCGTGCTGGCCTCCTGCCAGGCAGCGAAAGAGAAGGCGATCGTCATCATCCACGGCACCGACACCATGCCCGAGACCGCGGCCGTACTGGGCGCGGCCAGCCTCGGCCAGACCATCGTGCTGACCGGCGCCATGATCCCCTACGAGATCGCCAATTCGGACGCCCTGTTCAACCTGGGCTTCGCCTGCGGCGTCGCCCAGACCCTCCCGGCCGGCGTGTACGTGGCCATGAACGGCCAGGTGTTCCCATGGGATAACGTCACAAAGAACCGCGCTGCGGGTGTCTTCCAACAGCTTTGATGTCGCATAGGCAGGCGCGCGCTGCATGAGCGCATGCCTTCCTATACTGCCTTCTCCGATCGAATCCGCACGAGGAGAAAGCAATGAACGAGCAGCGTCCCTTCCTGACCACGCGCCAGGGCCACCCGGTCCGCGACAACCAGTCGCTGCGCTCGGTGGGTGAGCGTGGTCCGGCCACGCTCGAGAATTACCAGTTCATCGAAAAGATCACCCACTTCGACCGGGAGCGCATCCCGGAGCGCGTCGTGCACGCGCGCGGCACCGGCGCCCACGGTGTCTTCGAGCCCTACGGCACCATTGGCGGCGAGCCGGCCAGCAAATATACGCGCGCCCGCGTCCTCAACGAGCTCGGCGTGCAGACCCCGATCTTCGTGCGCTTCTCGACCGTGATCGGCGCCAGGGAGTCGCCCGAGACGGCGCGCGACCCGCGCGGCTTCGCCATCAAGTTCAAGACCGTCGACGGCAACTGGGACCTGGTCGGCAATAACCTGAAGGTGTTCTTCATCCGCGACGCGATCAAGTTTCCCGACATGATCCACGCCTTCAAGCCGGACCCGGTCACCAACCAGCAGGAGCCGTGGCGCTTCTACGATTTCATCTGCAGCCACCCGGAAGCGCTGCACATGGTCACCTGGGTCAAGAGCCCGTGGGGCATCCCGGCCAGCTACCGCGAAATGGAAGGCTCGGGCGTGAACACCTATAAACTGGTCAACGACCAGGGCGTGGCCCACCTGGTGAAGTTCCACTTCCAGCCGAAGCAGGGCGTGCGCAATCTGACGGCGCAACAGGCTGCCGAGATCCAGGCGCAGGACACCAGCCACGCCACGCGCGACCTGTACGAGGCGATCGAGCGCGGCGAGTTCCCCGAATGGGAGTTCTGCGTGCAGCTGATGAGCGACGGCGATCATCCGGAACTCGACTTCGATCCGCTGGACGACACCAAGCGCTGGCCCGAAGACCAGTTCCCGCTGCTGCCGGTCGGCCGCATCATGCTGAACAAGAACCCAGACAATGTGTTCGCCGAAACCGAGCAGTCGGCCTTCGGCACCGGGGTGCTGGTGGACGGCATCGACTTCTCGGACGACAAGATGCTGCAGGGGCGCACCCTGTCGTATTCCGACACCCAGCGCTACCGCGTGGGGCCCAACTACCTGCAGCTGCCGATCAACCAGCCGCAGGAAGGCGCGGCGGCGCGCACCAACCAGCGCGACGGCCAGATGACGTATTACGTGGACGGCCGCGGCGAAGACAAGCACATCAACTACGAGCCGAGCCTGATGGGCGGCTACAGCGAGGCGCCGAAGCCCGAGAAGGAATACCACCAGGTCGTGGAAGGCCACCTGGGCCGCTACCAGACCACGCGCACGATGGACGACTACGCACAGGCCGGCGCGCGCTACCGGACCTTCGAGGACTGGGAGCGCGACGACCTGGTCGGCAACGTGGGCGGCGACCTGAAGAAATGCCCGGAACCGATCCAGCTGCGCATGGTGTGGCACCTGTGGCACTGCGACGAGGATTACGGCCGCCGCGTGGCGGAAGTGGCGGGAATCGACCTGGAGCGCGCCAAGGCCTTGCCGCCGCTGCCGGGCAAGCCGGCGCCGCACCAGGACCGGTCCGGGCCGACGTACTCGAGCGGCAAGCAGGAGCAGGGGGATGAGCCGTCGACCAGCGAGGAGATGGCGGGGGCGAAGTGAGGCGGCACGTCAGTGGGAGCACCGGCTGAACGCGTGGGCGGGAGACCCGCCCACCCTACGTAGGGTGTGTTAGAGCAAAGTTGTAATGTCCGGATCTAGCAAAGTTGAAATGTCCGCTTTTGCTAGATAGCTCATGCTGTCGACTCCGAATCGTTTGGAGTCCAGTGTGAGCAAG
>NZ_JCASIF010000020.1:0-69948 GCF_059686055.1 Telluria sp. ZB4P34 | reverse complement strand
GTATTACAATAACGACCGCATCAAACTTAAACTAAAAGGCCAAAGCCCTGTACAGTACAGGACCCAGGCCATGGGCGCTTAACGACTTAACGTCCAACAATTTGGGGTCAGTTCACTCTGCCGACCACCCTACGAGTCGCGATGGGCTGCACCAGCTGCAGCGCCGCGAGCGCCTTCAGTCCACGACACGCAACAGGTCCATCTTGCACAGCCAGGCCAGCCCGCGCAGCAGCGTCGGACGGTCGCAGGGACCCAGCGTATCGATCAGCTCTTCCACCTCCACCGGGCGCGGGCCGATCGCGCCGAACAGGCGGCCGAAATCTTCCAGCGTCGGCGGCGAGCTCGCGGCGAAGCGGTTGATGGCCAGTTCGCCACCGGGGCCAGCGAGGAATCGGGTGTGAGTTCCACCAGCGAGGCCGTCATCGCGCCGTCGCCGTCGACGTCTACATCGCTATCGACGCCGGACTACGCGCTATGCGAGGGGACGCAGACGGGACCGCAAACCGAGGCGTACTCCGCTTCGCTGATCAAGCCTGCCTGCAGCAGGCCGCGCGGCGCTAGGGCGCCCGGAGAGCGGGGCCGGCCTTCGGGATAGTCGGCTGCGCGCGATGGCAGCGCACACGGCCTGCCGGCAGCAGCGGCGCAATCGAAGAATATCATCAGGCCTTCGGCCGACTGGGCGTAGAAGGACGCATCGCGGGGAATGCTCGGAAATTCCTCGTGCGCCGTCCGGGGCCCACCAGGGAAACAGCACGGCCGTTATCTCGGCCAGCACGGCAGCGTAGGACGATTGGGCGAATTCCAACTCCACGGTGTGCGCCGCCGCATGCGGCATTTCCCTGACATTCATCGCTTCCTCCGGCGTGGTCATCCGCACACCTCAGTGGACGGCGACTCGGCCGATGATGACGAAACGCAAGTCGCGACGAGCCTGTCGATTTTTGGAGCCGCGCGTTCAACGCACAGGCACGGATGCACGGTGCAGATCGCCTCGACGCCGGCAGCACGCGGCGCTCCCGTTCATCTCAGCTGCCGCATCCTCCGCCACAGCCACTGCCGCAGGCGCTGCCGCCATCGGCGCATCCCCCATCGCTGCCGCTAACGACGGGGCCGCCATCTCCGGATGCGCCGCCCGCGTCGCGGGCCTCGGCATATTCCGCTGCGGTGATCAATCCGGCCTGGTACAGGGCCAGCGGAGCCAGCGCTTTCGGGAAGCCCGGGCGTCCCGCAGGGCGCCCGAGCCGGTCCAGCAGCGAGCAGCCGATCCGGGCGCCGAAGACCCGGTAGCCGAAGCCGTTCGGCATGCCGAGCTGGCCGTCCAGCGTGAACAGGCGCGGCAGCTCGGGCCCTCCTGCCGGTATCGACGCATGGCGCCGTGCCTGCACCAGGCAGGCGGCCAGCGCCTCGCCCATGGTCCCCATCTGGGCCCGCTCGACGTGCGGGATCTTCTTGCCGAAGTGGCGTACGCAAAAGCGTTCGAGACCGGATGCATCCATGCGGGTCCAGGCATGCCAGACCGCGTCGGCCGCGCGCGAGGGCAGCGCACACGGCCTGCCCGCGGCTGCGGCGCAGTCGAAGAACATCACCAGGCCTTCGGCCGACTGCGCGTAGAAGGAAGCATCGCGCGAAATGCCGGGGAACTCGCGCTGCGCGCTCTCCTGCCAGTAGGGAAACAGGCCAGGCGGCAGCTCGGCCAGGATGGCGTCATGGGCCGATTCGGCGAATGCCGATTTCCCCATGCGCAGCGTTTGGTTCACGTTCATCGCATCCTCCGTCGTGGCCGTCTGGACATCCTATTCTAGATCAGCGCTGCGGCGCGATGCGCCACACCGTACCGCCGGCATCGTCGACCACCAGCAGCGCGCCGTCCTGCGCCACTTCGACGGCGGCCGGGCGGCCCCATACGTCACGGTCGCTCAGCACCATGCCACTCATGAAGTCCTGGTACTGGCCGGTCGGCACGCCGTTCTTCATGAACACGCGCACCACCTTGTAGCCGGTGCGCACGCCGCGGTTCCAGGAACCGTGCAGCGCCACGAAGACGTCGCCCTCGTACTCCTTCGGGAAGGCGTTCTTCGCGCCTTTCGGCGCGTGGTAGACGGCCATGCCGAGCGGCGCCGAGTGCGACTGGATCAGCACGTCCGGCACGATGCTCTTGCCCTTCAGGTCCGGGCGCTGGCCCTTCAGGCGCGGGTCTTCGTTGTCGCCGATGTAGTACCACGGCCAGCCGTAGAAGCCGCCCTGCTTCACGCGGGTGAGGTAGTCCGGCGGCAGGTTGTCGCCCAGTGCGTCGCGCTCGTTCACGGTGCACATCACGTCGCCGGTCGCCGGGTAGACCAGCATGCCGACGCAGTTGCGCAGGCCGGTGGCATAGGTGCGGCGGTTCTTGCCGTCCGCATCGAAAGCCATGACGGTGGCGCGGTCGGTCTCGACGCCCCAGCTGGCGCCCACGCCGTGCCTGGCTTCCCATTGCGCGATCGGCTCGGGCGGCTGCGCGCCGATCTCGGTGGCCACGTTGGTGGCCGAGCCGATCGACAGCAGCATGGTCTTGTCGTCTTTCGAAAACGCCAGGGTGCGGGTGGTATGGCCGCCGCTGGTGTCGGACAGGGTGGCCACTACCACTTCCGGCGCACCGCGCGCCTTCAGGTCGCCGTTGCGATAGGGGATGCGCACGACCGAATTGATGTTGGCCACGTACAGGTATTGCGGATTGGCGCCGGACGGCCAGAAGGCCATGCCGTAGGGGCGGGTAAGGCCGGTGGCGAACACCTCGACGCCGTCGGCTGCCTGGCCGTTCTTCGCGCGCGCCACCTTGATCTGGCCCTTGGCGGTGGCGGCCAGGAAGACGTCGCCGTTCGGCGCGCGCAGCGCCACGCGCGGCTTGTCGGCGTCCTGGGCGAACACGCTCACCTTGAAACCCTGCGGCACGACCGGCATGCTGCCGTTCGGACGCGCTTCCACGCGCGGACCGTTGCCGGCGCTGCTGGTGGCAAAGGGCGGTGGCAGGTCGCTCACTTTGATGTGGTGGATGCGGCCGGGCTGGTTGTCGTCCCAGCCGCCCTGGCGGTCAGCGGCGGTGGCTGCCTTGGCCGGGGCCGGAGTTGCGACGGCAGTGACCGGGCCTTGCAGGCTGGCCAGGTAGTCCACAAGCGCTGCGCGGGTCTGCTTGTCCGGCACGCCGACCGGCATCGTGGTGCCCGGTACGTTGTTGGCCGGGTCGGCCAGGAACAGGTCCAGTTCTTCGCGGGTCCAGGTCTTGCCGGCAGCGCCGGCTTTCACCAAGGCTGTGGAGTAGTTATAGCCGGGGACGCCGGCCGCCTTGCGGCCGAGTACGCGGAACAGGCCCGGGCCCGCGCGCGAAGACAGGCTCGGGTCCACGCTGTGGCAGCTGGCGCAGTTGTTCTGGAAGGTGGTCTGGCCTGCGGCGATGGAAGCCGCCTGGGGCGCGGCGTGGGCGCTGGAGGCCGCCGCCAGGCTGGCGAACAGGACGGCATGCAGCGTCAGTGACTTGGCTTGCAAGGGAGTTCTCCTATTTGTCGGAAATGCGGAACTGAACAGTTTGACATCATAGGACAACTCTCCCCCGCCTGTATGTCCTTACTGCGCGCCCGGCGCGAACGGATCCGGCGGCGTGCTGCTCGTCATCCAGCGCTGCAAGGGTCCGTGCGGCTCGTAGCGCAAGGTGCCGAACAGCCGGAACAGCGCTTCGATGCGCGTCTTGGGCGCGGTATTAAAGTCCAGCGGCGGCACCAATGCCCCCTCGGCATTCGTCACCATGCCCCAGGTGCCTTCCCCGTGGCCGCCCTTGTTGCTCACGTACTTGTACGACCATGCGGTAGCCGCCCAGCCCAGCTTCGCATAGGTATCGAAACTGGCGCGCGCCACCTGGCCGCCCAGTTCCTGCCCCATGCCGGCCCAGGGCTGGATCTCGCCCAGGTAGAAGGGCGTGTCCAGGGCCTGGATGCGGCGGTCCCAATCGCACACGGCGTTCGTGCTGCCGGCAGCGCAGCGCAGCCACCCGCGGTGCACCTCGCGTCCTGGCGTGGCCCAGCCGAAGTGGCCCGGGTAGGGATGCATCTCGAAGGCGACGTTGCGCATGCCGCGCTCGCGCGGGTTGCCGTAGGCCCGGATGTCGTCCTTGACGTGGCCGGGCAGGATGATGACGTGGTTCGGGTCGACTGCGCGCACCGCCTGGTACAGGGTCTCGACGACGGCGGCCATGTTGGCGGAGTCCGTGCCCCATGGTTCGTTCAGCAGGCTGTAGCCGGCGATCGAGGGACGGTCGCGATAGCGCCCCGCCACCTGCTGCCACAGCCACACCGTGCGCTGCTGGTATTCAGGCACGCTCCAGTACTGGTTGCGGCCGGCGCAGCCGCTGTGGTGCTCCCAGCCCTGGCTGCCCGCGGCGCCGTGCAGGTCGAGGATGACGTAGATGCCGCGCCGCTCCGCTTCGCCGATGGCCCAGTCCAGGTAGCGCCAGGCGTCGGCCCGCAGCGTGCCCGGCTTCTTTTCGTCCTCGACCACCGTGTGGATGAACGGAATGCGCACCAGGTTGACGCCGAAGGAGGCCAGCCGGTCCCAATCCTCCGTCTTCATCCAGTTGTCGCGGAACAGCGTCATCAGGCGTTCGCGTTCCGGATAACCGAAGCGCCGGTCCAGCACCGCCTCCAGCCGGCACTGGTCGTCGATGCCGTTGCTACCCTGCCCCATCATCCAGAACTCGTTGATCAGCCAGTTGCCGAGGTTGGCGCCCTTCAGCACGATCGGCTTGCCGTCGGCCGTGACCCAGCGCGCGCCCTCGGCACGCACCATCTGGCGCGGTTCGGCGATCGGCGCGGCAGCCGGCGCTGCCACGGACGGCAAGCAGGCGCCGAGCGCGCCCACCAACACCACGAACGCCATGCCCAGCCGGCACGTGTGGGCCAGCCCCCGAACGGTTCTCCTGCTGCTGCGAACGTGCATCCCTGACTCCTCATGTCTGTGCCAAGCACGATATTGGAAACGTTACCAGTTTGCTGTGAAAACTATATCACTACACAGGCCATAAAGCTGCTTACAGGTATCTCGTAGTGAGCAATTTATGCGAACGCTATAATCGAGAAAAATTGACGGGACACTATGGCATCTAAACCAATGCACACGGACGGAGCGGATGACGATTCCTCGTTGCATGCCGAGCTCGCCCGCTACCGCTTCATCACCGGGCTCGACGACGCCATCCGGCTGCTCACCGACCCGGAACAGATCGCCCAGACCGCCGCGCGCCTGCTGGGCGAGCATCTCGGCGTGGACCGTTGTGCCTATGCCTACGTCAGCGAAGACCTGGGCAGCTTCACCCTCACCGGCAACTACACCAATGGCGTGCCCAGCATCGTCGGACGCTACGCGCTGGCCGACTTCGGCGCCGAGTTCGTCCGCCTGAACCGCCTGGGCCAGGCCTATGTCGTCGACGACACCGAGCTTGATGCGCGGGTGGACGACGTGCGCCAGGCCTACCGCGACACCGGCATCCGCGCCGTGATCTCCATCCCCGTCATCAAGGGCGAGCGCTGGGTGGCCGGCATGGCCCTGCACGGGAGCGCGCCGCGGCGCTGGCAGGAACATGAAGTACGGCTGCTGGAAGCCGTGGCCAACCGCTGCTGGGAATCGATCGAGCGCAGCCGCATCGCGATCGAGCTGCGCCAGGCCGAGGAACGCGTGCGCGGCGGCCATGACTACCTGCGCCTGCTGATCGACTGCACCGACGAAGGCTTTTATTCGGTCGACCGCGAGGGCGTGACGATCATGTGCAACGCGGCCTTCCTCAGGATGCTGGGATTCCGGCACGAGAAGGAGGTCATCGGCAGGAAGCTGCACGACCTCATCCACCACTCGCACACGGACGGCTCGCATTACCGCGCCGAGGATTGCCCGATCTACCGCGCCGCGCAGTTCGGCGAGGCGGCGCTGGTGGAGGGCGAGATGTTCTTCCGCCTGGACGGTACCGGTTTCCCGGTCGAGTACCGCGCCCGGCCGGTCTGGCAGGACGGCCAGTTGCAGGGCGCGGTCTGCACCTTTGTCGACCTGACCGAGCGCCGGCGTACCGAGCAGGCCCTGCGCGAGAGCGAGGCGCACCTGCAGTCGGTGTTCGGGCAGACGGCTGCCGGCATCTGCGAAGTGGACCTGACGGGCCGTATCCTGCAGATCAACGACCGCTATTGCCAGATCGTGGGGCGCACGCGCGAGGAACTGCTCTCGATGCGCATGCAGGAGATCACGCATCCTGACGACCTGCCGGGCAATGCCCCCCTGTTCAAGCGGACCGTGGCTACCGGCGAGCCGTTCGAGATCGAGAAACGCTATGTCCGTCCGGACGGCAGCATCGTCTGGGTCAACAACACGGTGAGCCTGATCCGGGTTCCAGGCGAACATGCCTCCAACAGCATCCTCGCGGTCTGCATCGACGTCACCAAGCGCCGGCGCGCCGAGGAAGCCCTGCGCGACGCCGACCGGCGCAAGGATGAGTTCCTCGCCATGCTGGCGCACGAACTACGCAACCCGATGGCGCCGATCCGCGCGGCAGCGGACCTGCTCGAATCGCGCGACCTGGCGCCCGAGCTGCGCCGGCGCACCAGCCAGATCATCTCGCGCCAGGTGACGCACATGACCGGCCTGGTGGACGACCTGCTGGACGTCTCGCGGGTCACGCGCGGCCTGGCGGAGCTGCAGCGGGCCCGCCTGGACGTGAAGGGGGTGATTGCCGACGCCGTCGAGCAGACGCGGCCCCTGATGGAAGCGAAGCGCCACTGCCTGGTGGTGGAGCTGGCCTCGGACGCCGCCCAGGTGCTGGGCGACCACAAGCGCCTGGTGCAGGTGCTGAGCAACCTGCTCAACAACGCGGCAAAGTACACGCCGGCCGGCGGGCGCATCGAACTCAGGATGGGAGCGACGGATGCCGACGTGGCGCTGGAGGTGGCCGACAACGGCATCGGCATCGCACCCGAATTGCAGGAGCGCGTGTTCGACCTGTTCACCCAGGCCGCCCGCAGTGCGGACCGCTCGCAGGGCGGCCTCGGCATCGGCCTTGCGCTCGTGAAAAGCCTGGTGGAGCTGCATGGCGGCAGCGTCGCCTGCCGCAGCGAGGGCGAAGGCAAGGGCAGCCGTTTCATCGTGAGCCTGCCGCGCGCTGCCGATGCGGCCGCGCCGGCGCCTGCCCCGCAAGACAAGCTGGCGACGGCGCCATCGGCTGCGCGGCGCATCCTGGTGGTCGATGACAACGTCGATGCGGCCCAGATGCTGGGGATGTGCCTGGAGGCGGAAGGCCATGAGGTCATGGTCGAGTACAGCCCCTTGCGCGCGCTGGAACGGGCCAAAGCCGCCCTGCCAGAAATCTGCATCCTCGATATCGGCCTGCCCGAGATCGATGGCAACGAGCTGGCGCGCCGCTTGCGGACACTGCCGGAGGCGGCAGGGATGACCTTGATCGCCTTGACGGGATACGGGCAGGAACAGGACCGGCAAAACGCCCTTGCGGCAGGCTTCGACCATCACCTGGTCAAGCCGGTGGCGGCCCTGGAACTACTGGCCCTGGTGGCGCAAGCGCAGCGCTAGCGGCCGGCGCGGGAGGTAGCCGGGTTCGCGCCAGCGCGTCCCTCAGTCGTCGTTCCTGCGCTGCGGCTGCAGCCGCGGCAGCCGGGCAGAAAAGACGACGCCGTCGTCCTCGCTCGAGCTGACCGACACCTCGCCCTCGTGCGCCGTGACGATCTGCTTGACGACATACAGGCCCAGTCCCAGGTTCTGGGTGCTGGATGCGATTCGCTCGCTTGCAGGACGGATGGCGAAGCGCTTCACAGGGTCGAACAGGGTACGCAGCTTGGCCGGCGGAATGAGTTCGGCTTCGTTCTTCACTTCGTAATGCACTTCATCCCGGAAACCGCGCAGCGAGACCCTGATCGCGCTATCGGGGCGGCCGTGCTGCACTGCATTGGAGATCAGATTGGAAAACGCCTGGGCGATGCGTGCGCCGTCCCAGGCGCCCATCAAGTCGCCTTCCACCACCAGGTCGATCTTCCGGTCCGGATGAAAGGTGCGGGCCTCCTCGACGACGCCGAGGCAGATCTCGGCAAGATCGACGTTATGCGGATCGACGGGTATGCCGTCGCCCAGGTGGGTCGTCGAAAAATCCAGCAGGTCGCGGACGATCGCGTCCATGCGCTTCGAGCTGTTGAATATCCTGAGGCCCACCTTCAAGGCTTTCGAGGGCAAGGTCTGGTCGTGCAACAGGACTTGCGCGCCCATGCTGATCGCACCCAGCGGGGTGCGGACATCATGGCCCAGAATGGCGAGGAACAGGTTCTGGGCTTCGCGCAGCATTTTCGCGTAGCGCGCCATCGATTCGGTCTGCGCCTGGTCGATCGACTCATTGAAGCGGATCATGTCCTGGATATCGTCGGGAGTGGTGATCTCGACCTGGCGCGCCCACAGGCGCAGGACACTCGAGCGCAGTGCACGGTATTCCGCCATCACCTGTTCGCCGGTAAAGCCCGAGGCGACACGGTCGGCCGCGTGGATCTCGGCCGCCGTATCGTCGTCCGCCTGCGGCCCCAGCCCCTTGGACTTGGCGATGCTCTCGTCCTCCGCCTGCGGCGTGTCCAGGTCGGCGGCGACGACTTTCAGGACAGCGGCGGCATGATCGCGCAACTCGGTCTTGTTGCCATCGCCCAGCGGCTCCATGGTCGAAGCAAAATCTTCCCACTCCTGCAGAATGCTTTCGAGGTGGGTGCGAATAAAATCCGACAGTTTCATGCGTGCTCCTTGTCGGCTGCGCTGCGCTGCAGCAGCTTGCGCACTTCGAGCAATAAATCTTCCGCGAGGAAAGGCTTGCGCAGGAAGGCGTCGTAACTCTTCCCGGGCGCCACCCGGCATTGCAGCGAACCGCTCATCAGCAAGATAGGCAAGTCACTGGCCATCGCGCCGGTCCTGAGTTGGCGGCTCAGCTCGATCCCGCTCATGCCGGGCATCGAGCAATCGGAAATGAGGAGCTCCGGCTGTCGCGACGCGATCCTGTCCAGCGCTTGCGCACCGTTCGCGACGACGTTCACGTCGTAGCCGTAAGATTCCAGCATCATGGAACAGTTCTCGGCGAAGTCCGAGTCATCGTCTGCAATCAAAATCATGTGGTTCTCCTGGTTGTTCCTGTGACCTCTCGCCGCGCCTGCCTTTGGGCCGACAGTGTCTCCTGCCGGCAACGCGAAGGGCGCGACTATGCCTGGCACGGTTGCAGGTGGCTGGGAAGAGATCGGCCGGGAGGCGCCGCCGGCATCAGACGGACGCGGGCGGGACGGTAGCGGAGAGTGGGACCATCATGCGCTGACGATTGACGCTGTTCTGTTCGGAACCGAACACACGGCCGGGCGCATGACGCAAACTGGGTGGGGCGAGCCCGATTGGCTCGGGCCGGCGGACATCGGGATCGATGTCGCCAGAGGTAAGTCAGGTGCGCCTCAGGCGCGTTGCATGCGCTCGCTGACGTCAAGTCCGATGCCCCGGTATCCGGCAAATGCGCTATTCGCGTCGAACATCGGCTCGCCACTGACCTGGAGAACCTGTACACGGCCGTCCGGCAAGGTCCGGCTGTAAATGAAATCAAGGAAGGGTTCCCGGTTCGCGATCCTGGCGTCGAGAATCGCCCGTTCCTGCACGTTCCAGCCCGCCACGGCCACTTCCTCGGCCGTTGCGCCCTGGCTGATGCCGAGCATTTCCGCGACCGGACCGGAAAACTGCGTGAGTTTTCCGCTGGCGTCCTGCTCCCAGTACCAGTCCGACGACAATTCGGTGAAGCGCTGGAAGCGCGCTTCGCTACGCCGCAACTCGGCGGTGCGCTCGAGCACCGTCTGCTCGAGCACCTGGTTGTGATCGGCCAGTTTGCGGTACAGCAGGCGTACTTCCAGCAGGTTGTGGATCCGGGTCTGGACTTCGACGAAGTCGAAGGGCTTGCTGACGAAATCCTTCGCTCCCGCCTTCAGGGCGCGCAGCTTGTGGGCCGGCTGGGCGGTGATCACCAGCACCGGCAGGTAGCTGGCGGGTTCGATGGTCCTGAGGCCGTCGAGCACTTCGAAGCCGTCCATCTCGGGCATTTGCAGGTCGAGCAGGATCAGGTCGAAGCGCTGGCGCGCGTGCAGTCCGGAGACCGCGCGCGGATCCTGGGTGGTCGTGATGTTGCAGTAACCCTCGTTGCGCAACATCTGCTCGAGCAGCATCACGTTCGCTTCCTGGTCGTCTACGATCAGGATGGCGGCGTTCAGGAAGTCGGCGGCGTCAAGCATGGCGGGTCCTCTGGAGAATCGTGGGCATGTTATTGGATCTGCTCGGCAGGCTGGAGGGACTGGCCGCTGGCCGCATGCACCAGGGCGAGGTCGAGCGCGGTCATGAATTCATGGACGCGGATCGGCTTGGTCAGGTAACGGAAGAAGCCTGCTTCCAGGCCTTTTTCGATATCGCGCGGAACCGCATTGGCCGACAGCGCCAGCACCGGAATATGCGCCGTCACCGGATCGTCGCGCAGGCGCTTGAGCGCTCCGTAACCGCTGATGCCGGGCAGGTTGATGTCCATCAGGATCACGTCGGGCAGGTAGGTCCGCGCCAGTTCGATGCCAAGAGGGGCGTCGATCGCCGTGAGCAGTTTCAGGTCGCCGCGGCGTGCGATCAGCTGTTCGACCAGCGCGAGATTGGCCGGGTTGTCCTCGACGTACAGCAGGGTAGGCTGGTCGCCTGGCTCCTGCGCCGCGACGTAGCGCCGTTCCAGTGCGTCGTCGTCGATGTTGTCGAGCACCAGGCTGGGGGGCGCCGATGCCGCGAATTCGACCCAGAATACCGTCCCGGTGCCGACCACGCTGTCGACGCCGATCCGCCCACCCATCAGTTCGACCAGCTGCCTGGTGACCACCAGCCCGATGCCGGTGCCTTCCTCGGCACTGTCATGCTGTCCGATGCGGTTAAACGGCTGGAACAGCTGCTCGAGCTGATCCGGCGACAGGCCGGCGCCGGTGTCCCTCACGTTGATCCGGACGCGTTCGCCGCTGAGGGCACACTCGACGATGACGCTGCCGCCGGCCCGGTTGTACTTGATCGCATTCGACAGCAGGTTGATCATGACTTGTTTGATGCGGGTACGGTCGGCATGCACATAAAAATCATCGCCGGGCGCCGGGAAGCGCATCGCGAGGCCGCGCCTGCCGGCCTCCGGTTCGATCATTCCCCTGCAGTCTTGCAGCACATCGTTGATCGACATCGATTCCTGGGACATCGTCACCTTGCCCGCCTCGATCATGGACAGGTCGAGGATTTCGTTGATCAGGCGCAGCAAGTACCAGCCGCCCTTGAGGATCTGGTCGATCGAACGCTGCTGGCGCGGCTCCGGCGGCGGCACTTCGGATCCCATCAGCTGGGCAAAACCCAGCACGGCATTCAGCGGCGTGCGCAGTTCATGGCTCATGCTCGAGAGGAATTCCGACTTCGCCAGGTTGGCCTTGTCGGCCGCTTCCCTGGCGGCGCCGAGCTCAAGGTTGGTCTCCTGCAGCGCGTGTTCGAAGCGCTTGCGTTCGGTGACGTCGCGCGCCGCCGCGAAGACGCCCTGCAGGGTGCGGTCGCGGTCGTGGAAGGTGGTCGCGTTGAACGACACCACCGTCTGCTTGCCGTCGCGCGCCAGCGCCGTCAGTTCGTAATTCGTCAGCTTGCCGTCGTGGAGGACGCGGCTGATCGCCTCGTCGGCGCGCTGCGGCTCGGTGAAGCAGCTCTTGAACGGCGCACCGATCAGCTCGTCTCGGGTGCGGCCGGTGAGCATCTCGGTTTGCTTGTTGACGTCGCTGATCATGCCGCGCGGATCGGTCGTGATCAGGGGGTCGATATTGGATTCGATCAGCGAGCGCGTGTAGAACTGCTGGTCGCGCAGGCGCTGGTCGAGCAGCGCCTGTGCAGCATCCGCCTTCTTGCGGGCCGTATTGTCGGTGCCGATCAGCAGGAAACCGATCACCTCGTTGTCGGCGCCGCGCAGGGCCGTCACCGACACCAGGGCGGGAAAGCGCGTCTGGTCCGCACGGATATAGGTCAGCTCGTAGATGTCTTCGATGCCGCGCAGCGCCTTGTAGACCAGTGCCTCGAAGCCCGGACTGATACTGGCGCCGAACTCGCTGCTCAGGGATGCCGCGCGCTCGACGAGTTCCTGTGCGTCCGAGATGTTTGCCGGCGTCAGCCTGTCGATCACGTCGCCCGGCGCATAGCCCAGCATGCGCTGGGCGCCGACGTTGAAAATCTGGATCACGCCTTCGGCGTCCGTGGCGATGCTCGAAAAATTGACGCTGTTGAAAATCGCGTTCTGCAGCGCCCCGGCCTTCAGCAGGGGGGCCGACTGCGTCTTTGCTTCCAGCGCAGTGCGCCGGCCGGACTGCCGCCGCGCGAGCCACAGCAGGCCGGCCAGGAAGCACGACAGCAGGACCAGGCTGGCGCCGATGCGGGTCGTGGCCGCTGCGTCGCCGGCGGCCTGGAGCGCGAATACGCTCACCCCGAGCAGTACGGCCAAGGTGGCGGTAAAACCGGCTGTGATCAGGCGCTCGAGGGAAAATTGTCGGATGTTTTGCATGATGCCATTGAATATCCGGCGAGCGCCCATCGGCTCCCGGAACGGTGTGAGGCCGCCGCCCTCAGGCGACACGGCGCACGGGGGCAGCGCCTTGGTGCTGCCGTACGTCGGACAGCAGGCGTGCGAATTCCTTCTTGACCACGCCATAGCACTCGCATACCTGCTGCTCGAGCCCGGCCCGGTCGAGCACCGTGATATGGCCGCGCCGGCAGCTGATATAGCCGTGCGCCTGCAACCTGCCGGCGGCTTCGGTGACGCCTTCGCGCCGCACGCCCAGCATGTTCGAGATGAGCTCCTGCGTCATCCTGAGTTCGCCCGCCCCGAGGCGGTCGAGCGTGAGCAGCAGCCAGCGGCACAGTTGCTGCTCCACGGTATGGTGGCGGTTGCATACCGCGGTTTGCGACATATGGGTCAGCAGGGCCTGGGTATAGCGCAGGAGCAGGCGCATCACCGGGCCGGCCCGGTTGAACTCCTCCATCAGGATCCGCGCCGGCAGCCGATACCCGAAGCCGCCGGTCTGGATCACGGCGCGGCTCGGCGTCGTGCTGCCGCCCATGAAGAGCGCCACCCCCAGCAGCCCTTCGTTGCCGACGCCGGCGATTTCGGACGAGCCGCCATTTTCCAGCAAATAATGGATGGAAATAATGGCCGTGGTCGGGAAATAGACGTACTCGAGCTGTGCGCCGGATTCAGACAGCACATCGCCGAGCAGCAGGCGGACGCACTCGAGATGGGGCGATAGACGGTCGAACTCTGCATCGAGCAGGGCCGCGAGAAGGTGATTTTGCTTGGGGTCTTGCATGGACGCAGGCCACGTATTTGCCGGGTGAGAATGGAAAGAAGAACAAGGCAGGGTAACACGCGCCGTTCGTCCCAGCTATAAAAATGTGAATAGGAAATTTAACACTTTCTGTGCGCGCTACCGAACTGTCCGGCGTCTGGCGGCACGCCATAGTCCGGTATGCAGGAGTCGCCGCAAGCAGGCGCTTCCAGCTTTTCCCGCTCTGCATGAGCCACATGCGTCGAAGCATGGAAAAGTCCAAAGAAAGCAGTCATGTACCCCGTACCCGGCACCAGCATCATCAGCGCAACGAGCGTCTCCCCTTCCTTCAGTTACTTGAACCTGTTTTCCTCGCCCACCGTCATGCTCGCGACGTCGAGCATCGTGGCCCTGGTCTGGGCCTTCCAGCAGCACGGCTGGTCCTACTGCATTCCCTGCGTCTTCTTTATCGCCAGGAAAATCGGGAATTTTCGCGTTGCGGCGCTCGCTGCCCGCCTGAAACGCGCTGTGCGTCCCGCCAAACCTGCCCCCCCTGGGTCGCCTAGCAGTCTATAAATAATTTGCCTTGTGTTCGCTAAGCCACAGAAGGACCGGTTCAGACAGCGGATAACGATGCACCGACGGAAATTGTTTCCTTCAGGCTAATAACGACAACGGTCCAGGCCTGCAGTGATTCGCCCGTCCCCCAGACATTCACCTCACCAGAAAGAAAAACCATGAACATGCCACTCAACAGCGTTTCAAAAAACCGTACCCATCCGATGCTGATCGCCGCCAGTACCGCCGTCGTATTGCTGTGCCTCACCGGAACCGCCGCCGTGCTGGGCTGGATTCCGACGTCGAACGGGGCCGATGTAACTCGCGACGGCGCGGTGACGGTGCTCAGCGCCGCCCCGGTGGCCGACAAGGCCTCCTCCCAGCGTGTGCAGGCGCCGGCCGTGCACCGCACAGCGCGCGCCGAGCCGGTGCGCCGCGCACCCGCCGTGGTCTGCCAGAACTGCGGGGTCGTCGAATCGGTCCGCACCGTCAACACCCGGGGCGACGGAAGCGGCCTCGGGGCTGCGGGCGGCGCGGTGGTGGGCGGCCTGTTGGGCAACCAGGTCGGCGGCGGTCATGGCAAGGAAGCGATGACCGTGGTCGGCGCCATCGGCGGCGCGCTTGCCGGCAACCAGATCGAAAAGCACGCGAGGTCGACGCGCAGCTATGAAACCACGGTGCGTATGGACAATGGATCGAGCAGGACGGTGGCACAGGCCGGCCAGCCGGCATGGCAGGGCGGCGACCATGTCAGGATCGTGGATGGCGTCGTACGGATGAACGGCTAAAACCACTTGACGAGGGGGCCGGCGTTCGCCGCCCCGGGTCGGGTGCAGCCGGCAGGACGTGCTCCATCGTGACATGCCGCAACACCTATCGAATTCCGCCATCGGCAGGGCCGCTGGCGCGACACGTCAAGCGGCATCAGGATGGACATGATGAACCATGAGCAAGGCCAGGACACCGCGCGCGACACGAGCAGGCTCAAGGTACTCGTCATCGACGACCAGCGAGAACTGGCCGACATCGCGGGAGCATTGCTGAGCGCATATGCAATTCCGAACCGCGTGGTGTATTCGGCCGAAGATGGGCTGCGAGCGATCACGGAGGATCAGGAGATCAATGCTGTCTTCTCCGACATCATGATGCCGGCCATGACGGGCCTGCACCTGGCCATGACAGTCAGGCAACGCTACCCCGAGGTGAAGATCGTGCTCACCTCAGGCTTCACGCCGCCCGGCATACTGGCCGCGAATCAGCATTTGCATGCGTTTACGCCGAAGCCGTACAAGATCGAAACGGTGATCAGACTGCTTGGTCACGCGTTCATCTTGCAGCCGCTCCACTGCGTGTAGCAGGCGCCAGGCTTGTCAGGCATACTGGATCGCATGACAGCCGGCAGCCGTTATGCCATCCGGCCCGAGCCGGGCATGAGCGATATTGAACCAATGATTGGAGAAATGATGAGTAAAACCCAGGACGCGAAGAAATCCACCAAGAAGGAACCGGCCAAGACCGTGAAGGAAAAAAAGGAAGCGAAGAAGGTCAAGAAAGAAGAGAAGAAGCGCCAGCAGTGATGGAGCTTCGATCATCACCTGGTCAAGCCGGCGCCACGCTGGCGGTTGAGGCGCGGCGCCTGGCTTGAGGCCACCCGCCCGCACATGCACGCGGCACGAATGGCGGGCCGCCCCTCGTTCCGACGCAGGGGGCATATCCTTGTCCGGACATACCCCCTTGCCCTCAATTGATGATCAGCTGAGGTCGGTTCGCGCTGTTGTTGCTGCTATTGAAGGTCGTGTACTTTCCGGCGCTTTCCTTCAGCACGAAGCTGATCACCCGATCGCCGGCAAGCTGGGCGCGCACATAAGCGGTGACGTCGATCTCGTAATACTTTGCCGCCGCGCCGAGCACCACACTCCCGGCCGCACTGCCCGATGCCGGCGCGTTATTCCAGGTTAATCCGGAATTGGTCCACGTGTCGGCGGCCTGGTAGGCGGTCAGGGTCGTCGCCGCGCTGGACGATCCATACAGCCGCAACTTCGCACTATTGACAATGGAACCGGCCGTGGCAAGGTTGAACTTGAGGTAGCTGTGGCGGTTGCCGCCTGCACTGTCGGTCTTGACGATCAAGCTGCTGTCGGCGCCGTAGTTATTGGCGGCGTTCGTGCTGTCGCGCGTGTAGGCATCGTCCGTCGGCAGGAGCGTGACGGCGGAAGTACTGCCGGCAGTCGTTGTCGCGCTTGCGGTATTGCTTGCCGCCGACAGGTTACCTGCGGCGTCGATCGCTCTCACCGTGTAGCTATACGAGGTCGATGGCGTCAGTCCGGTGTCGGTGAATGTGGTGCCGGCAGGTGAGCCGACCAGGGTCGTGCCGCGATAGACCCGATAGCCGGCGACCCCGACGTTGTCGGTCGATGCGCTCCAGTTCAATGCGATCTGGCTCGACGAGTTCGCACTTGCCGTCAGCCCGGCAGGCACGGTTGGCGCCTGGGTGTCGCTGGTCGATGCCGCGGTCGTTGCGCTTGCCGCATTGCTGGCGGCCGACAGGTTGCCCGCCGCGTCGATCGCCTTCACCGTGTACGTATAGGTGGTGGCCGGCGTTCGGCCGGTATCGCTGAAACTGGCGGTCGTCGGCGAACCGACCAGGCTCGTCCCCCGGTACACCCGATACCCGACCACGCCGACGTTGTCGCTGGATGCACCCCAGCTCAGATTGATCTGCGTACCCGAGGCGGCTGCGGCGACCAGGGCCGTGGGCGCGCTCGGCGCCGTTGCATCGGCGGCGCCCGGGAAGCCTTCGACCACCTTGAAGTCGTCGAAGCGTGCGGCCGTGTAAGTCATAGGATTCCACGTCAGCTGCGGGAAGATGGCCGGGTTGCGCTGCGAGGCGCACAGTTGATCGTAGCGCGCCTGCGTCAGCCCGGGGTACGCCGGCGCCGTCGTATTCAAGCACTGGACGCGCTTCGTTTCGTTACCACCGAAAAAACTGCTGTAGAACAGCGCATTCACCCAGGTAGCGGGCGTGTCGGGTACGGTCGAGGGACAGGCGCCGTTACATTCATCGCGCAAGGCCACGTTGGACACGACGAGGGTCGTGGTCGATCCATCCGAACCATCGATTTTCAGGTATTCCGCGCCGTTGCCACTGACCGGAATCGGGTCGCCCAGGCTATCCAGTACGTTGTTGCCATTGCTGTCTTTCTTGTAGACGACAGCATTGTTGTCGTTGACCTTCACGCCCAGCGTGATGGTGTACCAGACGTTGGGAACGAACCGGAACTTGTCGCTACCAGGCGGGATCTGCCCCGGCACTTCGTACGGCGGCTCCCCATCGACATGGTCGATCAGGGTATTGATGCCGCAACTACCCGACGGCCTGCTCTGGTCGTAGGAATACAATTCGACCCGGCCATTGGCACGCCACATCAGCCTCACGCTCCAGTTGTCTCCCGAACGCTTCGAGCTGCCGTCCTCGGTACATCCACTGTCGAAGGCCTTGGACGCCAGGCCGGGCAGCTTGCCGCCTTTCGCAAAATCGAATCCGGGCTCGAAATATACCCGGTAGGTCAAGGTATAGGCCTTCGACGGCACCGGCGTGGCGGTCGCGCTGCTCGAGCCGCTCGTGTTCCCGCTGATCATGATGTTGGCCTGGATGACATCGGTCGCCGTGTTGGTCGTGCTGGCGGTGGATGGCGCCCAGATCACCTTGCCGCTCGAATCGGTCGTGAAGACCGGGTTCGACGCAGGTTGTTTGTGGATGCCGTCGAAATGCCGGTACACCTGCCGCAGGCAGTTGGAACTGTCCGGTCCACAGCCAGCGGTGACGAGGATGTTTTCCGGATGTGCGCTCGGCTTGGCGCTGTCCAGGTTGTTGTCCCACAGCTGATTGGTCGGCAGTCCGTTGAAGGTCTGCAGGTAGCGCACCGTCTGTGCGGCGCAAGGAAGGCTGAATGCCAGCAAAACTGCCGGCAGAACGCTTCGTGAAAAGGGCTTGTGCATCGTATTCAAAGCTGTCTCCTGATCATCTGTTCGATTGAGTGCCGAGGAAACGCCGAGCTCACCGCGCTGCATGAAACAGGCGCTGCCGCAGGGTCAAACGAGAGTAAACGTTTAACCTAATATCAAGCTAGCAGAGCAGTAAGTGCGCGTCAATACGCACACACATCGTTTACAACAGTTAGATGAATCGCGCCATTCGGCGGGTTCAAATGGATGAGCTTGCAGGGGATGAAAAGGAAAACGATTACCAAAGGTGATATAGAATAAGGATGTTTTTCACGAATCAGGGAGCACTATGCCTCATGTCAGAATCGAATACTCGTCGAATATCGACGATGGAAAGCACATGCAAGCGTTGTGCCACAGTCTGCTCCATGCCATGATTGCCTTGCGCGGCCGGGAGGGAGAGGCGCTCGTGCCCGCAGGGGGAACGCGGGTGCTGGCCCATGCCGCCGGCCATGCGGCGGTAGGGCCAGATGGCGAGCGCGGTTTCCTGTACGTGAACGTGCGCTTGACGCCGGGACGGGCGCCGGAAGCGGTCGCGCAAATCGGCGCCGCGGTGCAGGACACGGTGGCGCGGCATCTGGCGCGCCACCCTCCCCGGCTGGCTTGCCGCTTTACCGTCCACGTCGACGAAGTGCATCCCGCATTTGAAGGGAAAGGGGAAGCCGGGGCGCTCGCGGCGGGCTGAGACCGTCCACAGCGGAAAGCCGGCCAGCCGGCTCAGGAATGCACTCCCGCTTCAGCATCATCTGGTCGAGCCGGTGTCGCGGTGCCTAGATGCGCAACAGGCCGCGGAAGCCGCGCGCCGCATAATACGACTCGGCGCCGTTGTGGTAGGTGAACACCCGGCCATAGCGGCGGTCGCAGAACAGTGCGCCGCCCAGTTTCCGGACCTCCGGCGGTGTCACGATCCAGCTGGACGACTTGCGGTCGAATTCGCCCAGCGTCTGCAGGTGGCGGTACTGCTCTTCGGTGAGCAGCGCAATGCCCATCTCGGCCGCTATGTCGAGCGCACTGGTGCGCGGCTTGTGCTCCTTGCGTGATTCAAGTGCGGCGCGGTCGTAGCAGATGCTGCGGCGGCCTTGCGGGGTCTCGGGAGAGCAGTCGCAGAAAAGGATGCTGCCACTGCCCTCGTCGAGGCCGACGACGTCCGGCTCGCCGCCGGTGGCTTCCATCTCTGTCAGCGAACGCAGGGCGGCAGCATCGCCGTTGAGCCTTGCCTCGACCATTGGCCATGCGAGGCCGGCATGGCGCTGCATGTTCTGGTCGAAGCGAAGCTTCAATGTCTTGAGCAGCGTATCGGCTTGTTCGGGGCGCATGGCGTCGTCCTTGACGATGGTTGACTACGATCGGGAATGCAAGCTTAGCAGAGCCTGCCTACCAAAGAAAAACCCGGCTGTCATCGCTGGCAGCCGGGTTTGCATGAGGCATATCCGGACGATCAATCCCAGCTCAGCGCACCACCGGTCTGGTACTCGGTCACGCGCGTTTCGAAGAAGTTACGCTCCTTCTTCAGGTCGATCATCTCGCTCATCCACGGGAACGGATTCTCTTCGTTCGGGAACAGCGGCTCCAGGCCGATCTGCACGGCGCGGCGGTTGGCGATGAAGCGCAGGTAGCCCTTGAACATCGGGGCGTTCAGGCCCAGCACGCCGCGCGGCATGGTGTCTTCGGCGTAGCGGTATTCGAGTTCGACGGCCTGCAGGAACAGGGCTTTCAGCTCTTCGCGGAAGGCCGGGGTCCACAGCATCGGGTTTTCCATCTTGATCGTGTTGATCAGGTCAATGCCGAAGTTCACGTGCATCGACTCGTCGCGCAGGATGTACTGGTACTGCTCGGCGGCGCCGGTCATCTTGTTCTGGCGGCCCAGCGCCAGGATCTGGGTGAAGCCGACGTAGAAGAACAGGCCTTCCATCAGGCAGGCGAACACGATGATCGACTTCAGCAGCTGCTGGTCGGCTTCCAGGGTGCCGGTCTTGAATTCCGGGTCGGTCAGGACGTTGATGAAGGGGATCAGGAACTGGTCCTTGTCGTGGATCGACGCGATCTCGTTGTAGGCGTTGAAGATTTCCTTCTCGTCCAGGCCCAGCGATTCGACGATGTACTGGTAGGCGTGGGTGTGGATCGCTTCTTCGAAGGCCTGGCGCAGCAGGTACTGGCGGCATTCCGGCGCCGTGATGTGGCGGTAGGTGCCCAGCACGATGTTGTTGGCGGCCAGCGAGTCGGCGGTGGTGAAGAAGCCGAGGTTGCGCTTGACCAGGCGGCGCTCGTCTTCCGACAGGCCGTTCGGGCTCTTCCACAGCTCGATGTCGCGCTGCATGTTCACTTCCTGCGGCATCCAGTGGTTGGCGCAGCCGGCCAGGTACTTGTCCCAGGCCCACTTGTACTTGAACGGCACCAGCTGGTTGACGTCGGTCTGGCCGTTGATGATGCGCTTGTCGTCGGCATTGACGCGCTTGGCCACTTCGGCGGCCGGAGGTGCGGCCTCGCCGGCGGCTTGCGGTGCGCGGGGGGCTGGTGCGGTGCTTGGTTCGTCGTCCCAAGAGAGCATGGTGTCGTTCCTTCTTTCGTCACCGCGTCCGCGCGTAGCGGACGATCGGTGGTATTGGTTCAGTAAAGTCAGCGGTGCGAACCGGCGTTCATGCCGGCTCGCACCCGATGTCGCTTATTGGCGCTTATTGGCAGCTTATTGGCAGCTTATTGGCACGCCTCGCACTCGTCGAAACCGGCGTCGCCCGGACGCAGGTAGCAGGCGGCGCCGTCCACGATCTCCGCGCTGGCCGCTGCTGCCGCTGCAGTTGGAACCGCAGCCGCCGACGCATTCGCCGCGGCAGGCGCGCCGGCCGGGGCTGCGTGGCCGCCCGACAGGCCGCCCGAGACCGACACCGCGTTCAGGGCGCCAGTACGGGTGGTCGACTTCTCCATGTGCGTCGCCGCGATGGTGCGCAGGTAGTAGGTGGTCTTCAGGCCGCGCAGCCAGGCCAGCTTGTAGGTTTCATCCAGCTTCTTGCCCGAGGCGCCGGCCATGTAGATGTTCAGCGACTGGGCCTGGTCGATCCACTTCTGGCGGCGCGAGGCGGCTTCCACCAGCCACTTCGGTTCGAGTTCGAAGGCGGTGGCGTAGATGTCGCGCAGGTCTTGCGGCACGCGGTCGATCTTGGAGAGCGAACCGTCGAAGTACTTCAGGTCGGCGATCATCACTTCGTCCCACAGGTCGCGCGCCTTCAGGTCGCGCACCAGGTAGGCGTTGATCTCGGTGAATTCGCCCGACAGGTTCGACTTCACGTACAGGTTCTGGAAGGTCGGCTCGATGCAGGCCGACACGCCGATGATGTTCGAGATCGTCGCGGTCGGGGCGATCGCCACGCAGTTCGAGTTACGCATGCCGAACTGCTTGATGCGCTCGCGCACCGGGGTCCAGTCCATCGACTCGCTGGTGTCCTGCTCGAGGTAGCCGCCGCGCTCTTCCGCCAGCAGCTTGATCGAGTCCTGCGGCAGGATGCCGCGGTCCCACAGCGAGCCTTCGTACGACTCGTAGCGGCCGCGTTCTTCGGCCAGTTCGGTCGAGGCCAGGTAGGCGTAGTAGCAGACGGCTTCCATCGACTTGTCGGCGAATTCAACGGCCTTGTCGGAGGCGAAGGGCACGCGCATCATGTGCAGGCAATCCTGGTGACCCATGATGCCCATGCCCACCGGGCGGTGGCGCATGTTCGAATTGCGCGCCTTGTCCACGGCGTAGTAGTTGATGTCGATGACGTTGTCCAGCATGCGCATCGCGGTGCGGATGGTCTTCTGCAGCTTGGCGTGGTCCAGGCCATCGCTCTTCATGTGCTGCGGCAGGTTCACCGAGCCCAGGTTGCAGACGGCGATCTCGTCGGCGCTGGTGTTCAGGGTGATCTCGGTGCACAGGTTCGAGGAGTGCACCACGCCCACGTGCTGCTGCGGCGAGCGGATGTTGCACGGATCCTTGAAGGTGATCCACGGGTGGCCGGTCTCGAACAGCATCGACAGCATCTTGCGCCACAGGTCGAGCGCTTCGACCTTCTTGTACACGGTCATTTCGCCGCGCGCGGCCTTGGCTTCGTAGCCGACGTAGGCTTCTTCGAAGGCCTTGCCGACCTTGTCGTGCAGGTCAGGCGTCTCGCTCGGCGAGAACAGGCTCCAGTAGCCCTTTTCCATCACGCGCTTCATGAACAGGTCCGGGATCCAGTTCGCGGTGTTCATGTCGTGGGTGCGGCGGCGGTCGTCGCCGGTGTTCTTGCGCAGGTCGAGGAATTCCTCGATGTCCATGTGCCAGGTTTCCAGGTAGGCGCAGACGGCGCCCTTGCGCTTGCCGCCCTGGTTCACCGCCACGGCGGTGTCGTTGACCACTTTCAGGAACGGCACCACGCCCTGCGACTTGCCGTTGGTGCCCTTGATGCGCGAACCGAGTGCACGGACCGGAGTCCAGTCGTTGCCCAGGCCGCCGGCGAATTTCGACAGCAGTGCGTTTTCCTTGATGGCGTCGTAGATGCCTTCCAGGTCGTCGCCGACGGTGGTGAGATAGCACGAGGACAGCTGCGAGCGGCGGGTACCCGAGTTGAACAGGGTCGGGGTCGAGCTCATGAAGTCGAACGACGACAGCAGGTTGTAGAACTCGATGGCGCGCGCTTCGCGGTCGGCTTCGCGCAGGGCCAGGCCCATCGCGACGCGCATGTAGAAGGCCTGCGGCATCTCGATGCGGGTTTCGCGCACGTGCAGGAAGTAGCGGTCGTACAGGGTCTGCAGGCCGATGTAGCCGAACTGCAGGTCGCGGTCGGCAACCAGGGCTTTCGCCAGGCGCTCGAGGTCGAACTTGCCCAGTTCTTCGTCCAGCAGTTCGTTCTCGATGCCCTTGGCGATGTATTTCGGGAAGTAGGTGATGTACTCGGCAGCGGCGCCGGCCTGCGGCACTTCGTGGCCGAAGACTTCCTTGCGGATGGTGTGCAGCAGGATGCGCGCGGTGACCTGGCTGTAGGCCGGGTCGGTTTCCATCAGGGCGCGGGCGGCCAGGATGGCCGACTTGTACAGCTCTTCGACCGGCACGCCGTCGTACAGGTTCTTCAGGGTTTCGGCGACGATCGCGTCGGCGTCGACGTGCTTTTCCAGGCCCGAGCAGGCGGCGTTCACGAGGGCGTGGACATCGTTGATGTCCAGCGGGCGGCGCTGGCCGCCGTCGACCACGTTGATCTGCGGCGCGGCGACCTGGGTACCGCCGGCGGCTTCCTTGGCGGCCTTGCGCTCTTCCATGCGCTTGGCGCGGTACAGCACGTATTCGCGCGCGACGTCATGCTCGCCCGAGCGCATCAGCGACAGTTCGACCTGGTCCTGCACGTCTTCGATGTGGAAAGTACCGCCGTTCGGCTGGCGGCGCACCAGCGCGGCCACCACGTTATTGGTCAGCTGTTCCACCAGCTCGCGGATGCGGGCCGAGACGGCGCCCTGCCCGCCGGCGACGGCGAGGAAGGCCTTGGTCATCGCGACCGAGATCTTGTGCGGCTCGAATGCGACCACGGCGCCGTTGCGGCGGATGACACGGTAGTCGCCGCGCGCAACGATCTCCGCCGGCGTGGCGGTAGGCGATGCGCTCGAGGCGACGTGCGGATTGATCGAAATGTCTTGTGCTGTGTGCATTGAGCCTCCAGTGGCAGCCGACCTGCCGTGGTTGTTTTTAAGCAAAGCGATGCCCCGCCAGCCGGAACGCCTCGCTGGCTGCCAGATACACGGGGTCAATGAAAATCGCTGATGAATCAGTCGCTTGCAGAGCAAGCTTCACGTCTTGCCTGAACCGACTGCCTTTTTGTTCAGTACCACTACATCTAGTGTTTGACGTTGATATGAGACTAATTGTAGTGGCTGACCCATGTCAGGGCAAGCGAATTACGTCCCAATTTTTTCGCTTTTTTTAGCTGCGTAGGCTTGACAAGACGTTATAGCCTGAATGGCGGGCAGTATCCGGTGAGTGAGCGCTAACCTAGCTCGAAAGGACTGCACAATGCGTAATCAGTGCAATGCCGCATGCATTGAAATTGTCGATTTTGCACTGGCGAAAAGACAACATGATGACATCGCGTTCCCTCTCAAGCCAGATCGTCCGGCGCGCAGATATCGAGCTTTTGCATCTGGTAGCGCAGCTGGCGTACGCTGATCCCCAGCAGCGCGGCGGCCTGGGTGCGGTTGAAGCCGGTCTGCTGCAGGGCGCGCCCGATGATGTCGCGTTCCACCTGGCTCAGGTACTCGGGCAGGTTGCCGGGCAAGCCGTTCGGGCCGAACGGGGCCGGCCCGGGCGGCGCCTGCTGGACGACGTCGGACGGCGGTTCCACTTCCGGCGCCCGCTCCCGAACCTGCGCGGCGGCCGCGGCCGGCTCGCGCTGCTGACCCTCGCCCGGCCGCGCCGCCTTCAGCGACAGGTCGCCGACTTCGATCACGCCGTCGTTCGCGAACGCCAGCGCCCGCTCCAGCACGTTCTCGAGTTCGCGGATATTGCCCGGGAATGAATAGGCGCGCAGCGTGTCGAGCACGCCCGGACCGAGGGAAGCCTGGCCCGGCCCCGCCAGCCGCGCCAGGATCGCGTCCGCCAGCGGCGCCAGGTCGTCAATCCGTTCGCGCAGCGGCGGCAGCGACAGCTCGATCACGTTCAGGCGGTAGAACAGGTCTTGCCTGAACCTGCCCTGCTCGACGCATTTCGCCAGGTCCTGGTGGGTGGCGCTGATGATCCGCACGTCTACCGGCTCCTCGCTGGTCGCGCCGATCTTGCGCACGCGCCGCTCCTGGATCACGCGCAGCAGCTTGACCTGCATCGGCAGCGGCAGGTCGGCCACTTCGTCGAGCATCAGGGTGCCGCCGTTGGCCGCCTGGAAGAAGCCATCGCGCTCTTCGGCGGCGCCGGTGAAGGCGCCCTTGCGGTAGCCGAAGAACTCGGCTTCCATCAGGGTTTCCGGGATGGCGCCGCAGTTCACCGCCACGAAGGGTTTGTTCGCGCGCGAACTCTGGGCGTGGATCTCGCGCGCCGCCAGTTCCTTGCCGCTGCCGGATTCGCCGGTGATCGAGATCGGCGCGTTCGAGCGGGCCAGGCGCCCGATCTGGGCGCGCAGCGCCGCCATGGCGCTTGAGGTGCCGATCATGCGCGAGCCGGGCGCGGCGCCGTCGGGGGGCGCCGCCGGCGCTTCGGATAATTTCAGGGCCGAGCGCACCATCAGGCGCAGCGCGTCCAGCGCCACCGGCTTGGAGATGTAGTCGAAGGCGCCCGCCTTGAGCGCCACTACCGCGTTCTCGGCGCTGCCGTAGGCGGTGATGACGGCGATCGGCGTACCCTTGTGCGAGGCCGTGACTTCGCGCACCAGTTCCAGCCCGAGTCCGTCCGGCAGGCGCATGTCGGTCAGCACCAATGCATAGTCGTGCTCCTCGAGCAGGCCGCGCGCCTGGCGCAGCGTAGCGGCGCTGTCGACGTCCAGCCCCATCTTGAGCAGGGTGATCTCGAGCAGTTCGCGCAGGTCGGCTTCGTCGTCGACCACGAGGATGCGGGGTGCGGTCATGGTAATTCCTGTCGTCCTTCCTGTCCTTGTCAGCCGGCGCTGTCGTCGCCGGCCGGCTCGGAAAAGCTGATCACGAAGCGTCCGCTCGCCCGGCGCGGCCCCATGGCCGCGGCGTCAAAGCGGTATTCGTAGTCGAGCTTCGCATTGTTGTTCAGGCACAGCTCGCGCGCCAGGTACAGGCCCAGGCCCGTGCCCTTGCTCGACGTAGTGTAGAACGGTTCGAACAGGTGGGCGCGCACTTCCGGGGTAATGCCGGGGCCGTCGTCCTGCACGTGCAGCTCGATGCGGCCGGCGGCGTCGCGCGCCGGGAAGATGCGGATGCTGGCGGGTTCGCGGCTGGCGTAGCGCACCGCGTTGCCCAGCAGGTTGAGCAGCACTTCGTGCAGGTGCAGCGGGTCGAAGCGCACCGCACTGTTCCCGGGATCGCCTATATAAACTATATCATCGGCCAGGCCGTGGGTTTCGCAGAACTCGGCCTTGAGCTCGGCGAGAAAGGCGGCAAGGCGCAGCGGCTCGGTGTGCGGCTGCACCTTGCGCGACAGCTGCAGGATGTCTTCGACCATGCGGTTCACGCGCGCCACGTTGTCGCCGATGATCTTCAGCAGGCGCACCTCGGCCGGGCCATGCAGGTCTTCGGCCAGCAGCGCGGTGGCATGGCCGATCGCCGACAGCGGGTTGCGCACCTCGTGCGCGATGCTGGCGGTGAGGCGTCCCATCGAGGCCAGCTTGAGCTGCTGGGCCTGGTTTTCGATGGCGCTGACGTCCTGCATGAACGCCACGCTGCGCCCCAGCGCCGCACCGAGCGTGTCCACGCGCGCGAAGCGCAGCTTCAGGTGCACCGGCTGGTCGCGCCGTCCGCGCAGCGGGCCGCTTTCTTCCCGGTACGGCTTGACGGTGACGAAGGACGCGCCGTCGCCGCCCGCCTGCAGCCAGGCGCCGAAGGCTTCGGCCAGGGGTTCCAGTCCAGGCGCGTCGCCGAGCCGGAAGCCGGCCGCCTCCCCCTCCAGGCCGAGCATGCGCCGCGCCGCCGGATTGCCGGTGAAGACCGCGCCGTCGTCGCCCGCCACCAGGATGCCGTCGCCGACGTCGGCGATGACGATCCCGTTGATCAGCTGCTGGATGCGCAGGTCGACGCCGCGCTGCGCCGCCAGTTCTTCCTGCTTGATCAGGCGCGCAGCCAGCCGGTTCACCACCAGCGCGCCGGCGAAGAAGGCGGCGCCGTACAGGCCGGCCTGCATCAGTGGCGGCTGGCGCTCGTGCATGAATACCTGCCAGGTGGCTTCCAGCAGCAGGAACAGGGTGGCGAGTGCGCTCGAAAACAGCGCCAGGGTCAGGGGAGCCAGGATGGCGGCGCCGGCAAGCGGGAACAGGTAGAGGATCGCCAGGCCGCTGCGCAGGCCGCCCGATTCCAGGTAGAGCAGCGAGATCACGGCCAGGTCGAGCGCGACCTGGCCGCCCAGCTGCAGGACGAAGCGGTGGCGCCACCAGGTGCCGAACCCGGCGAACACCAGCGCCACCGCCAGGTAGAACAGGCAGATCGGGGTGGTGACTGCATCCAGGCGCAGGCCGCCGCCGTTGCTGCTCACGCCCAGGTACAGCAGCAGCACCAGCGCGATGACGATGCGGGTAACGGTAAAGGTCTGGAGCGAGCGCCACAGGGTGGTGCGCGCCGCGCTGGGCATGGAGGGCGGCATCGGCCCGCTTACTGCGGCGGCAGGCGCACGTGGCCCGGCGAGCAGTAGTCGTGACCGTCGGCGTGCACCGCTTCCGAGGCCGGGAAGTGCAGGCCGCAATGGGCGCACTGGGTCATGGTTTCGATTTCCGCCGCCGCTTGCTGCGGCGCCTCCTGCTCCGGCGGCGGCTGCCGGCGCGCGCCCAGGGCCTTGAGCTTGGCGCGTACGGCAAAAGCGACCAGGCCGATCAGCAGGATCCAGAACAGGATGCGGCTCATGCGACGCCCCGCTGCAGCACGACTTCGAGCACGAAGCGGCTGCCGACGTAGGCCAGCGCCAGGGTGGCGAAGCCCGCCAGCGTGAAGCGCAGCGCAGTCTTGCCGCGCCAGCCTTGATAACGGCGGCCCGCCAGCAGCGCCGCGAACAGCAGCCAGGACAGCAGCGCGAACACGCTCTTGTGGTCCAGGCGCAGCGCGCTGCCGAACAGCTGCTCGGAGAACACGACCCCGGACAGCACGGTGAGGCTGAGCAGGATGAAGCCGATCCAGATCACGCGGAACAGCAGCTTTTCCATGGTCAGCAGGGCCGGCAGCTGGTCCAGCGCGCTGCCGAACCAGCCGCCACTGGCGGCGCGCGTGTGCAGCCGCGCTTCCTGCAGGGCCATCAGCACGGCGTGGAAGGCGGCGATGGTGAGCGTGCTGTAGGCCAGTACGGCAACCAGCACGTGCCAGCCGAAGGCGGGCGTCTGGCCGTTCAGCGGCAACAGGCTGCCCGGGAAGATCACCGGCAGCAGCGCGGCCACGCAAGCGAAAGGCATGACCAGGCGGCGCATGCCGTCGAGGGCGAAGTTGCGGTTTTCCAGCCAGTAGGCCGCCACCGAGACCCACAGGGCGCTCGACAGCATGATGGCGAAGCCGACCCGCAACTGGCCGGGCTCGGCCACGTCGAGCCCGAGCGCGGAGCCATGCACCGCCCAGGCCAGGGCGGTAACGCCTGAAATGACGGCGCCCCGGCGCGACGGCAGCAGGGCGCACACCGCGTACAGCAGGGCCGCGGCGGAGAAGAGGGAGTTCTGCATAATAGGAGTCTACACCATCGGGTTACGGTGGTGGATAGCCCTCTTCCGACAGATGCACGTCATCCCGGCGCAGGCCGGGATCCAGCTTCACGCAGCGCGGCCACCAGCCCCGAATCAGTCCACCGCCGCCATCCTCAATTCATCGCTGTGGTGGCGCTGCTGCTCTTCCATCACCATGACCCCCAGCTCGCGCTTGAGCGCGTTGAACTCCGGCGCCGCCGGGTCGCGCGGGTGCGGCAGCCCGACCAGCAGGTCGCGCTTGACCGTGCCCGGGCGGTAGGTCATCACGACGATGCGGTCGGCCAGGTACACGGCTTCCTCGATGCTGTGGGTGACGAACAGGATCGTCTTCTTCAGCTCGGACCAGATGCGCAGCAATTCGTCCTGCAGGTTGCGCCGGTTGAGCGCGTCGAGGGCGCCGAAGGGCTCGTCCATCAGCATGATCGGCGAATCCAGCGCCAGCACGCGCGCGATCGCCACCCGCTGGCGCATGCCGCCCGACAGGTCCTTGGGAAAGCGCTGGCGGAAGTCCAGCAGCGACAGCATCTTCAGCAAGTCCCCTACCCGTTCGCGGATGGCGCTCTTGCTCATGCCCTTGATGTGCAGGCCGAAGGCGATGTTGTCCTCCACCGTCATCCAGGGGAACAGCGCATATTCCTGGAACACCATGCCGCGTTCCGGCCCCGGCGCCGCGACCGGCTTGCCGTCGACGGTGATCCGGCCGCTGCTGGGCAGCGAGAAGCCCGCCACCGCATTCAGCAGCGTGGACTTGCCGCAGCCCGAGGGCCCGAGCAGGCAGGTGAACTGCCCGCGTGGGATCTCCAGGCCGATGTCCTGCAGCGCGGCGACGGTGCGTCCGCCGGTCGCGAAGATCTTGCTGACGCCGTCGATGCGGATGTGCGGCGCCGGCTGCTGTACCAACTGCTGCGGTCCTTGCGGTGCGTTCATGTCAGTGCTCCAGGCCGCGGTGCCAGCGCAGCAGATGGTTGTTGAGGCGGTTCATGCCGATGTCGATCAGGAGGCCCAGCAGGCCGATGGTGATCATCCCGGCGATGATCTTGTCGGACCAGAAGTACTCGCGCGCCTCCAGGATGCGGAAACCGAGGCCGTTGTTCACGGCGATCATCTCCGACACGATCACCACGATGAAGGCGGTACCGATCCCGATCCGTACTCCGGACAGGATGTAGGGCACGGCCGCAGGCAGGATCACGCGCAGGAACAGGGTCACCCCGCCCGCGCCCAGGTTGCGCGCCGCACGCAGATAGATGCCGTCCACGTGGCGCACCCCGGCGATGGTGTTCATCAGGACCGGGAAGAAGGCGCCCAGCGCGATCAGGAATACGGCCGGCGGGTTGCCCAGGCCGAACCACAGGATCGCCAGCGGGATGTAGGCGATCGGCGGAATCGGGCGCAGGATCTGCACCAGCGGGTTCAACCACGCATACACGACCGGGCTCGCGCCCATCGCCAGCCCGAGCGGCAGCGCCAGGCCCGCCCCGATGGCGAAGCCGGCCGCCACCCGCAGCATGCTGGTATAGATGTCCATCGGCAGTTCGCCGGACAGCGCCCACCCCAGCCAGCTGCCCCCGGTGTACTCCGCGTAGGGCGCCAGCGGCAGCAGGTAGGCCACCCACTTGCGCCAGACGTCGAGCGGGGCCGGCAGCACCAGCGGATCGACCCAGCCGTTCGCCGCCACCCACTGCCACAGGCTGAGCGCCAGCACCGGCGCCACCATGCCCACCGCCCGTTCGTACAACATCACGCGCCAGCGCTCGCGCGAACGCCCGCGCCTGTTTTTCGACCCCGTCCCTGTGTTCATGGCGGCTTCCTTTCAGCGCGGTTTCAGGTTCGCCATGGCGGCGTCCAGCAGGTCGGTGCGCACCCAGTCCCTCGCCACCGGCGGGCGCGCCATGCGCCCCACCCCGGTCCTGGCCATGGTGTCTGTCGTGACCTGGATGTGCTCCGGGGTGATGGCGTACGAATACGGCGAATTGCGGATCGCATCGTGGAAGTCGTCGCGCGTGATCTGGTTCTTGAAGAGCACCTCGCGCACGTACTTCTCGGCCAGCGCCGGGTCGTCGATGAAGCTCCTGGTGGCCTCGACGAAGCAGCGCATGAACTTTTCCGCCGCCGGGCGGCGCTCGCGGTAGAACTTCTCGGTCATGACCATGGTGCGCACCGGCTCGCCGATCGGGGTGTCGTAGGGCTTGGTCACTTCAAGGCCGAAGCCCTTGTTGATCGCCTGCGAGGACTGCGGCTCGGACTGCATCATGGCGTCGATCTGCCTGCCGAGCAGCGCCTGGTTCAGGTCCGGATAGCCGAGGTACACCAGCTGCACGTCCTTGCCGGGCGCCGCGTCGGCCGTCAGGTCGTGCCTGGCCAGCTGGGCCATCAGAAGCACTTCCTGGATCGCGCCGCGCGTCACCCCGACCCGCTTGCCCTTGAGCCCTGCTACGCTGCGGATGCCCAGCTCGGGACGCGCCACCAGGCGCGCGCCGCCGCGGGCGAAGCCGGCCACCACGACGATCGGGGCGCCGCCGGCGCGGCCCGAGATGGCCGCCTCGGACGCGGTGGCGCCGACATCGAGTTCCCCTGCGATGATGGCCTGCATCACGTCCAGCCCCTTGGCGAAGATCTTTTCCTCGACCCGGATGCCGCACTTCGGCGCGATCTCCTTGATGTACGAGACCGCGCCGAAGTGGGCCAGCTTGAGGTTGCCGAGCCTGACCACTTCCTGGGCCCCGGCGCCGCCCCCTGCCAGCAGGGCGGCTGCGGCAAGAATACTGCTGACTAGCTTGATCATCCTGTTCTCCCTTATGCAAACCACATGTGTCATCCGCGGCCGGCGCGGCGAAACATGCGCAGGCACAGAGAATGATGCTGACGGGAAATGGCCTATTGGTACGTGAGCTGTGTCAGGAACGACAAGCTTTTCACCTGATCGAACGCACGCCACGTGCTGAAAAAATGCGCTATATCGCGGCAGCGGCCGAACTCGGCGGCTCCTGCAAGGTAGAATGTCGGTTTCTCTAATTTGTAGGGTGGTCGGCTCCGCCGACCGCGCGTCCAAGCAGCCGATGAACAGCCACGAAGCGGGCCGGGAAACGTGATCCGAACGCGCGGTCGGCAAAGCCGACCACCCTACGCAAGACCGACGTGCCGTCTATATATAAGTCAGGTAGAACATGCTAGATAACCTTACCCAACGCCTAGCCAAGGTCGTCAAGACGATGCGTGGCGAGGCGCGCCTTACCGAGGCCAACACCGCCGAGATGCTGCGTGAAGTGCGCATGGCCCTGCTGGAGGCCGACGTGGCCCTGCCGGCGGTGCGCGAATTCATTGCCAAGGTGAAGGAAAAAGCGCTGGGCGAAGAAGTCGTCGGCTCGCTCAGCCCGGGCCAGGCCCTGGTCGGCGTGGTGCAGCGCGAACTGGCCGCCCTGATGGGCGCCGACCTCGGTCCCGAGGCCACCCAGCTGTCCTTCGCCCAGCAGCCGCCGGCGATCATCCTGATGGCCGGCCTGCAGGGTGTGGGCAAGACCACCACCACCGGCAAGCTCGCCAAGTACCTCAAGGAACAGAAGAAGAAGAAGGTCCTGACGGTATCCGCCGACGTCTACCGCCCCGCCGCGATCGCGCAGCTGGAGTCGGTGACCAGGCAGGTCGGCGCCGACTTCTTCCCCTCCACCGCCAGCGACAAGCCGGTCGACATCGCGCGCAACGCGCTCGATTGGGCCAGGAAGCACTATCACGACGTCCTGATCATCGACACCGCCGGCCGCCTCGGCATCGACGAAGCGATGATGCAGGAGATCGCCGCGGTGCACGCGGCCGTCAATCCGGTCGAGACCCTGTTCGTGGTCGACGCCATGCTCGGCCAGGATGCGATCAACACCGCCAAGGCGTTCAACGACGCGCTGCCGCTCACCGGCGTGGTGCTGACCAAGCTCGATGGCGATTCGCGCGGCGGCGCGGCCCTCTCCGTGCGCCACGTTACCGGCAAGCCGATCAAGTTTGCCGGCGTGTCCGAAAAACTGGACGGCCTGGAAGCCTTCGACCCCACCCGCATGGCCAACCGCGTGCTGGGCATGGGCGACATCCTGGCGCTGGTGGAAGAAGCGCGCAAGGGTGTCGATGCCCAGGCCGCGACCGAGCTGGCCAACAAGATCAAGGGCGGCGGCAAGTTCGACATGAACGACTTCAAGGCGCAGCTCACCCAGATGAAAAAGATGGGCGGCATGTCCGGCCTGCTCGATAAACTGCCGGCCCAGTTCCAGCAGGCCGCCGCGGGCGCCAACATGGACCAGGCCGAGAAGCAGGTGCGCCGCATGGTCGGCATCATCGACTCGATGACGCCGGGCGAGCGCGCCAAGCCGGAACTGATCAAGGCCAACCGCAAGCGCCGCATCGCGGCCGGCGCCGGCGTGCAGGTGCAGGAAGTGAACCGCATGCTGAACCAGTTCGAGCAGATGCAGACCATGATGAAGAAGCTCAAAGGCGGCGGCCTGATGAAGATGATGCGCGGGATGAAGGGCATGATGCCCGGTATGCGCTGATCCCGATGGCCTCGATAAAAACCGCGCGGGCACTGGCCTTGCGCGGTTTTTTACGTCCGGGGACCCGGTTTTCTTCCCCGGTGGCGCACCGAGTGTGCGATACCTCGCATTTCGGGGCTTATAAGAATGAAAAAATTTCGAAAAAGACTTGCATGAACAGTAAAAGGCCACCAATATAAGCCCGTGCGTCGATAACGCAACTTTCCCTGTGATCGTTTTAGGAGGCTAGAAGATGGCAACAGCCAAAAAATCCACCGCAGCGCCAGCCAAGCAAGCCGCCGCCAAGCCGGCAGCAGCCGCCAAGCCTGCAGCAAAAAAAGCAGCTCCAGCAAAAGCAGCAGCGAAACCTGCGGCGAAACCGGCCGCAGCACGCAAGCCCAACGCCGCTTTCATGAAAGAGATGACCCCGTCGGGCGAACTGGCAGCAGTGGTCGGCAACAAGCCGCTGCCACGCACCGAAGTCACCAAGAAGGTCTGGGACTACATCAAGAAAGAAAACCTGCAGGACGCATCGAACCGCCGCATGATCAACGCCGACGACAAGCTGAAGGCTGTCTTTGGTGGCAAGGCCCAGGTCTCGATGTTCGAAATGACCAAGCTCATTTCGGACCACCTGAAATAAGCACTGGCCGGCTGTCCAGTAGCCTTGCAAATGAAAAGCCCCGGAGTCCGGGGCTTTTTGTTTCTGCGCTCAAACGAAGTGCGTAGGGTGGGCAGGTCTCCTGCCCACGCGTTCAAATCTCTACGATTCGATGCCTCGTTATTCAAGTTCTGGTTGAACGCGTGGGGTGTTCTGGTCCAGTGGACCAGAACACAAGCCGCCCACCCTACGCTTCAAAGCCCCGCTGCCGCCTTCATCAGGTGGAACACCTGCGTATTCTCCATCGTCCCCTTGAACGGCGCCGAGCCCGCGCCAGTGGCGTACAGCTTCACGTCGCCGCCTCCGTGCGACTCGTACAGCGTGCGCACGCCGGCCTCCTGCAGGTAGTCGTCGCCCTGGGCCGTCGCGCTGTCCACGTCGGCGCGCAGGTCCGGGCGTACCTTGCCGTTGCCGAACACGAGGGTGGTGAAGGTCTTGCCGTCGGCGTCCTTTTTCGGCTGGCCGGTGGCGTAGTCGTGGACGATGTCCAGCACCTTGCTGCCGCGCTTCGGATAACCATTGAGCACCATGGTGTGGTCATGGTCGGCCGTCACGACGATCAGGGTGTTCTCCAGTCCCGGATCGACCTGCCGCATGCGCGCGATGGTGGCCTGGATCGCCTCGTCGAAAGCCACCGTGTCCACCAGCGCATTCCTGGCATTGTTGTCGTGCAGTGCATGGTCGATCTTGCCGCCTTCGACCATCAGGAAGAAGCCGTCAGGATCTTTTGAGAGCAGTTCCACGGCCTTCAGGGCCATCTCGCGTAAGGAGGGCTGCTCGGGGCGGCGTGCCAGCGAATAGTCCAGGTGGTCGTCGGCGGCGTAGATGCCGATGAACTTGCGGCCCGGGCGGGCCGACATCATGCCCGCGCGGGTGCCGGCTACGGCGTAGCCCTGCGCCGCCAGCTCCGCCAGCAGGTCGCGTCCGTCGGCCCGGCCCTTCGGGTTGGCGGCCTTGTCGTAGGGCGTGAAGCGGTGGCGCCCGCCTCCCATCAGCACGTCCACGCCGTCGCCCAGCGCGCGGTTGTAGCCTTCGCCGCCCGGTACGAGCTGGCGCGCGATGCTGTAGGCCGCGTCGCGGTGGCACACGTGCGAAAAAGTGGAAGCCGGCGTGGCGTGGGTCAGCTCGGTGGTGGTCACCGCGCCCACGGCCTTCCCGCGCGCCTTGGCCAGTTCGAGGATGGTCGGCATCGCCTGGCCGTTGTTCTCGCCGCAGCGGTCGACGGTCCGGTTGCCGTTCGCGTCCCTGGACGGCTCGATCGCGCGCGCGTCCTTCATCGAGATGCCGTCCTGGTTGATCTTCACGCCGGTCATGTAGGCGCCCATCGAGGGCGCGCTGTCGGTGGTCTGGAAGTCGTTCGAATAGGTCTTGATGCGCGCGGTGCGCTCCAGCCGCTCGAAGTGCAGCAGGCCGTCCTCGCCGTGCTTGAAGATGCGGGCGGCGGTGATCGTGGTCGGGCCCATGCCGTCGCCGAGGAAGAAGATGATGTTCTTCGCTTGCGGCGCGGCGGCTGCCGGGGCCGCGCCGGCACTGAACAGGGCGGCGGCCAGCAGGAAGTTGAGTCGTTTGTTCATGGCGATTCCTTACAGGCCGGCAGCCGTCTTGATCAGGCTGAAGACGCGGGTGTTGTCGATGGTCCCGCGGAACAGCTCCGCACCGGCGCCCGCGGCGCCGAGGTAGACGTCGGTGCCGCCATGCGTCTCGGCGCCCGCGCGGGTGCGCACCACGGCTTCCTGGTGGTAGTCGTCGCGCGTCACGATCTCGTCGGTGAGCGCGGGCTTGCCGGAGCGCGGGCCGTTGATGCGGTTCTCGCCGTTGCCGAAGCCGATGATGGTGAAGGGACGGCCGTCCTGGTCCAGCTTGGGGCTGCCGTCCAGGTTGCGCACCAGGCCCAGCACGCCCGGGTTGGTCGGCGTGGTCTTGCCGGTGCGGACCGTGTAGCCGTTCAGGAGCAGCGTGTGGTCATGGTCGGCGGTGGCGACGACCAGGGTGTTCTTCAGGCCCGGGTCCAGCGCTTCCATCTTGTCGAGCGCGGCCTGCATGGCGGCGTTGTACGAGACGGTTTCCTGCAGCGCGCGCTTGGCCAGGGTGGCGTGCAGCGCGTGGTCGATCAGGCCGCCCTCCACCACCAGGAAGAAGCCCTTGCCCTGGCTGCCCGCATGCGGCGCCAGCAGGTCGATGGCCTTGCGCGTCATCTCGGTGAGGCTCGGCTGCCTGGCCGGATCGCGGGTGGCGTCGTAGTCCATGTGGTTCTGCGCGAACAAGGCGATGGCCGGCCGCTGTGGATCAAGGCCGAGCGCATTGAATCCTGCGGTATCGGTGGCGACGCGGAAGCCCTGCTGCCCCAGTTCGGCCAGCAGGTCGCGCTGGTCGGCGCGCTTGCCGCCGCGGGCGAAGGGCGTGAAGAACTGGGCGCCGCCGCCGAACAGGACATCCAGGCCACGCGGGCCGAGTGCGCCGTTGTAGCCGGCGCCGCCCGGCACCAGCATCGCCGCCAGGTCGGTCTCGAGCTTGCGGTGGCAGGCATGGCCGTAGGCGGATGCCGGGGTGGCGTCGGTGACGCTGGTGTTGGTGACGATGCCGAGCGCCATGCCGCGATTGCGCGCCAGTTCCAGCAGCGTGGCGGCGGGTGTGCCGCCCTCGCAGCGGTTGACCGTCGCATTGCCGTTGGCGTCCTTGCCCGGTGCCACCGAGCGGGTACCGAAGGACATCGACACCACGCCGTTGTTCTGCTTTACGCCGGTCATGTAGGCGGCCATCGCGGCGGCGCTGTCGGTCACCATCGCATCGTTCGAGAAGGTCTTGACGAAGGCCGATTCGGGCAGGCGGTCGATGGTCAGCTCGCCCTCTTCGCCGGCGTGGAAGATGCGCGCCGCGGTGAGCGTGTTCAGGCCCATGCCGTCGCCGAGGAAGAAGATCACGTTCTTCGCGCGCGCTTCCTGGTAGGCCGGCGCGGGAGCCTGGGAGGCGGGCGGCACGGCCGCGCAGCCGGCGAGCGCGGCGAGCAGGACGGCGCTGGCGAAGGTGGACAATCGCATGGGAACCTCTACGTCTTGAAAGCGTAAAGTTTACACCTTGCCAAGTGCATATGGCAGAAGGATTTGTTGCGGGATTGTTGGGGGTGTGTAGGGTGGACGGCTTCGCCGTCCGCGCGTCCAGCCAGCAAAAGAGCAGCCGAGCGGGCAGCATTACCTGGTGTTGAACGCGCGGTCGGCAGAGCCGGCCACCCCACGTCAAGCCGCGGGCTTGAACTCCCAGCGCTTCCACGCAGCCAGCACCGCATTCGGATACTGGGGCTTGCCGCGGCTGCCGTTGTAGCGGCCGAGGGCGAGGTAGAGGTTGCCCTTCTCCATGTCGATGTACATGCGCAGGATCGAGCAGCCGTAGCGCAGGTTGGTCTGCATGTGGAACAGCTTGCGGCGGTCGCCGTCGCCGATCACCCTGGTCCAGAAGGGCATCACCTGCATGTAGCCGCGCGCGCCGGCGATCGAGATGGCGTACTTGCGGTAGGCCGACTCCACCTGGATCAGGCCCAGCACCAGTCCCGGGTCGAGGCCGGCGCGGGTCGACTCGTACCAGACCGATTCGAGGAATTCGGTGCGCGACAGCGCGTCGGGGATGCGCTTGGCAAGGCGGCGCGACATCTCGTCGAACCAGGCCCCGTAGCGCGCCCGCGCCGCCTCGTCGCGCAGCACGGGTTTCGGGGGGCGGCTGTCGTTGATGGCGTTGGCCAGGGCCAGGCGCACCGAGTCTGCCAGCTGTTCTTCCTTCTGGTTGCCGGCATGCGCGACGCCGCCGAGTGCCAGCGCAAGCGCCAACCCGGCGGCGGACAGCCCAGGCGCGGTCCAGGGGAACAGCTTCACGCGCTTCACTTGCCCAGCTTGCCCTTGATGAACGCGACCATGCCGTCGACCGGCACGCCCGTCGCGGCTTCGTCGCGGCGGCCCTGGTATTCCAGGTTGCCTTCCTTGAGGCCGCGCTCGCCGATCACGACGCGGTGCGGCACGCCGATCAGTTCCCAGTCGGCGAACATCGCGCCCGGGCGCAGGCCGCGGTCGTCGATGATGACGTCGATGCCCGCCGCCGCCAGGTCGGCGTACAGCTTCTCGGTCTGTTCCTTGACCATCTCGCTGCGGTCCAGGCCCATCGGGCACAGCACCAGCTCGAACGGGGCGATCGCATCCGGCCAGACGATGCCCTTGTCGTCGAAGTTCTGCTCGATCGCCGCGCCCAGGATGCGGGTCACGCCGATGCCGTAGCAGCCCATCTGCAGCGCGGCCGGCTTGCCGGCTTCGTCGAGGAAGGTGGCGCCCATCGCTTCCGAGTAGGCGGTGCCGAGCTGGAACACGTGGCCCACTTCGATGCCGCGCTCGATCGCCAGCACGCCCTTGCCGTCCGGCGAGGCGTCACCTTCGACCACGTTGCGCAGGTCGGCCACCAGCGGCTCGGCGCAGTCGCGGCCCCAGTTGGCGCCCGTGTAGTGGTAGTCGGCTTCGTTGGCGCCGCAGACGAAGTCGGCCATGTTGGCCACGCTGCGATCGGCCACCACGACCACCGGCTGCTTGGCGCCGATCGGGCCGAGGTAGCCCGGCACGGTGCCGTACACTTCCTGGATCTCCGCTTCGGTCGAGAAGCGGAATTCCTTCAGGCCCGGCACCTTGTTGACCTTGACCTCGTTGAGTTCATGGTCGGCGCGCAGCAGCAGCAGGAAGTAAGTCTTCTTGCCTTCGTTCTCGACGGTCAGGGCGATGCTCTTGACGTGCTGCTGCAGCGGGATGTTCAGGAGTTCGGCCACGGCTTCGCACTTGGTCTTGCCCGGCGTCGAGGTCTTGGTCAGCTGCTGGGTGGCCGCGCCGCGCGTACCGATGGCCAGTGCTTCGGCCGCTTCCATGTTGGCCGCGTAATCCGAATCCGGGCAGTACACCAGCGCGTCTTCGCCGGTGCTGGCGATGACGTGGAATTCATGCGAACCGGTGCCGCCGATGGCGCCGTTGTCGGCCGCCACCGCGCGGAACTTCAGGCCAAAACGATTGAAAATGCGCGTGTACGCGTCGAACATGGTCGCATAGGACTTCTGCATGCCTTCGACGTCGCGGTCGAAGGAATAGGCATCCTTCATCGTGAACTCGCGGCCGCGCATCAGGCCGAAGCGCGGACGGCGCTCGTCGCGGAACTTGGTCTGGATGTGGTAGAAGTTGATCGGCAGCTGGCGGTAGGACTTCAGTTCGCTGCGCACCACGTCGGTCACGACTTCTTCGGAGGTCGGCTGGATGGCGAACTCGCGGCCATGGCGGTCCTTGACCCGCATGAGCTCGGGGCCCATCTTGTCCCAGCGGCCCGTCTCCTGCCACAGTTCGGCCGGCTGCACCAGCGGCATCAGGAGTTCGATCGCGCCTGCCCTGTTCATCTCTTCGCGGATGATGTTCTCGACCTTGCGGATGATGCGCAGGCCGGTCGGCATGTAGGTGTAGATGCCCGAGCCGAGGCGCTTGATCATCCCGGCGCGCATCATCAACTGGTGGCTGACGATTTCCGCGTCCGAGGGCGCTTCTTTGAGAGTTGAAATAAAAAATCGTGAGGCGCGCATATCCGTGAATTCTTTTTAAAAAGAGAGAGTTATAATCGACCTAATTTTAAAGGATTAGCTGGCTGATGCGTCCAATCTTTCTACAAATGGGTCCGGAACACGCAGCACCCGTCCCGTCGGCAATCAGCCGGCCGGGCGGGCAAGGCACTTTGTGGGTAAAAATATAAGAGCGTCCAACAACACCTTCAGGGCAAGGCGCGCCGTCGAAGACAGTACGCCGGTACGGCGAGACGGTGCAATGCAGCCATGGAGGTTTGGTTAGGCGCTCGAAGGATCGTACGGCCGGCAGAAAGTTTCGAGGTGCACATATGCTCGATCGTGAAGGGTTCCGCCCCAACGTCGGCATCATCCTGCTGAACGCCAATAACGAGGTGTGGTGGGGCAAGCGGGTGCGCGAGCACTCGTGGCAGTTTCCGCAAGGGGGTATCAAATACGGTGAAACGCCGGAACAGGCGATGTACCGCGAGCTCGAGGAAGAAATCGGTTTGCGCCAGGAGCATGTCAAGATCGTGGGCCGTACCCGCGACTGGCTACGCTATGAAGTGCCCGACCACTTCATCAAGCGCGAGATCCGCGGCCACTACCGTGGCCAGAAGCAGATCTGGTTCCTGCTGCGCATGATGGCGCGCGATAACGACGTCAACCTGCGCCTGACCGACCATCCCGAGTTCGACGCCTGGCGCTGGCACGACTACTGGGTGCCGCTGGACGTGGTCATCGAGTTCAAGCGCGATGTCTACCAGCGGGCACTGCAGGAGCTGTCGCGCTTCCTGACCTGGCCGGCCAAGGGCCAGCACGGCGAGCGCCGCCACAGCGCGCGCTACCTGCGCCAGCCGCACGGCCGCTCCCAGTCTTCGGCGGCCTCCAAGGCGCAGCCGCAGCCTGCCCTGGCCGCCACCGGCGCCACCACGGCGGCCGCGGCCGGCGTGGCCAAGCCGGCCACGCCAGACTCGCTGGCGCTGATGCCTGACAAGTAATGCCTTCACTCCCAGGATGGCGCGGCGCGCCATCCTGCTCTCCCCGGTTCCGCCGCCTTGCGCTGCGGATGCCGCGCATTGTGTTGCTTCCGCGATCGTTTATGCCGGCGGAATTGTCAATTCCGAACTCAGCCATGACAATGTTCGGATGAACTCTTCCACCCGGCTCGTCCTGCGCACGCTCGCCTGCGCTCTCCTCCCCCTCCTTCTCCTCGCGCCGCCTGTCCATGCCGACGACGCGCCACTCCCAAAAGGATGCAAGTACGTCAACGTTGCCACCGTCCCGGTGCGCTACACCGGCTCCTCGCTCGACCTCACCATGGAAGGCTCCCTGAACGGCACGCCCGCCACCCTGCTGGTCGACACCGGCGCGAGCGACAGCGCACTGACCCGCACCGGCACCGAGCCGCGCGGCATGACGCTGTGGCATACCGGCAGGAGCACTTCCGGCCTCGGCGGCTACAGCCGGGTCTACCAGGCCCGCTTCAAGGAATTCCGCGCCGGGCCGGCCTCGTCGAAGAACGGCTCGCTCAGGGTGCTGCACGATTTCGGCTTCGCGCCCTCGTACGACGGCATCGTGGGCGCCCCTTTCCTGCTGCAGGCCGACCTCGAATTCAACCTCGCGGAAAAGCAGATCCGCTTCTTCCGGCCGGTCGACTGCCGCAAGGAGTTCCTGGCCTATTGGGATCCGGAAGCGATCGTCATTCCCTTCGAACGCAGCAACAGCACGAGTCCGAATCCCCATTTCACGGTCCTGCTGAACGGAAAAAAGCTCAATGCCATCATCGACAGCGGCGCCTCGACCACGATCGTCACGCTCTCGGCCGCCAAGCGCGCCGGGCTGAAACTGGATGCGCCCGGCGTCGAACGCGCCGGCTACGGCGCCGGGGTCGGCGACAAGCTGGTGGCGCGCTGGGTGGCCAGCTTCGATACCCTGCAGCTGGGCGCCGAAACCATCCGCAATGCGCGCGTCAGCGTAATGGACGCGGACCTGGTCGACATCGACCTGCTGCTGGGCGCTGACTTCCTGCGTGCGCACCGGGTCCTGTTCGCGATGAGCCAGGAAAAGCTCTATATCAGCTACATCGGCGGCGAGCCCCTGGGCCAGCGGCGCGGCATCGAGCCCTGGATACAGCAGGAGGCCGACGGCGGCAACACGGACGCCCAGATGATGCTGTGGTCGCTCTACCGCACGGGCCAGGGCGTCAAGCGCGACCCCGAGGGGGCCAAGGCCTGGCTCGACCGCGCCCTTGCCGGCGGCAACCCGTTCGCCCACTTCACCGTCGGGCGCAGCCACATGCCGCGGCGCCAGTATGCGGAAGCGGCGCGCCACCTGCGCCTGGGCCTAGACAAGCTGCCGGGCGACCGCAGCGCCGCCTTGTGGCTCTACCTGGCGCGCCTGCACCAGGGCGAAGGCGAGGCGGCGCGAAGCGAGCTGGACAAGACCTTCGCACGCGACGACAAGGACCAGTGGCCGAACCCGGTGGCGCGCTTCTTCCTCGGCAAGCTGGACGCCGAGGAACTGCTGGAGGAAGCACGCGAGGACAGGGCGCGCGCCAGGGGCCAGGTGTGCGTAGCCAAGACCATGATGGGCGAGCACGCGGCCGCGCTGGGCGACATCGAGAAGGCCAAGTCCATCATGTTCCACCGTCCGGAATGCGGCCCGGCGCCAGCGCCGGCAAAAGAAGACGCTTGAGAGAAGAAGCTTGAGAGAAAAAGCTTGAGATACGCGGCAGCGGAAACCGGCGGGAAGCGCTAGAATGCGCGCTTCCCCTCTTTCTACCTCTGCCCCCAATGTTTACTCCGTCCTCGCACGACGTGCGCCGCTTTTTCTGCGAAGCCCTGCGCAAGCAGCGCAAGGGCGAGATCCTGACCCCAATGGACGCCATCGCGGCCGACTGGATCGTCCAGCACCCCGAATACCACGCCGAACTCGAGGAGGTGGAAGCGGCGATCGCGCGCGACTATTCGGTCGAGGGCGGCAAGCCGAACCCTTTCCTGCACCTGTCGATGCACCTGTCGATCGCCGAACAGGTGTCGATCGACCAGCCGCGCGGCATCAAGGCGGCGCACGACCAGCTGGTGGGCCGCATCGGCGAGCACGAGGCGCACCACGAGATCATGGAATGCCTGGGCCAGATGATCTGGACCTCGCAGCGCAATGGCCTGCCGCCGGATACCGAGGCCTACATCGAGTGCGTACGGCAGCGCGCCACCCGCTGAGGCCCGGCAATAAAATGATTCAGTAATGCGGCGCAGTCCGCATTTTTTGTATCACATTCAGCTTGTGTACTGATGCGAAATAGATTGCGTTATTTGAAATCTTCTTCCTAAAATAATGCATGAAAATCGATCCTCGCCACGTCCTCGCGCGCCTGGTCCTGAGTGTGACATGCGTCCTTCCGCTCGCTTGCGCAGCCGCCGAACCAGCCAAGTGCATGGTCACCCCGATCGGCAAACTGCCGCTCCGATATGCCGGCCCTGGCCTGGAGATCGTGACCGAAGGGAAAATTAATGGCACCCCTGCCGAGTTGCTGGTCGATACCGGCGCCTACGAGACGGTGTTGACCCGAACCGGTACTGAACGACGCGGCATCCGGCTCTACCCAACCGGCAGGCAGGCCTCTGGCATCGGAGGAAGTACCCCGATCTACGCCAGCATCGTCAACGAATTCATCGTCGGGCCGGTACGCGCAGGCCGCAGCAATATGCCCGTGCTTGGCAGCTTCGGCCACACGCCTCCGTACGACGGCATCCTGGGAGCGCCTTTCCTGTTCCAGACCGACGTGGAAATTTCGTTGGCGACCAAGGAGCTCACCTTTTTCGTTTCCGAAAACTGCAACGGCGCCCATCTCGGCTACTGGGGCCAGGATGTGCAGGCGATTCCGCTGCGGCGCCATAATCAACACCACAAGAATCCGAAGTTCCTGGTCCGCATCAACGGCAAGGAACTCGAAGCGATGATCGATACGGGAGCCGTGTTCAGCTCGATGACCGCGGATGCCGCCAAGCGCGCCGGAATCGCGCTCGATGGCCCCGACGTGACGCGTGGCTCCGACCTGCGCGGTGTCGGCAACTACACGGCGGGGAGTTGGTACGCGAAGCTCAAGACCTTCCAGATTGGCGAGGAAACGGTCCAGAATGCCGAGATTGCAGTAGAGGACTCCGGTCTGAACATCGTCGACGTCCTGCTCGGCGCAGACTTCTTGCGTGCGCACCGGGTGCTCTACGCGATGAGCCAGGACAAGCTGTATTTCTCCTATGTCGGCGGCGAACCCTTCGGCCAGCGGCGCAAGCTTGAACCCTGGGTGATGGCCGAAGCGAAGGGCGGCAACGCTGACGCGCAGATGGCGGTGGCCGATGCCTACGCCAGTGGCAGGCTGGCAGCGCGCGACGAAGCGCTCGCCGCCGAGTGGCTGGACAAGGCCGCCAGCAACGGAAGCCCCTATGCCAACCTGAGTGCCGGACAAGCGCAGTTGCTGCGTCGCAACTATGCGAAGGCGGTGACCCATTTGCGCGCCGCGCTCGACAAGCTGCCGGCTGAACGCAACGGCGCCTTCCTGCTTTATCTCGCCCGGGTACGCAATGGCCAGGCCGATCTGGCGAAATCGGAATTGGCCGCCACCTTCGCGCGCAGCGAGCGTGACGAGTGGCCGCGGCCGCTTTCCGACTTCTATCTCGGCACGCTGTCTGCAGACAAGCTGCTCGCGCAGGCAAGCGCCGACGGCGTTGCCGGCAAGCGGCGCCGCTGCGCTGCACTGTCGGCGATGGGCGACTGGCACCGTGCGCACGGCCAGCTTGAGCAGGCCAGCGCGCTCGACAAGCAACTCCGGGACGGCTGCAGCGACACCGGCCAGACCTTTATTAACCTGGGGGACTAATCAGCGCACGCCGGCCGCCAGCCGCGCGCGCTCCACCTGCTTGCCGCCCACCCATAGGGTGACGATGCTGTCCCACGCCTGTACGCTCTCCAGGGGCGACTGCCGCAGCAGCACCAGGTTGGCCGCCTTGCCGGTTTCAATGGTGCCGGCCCGGTCGAGGATGCCGAAGGCGCGCGCATTGTTGATGGTGGCGGCCCGGAACACCTGGGCCGGGCTCAGGCCCGCCTCGACCAGGTGCTGCATTTCCAGGTAGCCGTTCAGCCCCGGCAGGTTGCCGTAGGTGGGCGAGGACGGGGTGTCGGTGGCGAACAGGATGTTGGCGTCGCGCGCGGCCAGGTAGGCCAGCACCTGGCGCAGCCGGCGCAGCGGCGCCTTGCCCGCTTCCAGCATCTCTTCATGGCTGTGGCCTTCGGCCAGCTCTTCCCCGAACCATTTGCCGCCCGGCGTCTCGTACCAGTCGGCCAGCGCCTTCGGCACCACCTTGCGCACGCCGGGGTGGCGCAGGTAGCCGCGGTCGAAATAGGCGTCCAGGCCGGCCAGCACGCGCATGGTCGGCTGGTAGCCGGTGCCCTGGGCGACGATCCGGTCGAGCAGGGCGCGGATCTCCGCCGGCAGCTCCCTGCTGCCGTTCAGGCCACCCCACTGCCACATGCCGTGCGCCAGTACGTCGGCCCCGTTCTCCACCGCGAAACGCTGGCCCTCGAAGGAATTCGCATGGGTCACCAGCGCCAGGCCGCCCTCCCTGGCTGCCGCGCGCACTTCGGCAAACAGCGCCGGGCTCCACACCGGCAGGTTGCGCTCGGCGCCAAAGCCGCGCTCGAAGTGTGTCTTCACACACGCCGCTCCCGCCTCTTTCACGCGGGCTACGGCGGCGCGCGGGGTGTGCTCCTCGAGCCGGGTGCCCGCCGGGAGCGCGGTCGGGCGTTCAGGATCGACCACGAAATTCGGAAACATGGCGAAGCGCCGCGCCGGGGGCAGGAAGGACATCGGGTAGCCGTTCGCTATCGGCAGCGGCTGGCCGCAATGGACGACGTCGGGATGCAGGGGCGCGGCGCGGAAACGTTCGATCAGCTTCACGTCGGCCACGGCCAGGTCGACCACGGTGGTGTAGCCATAATAGAGGAAGGAGCGCGGCAGCTGCTGTTCGTAGGCCGCGGCCAGCGCCCCTTGTTCCTGCGCCTGCTCCAGGCTCATGCCCGGCACCGCGTGCAGGTGGACGTGCGAGTCGATCAGGCCGGGCGTGAGGTAGCCGCCCTTGCCGTCCACGCGGCGGGCTCCGGCCGGCATGCGAGCGCGGGCGCCACGGTGGACGGCGGCGATGCGGCCGTCGCGCACCAGCACGCTGCCCGGCTCGACCCGGTCGAGTTGTTCGGGAGAGACCAGCTTGACGTTGGTGATCCAGATCGTCTCGGCGGCAGCGGGAGACAGTAGCAGTGCGGGCAGCAGTGCGGGCAGCAGTGCGTGCAGCAATGCGGCCCGCAGGCCGGCCACCCAAGCGTGAACTTTCATGCAAAACTCCTGTAACTTGTTGAAACGGAGCCTGCAGTCTGGCCGGATCAGGGCAAGGTCGCGTCGCAGATCATGATTCGGGACCTGGAACCCCTGCCAGCGCCCCTGTTGCGGCGCTTTCCTGGCGCCGGAACTCGCCCGGCGTCAGCCCGGTATGCGTCTTGAATACGCGGTTCAAGGCGCTCTTGCTGTTGAAGCCGGAGGCCAGGGCCAGGTCCAGGATGGTCTGGCCGTGCCGCGCCGGATCGCGCAGCGCCTCCTTGAGCGCGTCGACCCGGTGGCGGTTCAGGTAATCCTGGAAGTTGACGCCGCAGGCGCCGTTGATCAGCTGGGACAGTTCGTGCGGCGTCATGGCCAGCCGTTCGGCCAGCTCTTCCAGTTTCAGTTCGCCCTGGCGCCAGGGCTCTTCACTGCGCATGCAGGCTTCCAGCCGCGCCAGGAATGCGCCACGCTCAGCGTCCGGCAAGGCGCGCTCGCCATAACGCGGCTTGGGCGGTGCTGCGGGAGTGGGTAGGAAAGCAGGCGCCGGCGGCCGGTAGCCCAAGGGCTGGCGGATCGCCAGGTAGGCGGTCGCGTACAGGAAGTACAGCAGCACCAGGGCGCCGGCCACGTCGGACGACACCGGCAGGGAGAAAGGCGCGAACTCGAGCGCCAGGACCAGCATGCCGAGTACGCCGCCGACCAGCCAGATCGCCAGCAGCCGGCGCAGCCCGGCCGCCAGCGGATGGCTTTCGGTGCGCCCGACCAGCGCGTAACAGGCGCGCACATAGGCCAGGAACAGCAGCAGCTTGGCCACCGCCGCCAGCACGGCATACGGGGGCGGTCCCGCCAGGTCGCGCATCCAGGCCAGCTTGGCGGAGGCCGGCTGCAGGTAGAACGGCAGCATGGCCAGCATCACCAGGGCGAAGGGCAGGAAATGCAGCAGCTGGCGCCGCACCAGCGGCCGGTCGAGCAGGATGCGGGCGAAATACAGGTAGAGCAGCGGCCCGGTGGCAAAGCCCAGCGGCAGCACCGCCAGCGCGCTGTGCGGCCAGGCCGGGTACAGGCCCGCAATGCCGAGCCAGGCATGGCCGACGACCGCCACGCACACCAGCATCAGGGCGGCCAGCAGGCCGTTGGCGGCGCGTACTTCCGGGCGGCGCGCACCCAGCAGCAGCAAGGCGGCGGCCAGGAACAGGCCCTGGCCGATCGCCAGCAGGAAGAGTCCGGACAGGATGGTCGTCAACACGCGGAATGCAGGCGCATCGCGCCGGATTGTTCATCCGTCCATTCTGCCCGATTCACGCGAGCTTGTCGTCGGCGACGTGGTAGCGCGGGTCTTCCGGCAGGTTCACTTCGATCATGTCCTTCGCCTTTTCCAGCAGTTCGCGGCAGTCCGGGCTCAGGTGGCGCAGGTGGAGGCGCTTGCCCAGCGCGCGGTAGCGCTCGGCCAGCGCATCGATGGCCTGGATCGCCGAATGGTCGGCCACGCGCGCACGGCGGAACTCGATCACGACGTCCTGCGGATCGTCCTTCGGCGTGAACAAGGCCTGGAAGCCGCTCACCGAGGCGAAGAACAGCGTGCCTTCCAGGTCATACACCTTCCACCCGGCTGCATCGACGCCGGTCACGACGCGGATCTGCCTGGCATGCTGCCAGGCGAACACCAGCGCCGACACCACCACGCCGGCCAGTACCGCCACCGCCAGGTCGAAGGCCAGCGTGACGCCGGCCACCAGCACGATCACCAGCGCATCGGCGCGCGGCACCTTGCCGAACAGGCGGAAGGTGCCCCACTCGAAAGTCTTCTCGCAGACCACGAACATCACGCCGATCAGGGCAGCCAGCGGGATCTGCTCGATCCACCGCGAGCCGACCAGGATGAAGGAGAGCAGGAACAGCGAGGCGAGGATGCCCGACAGGCGTCCGGTCCCGCCGCTGTTCACGTTGATCATGCTCTGGCCGATCAGGGCGCAGCCGCCCATGCCGCCGAAGAAACCGGTGACGACGTTGGACGCGCCCAGCGCCAGGCATTCGCGGTTCGGCTGGCCGCGCGTGTCCGTGATCTCGTCGATCAGGCTCAGGGTGAGCAGCGACTCGATCAGGCCGACACCGGCCAGCACCAGCGCATAAGGGAAGACGATGCGCAGCGTCTCGAGGTTCCACGGCACCTCGGGCACGGCGAAGCCCGGCAAGCCGCCGGCGATCGAGCCCAGGTCGCCCACGGTCTTGGTGTCGATGCCCAGCAGCGCGCAGCCTGCGCTGGCCGCCAGGATGCCCACCAGCGTGGCCGGCACCGCTTTCGTGAAGCGGGGCGTGATGTAGATGACGGCCATGGTCGCGGCCACCACCGCCAGCATCGTGGCCAGCTCCACGCCTCCCATCCATTGCATGCTGCCGTCCGGGCCCGGGGTCTTGAAGTGGCCGAACTGGGCGACGAAGATCACCAGCGCCAGGCCGTTGACGAAGCCGAGCATCACCGGGTGCGGCACCATGCGGATGAACTTGCCCAGGCGCGCGGCGGCGAACAGCAGTTGCAGCATGCCCATCAGCACCACGGCCGCGAACAGGTATTGCGCGCCGTGCTGCACCACCAGCGCCACCATCACCACCGCCAGCGAGCCGGCTGCCGCCGAGATCATGCCGGGGCGGCCGCCGAAGCTCGCGGTGATGAAGGAGACCAGCACCGCGGCGTACAGGCCGGTGAGGGGCGAAACCTGGGCCACCAGGGCGAAGGCGATCGCTTCCGGCACGAGCGCCAGGGCGACGGTGAGGCCGCTGAGCAGGTTGGTCTTGATGTGGGACGGTGACAGGGACGGCATGTTGATGAGGTTTCCGTAGGGTGGTCGGCTGTGCCGACCGCGCGTTCAGCCAGTATTCGAACAGCCGTCGGGTTGCATCGCATGTGATGTGAACGCGCGGTCGGCAGCGCCAGCTACGCGCCCCGGACCACCTACGACTGCCAAAAACAAAATCCCCCGCCGGCTGCCCGGTCGGGGGATCGTCAGTGTACCAGCCGGGGGCCGGAAACGCTGCGTTCTTATTTGCTGACCACGAGCTGCGACGGCAGGCTCGCCAGGTAGGCCGCGATGTCGTTCATGTCGCGGTTCGACAGCGGCTGGACCTGGCCTGCCATGATCGGATTGGCGCGGCCGTTGGTCGAGGCGCCGCGCTTGTAGGTACGCAGGGCGTGCGCCAGGTAGTCGGCGTGCTGGCCGGCCAGCTTCGGGTAGCTCGGGTCGATCGGCTTGTTGTAGTCGGCGCCGTGGCAGGACGCGCAGTTGTATTTCTTGGCCAGCGCCTCGCCTTTCGAGACGTCGGCGGCGGAAGCACTGAGGGAGAACGCGCCGAGAGCCAGCGCAAGGCAGAGTTTTTTCATGGCGGTCCTCAGCGTTTGGCGGTGGCAGGCGTCACCTGCGAATAGTAGGCGGCGACGTCCGCGATGTCCTGGTCGCTCAGCGAGGCGGCGATGCCCATCATCGACGGGTTCTTGCGCTCGCCCTTGCGGTAGGCCTTCAGTGCGGCTTCGAGGTACTTGGCCGACTGGCCGGCGATCATCGGCACCCGGTACACTTCCGGATAACCCGACTTGTAGCCCGGGATGCCGTGGCAGCCGATGCACATTTCGATCTTGCTTGCTGCGGCTTTCGGGTTGCCGACGACGTCCGCGGCGGCGGCCCCGGCGGCCGGGATTGCGCTGGCGGCAAATACTGCCAAGACCAGTAGTGCTGAAGATGTTTTCATGGGTGTGGCTCGTTAGTTGTAATTCGAATACCGCAAACGCACAAAAAGTTAGCAAATGGACTACCAACCTGTCGATTCTATCTGAAGAGTTGTCCCCAGTCTACAAACGCGCGCAGCGCATGCCCACCCATTCTACCCTTGGTTCTGGCATATACTCCCCTTCATTTCCTTCTTACCCAGAATGCCCATGCACGCTTCCCCACGCTTCGAAGGCAGCGACAACTACGTCGCCACCGATGACCTGAAACTGGCCGTCAACGCCGCGCTGACGCTCGGCCGCCCGCTGCTGATCAAGGGCGAACCGGGCACCGGCAAGACCATGCTGGCCGAGGAAGTAGCAAGCGCGCTCGGCATGCCGCTGCTGCAGTGGCACGTCAAGTCGACCACCAAGGCCCAGCAGGGCCTGTACGAATACGATGCGGTGTCGCGCCTGCGCGACTCGCAGCTGGGCGACGAGCGCGTGCGCGACATCCACAACTACATCGTCAAGGGCGTGCTGTGGCAGGCGTTCACGGCGCCGGAGCCCGTTGTCCTGCTGATCGACGAGATCGACAAGGCCGACATCGAGTTCCCGAACGACCTGCTGCGCGAGCTGGACCGCATGGAGTTCTACGTCTACGAGACGCGCGAGATGGTGGTGGCCACGCACCGCCCGCTGGTGATCATCACCTCGAACAACGAGAAGGAGCTGCCGGACGCTTTCCTGCGCCGCTGCTTCTTCCACTACATCAAATTCCCGGACCGGGAGACCATGACGGACATCGTCAAGGTCCACTTCCCTACCCTGAAACAGGACCTGCTGGCCAGCGCCCTGCAGAGCTTCTACGAGTTGCGCGAGGTGGCGGGCATCAAGAAGAAGCCGTCGACCTCGGAATTCCTCGACTGGCTCAAGCTGCTGCTGGCCGAGGACATTCCGGCCGCGGCCCTGCGCAGCCAGGATGGCAAGGCCATCGTGCCGCCGCTGCACGGCTCCCTGCTCAAGAACGAGCAGGACGTGCACCTGTTCGAGCGCCTCGTTTACATGTCGAGGACCAACCGATGAGCGTGCAGGCGAATGCGCACCTGCCCATCCGTGTCGCCCCGGTCACGCTCGAATTCAACGGCCTGCGCCTGGAGCCGCTTGCGCCCCACCACGAAGAGGGCCTGCGCGCCGCCGCCAGCGACGGCGAACTGTGGAGACTGCGCGTGACCAGCGTGCCCGAGCCGCACGACGTCCAGCAGTACATCGGCACGGCGCTCGACACGCGCGACCGCCTTGCCTTTGCCGTGATCGACGCACGTAGTGGAACCGTCCTGGGCACCACCAGCTACCATGACATGATGCCGGCCATTGGGCGGGTCGAGATCGGCTATACCTGGTATGCCCGGCGCGTCCAGCGCACTCACGTCAATACCAGCTGCAAGCTGCTCCTGCTGTCGCACGCCTTCGACACCCTCGGCGCCGGCGTGGTGGGCCTGCGCACCGATTGCGAGAATGTCGCCTCGCAGGCCGCCATCGGGCGCCTCGGCGCGAAGAAGGATGGCGTCATCCGCCACCACGCCCTGCGCCGCGACGGCACGGTGCGCGACACGGTCATGTACAGCATCCTGCGCGCCGAATGGGCTGACATTAAACGCGCCCTGCACGAGCGGCTGGAGCGGCACGCCGGGAACTAGCATGCTGATCGACTTCTTCTACGCCCTGCGCGACGCGAAAGTCCCGGTCACGATCAAGGAATTCCTGACGATGCTCGAGGCCCTGCAGCGTGGCGTCACCGCGCCTTCGCTCGACGAGTTCTATTACCTGGCGCGCCTGACGCTGGTAAAGAACGAAGCCCACTTCGACAAGTTCGACCGAGCGTTCGGCGCCTTCTTCAAGGGCGTGAACGCGGTGTTCGACGACAAGGCCGAGATCCCGCTCGACTGGCTGCTCAAGCGCTTCGAGCGCGAGCTCACGCCGGAACAGCGCGCGGCGCTGGAAAAGCTCGGCTACGACAAGCTGCAGCAGCGCCTGGAAGAACTGCTGAAGGAGCAGAAGGAGCGCCACGAGGGCGGCAGCAAGTGGATCGGCACCGGCGGCACCTCGCCCTTCGGCAACGGCGGGACCAACCCGGAAGGTATCCGCATCGGCGGCAAGAGCCGCAACCGCACGGCGGTCAAGGTATGGGAGCAGCGCAGCTATCGCGACTACGACGACGAGCGCGAGCTGGGCACCCGCAACATCAAGGTGGCGCTGCGCCGCCTGCGCCGCTTCGCCCGCACCGGCGCCGCGGAGGAACTGGCGCTGGACGACACCATCCGCGCCACTGCCAGCAACGCGGGCTACCTCGACATCCGCATGCAGCCGGAGCGCAAGAACCGCATCAAGGTGGTGATGCTGCTCGACGTCGGCGGCTCGATGGACGACCACATCGAGCGCGTCGAGGAGCTGTTCTCGGCGGCCAGGAGCGAATTCAAGAACATGGAGTTCTACTACTTCCACAACTGCGTCTACGACTACCTGTGGAAGAACAACCGGCGCCGCCACGGCGAGCGCTTCCCGACCTGGGACGTGCTGCGCACCTACCCGAACGACACCCGCGTGATCTTCGTGGGCGACGCCACCATGAGCCCCTACGAGGTGCTGGCGCCGGGCGGCTCGGTCGAGTACAACAACGAGGAAGCCGGCGCGGCCTGGCTGGCGCGCTTCACGGGCGCGTTTCCGAAATTCGCCTGGCTCAATCCCGAGCCGGAGCACCTGTGGGAATACCGGCAGTCGATCGCCGTCATCCGGCAGATCATGAACAACCGCATGTTCCCGATCACCCTCGATGGGCTGGAACGGGCCATGCGGCTGCTCTCGAAATAAGCCTGCGTGCGCGTCAATCGTGCGCGCTGGACCTCTTGTAGAATTGCCAATACCTCGTAGGGTGGTCGGCTCTGCCGACCGCGCGCTCGACTCACGGCCGCGCTGTGACGGTGCATGCTCGTGCTGGACTCACGGCCTCGCTGTGACGGTGCATGCTCGTGCTCGACTCACGGCCGCGCTGTGACGGTGCATGCTCGTGCTGGACGCGCGGTCGGCGAAGCCGACCACCCTACGAGCCAAGCCGATTCGACGATAGGGGAAACCGCATGCCAGACCTGTTGCCCATCCTGACCAGCCTGGCCTGGCCGATCGCCCTCGCGGTCGCCTGGCTGGCCGGCGAGTTCGGGCAGCGTTTCACCGGGCTGCCCCGCATCAGTTTCTATGGCCTGCTCGGCTTCGCGCTGGGCAGCTCGCAGATCGGCGTGCTGCCGGCGCCGGATGCCGGGCCGGTGGCGCTGCTGGCCGACATCGGCTTCGGCCTGATCCTGTTCGAACTGGGCTACCGCATCAACCTGCGCTGGCTGCGCACCAACCCGTGGATCGGCGCAGGCGGGCTGGCGGGGGCCGCCCTCACCTTCCTGGCGGTCTACCTGGCGGCCCTTGCCTTCGGCACCTCGCAACTGGTCGCGCTGATGATGGCCGCACTCTCGATGGGAACCTCGCCTGCCACGGTCGTGCGCATCATCAACGAGCAGCGCAGCTCGGGACAGGTGACCGAGCGCGTGCTGCACCTGACTGCGCTGAACTGCGTGCTGGCGATATTCGCGTTCAATGCCATCATCGGTTTCTGGATCTTCCATACCTTCGACGCGGTGGGCGACGCGCTCTGGCAAAGCCTCGTGATGCTGGCCGGATCGGCGCTGGCCGGCGCCGTGTTTGGCGTCGGCGTACCGGCGCTGTTGCGGACCATCCGCAATCCGGGGCGGGATGGGACCGTCGCTTTCGCGCTGGCGGTAGTGCTGCTGGTGGCGATATGCGAAGCCGCCACGCTGTCGCCCTATGTGGCGGCGCTGGTCTTCGGCCTGACGGCGCGCCACCGCCGCATCGCCTTCAGCCAGGCGCAGCGCAACTTCGGCGCGCTGGGCGAACTGCTGACCGTGCTGCTGTTCGTCTTCGCCGCTTCCACGCTCGGCTGGCAGCAGCTCGTCACCGGCAGCGCGCTCGCCATCGCCGTCATCGTCGTGCTGTTGGGTACAGGCGCCAAGATCCTCGGCGCCACCGCGTTCGCATACCGGTCGGGCATCCCGTGGCGCAAGGGCGCGCTGACGGGGCTTGGTCTCGCTCCCTTGTCGGTCTTCGTGATCCTCCTGATCGAACATGCACGCCAGGCGGGCGTGCACGTGGTCGAGGAGCTGCGTGTGCTGGCGGCGGTCACGATGCTGCTCGAAGTGTTCGGCCCCATCATCATCCAGCGCGCCCTCGTCTGGGCGCGCGAAGCTCCGGAGAATCCCCATGCCGCTTGAAGCATTCAACACATCCCAACCGCTGACCTTCGGAGTCGAACTCGAACTGCAGCTGGTCAGCCTGTCCGACTTCGACCTGACGCCGGTCTGTCCCGACCTGATCAACCTGCTCGGGCGCAAGCCCTTCCCGGGCAACGTGACCCCTGAGATCACGGAGAGCATGGTCGAGATCAATTCGAGCGTGCACACGTCCTACCCTGCGCTGCTGGCGCAGTTGCGCGAGATCCGCGATACCCTGGTGGACGCCGGCGATATCCTGAATATCGGCATCGCAGGCGGCGGCACGCATCCGTTCCAGGACTGGTCCGAACGCCGTATCTCGAACAAGCCGCGCTATCAGTACCTGTCGCAGCTGTACGGCTACCTGGCCAAGCAGTTCACCGTGTTCGGCCAACACGTGCACATCGGCTGCGCCAATGGCGACGACGCCCTCTACCTGCTGCATGCGCTGAACCGCTACCTGCCGCACTTCATCGCGCTGTCGGCGTCATCGCCTTTCGTCCAGGGCGTTGATTCCGGCTTCGATTCGGCGCGCCTGAATTCCGTGTTCGCCTTTCCGATGAGCGGGCGCGCGCCTTTCGTGCATACCTGGCAGGAGTTCACCGACGTGTACTTCGCCAAGATGGAGCGCACCAACATCATCAAGAGCATGAAGGATTTTTATTGGGACCTGCGCCCCAAGCCGGAATACGGCACCATCGAGCTGCGCGTATGCGACACGCCGCTGACGGTGGAGCGCGCCGCCGCGATCGCCGCCTACCTGCAGGCCCTGTGCCGCCACCTGCTCGCGCGCACCGAAGAAGCCCCGGTCGAGGACGACTACCTCGTCTACAACTACAACCGCTTCCAGGCCTGCCGCTTCGGGCTGGACGGCTCGATCACCCATCCGAAGACCTACGAATCGCTGCCGCTGCGCGACGACATCCTCGCCACGCTCGAGAAGATGATGCCGCATGCGGAAGCGCTGGGAAGCGCGGATGCGCTGCAGCACCTGGCGGATGCGGCGCGCGAAGGCAGCGACGCCACCCGGCTGCGCCGCGTGTTCGAGCGCGAGGGCAGCGTGGAGGGCATGGTCAACGCGGCTATCCAGCAGTTCCGCGGCGAGCGGCGCATGCGCGTGCGTTAGCGTCGATGCGCCGTGCGCGAGTCCCGCGGGGCCTCGGCCCGCTCGTGCATGCCATAGTCGCGTACGACCTGCGCCACCCGCAGCCGGTAGTCGTGGAAGACCCCATCGCGCCCCTGTTCCTGCGCCGCCCGGTGCGCTTCCACATTGCGCCAGCGCGCCACCGCGTCCTCGTCGCGCCAGAACGAGAGCGACAGGATGCGCCCGGGGCGCGACAGCGATTCGAAGCGCTCAATCGACACGAAACCGTCGATGGCTTCGAGTTGCGCACGCAGGCCGGCGGCGGTGTCGAGGTAGGCCTGGCGCTGCCCCGGCGCCGGCTCCGCCTCGAAGATCACGGCGATCATGATTGCGCCTCGCGCCCCAGCGTCCCCTCGACCGCTTCGGTGAAGCTGCGCCATTCGCGCAGGATGAAGCGCTGCTCCTGGGCCAGCGCGAAGTTGGCGCGCGCTTCGGGATCCTGCCTGAGACGATGGCGATAGGCCTCGTAGGCCGCCAGGCTGTCGAAGGCGACCAGGCCCCATGCTTCGTCGTTGGTCCCCTCGTGCGGCAGGAAGTAGCCCACCAGGCGTCCGCCCAGGCGCGGGATGATGCGGCCCCAGTTCTCGCTGTAGCGCCGGAAGTTCTCGCGCTGGAAGGGATCGATCCGGTAGCGGATGAAGCAGGTGATGGTCATGCGAACTCCTCGTGAATGGATGCGGCCATTCTGGTCGTTTGCATGAAAGGATGCTTCGGCTAAGATCGAAGCATGGGACCGAATATCACCACCATCGCCGCGCTCGTCGGCGACCACGCGCGCAGCGAGGCCTTGACCGCCCTCATGGCCGGCCGGGCGCTTACCGCCACCGAGCTGGCCGATGCCGCCGGCGTCACGCGCCAGACCATCAGCACCCATCTGGCGCAGCTGGTGGACGCCGGCCTGCTCGCGGTGGAAAAACAGGGACGGCACCGCTACTTCCGCATCGCCGATGCCGAGGTCGCGCAGATGCTGGAAACCCTGATGGGTGCGGCGGCACTTGCGCGTCCCTTGCGCGCCGGACTGCGGACCGGGCCGCGTGAGCCGGCGCTGCGCAAGGCGCGCGTCTGCTACGACCACCTGGCAGGGGAACTTGGGGTGCTGGTCTATGAAAGGCTGGCGCAGCGCGGGGCCTTTGCGCTGGGGGCGGACGGAATCAGCCTCACGCCGCAGGGAAGGCAGGCCATGGCGGAGCTCGGCGTGGATGGGGCGTTGCCGGCCGGCCGCCGTCCCTTCTGCCGACCCTGCCTGGACTGGAGCGAACGACGCCACCACCTGGCGGGCTCGCTGGGCGCTGCGCTGCTGGCCCGTTTCGAAGCGCTCGGATGGGCCAGGCGCGAGCCCGACTCCCGCGTCATGGCCTTCAGCCCCGCGGGCGAGGCCGCGCTGCGCGACTGGCTCGATTGCGCCAGGCGGCGCTGAGCGGCTTTCCCCACTGCCCCTTCATGAAACGCGCCAGCAGCGGCTGCCTGGATCGCGGATGCGGTATGCGGTCGTCCACCAGCAGCGCCCAGCGTTCGGCCAGCTGCTCGCAGGTGGCGCGCAGCACCGGATCGGCCTGCGGCAGCCGCGACAGTGCGGACAAGTGGCGCTCGATCACCGAAGCCAGTTTCAGGCAGGGCGCTTCGCCGTCGCCGCGCGCCGTGTAATGCGACATCAGGTGCAGCAGCGACGCCACCAGCAGCACATCCTGGCCGCGTGCCGGCTGCGGCGCGGGATCTGCAAAAGGAATGTTCATGCACGCCCTCCTCTCGAATGTCCAATCGAATAAATGAGAATGATTCTCATTCATTATTGACTGTCGATGCGATGAAAGCAAGCGTTTTCGTCTGCCCCGGAGGAAAGATCTAGAGCCGCGTTTCACGCGCCGCCCGCAGGAACTCATCGAGGATCGGCGTGCAGTCGAGCAGCTCGGTACCGCCGGCCCGGTGGAATTCCGGATGCCATTGCAGGCCCATGACGAAGTCGGCCCGCTCGTAGCGGATCGCCTCGACGATGCCGTCCGGCTCGGAATAAGCCTCGACACGGATGTCGCGCCCGAGTTCCTTCACCGCCTGGTGGTGGATCGAATTGACAATCGGATTGTGCAGATTGCCGAACATCTGGCCGAGCGAGGAGCCGGCCGGGAAGCGGATCGCGTGCCGGTGCGCGTCGTAGATGTCATGCACGTGGGCCAGCGCTTCCGGAATATTGGTCACCACATCCTGGTGCAGCGTCCCGCCGAAGGCGACGTTGATCAGCTGGCAGCCGCGGCACACGCCGAGCACCGGCTTGCCGGCATCGACGAATTCGTGCAGCAGCTCGAGCTCGTAGACGTCGCGCGCCCGGTCGCCGCTCCACTCGGGGCGGGTCGGCACTTCGGAGTAGGTCTGCGGCGCCACGTCCGCCCCGCCCTGCAGCACCAGGCCGTCGAGATGGCGCGCATAGTGGCGCAGGGTGATGTTGCTGGGATGGAGCAGCCCGTTCGTATTGACGGTCGGGATCATGAATACCAGCACGTCGCGCGACATGACCCACTGGGCGATCGATTCCTCGAGGTATTGCAGGTTCTTGCTGAGCAAGCCCCGGGCGCCGGGTTCGGGATGGAAGATGCGCGCCGACACCCCGATGTGCAGGGTGCGGTTCATGAAGTCGCGGTTGAAGCGCTCGCGCAGTGCCCGCCAGCGCGAGCTGATGACACGTCCGGCCAGCGCCAGCGGCGTATCGCCATCGCGCTGGTACCTGGCATGCCCGCGCATGCTCTGGCCTTGTGTCGCGCGCCGGTCTGGTATTCGCACCGGCGTCTCGGGACGCTTGTCGACCGGTGGGCCGGGCACTTCCTCGGGTGCTTTCTGTTCGTCTTCCGCCATGACTGCCAATATAGCTCTGCTGCGCCCGCGCACGATTTAAAGTTGTGACAAATAATCCACTTTCTCGGCAAGCTCATCTTGCAACAGCACGCCTTGCAGTGAAACCGTTTTTAGTGAATACTGTATGCATTCACAGTAGTTTTCAGCCAGGCAGTGCCAGCAGTTTCTGGAAGGTGGCCAGCAGATGGCGGTCCGCGACCGGTTTGTCGAGCAGGCCGCGCACACCCGCATCGCGGGCGCGCAGGCTGTCGTACTTGAACGATTGCCCAACAAGAAAGAGTACGGCGGTACGCCCTGCGCCTTCCTGGGATTTGATGGCGCTGCTGAGGCTATACGGTTCGATGCCGGAAGCACAGGTATTGATCATGACGAGCGACACCGGGGTTTCGTCGCACAGGCGGACGGCGGCGCGGCTGCTGTCGGTCCATTCGACGGGGCGGGCGCCGAGGCTGCGTGCGCTGCCGGCGCTGTTGCCCAGCACCTTGCCGATGGTGGCCGCGGAGTTGGCCCCCATGCTGCCGAAGACGCGCGCCACATGGTCCCGGAAGGCGCCGCCCTTGTCGATGATGAGCACGGCGCCGTCGGGCGGTCCCTGGCGCAGGCGGGCATAGTAGGCTGGCGCCTCGGTATCGGGCGCCAGCCGCGGCCTTCGGCGGCGCTCCGGCAGGCAACGCTCGCCCTGCGCCGCCAAGGCCGCCAGCGCCTTTACGCGGGTGTCCAGCAGTTCGGCCAGCGATTCGAAAAGACTGGCGGGGTCGATCGGGCGCGGCAGGCTGCGACGCCCCTTGCCGTCGCCACCGTCGCCGCCGATGAGGAGGATGGGCTGGGGTGCGCCGGGCGGCAGGCAGGCCAGGCGCGCCAGGGCGGCCGGGTTGGCGCCGTCGGCGATATACAGGTCCGGTTCTTGCACACTGTCGTCGTGCAGGCAAAAATACGACGGCCCCGTCGGCGGAGCCTGTGCCAGCAAGCTCTCGATCCGGGCGTATTCAGCCGGCTCGACGCCGACCAGGCGGACAGTAAATGGATATCTGGTTGCGGGCATCGCTTTTCCAGCCTTTCCAGTGGAGGCACCTTGCAAAACCGCTGCGCGTTGCAATGGCGTTCGCGCTGGTTTTTCGAGCTACCCCGTAGCACTTCCGGTTCACATCGTTTTAATCTAGCACAATGGTGCGGACTCATAAGCACGTTTGGCTTTGAAAAATGGCCAAAATTTTCCGCGCGACAAGATAGAATGCGCAAGCATTAAATTTAAGAACATCAGCATGGCGACCAAGAAACCCGCATCCGACTACAGCGAATCATCCATCCGCGTCCTCAAGGGACTCGAGCCCGTCAAACAGCGTCCGGGCATGTATACCCGGACCGAGAACCCGCTGCACATCATCCAGGAAGTGATCGACAACGCCTCCGACGAGGCGCTGGGCGGACACTGCAAGAACATCGCCGTGACCCTGAACACGGACGGCTCGGTCACGGTCGAAGACGACGGCCGCGGCATTCCGGTTGGACTGCACCCGGAAGAAAACGTGCCGACCGTGGAGATCGTGTTTACCCGCCTGCACGCGGGCGGCAAGTTCGACAAGGGCTCGGGCGGCGCCTACGCCTTCTCGGGCGGCTTGCACGGCGTCGGCGTGTCCGTCACCAATGCGCTGTCGACGCGCCTGGAGATCACCGTCTGGCGCAAGGACGAGAACGGCAACGGCGTGCACCAACTGGCCTTCGAGAACGGCGACCTGGTCGAGCCCCTGAGCTCGCGCCCGGCGGACCGCGGCGGCAAGAAGAACGGCACCCGCGTCACCGCCCGCCCCGACCCGAAATACTTCGATTCGCCCGTCATTCCCCTTGGCGACATGCAGCGCCTGCTGCGCTCGAAAGCCGTGCTGCTGCCGGGCGTGACCGTCACGCTCACCAACGCCAAGACCGGCGACGTCCAGACCTGGCGCTACGACGAAGGCCTGCGCGGCTACCTGACCGAAGCGCTGAACCAGACCGCCAGCGGCCAGACCCTGATTCCGCTGTTCGAAGGCGCGCAATATGCCGCGGCAGGGGATGAAGGTTTCGCCGAGGGCGAAGGCGCGGCCTGGGTGGTGGCCTGGACCGAGGAAGGCGGCGTGGTGCGCGAGTCCTATGTCAACCTGATTCCGACCGTGAGCGGCGGCACCCACGAATCCGGCCTGCGCGACGGCCTGTTCGGCGCCGTGAAAAGCTTCGTCGAGATGCACTCGCTGCTGCCGAAAGGCGTCAAGCTGTTGCCCGAAGACGTGTTCGCACGCGTCTCCTTCGTGCTGTCCGCGAAAGTGCTGGACCCGCAGTTCCAGGGCCAGACCAAGGAACGCCTGAACTCGCGCGACGCGGTCAAGCTGGTGTCGACCTTCACCCGGCCGCCGCTCGAACTGTGGCTGAACCAGCACGTCGACTACGGCAAGAAGCTGGCCGAACTGGTCATCAAGCAGGCGCAATCGCGCCTGCGTTCGCTGCAGAAGGTCGAGAAGAAGAAGTCGTCGGGCGTGGCCGTCTTGCCGGGCAAGCTGACCGATTGCGAATCGACCGACATCACCCGCAACGAGCTGTTCCTGGTCGAGGGCGATTCGGCGGGCGGCTCGGCCAAGATGGGCCGCGACAAGGAATTCCAGGCCATCCTGCCGCTGCGCGGCAAGGTGCTGAACTCCTGGGAGACCGAGCGCGACCGCCTGTTCGCCAACAACGAGATCCACGACATCGCGGTGGCGATCGGGGTCGATCCGCACGGCGCCGACGATAACCCGGACCTGACCGGCCTGCGCTACGGGAAGATCTGCATCCTGTCGGATGCGGACGTGGACGGCTCCCATATTCAGGTGTTGCTGCTCACTTTGTTCTTTAAACATTTCCCGGCCCTGTTCCGCAACGGCCACATCTGCGTGGCGCGTCCGCCGCTGTACCGCGTCGATGTGCCGGCGCGCGGCAAGAAGCCGCTGCAGAAGCTGTACGCGCTGGACGACGGCGAACTGCTGGCCATCGAGGACAAGCTGAAAAAAGAAGGCCTGAAGGAAGGCGTGTGGAGCATCTCGCGCTTCAAGGGCCTGGGCGAGATGAACGCGGAACAGCTGTGGGAAACCACCATGAACCCGGACACCCGCCGCCTGCTGCCGGTCGCGTTCGGCGAATACAACCTGGCCGAATCGGCATCGCGCTTCAACATGCTGATGGGGAAAGGCGAAGCCGCCGCCCGCCGCGCCTGGCTGGAAGAACACGGTAACGAGACCGAAGCGGATATCTGATACGAACGACTATGACTCAAGCAAGCCTTTTTGAACAAACCAACCCGCCGGGCGGCGGGGGCGACGACGACGGCGTTGAAAAACTCACCCTGTCCACCTTCGCCGAACGCGCCTACCTCGACTACGCCGTCTCGGTGGTCAAGGGCCGCGCCCTGCCGGACGTCTCGGACGGCCAGAAGCCGGTCCAGCGCCGCATCCTGTACTCGATGCACGAACTGGGCCTGGGCCACACCGCCAAGCCGCGCAAATCCGCCACCGTGGTCGGCGACGTGCTGGGTAAACTGCACCCGCACGGCGACCAGTCGGTCTACGACGCACTGGTGCGCATGGCCCAGGACTTCTCGCTGCGCTATCCGCTGATCGACGGCCAGGGCAACTTCGGCTCGCGCGACGGCGACGGCGCGGCGGCGATGCGCTATACCGAAGCGCGCCTGACGCCGGTATCGCGCCTGCTGCTCGACGAACTCGACATGGGCACGGTGGACTTCCAGCCGAACTACGACGGCTCCTCCCTTGAACCGCGCCAGTTGCCGGCGCGCCTGCCGATGGTGCTGCTCAACGGCGCCTCCGGCATCGCGGTCGGCATGGCCACCGAGATCCCGTCGCACAACCTGCGCGAAGTGGCGCAGGCCGCAGTCAGCCTGATCCGCAACCCGAAGATGACCCACGCCGAGCTGATGACACTGATCACCGGCCCGGACTTCCCGGGCGGCGGCCAGATCATCACCCCGTCCTCGAACATCGCCGACATGTACGCCACCGGCCGCGGCTCGCTCAAGGTGCGCGCGCGCTGGAAGATCGAAGAACTGGCGCGCGGCCAGTGGCAGGCGGTGGTCACTGAACTGCCGCCGGGCTGCTCGGCCCAGCGCGTGCTGGAAGAGATCGAGGAACTGACCAACCCGAAGATCAAGGCGGGCAAGAAGACCCTGCTGCCGGAACAGCTGGCGCTCAAGCAGACCATCCTCGGCGCGCTCGACACCGTGCGCGACGAATCGGGCCGCGAGGCCGCCGTGCGCATCGTGTTCGAGCCGAAGTCGAAGAACCAGGACCAGGCCGAGTTCATGCTGATGCTGCTGGCCCACACTTCGCTCGAGACCTCCAGCCCGATGAACCTGGTGATGATCGGCGGCGACGGCCGCCCGCGCCAGAAGGGCATGCTCGAGATCCTGCAGGAGTGGATCGACTTCCGCTTCGTCACCGTGCGCCGCCGCACCGAGTTCAAGCTGGGCAAGGTCAACGACCGCATCCACATCCTGGAAGGCCGCGAGACCGTCCTGCTGAACATCGACGAAGTCATCGCCATCATCCGCAATTCGGACGAGCCGAAAGCCGCGCTGATCGAGCGTTTCCGCCTGTCGGAGCGCCAGGCCGAGGACATCCTCGAGATCCGCCTGCGCCAGCTGGCGCGCCTGGAAGCGATCAAGATCCAGCAGGAGCTGGCCGAGCTGCGTTCGGAAAAAGAAAAGCTCGAGGACATTCTCGAGAACCCGTCGAGCATGAAGCGCCTGATCATCCGCGAGATCGAGCAGGACGCCAAGCAGTACGGCGACGAGCGCCGCACCCTGATCGAGGAAGCCGAGCGCGCCGTGGCCGAGCAGAAGCTCATCGACGAGCCGGTGACGGTGATCGTGTCGGAGAAGGGCTGGGTGCGCGCGCGCACCGGCATCGGCCACGACCCGGCCCAGTTCACCTTCAAGGCCGGCGACTCGCTGCTGCAGGCCTTCGAGTGCCGCACGGTGGATTCCCTGATCGGCATCGGCAGCAACGGCAAGTCCTTCTCGGTGCCGGTGGCGGCATTACCTGGAGCGCGCGGCGACGGCGTGCCGATCACGACCCTGGTCGACCTGTCGGGCGGCGTGGCAGGACAGCCCGTGCGCATCCTGCACTACTTCGCCGGCAACCCGGACACGCGCCTGCTGCTGTCCGCCTCGAACGGCTTCGGCTTCATCGCCAAGGCGGGCGACATGATCAGCCGCCTGAAGGGCGGCAAGTCCTTTATCACGCTGGACGACGGCGCGGTTCCGCTGCCGCCGCGGATCGTGAGCGACACCGCCGGCGCGATCGCCTGCCTGTCCGAGAAGGGCCGCGTGCTGGTGTTCGGCATCGACGAGATGAAGGTGCTGACCAACGGCGGCCGCGGCGTGATCCTGATGGAGCTGGAGCCGAAGGAAACCCTGCTGGCGGTGCAGCCGATCAACCAGAAGGGGCTGAACGTGATCGGCACCTGGGCCGGCTCGAAGCCGCGCACCGTGGAGCTGTTCGCATCAGGCCTCGAGCCGCACTTCGGCAAGCGGGCCCGCAAGGGCAAGCCGCTGTCGGCGAAGCTCAAGGCGCAGGATCTGGCGATGCGGGCGACCGAAAGCGCCAGCTAGTCCGTAGGGTGGTCGGCTTCGCCGACCGCGCGTTCAGCTCCGGCGTGCAATTCCACTGCATATCCGACAGTTGAACGCGCCAGCTCCGGCATGCAATTCCACTGCATATCCGACAGTTGAACGCGCCAGCTCCGGCATGCAATTCCACTGCATATCCGACAGTTGAACGCGCGGTTGGCACAGCCGACCACCCTACAAAACAACAACGCCGGCGCGAAGCCGGCGTTGTTGTTCGTACGACGTGTAATCAGTGCTTCGCCGCCGCCTTGTGCACATCCGCCACGGCTTCCGCACGCACCTGCTCGGTCTTGGCCGCCGCAGTCGCCTTGTCGGCCGCCGCATCGATCTGGGTCTTGAGCAGCTTCTCGTCCGCCTTGATGATCTTCTTGTCGGCCTTCAGCTTGGCATCGGCGATTTTCTCCTGCGCCTTTGCGGCCGCCTTCGCACGGTCTTCCGGGTCGGCCTTGGTCACCTTCTCGACTGCATCGGCGTGCGCCTCGACCGCCTTGTTCACTGCCTTGTCCTTCTTCTCGGTGGCGTCGGCCACGGCCTTGTTGACCTTCTTGTCGGCCTTTTCGGCTACCTTCATTTCCTTCGCCTCGGCCTTGGCGATGTCCTTCTCGGCTTCGGCTTCCGCCTTCACGACAGCCTTGGTGGCGGCAGGGGTAGCGGTGGTCTGGGCGTTGGCGGCAGTGGCCAGCAGGCCGGCGATGAGGGTGGCGATCAGCTTGTTCATGATGAATCCTTTCCGGGGAGTGGTCACGCAGTCCGGCTTCCCTGCGCTCTGTTGTTGTCTGAATGTGAGTCCAGAATACGGACTCGCCCCACCCCGGGTCTGTTATTCACCCCACTTAGACCGTTGACATTTTGTAAGCAAATTTTACTGTCGAGCTGCCCCCGCATACAGGTCGATGATCTCGCTCACGCCGTCGCGGCACACCGGGCAGAAGGCTTCGCTGCGGTCGAACATCAGGCACTGCATCGCCGGCCGGTAGTAGCCGCTCGCCTCGTAGTTGGCGCCTTCGAAGGCGCCCACGTCATGGCGGTGCGGCTCGCCCGCAAACAGCGCCCGCGTGGCCTTCAGGTCTTCGTGAAACAGCGCGCTCATCTCGCTCTCCGGCCGGTTCGCCGCGCGCAAGGCTGCACGCTTCTTCTGGTAGGCGCGCGAGGCTTCTTCATACGCGGCTTTGGGCCAGGGCGTCGGTAGCGGCGTGCCGGCCTTGACGTGGCGCTTCCATTTGATACTGGCCGGGTCGCGCAGCGCGGTCACGTTCGGCTCCCACGGTTCCATGCGCGTGCTGGCGGCCGCGTAGGCCACGGGCGAGGTGTAGTACTCGTCGGCCAGGCCGGCGAAGTGGTGGCCGAACTCGTGCACGAACAGGTAGCTGGCCCATTCGTTGCCGGCCGCCGCGGTGCTGAACTGGCCGAAGATGCCGCCGCCGCCATAGGTCTCGTTGTTCACCAGGATCTCGATGAACTCGTAGGGCGCATGCTGGGCGATGTCGCGCAGCGCGCGGTTGTCCAGGGTGAGCACATAGCGTTCGCTGCCGAAGATGTCGTAGCGCGTGCCCAACGGTGATGCGCGGTGCACCCCGGTGGACGGGCGGCTGATGCCCGACTCCGCGGTGGGCACGGCCAGCGCCCACACGTTGAAATCCCTGGCGCGCTCCTTGAAGGGCGAGACCGAGAACAGGTAGGCCGTGAGCCGGCGCGCGTCCGCCTCGAATTTCCCGAGTTCCGCGGCCGTATAGCCGTCGCCCATGATCAGGAGGTCGACCTTGTCGGGGGAGGGGCCGCTCACGTGCACCGGGATCGGCTTTGCCGGCAGGTCCGGCTGCTTCCTGACGACCTCCTGCGCATCCGTGTCCACTTCGACGCTCCAGGCCACCGAGAATTCATTGCGCTCGTCGCGCTTGAGGATGCGTACCCGCACCGGGCGATCCGGCTTGGGAAATCGCACCGATTCCTGGAAGCTGCGGCTCATCCTGTTCGCCTCTTCCGTCGTGCGCCACTCGCCGAAGACGGTCGAGAAGCCGCGCGAGTACAGCAGGTCGCCGGTCTTCGCATCGACCACCTCGACCCGGTTCTGGCCGCGGTTGGTGGTGTCGATGCTGCGCGCCGTGCTGCCGGGCCAGGGCAGCGGCTCGATCACGACGCGCTCCAGCGCATACTGGTCGGCGAGCGCATTGCCGCTGTGGGTATAGTCGACGCGCACGGTGGCCGGCTGGGCCGCATGCGCAAGGCCGGTAGCGAGCGCCAGCGCGGCGGCCAGGAGGAAGGAAGCGAAACGGGTCATGGATGGTCCTCGTGACAGGAATGTCATCCATTGTAATGCCGGGCCGGGCATCGTCGGCATGGCGGATAATGCCTGCTGCCGTGTAAAAGGAAACGTATGAGCGTCGAGAACCCGCGTGTGGTGGACTTCATCAGCATCGATCCCGAGACCGGTGCGGCGGTCCTGACGATCTCCGATCATCTCGCGTGGGACGAGGGAGGCGAGCACCTGTCGACGCTGCAGGACAAGCTGAACGTCTACCTGTCGTTCATCGAAAGCGGCGAACTGGTGGCATCCCGTCCGGAGGCGGCGGGACGGCCGGTGCGCATCGTGCTGATCCATCGCGAGCCCCTGAGCGCGCTCGCCCTGCGCTTCCTCGAGACGGCCCGCGGCATCATCCGCGAGGCAGGCTTCGCGCTCACCTGGCAGCATCTACCCGGCTAGTCTCGCCCCCGCCGCTCGCCATGGCCTCGAGCTGGCGGTAATGGTACAAAGGCCTTTGCACCACGATCGGCCGGATGTCGAGCCGCACCTTGTACACCGAGTACTGCTCGGTGAGCGAGGAGATGTAGCCGACACTGTCGCCGGTGCGCGTCAGCCTGAACTCGAAGCCGAGGTCGGGCTGGACGCCGTTGGCGCTGTCGAGCGACAGGCCGATGGCTTCCGGCTGGTCGCTGTCGATCAGCTTGGCCATCAGGTCGACCACCGTGCTGTTGCCGAGGATGTCGGCGGAGAAGATCGGATAGCGGTAGTAGGGTTTGGCCGGGTCGATCCGGTTGTCGCGCTTGTCGGCCGAGGGCGTGAAGGTATGCGTGAGCAGGTGGAAGCGGTCGCCGTTGTCCAGGTAGCTCAGGCGCACGTTGCTGACGCTGAGTGGTCCCTCCTCCAGTCGGTCCTGCGGCACCGCACGCGACAGGTCGACCAGCAGCGCGCCGCGGTAGCCGATCACTTCCACCTCGCGCGCCGGCCCCACCACCATGGCCGTGTTCTCGTCGATGCCCAGGCCGATCTTGTAGCCCTTCTTGAGCATGGCAGGCACCATGCGCGCGAAGCGGCCGCGCACCAGCAGATGCTGGTCGATGAAGACGTCGTCGCCGATGAAGCCGAGGCCCGGTGTGATCTCCTTGCCCTCGTCGAGGCCGAGCTTGAGCGTGGCGAGCACGGTCTTGGGATGGCCGAACATGGTGCTGCTCATGATGGCGGCGCCGGCGCTGGACCCGGCGATCATGCCGCCGCGGCGGTACATGTCCCAGACCGCGTCGAGCATGCGGGTATTGCTGCCGTCCGGGCGCCGCAGCGCGCGCGTGATGCGCCCCTGGTCGCCGCCGGCAAAATAGGCGCCGCCGGCCGAACGCACCGCGCCGGCCAGCGCCGCGTCGTCTGCGGCGGCCTGGTAATCGATGTCCTTCAGGCGCACGGCCACCGGCACGAAGAATGCCCTGGCGCCATACTGGTTGAAACGCTCGACGACCAGCTTGCCGACTTTTTCCGGATTGGCCGAGGCGGAGGCGAACACGGCGATGCGGGCGCCCTTGCCGCCGGCCAGCTGGACCATGCGCTCCCAGACGGGCGCATTGTCGCCGCGCAGCGCCCCGCCGATGATGACGAGCGAGCCCTTGGGCTGCCCCGCTGGCGCGGCAGTCGCGTCGGCAGCGGCGGCAGGATGGCCCGCCGCGAACAGGCAGGCCAGCAAAAGAGGACCAGTGACACGACCGGTAACACGACCGATGACACGACCGGCTATGCGCGCGACGAGGCGAACAAGGATGCGAACAACAACCTGGAGCATACGGCTTCCTTCTTGGTTACGACAATCGTAAGCCTGATTCGAGAAAGGCGTCGCCGTGTTGAGTATCCTCAGGACAAATATATGTTCGGAAAGTAACGTTCCATCTGCGTTTCCGGACGCTGGGGTGCGGCAAAGCCGAAGCGCTCGTACAGGCTGTGCGAGTCGCTCGTATTGAGCGTGAAGCGGCGCAGTTTCTGCAGGCTGGGGTGGCGCAGCACCACGCCGACTAATTGCTTGCCATACCCGCGTCCGCGGTATTCCGGCACCACGAACACGTCCACCAGGTTGGCGAAGGTGGCGAAGTCGGTGATCACGCGGGCAAAGGCGATCTGGCGCCCGTCGAGATAGCCGCCGAAACACAGCGAATTCTCGATGGCGCGCTCGACGATCGGCCGCGAAATGCCGACTGCCCAGGTGGATTGCTCGCTGAGGAAGCGGTAGATCATCGGGATGTCCAGCTGCGACTGGTCGGTGCTGACCTGGAAGCTCGAATCGTTGGTAATCATGGAAGGAGCGAATCTGGCTTAAAAGCCAATTCTAGCGCTCTTTGCAGCATGCATAACATTCGATTGCCCTGGCGAACTCCCCTCCTCATCGGCAACTCAGCCGTTGCGCAGGTAACGCTCCGGCAGCTGCAGCTTCGGGTCCTCGGCGCGCCAGATCAGGCTCAGCACGTACCAGCGCTTGCCGTCGTGGATGAGCTGGATGCTGTTGATGCCGCGCATGAAGGGCTTGGCGTCGTCCTTGGCATGGCGCGCCTCGTAGGTGCTGAACACGTGGGCGATCTGGCCGAAGACTTCAAGGGTGCGCGCTTTCTCGGTCTCGAAGAAGCCCATGGTGGCGAAAGCCTTGGTGTTGCGGGTGATGTAATCGTCCGGCGTCATGGCGCGGAACACGAAGCTGCCGTCCGGACGCGCCCCGACCGCCCCCATCTTGCCGTCGGGCGCGAACAGCGAGCGCATGCGGTCCCAGTCGCGCGGCGCGCCGGCCGGGCCCGAGATCACGTCGTAGAGCGCGGCGATGATGGCGTCGATCGACACGACGTCGGCCGGACGGGCTGCCGGCAGGCCGGCCGCGGCCGGTGCGGGCGGCGCGGCGATGCCGGTCGGCGTGGCCTGCGCCGCCGGCGCCTGCTGGGCCAGGGCCGCCGGAGTCGCGAAAGCAAGCGCCAGGCCGAGTTGGATCAGTCGATTCATGGAGTCTCCCTTGTTGTTGTCATTGAATGAATGGCTTCATCATCACGTATTTCCAGGTGCTTGTCACCCACCCAGGATGGGGTGGCCGCGAAGGCTTTATAATCTTCCGATACCAAAAGGGATCCCACCATGACCGATCAATTCTCCAAGAAGGCCGAAGCCTGGTCCGCCCGCTTCACCGAACCCGTTTCCGACCTCGTCAAGCGCTATACCGCCTCGGTGTCCTTCGACAAGCGCCTGGCGCTGTTCGACATCCAGGGCTCGCTCGCCCACGCCGAGATGCTGGCCGCGCAAGGCATCATCAGCGCCCAGGACCGTGCGGAGATCGAGCGCGGCATGGCCCAGATCAAGGGCGAGATCGAGGCCGGCAGCTTCGAGTGGCTGCTCGACCTGGAAGACGTGCACCTGAACATCGAGAAGCGCCTGACCGAACTGGTGGGCGACGCCGGCAAGCGCCTGCATACCGGCCGTTCCCGCAACGACCAGGTGGCGACCGACATCCGCCTGTACGTGCGCGCGGCGATCGACGACATCGTCAAGCTGCTGGCCAGCCTGCGCGGCGCCTTGACGGACCTGGCCGAGCGCCATGCGGACACCATCATGCCGGGCTTTACCCACCTGCAGGTGGCCCAGCCCATCACGTTCGGACACCACATGCTGGCCTACGTCGAGATGTTCGGCCGCGACCTTGAACGCATGCAGGATGCGCGCCGCCGCGTGAACCGCCTGCCGCTGGGCGCGGCCGCGCTGGCCGGCACCACCTTCCCGATCGACCGCCTGCGCGTGGCGCAGAGCCTCGGCTTCGAGGACGTGTGCCACAACTCGCTGGACGCCGTGTCGGACCGCGACTTTGCCATCGAATTCACGGCAGCAAGCTCCCTGATCATGATGCACGTGTCGCGCTTCTCGGAAGAGCTGGTCATGTGGATGAGCCCGCGCATCGGCTTCATCGACATCGCCGACCGCTTCTGCACCGGCTCGTCGATCATGCCGCAGAAGAAGAACCCGGACGTGCCGGAGCTCGCCCGCGGCAAGACCGGCCGCGTGTATGGCCACCTGAACGGCCTGCTGACCCTGATGAAGGGCCAGCCGCTGGCCTACAACAAGGACAACCAGGAAGACAAGGAACCGCTGTTCGACACCATCGATACGGTGACGGACACGCTGCGCATTTTCGCCGACATGGCGGGCGGCATCACGGTGAAGCCCGAGAACATGCGCGCGGCCGCGCTGCAGGGTTATGCGACGGCCACCGACCTGGCCGACTACCTGGTCAAGAAGGGCCTGCCCTTCCGCGACGCGCACGAAGCCGTGGCGCATGCGGTGCGGGCCTGCGACGTGGCCGGCTGCGACCTGTCGGAGATGCCGCTGGAGAAGCTGCGTGAATTCTCGCCGCTGATCGAGCAGGACGTGTTTGCGGTGCTCACGCTGGAAGGCTCGGTGGCGGCGCGCGATCACGTGGGCGGCACCGCGCCGAATCAGGTGCGCAAGGCGATCGAGCGCGTGCGCAAGCAGCTCGCGGAGTGATTTCGTAGGGTGGTCGGCTCTGTGAACTGACCCCAAATTGTTGGACGTTAAGTCGTTAAGCGCCCATGGCCTGGGTCCTGTACTGTACAGGGCTTTGGCCTTTTAGTTTAAGTTTGATGCGGTCGTTATTGTAATACC
>NZ_JCASIF010000019.1:0-84666 GCF_059686055.1 Telluria sp. ZB4P34 | reverse complement strand
GAGGTGAAGGGCTTGATCTACCTTCCAAGGTCGAGCCTTAAGGGTGGGCTCAAGCTGGTCTTCACCTCAATTGGTGGTAGCTAACCACCAATGAGAACAAGATACAAGGGTGGGCGGGTCTCCCGCCCGCGCGTTCAACCAGCTGATGAACAATCGCGCGGGCCACTTTACCGTAGTTTGAACGCGCGGTCGGCTGCGCGTGATCTGGTCCACTGGACCAGATCACGCCTACTAGAACAGCGACAAATTAGGCGACGGTTCCGGGGCCTTCTTCACCGTCTGCGGCGCTTCCCAGGTCTTCATGCGCGCCGCCGGATAATGGCGGAGAAAGCTGCGCGCCGTCTCCACGTCGCGGCAGGCCAGCCAGTCGTCGAGTTCTTCCGGCGCGAGGATGACCAGCGAGCGCTTCTCGTCGCCGGGCTTGTGCATGCGCGACATGAGCGGATGATCGTCGGCGTTGATCGTGATCTGCGTGAAGGCGGACTCGACCCGCCCGTCGGCTTCGGTCCATTCGCGCCACAGGCCGGCCACCAGGAAGGGGCTGTCGTCCTGCATGCCGATCGCATGCCGCAGCGCGCGCCCGCTTTCGTAGCAGGGCTCGTAGAACCAGGTCATCGGCACCGCGCACAGCTGCAGGCGGCGCCAGGCGGGCGCGAACGAGCGCCGTTCGCCGAGCGACTCGGCGCGCGCGTTCATCGTATCGAAGGGCTTGACGCCGGGCGGGATGTGGCGCCGCGGCACCATGCCGTAGCTGGCCAGGCAAGCCGCCGGGCTGCCGTCGCGGCCGCGGCGGATGATCGGCGCGCTGTAGTCCTTCCAGACTTCGTCGGGCCAGCGCCAGTCGGCCGGCAGCTCGCTGAAGGCACCGATTTTGCCGAACTTGCCGAGCTGTTCACGAGTAGGAGTATGGTAGTTGACGCACATGGTCCGTCCAGCATAGTGCAACTGCTAGAAATAGGCCAGCAGGCGCCCGCAGGCGATCACGGCACACCACAGGGCGAGCGAGAGCAGGGCGTGCAGCATGGCGCGCGGCGGCGCCCGCTCCGGCCAGGTGTCGAGGCGGCGGTAGGGCCCCGCATGGAAGGCCAGCGCGTTCAGGCCGGCCAGGCCGATCAGCGCCAGCTTGAGCAGGAACACGCGGTTGGCCAGCAGCGCCAGCGGATCGGCCACGAACAGCAGCAGCCCGGAGGGCGCGACCAGCAGCATGCTGCCGGCCGACCAGGGCAGGAGGTGGCGGGCCAGGTCCCGCACCGGCAGCTGGCGGCCGAAGCCGAGCACGCGCAGGTCGAACATCGCCACCGCGCCCACCAGTACGGCAAAACCGATGATGTGCAGGGTCTCGACGGCCGGGTACAGCCAGGCCCCCTCGCGCAGGGCCCGCGCCAGCGGCAGGGACGCGGCCCATTGGGCCGCATCGCCTGCGCCGGGCTGCATCAGCGCAGCTCCGTGGTCTTGTCCTTGATGGTGATGCGTTCGGCGCGCAGCTCGGCGGCATTGCTGCGGTGCGGATAGCCAACTACCGTGGCCTGGACGCCGACAGTGAGGTTTTCCTTCGGCAGGCCGCGGTTTTCCATGCGTCCCGGCGGCGCCAGCACCACCAGCCAGGTCTTGTCGGCCGCCTTCAGGCGCACGTAGCCGTGCGGCTGCATATAGCCGGATTCCTCGATGGTGCCGGACAGGGTCAGCGGCTTGTCGGCCTTGTATTCGCTCCAGCCGTGGTGGGCAAACGCGCTGGTGGTCACCAGGCCGGTCAACAGCGAGGCAAGCAAGAACGAGCGTTTCATGAACGAGCTCCCGTCAAGTAAAAAAGGCAAGCCATTGTACGCCCGCTGCCCGACGCACGGTCTCAGTTTTCGGCCAGGTGCGCGCGCAAGCGGCCGACCACGTCGAGCCGGTGCGGCCCCGGCCGCGCAACCAGGATCTCGCCCTGCCCGGCATATTCCTTCACCAGCGCACGGATATTGACGTCGTGCGTCACCAGTACCAGGTTGGTCTTGCTGCCCGCATTGCCGAAGGCGTCCACGCGCGCCAGGGTTTCGCGCAGCCTGGCGCGGGCGGCGGCCTCGGTGTCGCGGAACATGGAATCGAGCATCGGCGCCTCTTCCACGCGGCCGAAAGCGAGGCGGGCGGTGTCGAGGCAGCGGCACCAGCGGCTCGACAGCACCGGACCGAGCGGAATGCCGCGCTTGCGCAAGGCCGCGCCGATCGCGCGTGCGTCGCGCCGGCCCTCCTCGGACAGGTTGCGCTGGGTGCTGCACATGGCCAGCCGGAAGCCGGGCGGATCGCCGATGCCGGGATCGGTGACGGCATGCCGGATCAACAACACATAACCGCCCCCTTGCAGACGCTGCCACAGGTCGGCGTCGGCCGCTTTCAAGGAGCTGCTGGCAAAAAGCGCGATTGCTGCCAGGAAGGCGCGTCGCAGCATGGTGAACTCCTCGGATGGGCTGCCAACATTATCCTGCCGGGACGCATGGACGAGCGCACGGCTGCCGGTCAAGCTGGGCTGAGCGCAGATCGACGCTTCCATGCGCCCGGCGTGGACCGTCGACGGCGCCGCCGCTACACTGCCCGTGCAGTGCAGTGCACTGCGCCCTCAGGAGACGACATGCACAACACCTACCTGTCCGCCGCGCTGCTTGCGGCCTGCCTGGTCCAGCCCTCACTTGCCGCCGCCAATGAATCATGCGGCGAGCTCGCCACCGAGCTGGCCGCCATGGCGACGGCGAACCAGGCGCTGCGCCAGCGCATCGACTACCTGGCCCCCGAAAGCAAACCGCAGCAACGACTGGCCAGCCACGTCGCCCTGGTCGACCGGACCAACGCGCAGCGCCTGCAGGCCATCGTGGCGCGCTGCGGCTGGCCCTCGGCGGCCACCCATGGCGCACAGGCGGTCGAGCATGCCTGGCTCGTGGTCCGGCATGCGGAGCATGACAGGGCTTTCCAGAAACTGGTGCTAGACCTGATCGCGCAGGGAGACGGCGACGGCGTGGACCAGTCCTTCGCCTACCTGTACGACCGCATCGCGGTCCTGGAGAAGCGTCCGCAGCATTACGGGACGCAACTGTCGGCGCCGACGAAGGTCTACTGCGCCCTCGAATTCGATCGCATGGATGACCGCGCCCGGGTCGAGGCGCGCCGCGCGCGGCTCGGGATGGCGCCGCTGGATGACTACCGGCGCAGCGTGCTGGCGGCGCAGCGTTGCCCGGTTTCGCCCCAGCACGCCACGGATTACCACTACGGTCCGCCCGCCACGCAGGATCAAACGAAAGTGAAGGTCAGCTCTTCCGGCAGGCGCGACTTCGGCAGGCCGGCATTGAAGTCGGCCTCCGAGCGGTAGCCGAAGCTCGCCAGCACCACGCTGGCCAGGCCCTGCTCGTGCAGGCCGAATTCCGCGTCCAGGATGGCCTGGTCGAAGCCTTCCATCGGGGTGGCGTCGATGCCGAGCGAGGCTGCCCCCAGCAGGGCGGTGCCAAGCGCCAGGTAGACCTGCTTTTCGAGCCACTGCGGCATGTCGCGCGTGGTGTAGCGGTGGGTGCGCACATAGCCGCGCCGCCCCGCATCCTGGCCGTTTCTAGCGGCATCGTCGCGGAAGCGCCCGTCGCGCCCTTCCTGGGCCAGCAGGCGCTCCAGGTGGGCGTCGTCCATGTCGATGCGCGAGCAGAACACGATCACGTGCGAGGCGTCGAGGATCTTGGCGGTGTTGTAGCCGTAGCCGCCCTGCGTGGCCTTGGCCACGCGCGCCTTGCCTTCGGGCGTGCTGGCAACGATGAAATGCCAGGGCTGCGAATTCACCGACGAGGGGCTGTGGCGCAGCAGGCCGTACACCTGCTGCATCAGTTCTTCGGGCACGCGGCGTGCGCCGTCGTAGGCCTTGGTGGCGTGGCGCTGGCGGGCTGTTGCGAGAATATCCATCTTGTTCGATTCCGTGTAGGGCTTAGAAGTTTTCGAGCACGATCTTGCCGACTGCGCGGCCGCTTTCGATCAGGGCATGGGCGCGGCGCAGGTTCTCGGCGTTGATCACGCCGTAGTGTTCGCCCAGCGTGGTGCGCAGGCTGCCGTCGTCGATCATCTGCGCGACCAGATTCAGGAGCTTGTGCTGCTTGATCATGTCGTCCGTCTCGAACATCGAGCGCGTGAACATCAGTTCCCAGTGCAGCGAGATCGACTTGCGCTTGAGGGGCAGGGCGTCGAGCTGGGCCGGATCGTCGATCAGGGCGAACTGGCCCTGCGGCGCCAGCAGGTCGACGACGGCATCGTAATGCTGGTCGGTGTGCGTCAGGCTGATGACGATGTCCACCGCCGGGACGCCCAGCGCTTCGAGCTGCGCCCGCAGCGGCTGCGCGTGGTCGATGACATGATGGGCGCCGAGTTCGCGCACCCAGCTGCGGGTTTCTTCACGCGAGGCGGTGCCGATGACGCTCAAGGCGGTCAGCTTGCGCGCCAGCTGCACCAGGATCGAGCCGACCCCGCCGGCCGCGCCGATCACCAGCAGCGACTTCCCGGCGCCGCCGCCTTCGGCCAGCCGAAGGCGGTCGAACAGCAGCTCCCAGGCCGTGATCGCGGTCAGAGGCAGGGCGGCCGCCTGGGCGAAATCGAGCGTGGCCGGCTTGCGGCCGACGATGCGCTCGTCCACGGCCTGGTACTCGCTGTTCGAGCCCGGACGCACGAGCGAGCCGGCGTAGAACACTTCGTCGCCTTCCCTGAACAGGGTGACGGCGCTGCCGACGCCGCGCACGATGCCGCTGGCATCCCAGCCCAGCACCCGTGGCTCGGTCACGGCAGCGCCGCGGCGGATCTTGGTGTCGACCGGGTTGACCGAGACGGCGCGCACTTCCACCAGCAGGTCGTGCGGGCCGGGCGCAGGCATCGGCAGCTCGGTGTCCTGCAGTGCGGCAGGGTCGTCGATGGGCAGGCCGTGCTGGGTATACACTACTGCTTTCATGTTGAATCTCCGGTAAGTTTTAAGCCTGGATACGATTCTATGTAGCGGGCCGGTGCGGAAAAACCCGGCTGGAGCGATTTCACTTTCACAGTTGGAGAGAAAATGGTCAGGCTGGATGACCTGTCACTGTTCGTCCGGACTGCGGCCCTGGGCAGTTTTTCGAAGGCCGCGCGCGAGATCAACCTGCTGCCCGGGCAGGCCAGCGCGGCGATCGGCCGCCTGGAGCGCGAGCTCGACATCCGCCTGTTCGCGCGCTCCACGCGCAGCCTACGCCTGACAGAGGAAGGGCGGCGCTACCTTCCCTTTGCCCAGGATGCGCTGCAGGCCCTGCGCGACGGCTTCGAGGGCATCCGCGGCGATACCAACTGCCTCACCGGCACGCTGCAGATCGCCGCCCCGTCCGACTTCGGGCGCAACCTGCTGCTGCCCTGGATCTCGGAATTCCGGCGCGCCCATCCGGGGCTCGACATCCAGCTGCTGGTATCGGACCAGGTGGCCGACGTGTTCCGCGACCCGGTCGACATCGCCCTGCGCTACGGACAGATCGACGACGCCAGTTATGTCGCCCTGCCGGTCGCGCCCGGCAACCGCCGCGTGCTGGTGGCCTCGCCCGACTACATCGCCCGGCATGGGCGCCCTGCCACGCTCGACGCGCTGGCCGGCCACAACTGCCTGCAATACCGCCTGCGCGGCCGCACCTACGACCGCTGGTCCTTCCCGACGGCGGAGGGTGCGCGCCTGGTGCAGGTGTCGGGACGGCTGGTGAGCGACGACGCCGAAGTGGTGCGGCGCTGGGCCCTGGCCGGCGAAGGCATCGCCTATAAATCCTGGCTCGACGTCAGCGCCGACGTGGCGCAGGGTTGGCTGGAAGTGCTGCTGCCCGAGGTGCCGGGCGAGCCCACGCCGCTGCACCTGGTGTGCCCGCACCGCAGGCAGTTCTCGCCGGCGGTGAAGCTGCTGCACGCGCTGCTCGAGGAACGCTGCCGCCCGCTGGCGCGCACCGGCTAGGCGGCCTCGTTCATCTGCGCCACCAGCGCAGCGACGAGCGCCCCCGCCGGCATGGCGCGCGCCTGCGCGAAGTTGGCGCCGCCCCAGTTGACGGAATAGTCCTGGCTGCCCTGGCCGGACGCGGCGGCATGCAGCTGCTTGGCCGCATCGTAGGCAATCGGGTAGTCCGGCACCGGCGGATGTCCGGCTCCCCCCACCTCGGTGAACAGGCGGTTGACGATACCGCGCGCCGGCCGGCCCGAGATGACAGGCGTCAGTTCGGTCTGCAGCCCCGCGCCCGTGGCGATGAGGCTGCGATGATGCGCCGGCGCAGAGGATTCCGGACAGGCGATGAAGGCGCTGCCCATCTGGACCGCGCCGGCCCCGTGATACAGCGCGGTGCGGATATGCTTGCCGTCCATGATGCCGCCGGCCGCGACCAGCGGCAACGACAGCTTGTCGCGCAGCTGCTCCAGCAATTCGACCGTGGGCAGCGCCGGGTCGGGCGCGGACGGGTCGAACATGCCGCGGTGCCCGCCCGCCTCGATGCCCTGGGCGACGATCACGTCGATGCCGGCCGCCTCGATGCGGCGGGCCTCGTCGAGCGAGGTCGCGGTGGTGAACAGGACGATGCCGGCCGCCTTCAGGGCGTCGATCTTTTCCTGCGGCGGCAGGCCGAAATGGAAGCTGAGCACGGCGGGACGCTCGGCCAGCATCAGTTCGAACATGGCGTCGTCGTCGACGAAACTGCGGTAGATCTCGGTCAGCGCGGCAGGCGGCTCGGCGCCGAAGCGTTCGAAGTGCGGACGAAGCCACGCCAGCCAGGCCGCCTCGCGCGCCGCATCGGCCTGCGCAGGCGCATGGGTAAACACGTTGACCTGGAAAGGCCGCGCCGTCTTCTCGCGCACCGCGGCGATGGCGGCCCTGGCCTGCGCCGGCGTCATGGCGCCCACGGCGATCGAGCCCAGGCCTCCCGCTTCCGACACAGCGGCGGCCAGCGCCGGGGTCGACACACCCGCCATCGGGGCCTGGATGATGGGGTAGCGGATGTCCAGCAGCGACTGCAGCGCGTGAGGCATGATGCGGCTCCTTCGGATCGGGGTCGAATCATGAGTATAGCGAGACCCGTGCGCTCACGCTCCCCGCACCAGCAGCCAGGCCAGCACCAGCATCAGCGAGCCCGTGCAGGCTTCGATGGCGCGCCACACGGCCGGGCGGCCGAGCACGGAAGCGTAGCGCCGTGCGCCGAGGCCGAGCGCCGAGAACCACAGCACCGAGGCCGTCATGGCCCCCAGCGCAAAGGAAGGGCGGGCGTCGCCGGCCAGGCTGCTGCCCACGGCGCCGAGCAGCACCACGGTGTCGAGGTAGACGTGCGGATTGAGCAGCGACAGCGCCAGCACGGTGGCCAGCGCCCGTCCCAGGGTCTGCGACGTCGCCTCTGCCGACAGTTCGAGCACGGCGCCGCCTTGCAGGCTGCTCTTCCAGCAGCGCCAGCCGTACCAGACGAGGAACAGGGCGCCGCCGTAGCGCGCCACGGCCATCAGGGTGGGCGAGGCTTCCACCAGCGCGCCCAGGCCGGCGACGCCGAGCGCGATCAGGAGCACGTCGACAACGATGCAGGTAGCGACCGTCGCCGCCACGTGCCGGCCGCGCACGCCGGTGCGGATCACGTGCGCGTTCTGGGCGCCGATGGCCATGATCAGGCTGGCGCCAAGGCCCAGTCCCTGCAGGAAAACCGCTTGCGAAAACATGATGCTCCTCCACGAAAGCGACTATGCTCGCCCATGCCGCCCCTTAATTCAAATATATTCATGATTTCTAAACTTGGTTAAGCAAAACTGATGCAGATCGATCCTCGCCGCAGCGCCGCCTTCATCGCGGCAGTCGACACCGGCAGCCTGGAAGCGGCCGCCGTCCAGCTGGCCCTGAGCCCCTCGGCCGTCTCGCAGCGCATCTCGGCGCTGGAGCAGGACTTCGGCACGCCCCTGCTGGTGCGCAGCCGTCCCTGCCGCCCGACCGCACCGGGCACCCGGCTGCTGCAGTACCTGCGCCGCTCCACCCTGCTCGAGACGGAGTTCCTGGCCGACATGGGTATGGACGCCGGCCCGGCGCGGGTGGCGATCGCGGTCAACAACGACAGTCTCGCCACCTGGCTGCTGCCGGCGCTGGCGCCGATCCTGGCTGGCGAGGAACTGCTGGTTGAATGCGTACCCGACGACCAGGGCCACACCTTCGCGCTGCTGGAACAGGGCCGCGTGGTGGCCTGCGTGGCGGCCGAAGCTGCCCCGATGCACGGCTGCACCGTGCGCCCGCTGGGCCGGATGCGCTACCGGATGGTGGCGTCAAGGGCGTTTGCCGCGCAGTGGTTCGCCGACGGCTTCAACCGCGAGACGGCGCAGCGCGCCCCGGTAGTGGTGTTCGACCGCAAGGACTCGCTGCAGTCGGCCTTCCTGCTGCGCCATTTCGGCCTGCCGGAAGGGTCCTATCCCTTCCACTACGTGCCGGCCAGCGATCCCTTTGTTGCGGCGATCCGGATCGGCATGGGCTACGGCATGCTGCCGATGGAGCAGTGCGGCGCCATGCTGCAGGATGGATCGATGGTGGACCTGGCCCCCGCGCTATACGTGGACGTGCCGCTGTACTGGCACGCCTGGCGCATCCAGCCGCCGCGGCTCGAACGCCTGGGGGCGGCCTTGACGGAGGCGGCGTGCGCGGTGCTGCTGCCCCTGCCCTAGGCTAGGACCCGTGCACCAGTTTCAACCCGGCCCTGTTGGCGCGCTGTACGCCGCGCGCGGGCGCCACCGGCCACCACTGGGCCACGCCCCACAGCAGTTCCGGCACCAGGAACAGCCACACCAGGGGCAGCCCGCCGGCTGCCAGCGCCCACAGCATCCAGGCCGCGAACAGGAAGCGCCCGGCCCCGTCGTAGCGCCCGAGCGCCAGGCTCGGCTCCAGCAGGCGCCGCACGGACCATAGCAGCACCAGGCTGCCCATCAGGCAGGTGATCAGGATGTGGATCTGGGCGAAGGGCGCCAGCGGCGCGCCGCCCAGCCACAGGTTGAGCCGCGTGAGCTGCGGGTGCAACAGCGCGAAGGTCCAGGGCGTGGCGAAGGGCGCCACGATGAGGATGTCGAACAGGGCGCTGGCGCGCGTGATGCGGAGGTAAGTCGAGAGGGTGACGGTCGGCATGGCGGGCTCCTGCGGATGGATGACGCGTCCCCGATGCTGGCACGCCTTGCTTTCACGCTCCTTGCGATGGACGAAAAAAAGGCCGGACACTTGCGTATCCGGCCTGAAGATGGGAGAACTTGAAACCTGTGTCAGCGATCAGCTGCCGATACGGCCGCCGTCATTCTTGGTGATGACGATGGTCGCCGAGCGCGGGCGCTTGCCGGCGCCGTAGCCGGCGTTCGACGGCCACTGGCTGGTGTACTTGGTCGGATCGGCGATATTGGCGACCGCCGTGTTCTCGCCCGGGTGCTGGATGTTCACGAACAGCGCCTTGCCGTCCGGGGTCTCGGCGATGCCGGTGATCTCCGAGCCGACCGGGCCGACCAGGAAGCGCTTGAGCGTGTCCGCGGTGGCGGCCTTGCCGACGTAGGTGTCCACGTTCAGGGCCGTGCCGTTGGCGCGCTGGTGGCTCAGGGTGACTTTCTTGCCGTCGCCCACCTGGCCCGGCAGGCCTGCCAGCATCATGCAGTTGGTGACGTCGGTGTAGGCGCCGTCGTCGGTCTGGATCCAGCAGATGCCGGTGGACGGGGTGAAGGCCAGGCCGTCCGGGCTCGAGAAGTCCTGGTCGGCGGTGAGGCCGGACAGGTTCACGGTGCCGGCAGCGGCGCCGGCTTCGGCGCCGAACAGGTAGACGTCCCAGGTGAAGCTGGTGGCGGTCGAACCCGCCGCGCCTTCCTTGACACGGATGATGTGGCCGTTCGGGTTGCCCTGCTGCGCCGTCGTGCCCTTCATGTCGGTATAGACGCGCGGGTTGGCGGCATCCGGGGCGCTCTGGCTCGAGCTGCTCGGCTCGACGCGGCGGTTGCTGTTGTTGGTCAGCGTGAAATAGATGTCGCCGGTACCCGGGTGCACCGAGCACCATTCCGGACGGTCCATCATGGTCGCGCCCACGGCGTCGCCCGCCAGGCGGGCATTCACCAGCACGTCGGCCTGGTCGGCGAACTTGTAGGCGGCGTAGGCGGCGATGGCCGGATTGGTAATCGACAGCTCGATCCACTGGCCGCTGCCGTCGGCGGCGAACTTGGCCACGTACAGCTTGCCGCTGTCGAGGTATTTGTCGCCGGTGGCGATGCGGTCCGTCGGGGTGGCGTCGGCAGCGGCCCAGGTGGCGCTCGATACGAACTTGAAGATGTATTCGTTGCGCGAATCGTCGCCCATGTACACGGCCAGCGGCTGGCCTGCGACCGGCTTGCCGAACACGGCGCTCTCGTGGGCGAAACGGCCCAGCGCGGTGCGCTTCTTGATCGACTTGGTCTTGTCGTAGGCGTCCATCTCGACGATGTAGCCCATGCCGTTCATCTCGTTGCGGTAGTCGTCGCTGCCATTGCTCGACGCTCCACTTTTGCTGATGTTCCAGCGCTGGTACTTGTCTTCCGTACCGCCGGTCTCCCAGCCGTGGCGCGAGGCGGCGCCCTGGTTGCGGCCGTAGCGCTTGAGCGACACCACGCTCTTGTCGCCGCGCGCCGCGTCATCGGTCGCAGCGCGGGTAAAGTAGCCGGACCAGTTCTCTTCGCCCGACAGGTAGGTGTTCCACGGGGTCTTGCCGGTGCCGCAGTTGTTCAGCGTGCCACGGGTCCTGGTGCCGTTCGGCGAGTACTTGGTGATTGCCAGCGCATTGCCGCGCACCGGGCCGGACAGCTCGACCTCGGTCTGCTGGTGCACGCGGCGGTTGAAGCCGGACTCCTTCAGGTATTCCCATTTGTTGCCGTTGCGGCGCACTTCGACCACGGACAGGCCGTGCAGCGCCATTTCCTTGTCCACCTCGCCGGCCGGACGCGGCAGGCTCTGGGTGCCGCCGTTCGCGTGCACGAAGTGGGATGACAGTTTCTCGTCGGTGGTGGCTTCGTGGTTCATCGCCAGCAGGCCGCGGTCGGTGGCGGTGGTGGACGGGCCGTTGCTGGTGGAGACGGGGAAGAATTCCATGCCGTCGTGGTGATCGCCGGCGCGGTTTTCGAAGTCGCCGTCGGTGCCGTCGTTCTTGTAGGCGGCGCCGGTCGCGGTCAGCGGATCGCCCAGCGCATACAGGACGCTGGCGGTGTAGCCGGCCGGGACGACGACGCTGTCGGCCAGGCTCTTGGAGACGGCGGTGAAGCCGAGCAGCTTTTCCGGCGGCGGCGGCGGCGGGGTGGTGTTCACCGGCGGGGTGGCGGTGGCGGTATCGTTGTCAGAGCCGCCGCAGCCGCTCAGGCCGATGGCGCCCAACAGCGCGGATGCAGCAGTGGCGGCGCCGCCGCGCAGCAGGCTGCGGCGGCTCAGGCGGGCCTCGAGGACGGTGCTGAATTGTTCGTTCGACGAAACGTTCGACTCTCCGTCGTCATGGTCGACAGGGATGCGGGCGAGGTCGGTCGGCTTGTTCACGAGTAATCCTGTTCGTTGTTAGGAAATGTTCACGCATGGTAGGGAGGAAACATGACCAGCTTGTGACGGCCAGATAACAGTTTCATGACAAATTTGTCGAATTTAGCGACGCGGCAAAGGCGTGCAGCTATACTTTCGAGGGACTCGACAAGGACCCCCACCATGCAGGACAGCAGCGACGCCATCCACGCGCTCGACCCGGCCATGCTTGGCCAACAACTCTTCGAAGCCAGTCCCGACTGTGTCAAATTGCTCGACGCGGAAGGCCACATCGTCGCGATGAACGGCAACGGCTTGCGCGCCATGGAGATCGGCAGTCTCGACGCCTTGCGCGGCCGGCGCTGGCCGTCGCTATGGCCGGATGCCTGCCGCCCCGAGGTCGAGGCCGCGATGGCGGCGGCGCGTCACAAGGGCATCGGCCGCCTGCGCGCGTCCTGTCCCTCCGCAAACGGCGCCGTCAAGTGGTGGGACGTCACCATCAGCCCCGTCGGCGCGGCCGGCCTGCTGGCGACCTCGCGCGACATCACCGGCCAGGTTGCGGCGGAAGCCGAGCGCGAAGACCTGGTGCGCCAGTTGCGCACCGTGAGCGAACGCTTCCAGAAGATCGTCGGCCAGGCCGCCACCGGTGTGGTCCAGATGGACGCCGAGGCCCGCATCACCCTGGTCAACCAGAAGTACTGCAACATGGTGCAGCGCCGGGAATCGGAACTGCTGGGAGCGAGCGTGCTGGACGTGACCGCGCCGGACTCGGTGCCGGTGACGCTGGAAGCCGTGCAGCGTTTGCGCGCCGGCGAGCCCAGCGTCATCGTCGAGAAGGAATACCTGCGCCGCGACGGCAGCTTGATGCCGGCCACCAGCAGCGTGAATGCGCTGCGTGGCCCCGACGGCGAGTTCCAGGGGCTGGTGGCGATCGTGGTGGACACCACCGAGAGCCGGCGCGCCGCCGAGAAGCTGCGCGCCAGCGAAGAGCGCTACCGCACCGTGTTCGAATCGATGGACCAGGGTTTCTGCATCTTCGAGATGATCTTCGACGACCAGGGCCGTCCGGTGGACTACCGCTTCCTCGAGATGAACCCGATGTTCGAGACCCACACCGGCCTGCAAGGCGCGGTGGGACGCACGGCGAAGGAACTGATCCCGAACCTCGACGGCTACTGGTTCGAGACCTATGGCCGGGTCGCGCGAACCGGCGAAGCGGTGCGCTTCGAGAACGAAGCCCCGGCCATGGGCCGCTGGTTCGACGTATACGCCACCCGCCTGGGCGGGGCGGACAGCAACAAGGTGGCGCTGCTGTTCAGCGACATCACGGCGCGCAAACAGTCGGAGGCGACCCTGCTCGGCCTGGCCAAGGACCTGGCCCAGGCCGACCAGCGCAAGACCGAGTTCCTGGCCACGCTGGCGCACGAGCTGCGCAACCCGCTGGCGCCGATCCGCAGCGGCCTGTCCGTGATGCGCCTGAAGGGCGACGACGCCGCGTCGATGGCGCGGGTACGCGAGGTGATGGAACGCCAGGTCGGCCACATGGTGCACCTGATCGACGACCTGCTCGACATCGCCCGCATCAGCGGCGGCAAGCTGGAACTCAGGAAGGAAGGCGCCGACCTGCGCAGCGTGCTGTCCAGCGCCGTCGAAACCAGCCTGCCGCTGATCGAGAACGGCCGGCACGAACTCTCGGTGGAGGTGCCGGACGGCATAGTAGCGGCCGACGTCGACGTGAACCGCATCGCCCAGGTGGTGGCCAACCTGCTCAACAACGCAGCCAAGTACACCCCGGCGGGTGGGCGCATCGGCCTGTCGCTGCGCACCGACGGACAGGAGGCCGTAATCGCCGTCTCCGACAACGGGGTCGGTATTCCGCAGGATGCACTGACTTCCGTATTCGAGATGTTCAGCCAGATCGGCCACCACCTGGAGCGCTCGCAGGGCGGCCTCGGGATCGGCCTGTCGCTGGTGCGCCGGCTGGTGGACATGCATGGCGGCGCGGTATCGGCCGCCAGCGGCGGCGCACAGGCCGGCAGCGTGTTCACCGTGCGCCTGCCGCTCGCCGGCGGTCCGGCGGACGCGGCCGCTGAACCGGCAAGCGACGACCCCGGCGAGGCGGCGGGCGAAGGCACCAAGATCCTGGTGGTGGACGACAACGTCGATGCCGCCATGACGCTGTCGATGATCCTGGAAGCCTGCGGCTACGTCACCCGGGTGGCGCACGACGGCCCCGAGGCGCTGGAAGCCGCGAAGGAGTTCCGTCCCCAGGTGGCCTTCCTCGACATCGGCATGCCGGGCATGGACGGCTACGACACCGCCCGCGCCATGCGCCAGGTAGGCGGCTTGCAAGACATGACCCTGGTCGCCCTCACCGGCTGGGGCGCCGAGAGCGACCGCCTCAAGTCGAACGAGGCCGGCTTCGACCGGCACCTGACCAAGCCGGTGCAGCTGGACGTGGTGCAGGCACTGCTGGCCAAGCTGGCGGCCTGACGCCGTTCAGCCCTGGCGCTGGCCGAGGGCGATGCAGGCTGCGCCGGCCAGCGCCAGCGCCACCCCGGCGTAGTCGCTCCACACCGGCTTGATCCCGTCCACGACATACAGCCATGCCAGCGCCGTGGCGATGTACACGGCGCCGTAACTGGCGTAGACGCGGCCGCTGGCGGCCGGGTGCAGGCTCAGGAGCCAGACGAAGGCGGCCAGGCTGAGGGCGGCCGGCGCCAGCAGCCAGGCGGAACCCTTCCCGCTCAGCCACAGCAGGGGCAGGTAGCAGCCGAGCAGCTCGGCGACGGCGGTGACAACAAACAGGCCGGACATGCGGCCGAAGGACAATACATCGAGGGACATCGCGGCAGGGGTCTTGTGGATAAGCTCCCATCTTATCCTCAGTGATCTTCAGCAGGCCTGCGCCTCGAAGCATTGCCGGCTTTCCGCATCCGCCGGGAAGAAGCATTCCAGCCGCAGTTCGTGCACCGTGGCGTCGTGACCTGGGCATGGCGTGCGGCGGCGTCGGCTTCGTTCCAGGCGGCCAGGTAATCGCCGCATGGGGGCGGGGCGTGCCTGCGCCATGGATTTGCGATGTGGCGTATCCTTTCCGCGATGGCATGGATGCCGACAACCGATCTGGTGAACACCTTGAGCGAGCAAACACTTTCAGCAATCAAGCTCGGCGCGCAGCAGCTGGCGGACGTGGTCACCCTGCCCGCGCAGCAGCGCTACGGGCGCTTCGTGCAGCAGGTGGCCGATACCGGCGAGGTGTGGGGACTGTACCGCGATGGCTGGGCGCTGGCGAAAACCGACGACGGCACCCTGGTCTTCGCCATGTGGCCGGCCAGCGAATTCGCCGACCTGTGCGCCGAATTCGAATGGGACGGCTACGAGCCGCAAGCCTTCCCGCTGGACGACCTGATGACCGACCTGCTGCCCCAGCTAGAGGAAGACGGCGTCCTGCCCGGCATTTTCTACACGCCCGGCGACCGCGGGCTGACGCCGAACGCCGCCACGCTGCGGGTCGACCTGGAAAGCGAGCTAAGTAACAGGTAGGGTGGTCGGCTTCGCCGACCGCGCGTTCAAACCGGCATGAACAAGCCTCTACGTCACATCACCCGCAAACTATCACCGCGCGGTCGGCAGAGCCGACCACCCTACGACAAGCTTAATTCGTAGCGCACGTCGCGCCGGTCCTCGGTCTGCAATCCCTCGACCAGGTAGGCATCCCAGCCCAGCCTGCCGTCCTCGCCTTCCAGGCGCACGTTGCGCACGTCGGCTGCCAGCAGCACCAGTTCCACCTCGTATTCGAGCGACAGGCCGGTAAACAGCGCCAGCATGCTGCGCAGGGCGCGCGCCGCCAGTCCGCCCGGCAGGAAGTCGTTGAAGCCGGCCCGGTCCAGCGGCCCGACCACCAGCCGCAGCCGCAGGTCGCGCTGCCACACCCGCGCCCCGGCGATCGCGCCGCCCCCGAGCACGGGGTTGTCGCCGCCCAGGATGCTTTGCTGGTCGGGCGGCACCTCGTACCAGCAGCCGACGAACTGCTCGGCCACGACCTGCTGGCCGAAGTAATCCGACAGTACGCGCGCCAGTTGCACGCTCGATGCAGGCCGATGGCGGACGGAGGCCGCGAAATAGGCGATCGATTCGTCCAGCACCGCGCCGTCCTCGCTGCCCGACAGGCGTCGCCGCAGCGCGCCGCCACCCAGCCCGGCCAGGCTCAGGAGCAGGGGCAGGAAGGCGTCGTGGCCGTCGAGCTGGTACTGCAGCGCCAGCCGGTACTTGCGCCAGGCTTCGTAGAACAGCGCCAGTGTGCGGTTCGAGAAAGTGTCGAGGAAGGCGCGCGCCCCTTCCGCCTCGGGTTCGCCCTTGTCGAGCGACTGCTGCTCGGCGATGCGCTCGGTGTAGTGCAGGGGCAGCACGCCGTGCCCGCCCAGCAGGCCCATGAAGGACGGCGTCAGGCGCACGTAACGGAGCGCGCCCTTGTCCAGCGCCGCGGCCAGGGCCGCCGGCTGGGCGTCGATATCGCCTGGTTCGGCATGGATGGCCTCGACCTGGCTGGGCGGGAAGCCCAGCAACACCGAGTTCTGGAAGCGCAGGAACTGCGCCACCAGGCCCTGCGCCGGCTTGCCGCGGCGGCGCAGCCACAGCTCGAGCAGGCGCACCGCCTGGAAGTACTCGAAGCGGTAGGGCTCGCGGAACAGGCGCTCGATTACAGCAGGCTCAATTCGCCGCTGCGGGGCTGGCATGTGAATAAGTCCTCTCCGGATTTGCTCGATACGATCACCAGCCGGGTAAAGCTGTTGGCATGTACGTACAGGGCCAGGAAACGCTCGATCACCTGGGCGAACGCATGGATGCCGCTGCCCACGAAGGCTTCCTCGTCGATGCTCAGGCGCACCTCGACACCGCGCACGAGGCAGGTGAAGGGATTGCCGGCCAGCCAGGCCGTGGTGGGACGCTGGGCAATCGCCTTGATGCCGCCGATCTGGCGCTGCGAGGATGGTGAACGCGGCAGGTCGTACAGCGCCAGCATCTCGCGAAAGGCCTCGACGCCGCCGTCGGCCAGCGACAGGTGGTTCAGCGCCAGGTGCGAGATCAGGCGCCAGTGGGCGCCGCGCCCCCGCCCGAAGCGATGGGAAGCGGTGGGCTTGCGCAGGAAGGAAATGGCGCGTTCGTTCGAACCGCCTTCGAGGAACAGGTCGCCGCCCTGCTGGCCATAGGGGAGCAGGGCCGGCAGGTCGCGGTTGGTGCAGGTGAGCTCGATGTTGAGCGTGTCGGTTTCCACCTCGGCCGGGTCGAAGTCGATGTCGACGAGCGCCACTTGCGTCTCGAAGCCGGGGCTGTTGTCGGCCAGCGCTTCGTCGCGCCGGATGGCGTAGTAGTGGCCGGCGTCTTCCGGTGTCTGCGCGTGCTTCAGCGCATAGAAGGGGCGGAACTGCACCAGCGTTTCGCCCTGCGGCGTCTGCCGGACCAGGTTCAGCGACTCGATGGCGTAAACCTCGTAAGCGAAGGCGCGCCGGGCGTCGGCCAGCACCGGATAGCTGGCCGTGGTGTGGGTGACGCGGATCGGTTCGCCGCGCTGGCGGAACAGGTTGATCACCGGCGTGCAGCCCAGCAGCACGTTGTTGGTGGACAGGGTGCCGAGCATGCGCGCCAGGTTCGAGTCGGCGCGCAGGCCGCTCAAGGCCAGGTGCAGGGTGTATGTGCGCGCGCCGGGCGCGTGTGCGGCCAATGCGCGCAGGTCGATGTCGATGAAATTGAATTTCTCGGGAAAGCAGAAGTACTCGGTGAGCAGGCGGTAGGCGGCATGCGAGCGCGCCGGGAAGTCGATCAGCGACTCGTCGTCGCCGAAGCCGGCGGGCTGCACCGGAATGGCAGCCAACGGCGTCCAGCGCCCGCTGTGGTCGGCCTCGATGTAGGCCGCGACACCGCGCATGAAGATGGCGTCGCGCAGGGCGGCGCAGAACGAAGGTTCGCCGTCGAGGAAGACGCGTAGCAGGGGCAGGTCAAGCTGCGAGATGGCCCCCTGCTCGGAGGTAGAGGCGATCGTCAAGCTGATGCTGGACGTGGCGTTGCCCGGCAGGCGCACCGCCTCAGGCGCGTCGATGATGGCGGAAAAAACGGCGCGGGTCAGCGCCAGCGGCGCCACCGCGACCGGATACACGGTGCGGAAGGTGCAGGCCGCTCCACGCACCGGGCGGGTGCCCAGCTGGGTGCCGCGCGCGATGACGCCGGCGCCGGCCTGCTGGGCCGCCACGCCGGCGTCCATGCGCGCGATCGAGCAGGAGGGGAAAGGGCGCAGGTAGTGCGGATACAGCACTTCGAACAGCGCTTCGGTGAACTCGGGATAGTCGTCGTCCAGGCGCTTGGCGATGCGCGCGTTGAGCAGGGCGAACGATTCGATCATGCGTTCGGTATGCGGGTCTTCGCAGACTTCGCCGCTGATCAGGAGGCGCCCCGCGATGCGCGGGTAGCGTTCGGCGAACTCGCGCAGGTTGCGGCGCAGGTAACCGAGCTCGCTTTCGTAATACGGCAGCATCTGTTCCATGCTTACTGTCCACCCGAGTGAGCCAGCGCGGGGCGCGCGCCCTTGCCGGCCTTGCTGATGCTGTACTGCAGGGTCGAGGGCGTCAGCACCGCATCGAAATTCACCGGCTCCTGCGACACGCTCGCCACCAGCACGGCCGTGATCGAGAAGTTCAGGCGGTTGACCGAGTCGCCGTGCAGGTCCAGGCTGGCGCGCACGTTGCGCAGGCGCGGCTCATGACAGGCGATCGCCTTTTCGATGCTGGCGCAGATGGCGGCGCGGTCGGTCGGGCTCGAAAGGCACAGGTCGGCGAAGTCGCCCAGGCCGTAGCTGACCATCGAACGTGCGCACTCCGGATAGTCCTCGAGCGCCTCGTCCCTGATGGTCGAGCGCGTATTGAGCAGGGACTCGAGATCGCGCGCCACCGTGTCCTTCAGCTCTTCGATCGTCAGCCGCTGCGCCGCCTGCCTGGCGGCGCCTGCACCCGGCCCGCGGTTCGGCATACCCAGCAGACGGTCGAACAACCCCGGCGTGTATCCCTTCATCAGGCTCCCCTCCTGCCCTGCCTTGTGGATGGCGAAAACGAAATGCGATGTTGCCATGCCAGCCGGCACCAACCTTTGATCAACTTCACATAGGTAACCCTTTCCACTTGTTATGGTTTCTGGAGAGTCATCCACAAACAAGGGGCGGAGACATGACCAGCAAGGTTCTCTGGGGCGAAGGCCTGTTATTGCGGCCGCAGCACTTCCAGCGGCAAGACCATTACCACGAGCAGTGCCTCCACAAGAGCATCAAGGCAGTGCACCCCTATGCCTGGGGCGTCGAGGCGCTGCAGGTCGACCGCGAGGCCCTGGCCAACAGCATGCTGCGGCTGCTGGCCCTATCGGTGCGCTTCCAGGACGGCGAGCTGGTCGACGCGCCGGAGATCGATGCGCTGCCCGAGGCGGTGGACCTGGGCCTGCTGCCGCCCTCCACGCAGGGCATCACCTATTACGTGGCCCTGCCCGGTATGAAACCCTTCACCGGCAATTTCACGCCGCCCGGGCAGGCCAGCAATACGGCGCGCTTCGTGCAGGCCAACCAGGACACGCCCGACCTGTACACGCAAGCCGCGCCGGTGCAGCTGGCCTACCTGAACAAGGCGGTGCGGCTGGTGTCCGAGGCCGAGCCGCGCGATTCCTATGTCCACTTCCCGCTGCTGCGGCTGCGCCGCGCGTCCACCGGCGGCTTCGAGATGGACGACAGTTTCATCCCGCCGACGCTGTCGGTGGGCGCGGCGCCGGTGCTGTTCCAGCAGTTGCGGCGCCTGCTCGACGCGCTGCAGGCCAAGACGGCGGCCCTGTACGGCCACCAGCGCGAGCCGAGCCGCAACGTGGTGGAGTTCCGCTCGGGCGACATGTCCTCGTTCTGGCTGCTGCACACGGCCAGCTCGGCCTACGCGACGCTGACCCACCATTTCAACCATCCGGCGCTGCACCCGGAGCGCCTGTTCGAGCAGCTGCTCGACGTGGCCGGGGGCCTGATGACCTTCTCCAGGAGCTGGCTGCTGTCCGACCTGCCGGTCTACCAGCACAACGACCCGGGCCCGGGCTTCGCCAAGCTGCACACGATTATCCGCGAGCTGCTCGACACGGTGATCTCCTCGAAATACTTTGCCATCGCCCTCAACGAAGTGCGGCCGTCCTACCACATCGGGGCGCTCGACTCGGGCAAGATCGACGAGCGCACCACTTTCTATATTGCGGTGTCGGCCGCGATTCCCGCCGTCGAGCTGGTGGACGTGGTGCCGCTGCGCTTCAAGGTGGGCGCGCCGGACGACGTCGAGAAATTCGTGCTGTCGGCGCTGCCGGGTGTGCGCCTGCAGTACGCACCCCAGCTCCCTGCGGCGGTGCCGGTGCGTCCCGAAACCTGCTACTTCGTGCTGGAAGCGAAGGGAGCGATGTACGAGCGCATGCTCAAGGCGCAATCGATCTCGATCTACGTCCCGGCCGGCATGAAGGAACTGCGGCTCGAATTGCTGGCTGTCGCCGCATGAAGGCGGCGCAGGAGATTGCCTGCGCCACCAAGCTGGTCGCCGGCCAGCAGGCAAGGATCGACAGGGTTTGAATGGCGAACATGACAACAACGACGACAACCCCGGCACGCTTGACTGCCGCGTGGTTCAAACAAGGCGCAATTGTTATCACGACCTTTATCGTCTGCTGGGCAATCGCATCATGGTACTGGCGCCAGACAGACGAGGATCCCGGAACCGGCGAACTGGCACTGGTCCTGTTCCTCCTGCCCTTGGGCGTACTGTTAGCGCTATGGGGCAGTCGGAGGTTCATCGTGGCCCGTGCCGCGTCCATTGCTGCCAGCAGCTCCCTACCCGTTTCGTCCGCGTCGCCGACTGATGCAGCAGGCGCTACACCGATGCTGGCGATCGTCGCCACGGCATTGCGGTCCCCGCACGGCACATCGGCTGAAGAGCTCGCCAGCGCCATTGCCGATAACGCAGCGCGCGCGGACCTGGACAAGGAACTTGTCGATGACAATGGCTTCCGCGTGATGACGGCGCGCAGCGAGGACGCGCACGATGATGCGCTGCAGGACGAGATCGCCGATTGGCTGTCCAGCCAAGGCCTGCAGGTTCACCTCTCCGAAGAACAATGGCGCGGAGTTCACGCTGCTGGGCCCCGTCAGCGAACGCCGCCGCGACACCTCGGCCGACGACGCCCGCCCTGTCGATTCGGCGCCGCTGCTGGAATTGGTCGAACAGCTCGGCAAGACGGCGGCTGTGGATATCTCTCGGATCGGCATGGTCGTCGCCGACACCGCACACCGTCCCAAGCGCGTGCGGGAACTGACGGGCCTGAGCGCTCCGGCACTTCCACAGGTCGATGCCGCGGACGACATCACCCGCATTGGCCTCGGCAGTGGAAGCTGCGGCGCCGTGCCCTTCCTGACGGTACTGGCGCTGGCACGACACTACGCGCTCGAGCGCGGCGCACCTGTCCTCTGCATCGGCACCGAAGACCCTTACCTGCGCAGCGCTGCCCTGGTGCGTCCGCCAGCATAAGCCGCCGGGGACACCACGGCTCAAACGTTGAGGGAATTGACCACCAGCTTGCGCTTGCCGTTCGCCGCCAGCGGAATATCGCTCTCTTCCTGCAGCGAGATGTCGAAGAAACCACCCCAGCGTTTCTGCTGGGCGTCCAGCACGAAGGCGCGCTGTTCGTCATTCAGGCTGCCGTGGCGCGGCACCACGGCCAGCGTGATTTCTCCCTGCTTCTTCTGCCGCACCTGGTACAGGCGCACGAAGTCCCAGGTGACTTCGTCGATGACGATCGATAGTCCCGGAATGCGCTTGCCGTTCCGGTCCACCAGGAATTCGTGGCCGCGGCCCTCGATGCCCTGGCAGCGGCCATCCGCACCGATCAGCCCATAGTCATTGGTCCGGTAACGGATCAAGGGCATCACGTCGTTCCACAGCGAGGTGCCGACGATCTCGGGGCGCTCGCCATCCATGCGGTTCTCGTTATGGCCGTACAGCGGCTGGAACCGGTAATCGGATGTCCCCTGGTCGTCGACCTGCAGGAAGGCCAGGTTGGTGCGCTCCGAGAGGCCGTAATTCAGCGACACCGGCGCACCGAACAGCCGGCGGGTCGCGGCGAGCTGCGCCGGCGTCGCCGGTTCGGACGCCAGCAGCACGGCCTTCACTTGCACGTCGAGTTCGCCCGATTGCACCAGTTCCGCCAGCGCCGTCACCGAACTCGGGTAGCCGTGCACGTACTCCGGCCGGAAGCGCTTGATGGCCTCGACGATGGCCGCCTTGTGCTGTTCGTGGATGTGATAGGGCGAGAGCATCAGGCGGTTGCCGACCACGCGCACCGGTTCCTCGTGCGCCAGGCGGCGTGCATCGGCGCCGATGCGCAGGATGCGCGACTTGTCGAAGGAGAAGCCGAGCTTGCCCCACTCGTGGGTGAAAAAAGCTTTTTCGATGTCGGCCAGGCGCTTGGTGCGCCACAGGCCGATGCCCTGCCCGGACGAGCCGCCACTGGTCGCATACATCAGCTTTTCCGGGTCGAGGCGGCGGTCGAGGAAGTCGCGCTGCTGCGACATCACTTCTTCCTTGGCCAGGAAGGGGAAGGCAGCCAATACCTCGTGCACGGGTTCGTTCCTCGCTTCCTCGACGCTCAGCCTGACGCTGCGCTGGTAGTAGGGCACGTGTTCGAGCGCGTGCACGAGGATCTTGCGCAGCCGCCCCTCGGCCAGTTCGGCAATGGCGGCCTGGTCCTTCGACAGCATGTCGAGGACGCCGAAGAAGTCGGGGTGGTACAGCACGCGGCTCGGGATGTAGCGGCGCCAGGCGTAGTAGGGTTTGGCGAGCAGGTCGTGGATCGTCATGGCCTCACCCGTTCAGCACGCGCTTGAACTCTTCCGGCGACTTGTCGCCCAGCCCGAGTGCTTCCAGGGTCCTTGCCTCGGCGGCGAAGTCGCGGTCCAGCAGGCCGCTGGCGATGACGGTCAGGGCGTCGGCGGTCGGCGTCGGCACGCCCATCAGGCGGCCGATCGAGGACAGCAGCGCCAGGCCCATCGGCACGTCCTCGGTGATGAAGCGGGTCTGCAGCGTGGTCGGGCCTTTCGGGCCGCCTTCGCGCGCATAGCGGCGGAACACGGAAATCGAGGGCTGCGACAGGTCCTCTTCGTTGCGGAACTTGCACTCGTCAAAATAGGGCGAGGGCTTGCCGCCGGTGGCGGCGATGACGGCGTTCTTTTCGGCGTCGAGCTTGTACAGCAGATTCAGGACCGAGGGGGTGAAGGCCTCGCGGTACATCCAGAATTCGCCCTCCGAATGTTCGATGCGGCTGGCCGACAGCAGGGTGCCGATGGTGTGCACGATCAGGTTCGGATTGTGCATCGCGGACTCGACTACGTTGCTGCGCGTGGCGACATAGGTCGGGAACAGGCGGGCGGCGCGTTCCAGGCCCTCGGCGGCGCGATCGCGCGGCAGGAAGGCGAGGGCGTTGCGCGTGTTGCGGAACAGGACATTGACCACGCCGGGCTCGACGATGCGCGCGTCGTAGGGCAGGCTTTCGCCTTCGGCCAGCAGGAAGCCCTCCTTTTCCTGGTAGGGCAGGAAATAGCAGGAACCCATGTAGCCCGGCGCCAGCAGCACCAGCTGGTGCGCCTTCAGGTAGGGCCCGATCAGCGCGGCGATCTCGGCGTGGCACTGGGTTTGCGTGGTGATGATGATGGCGTCCGGCGTCTCGGCGAAGGCCTCGTCGACGTCGCGGGTGGCCAGGGCGATCGACGCGGTGCTGGTCTCGCCGCCTTTGGGATTGCTGATGAGCTTGATCGTGCGGGTTTCGCGCACGGTATCGAAATTCTGGTCATGCAGCGAGTGTGAGGTTTTGAGCAAGGCGACCCGGTGCCCGTCCTGCGCCAGGATCGCGCCGAGCGCGCATCCTGCATTGCCTGCACCTACCATTAACACGTTCATGCGTCCTCCATTCGACCGGGCGAAGGGCACGACGCGGCGAGCGTCAGTGCCAGGCGCCGCTGGCGCGGTGGCCCGGACATCGGTTCATCAAGGCGGCAACAGGGTATGAAGGAAGATCGCGCAAACGCTTCCCGGGAGAAGTCACAATGCTTCCCCGCGTCACCGCAAGAATTGAAAATTGTCAAGAAAGCAGCGGGTTAGGCCGCTCATCGATGAAATTAAGATAAGTTTGTTCAATTGGGAAGTCAACCGAAATCCGGCCTGGGTTCGTCAGCGGAAGACGTGTGGATAGGAGGGAAAAGAGACAACCTGTGAACGCCGGCACGCAAATCGACGTAAAGAAAGTACCCAGCATTGATTGCACATGCACTGTAGAGATAAGCCTTTATTATCTCGTCGCTCGATCTGAACAGTGATCCATGTTGAAGCTCAAAATCTATGCACACCGAGAGCTTCGGCATACACATTGTTACGACTTTAACAATTTGCCACGATCTTTGATTTACTTAAGCAACTATTCAAACTGGTTCAGCGCTCGGCGATGGAGTCGTCTACGAGACCTGTGCGTCCGACGCGTGGGGCGCGATACCGCCACAGGAGCAAGGCCACTCCTGCAATGCAGATGGTCCCAGGCACGCTGGCTTCCAGACCGAAGCCGGCGCCGGTGAGCCAGTCCGGTCCTGAAAGCGACTGCGTCAACAAGTGCGCAGTCTCGCTTCCGCTCACGCCGAAGCCGAGAACAGGGCCTTGAACGAGATTGGCGAAGACATGCATGCCGATTGGCAGGGCAAGCGAACCCGTGCGCAGGTATGCCAGCCCGAATGCCAGCGACGCGATGAAAATATTGAGCATGGCGATCCATCGGATGACGCCGCTCATGCCCTGATTGTTCATGTGCACCAACAAGAAGTGCGATGAACTGATGAGCAGAGCTGCATTCGGGCCGAGTCCGTCGCGAAGGCGCTGGAATACGAAACCACGGAAAAGCAGTTCTTCCAACACTGCCGCATACACGAGCGCAGCCACTCCTGCGGTAACGATGCTGTAGTGCGGTGAGATGCCGATTCGGGTCGCGCCGCTCACCAATAGCGTCATGGTCGTCAGAAGCCACAGCCCAGTGCCGATGGCAGCACCGGCCGCCAGCTGTCGCCACCACTGTCCATTCGGAAAGCCGGTCACCTCGAAAACCGGGCAACGGCGCAAGAACTGCACCAGCAATGTCACCACCACTACGGCGACAAGCTGCCATGACTCGGGGACCCGCCCTTCGGGCGCTAACTGGACAAGGCCGGCGACACTCATACCGAGGAGTACATAGAAAATCAGGATCCACCAGCCATGCCTTAGGCCATCATTCCCCATGAACAGTTTACGCACCATCATTCTGCTTCCTTTCTGGCCCGACGCGGACAAGTGTCGAGTGAGCGCGAATCGCCTTTGACACTTCAGCGGATCGATTTTTCTACTCGGCCTCATTCTGGAAATCCAGAATACGTGCGGGGTCGGTGTGGCACAAGGAGCGCCGGGCGCAATCCATTCCTGACGCAAACGCCATGAGCGCACGCGGGGTCCGGTCCAGTAGTCTGCTATGCAGGTCCGGTCTCGCCTGCGCAGAGTTCATGAACACAAGCACGCAACCAGCGATGAAGGGGATCCGCGTCCATGCGCGGGTGCCAGAGCATGCTGACGGTAAGGGGTGGCGTCTCGAACGGTAGGTCGAACGCATGCAGGTCGGCACGGAGGCTGCTGGTATGTCGCTTGGGCACGGTGGTAACCAGATCCGATCCCCGTATCAGCGCCAGTGCCGCCGAAAACCCGCTTACCGTCGCCACAATCTTTCTTTCCAGCCCAAGTCCATCCAGCACCTGGTCGACCAGGCCGGTGCGCCTGCCCTGGCGCGACACCAGCACATGTCGGGCGTTGGCATATTTAGCCGGGGTTAATTTGCCCTGGGTGAGCGGGTGGCCGTGGCGAACGACACCAACGAAACGATCCCGAAACAGGGCGCGCAGCCGCACTTCGGGGCCGGTTTCTTCGCTCAGCACGCCTGTTTCCAGATCCACCAGTCCTTGGCGCAATGCGGCACTTTCCTTGTCCACCTTCTGTACGAAGCGCAATACGACCCTAGGGGCGTCGGTAGCGACGCGTGCGAGCAGCGCTGACCCAAAATTTTCTACGAACCCATCGCTGGTCCGTAGGGTAAAGGTCCGGTTCACCTTTTGCAGGTCCAGCACCTTGGCCGGCCGAAGCACCGCTTCGACGTCCTGCGTGAGCTGGCTCACCGTATCGCGCAGTTCCAGCGCACGCGGCGTAGGTACCAGGCCCCGGCCGGCGCGTACCAGAAGCGGGTCGCCCGTCGTCTCGCGCAAGCGTGCCAGCGCGCGGCTCATGGCGGATGGGCTGAGATGCAGCCGGCGTCCGGCCCGGGCAACGCTTCCCTCCTGTAACAGCACATCGAGGGTGACAAGCAGATTGAAATCGGGTGTGGACATGATGACGGCCCCCGTGAACTAGCGTTGAACGCACGAATAACATGCAAATGCTGCGTCTATCGGCAGATATCAGGCGAGCATACCATAGGGTTTCGACCAACAAGAACGGATCGATCCGATGAAAACCACATTGATAGTCGCCTCCGACGAGGCAGGTCCGGCGAACTCCCGGCTGGCGCTCGCCTGCCTGTCGCTGACGATGCTGCTGCCCTCACTCGGCACAAGCATCGCCAACATTGCCCTGCCTACGCTGGCAGAAGCGTTTGCAGCGCCGTTCCAGCACGTGCAATGGATCGTGCTCGCCTATCTGCTCACAATCACGGCCTCGATCGTCAGCCTGGGACGACTCGGTGACCTGATCGGGCGCAGGTCGGTACTGCTCACGGGCATCGTCGTATTCATGATCGGCTCCGCGCTGTGTGCGCTCGCGCCGTCGTTTATCCTGCTTCTCGTCGGACGCGTAGTTCAGGGGCTGGGCGCTGCCGTCATGATGGCCCTGTCGATGGCACTGGTCAGCGAAGCAGTGCCCAAGGCTAAGACCGGCAGCGCGATGGGATTGCTGGCAACGATGTCCGCGTTCGGTACGGCCCTCGGACCGTCATTGGGCGGCCTGCTGATTGCCCACTACGGTTGGCAGGCGATTTTCCTGGTCAAGCTCCCGATCGGGCTGCTCACCGTGCTGCTTGCGAAACGCTGCCTTCCGCGTCCGGGCACGGTGCCAGAAGCGCGACGGGTGAAATTCGATCACCTCGGCACGATCATTCTCGCGCTTTCGCTGATCTCCTTTTCGTTTGCAATGACAGCAGGCAAGGACATGCTTGGTCTCGTCAATATCCTGCTGCTGATTGCCGCGCTCCTGGGCGCCGTGTTGTTTGCGCGCGTGGAAGCCTACGCGGTTTCCCCATTGATCGAGATCAGCGCCCTACGCGCCCCGCGACTGGGAAGAAGCTTTGTCATGAGCGCCCTTGTAGCAAACGTCGTGATGGCGACCCTGGTGGTTGGACCGTTCTACCTTTCCCGGACCATGGCACTCCCGGCGGCAAGCGTTGGCGCCCTGATGTCGACCGGACCTTTGGTCGCGGCGCTGGTGGGCATGCCGGCCGGACGCCTGGTGGACCGCTTTGGCAGCCATCGCATGACGGCGCTCGGCTTGCATGTCATGGCGCTCGGCACCCTCGGGCTCGCTTTACTGGACGTGGACTTGGGAAGCTGGGCGTATGTGCTGCCCCTGGTACTGATTACCGCTGGCTATGGGCTCTTCCAGGCATCCAACAACACTGCGGTCATGATCGACGTCGCCCCGGACAAGCGCGGCGTCATTTCAGGACTGCTCAGCCTGTCGCGCAACCTGGGCCTGGTTTCAGGCGCTTCCCTGATGGGAGCCCTGTTCGCCTTCGGTGTCGGCTCCCACGACATGGCACGGGCCACCCCGGGCGCCGTGGCGGATGGGATGCAGCTGACCTATGCCGTCGCCACCGGGCTGGTGCTCATCGCCATCGTGATCGCACGCTCTCTTCATCCGGCCGCCGGCAAGGGGCTGGAACAGCAGCGCACGTTGAAGGAGATGCCGTGATGTCCTGCAAACGAAGTCTGTTGTCTGCCCGGCTCGCCTTATGGACCTGTGTCGCGACCATGTCGGCCGCATGCGCCGCGGCGCCCGCTGCAGTCGAAGACGCAGCCGCAGCCGGCAAGACGGCCCCGACGCCGGCCGCCCCCTTTCCTGTGACGGCGGCCGGATGGGGGCCGGAACTGGGCAATGGCCTGATGGCCAGTCGCTGGGCCGAAGACTGGCGCGGCATGCGCGAGGCCGGGCGAGCGCCGTTTTTCAAGGCGCTACCCTTGGGCGGCCCGGCTGTGCTGACGCTCAGCGGCGAAAGCAGGCTCCGCGCCGATACGGTCCGCAACGCCCGGCTTCAGCACGGCCAGGATCATGAACAGGTTTTGTTGCGCGGCATCGTTGGCGCCGAGCTGCGGCTCAACCAGAGCATTCGCTTCTATGGTGAAGCCGGAACTGCCCAGGTGCGCGGCCAGCGCGATATCGCGGGCGCGAATTTCCAGAATGCGCTCTCGGTGCAACAGGCCCTGCTCGATGCACGATTCACCTCCGGCGGCCTGTTGATAGGAACGATGCTCGGGCGCCAGGAGTTCGCCGACGGGCCCCGTCAGCTGATCAGCCTGAGCGATGGCCCCAACCTGCATCGCAGCTGGAACGGGGTGCGCCTGTACGTGCACGGAAACAAGGCCCGCTTCGGCGCCTTTGCTTTGCGCGCCACGCGCCTGGGACGGGGCGGCCTGGATGAAGCGCCCGACAGCGGGGAACGCTTGAGCGGGGTGAACGGGAGCGTGCAGCTTGCTGCAGGCAGCGGAAACACCCGCTATGCCGAACCATTCTGGTATCGCACCGACAACGCGCATGCCCGCGTGGGCGGACGCACGGGGCTGGACGAACGCGACACACTCGGCCTGCGGGTCTGGGGGCGGCAAGGGGATCTGCGCTTCGACTGGACTGCCGCTCACCAAAGCGGCAAGGCGCTCGGCCGCGATATCGACGCATGGGGCGTGTTTACCGTGCAAAGCCTTGGCTTGTCGCGCGACGCCTGGAAGCCGCGTCTCACCGTGCGCGTCGATGCGGCATCGGGAGGTGGAAGTACCGGTACAAGCAAGCTCAGGACCTTCAACCAGCTATACGCCAGCTCGAGCTATCTCGGGGAAGGGCAATTCCTGAGCCTGAGTAACATGGTCATGCTTGCACCTGGCCTGAGCTTCACGCCGGGCGCGCGCTCCAGCCTCTCGGTGGAATACGGCCTCGTGCAACGGCTGAAGGAGGGAGATGCCGCTTACGCCGGGGGCATGCGGCCGTACGCCGGCACCCAATCCCTCCGGGGTCGCGAGGTGGGCAGCATCGTGCGCCTCGTGGCCTCGTGGTCGATCGCGCCGCGATGGACACTGTTCATGAACTATGAAGAGATGCACGCGGGTGACCTGCTCCGGCAGGCGGGCCTGTCGTCAGGGCGCTATGCCTACCTGGGTGCCAGCTACCGCTACTGAACGGCCAGGACCGGCATGGCTGACAAGCCCGGCTAGTTTGTTCCGAATCGAAAAGTCGTCGTGCTGCTCAAGGTCGATCCTGGCCGGAGAACGGTCGTGGGAAAAGTGGGGATATTCGGACTGTCCGGAAAATGCTGGGTTTCCAGCGCCAGGCCGCCGCCCTTCCACAAGGGACGTCCTTCGGCATCGCGCAAGCTTCCGTCGAAGCCGTTCCCGGAAAATACCACCAGCCCCGGCTCGGACGTGAACACCTCCAGGGTGCGGCCGGACGCCGGATCCGTCAGCGTTGCGGCATGGGTCCCTGTCAGGACGAAGCTGTGATCCAGTCCATTGCTTGGCTTGACGCGTTGGTCGTCGCCGTTGACGACCGGGCCCAGCCTGCGTCCACCGCGCAGGTCCAGGGCGCCGCTGACGGGAGCGATCTGGCCGGTAGGTATCCGCTTGCTGTCGGTCGGCAGCCAGCCATCGGCATGGACCTGCAGGATGTGCCCATACACGTCGGGAGAATCGGACAGGTTGAAAAACGCGTGATGGGTCAGGTTGACCACCGTCGCCTTGTCCGTGCTGGCCTGGTAACTGATGCGCAGCTCCCTGTCGGCAAGCTGGTAGCGTGCCTTCACCGAGAGATTTCCTGGAAAGCCGTTATCGCCGTCGGGACTGTGCAAGGACAGCGCAACACCGCAGTCGGTCTCGCTAGAAGCCCACAAGCGGCTTCCAAACCCCCGTGGTCCACCATGGATCGAGATGCCGTCCGGCCGCGTGGCCAGCCGGTAGCGCACCCCATCGAGCGTGAATCCGCCCTGGCTGATGCGTCCGGCAAAGCGTCCGACGATGCTCGAGAAATTACTCCTGCGCTCATACGAGGACAGCCCGTCCAGGTTACGAACGACGTTCCTGATATTGCCGGCACGGTCGGGTGCCTTGATCGAATGAATGATGCCGCCGTAATCGAGGAGCGTGACTTCGATGTGCCGGTTGCGCATGGTGTAAGCAAGCACCTGCTCGCCGGACGACAGGCTGCCGAAGACATGCGAGCGCACCGTGCATGCGTCCGGCGTCGCCGCCCTGGCGCCTGCACCGCAGGAGAACAGTGCGATGCTCAACAATACGGAACCCCACCCGTGACGCCGGCGTTTCATCGGGATCCCGACAGCGTGATCGATTGCTTCAAACGGATATCGTCCGAGGCGCTGCCGATCATCAGTTCAAAGCGTCCAGGTTCGGCGACACGCTCGAGTCGCTGGTTGATGAAACTCAGCGTGTCATGGTCGATCGTGAAACTGACGCGTTGCTGTTGGCCAGGCTGCAGCGCGATGCGTTGGAAACCCTTCAGCTCCTTCAAGGGCCGTACGGTCGAGGCGACCAGGTCGCGCAGGTACAACTGCACGACTTCGGCGCCGGCCCGCGCACCGCTATTCACCAGGTCGAAGGAGAGCGTGATGCGGCCATCGGGCGCCATGCTGGTACTGGATACACGCAGGTCGCGGTAGGTGAAGCTGGTGTAGCTCAGTCCGTGGCCGAACGCGTAGCGCGGAAGGTTGGGCGAATCGATGTAGGCGGACTTGTAGACGATGTTGCCGTCGCTTCGCACCGGGCGTCCCGTCTGGTATTGCTGGTAGCTGATCGGAATCTGCCCCATATTGCGCGGAAACGTCATGGGCAGCTTGGCGGACGGATTGACATCCCCAAACAACACGTCGGCAATCGCATGGCCGCCCTCGCTGCCGGGATGCCAGGCGTACAGGATGGCGGGGGCGTGGTCGGCCACGTTCTCGAAGATGAGCGGCCGTCCGGCAATCACGACGACGATGGGTGCCTTGCCGATCGCGCGCAAGGCGTCGAACAGCTCGCCCTGGCGCCCAGGCAGGCCGAGATGCGCGCGCGATTTCGCCTCGCCCGACATGTCCCAGCTTTCTCCGACGGCCAGCACGGCGATATCGGACGCAGCAGCGAGCTTCAATGCGGCATCGAAGTCCTCGGCGCTGGCGCATGCCACGTCGCAGCCGCGCGCATGGCTTACCCGTATGGCTTGCCCGGCGCGCTGGCGTATGGCGTCCACCAGGCTTGCCATCTTGCCGGCATTCGAGTGCACGATCCAGCCGCCTTCGAGATCCCGCCTGGCGTCGGCCAGCGGCCCGATCACCGCGATCGACTTGACGCCGGGCCGGATGGGCAAGCTGCCGGCATCGTTCTTGAGCAGCACGATCGACTTCGCAGCGGTACTGCGCGCCGCCTGCCGGTGGCGAGGATCGCCCAACGCCGCTTTTTCGCGTGCGGGATCGGAGAAGCGGTAGGGGTCGTCGAACAGGCCCAGTTCGAACTTCTTGGTGAGGATGCGCCGCACGGCATCGTCGACCAGGGCAAGGTCCACTGTCCCGTTCTTCACCTGGCTTGCAAGATGGGCGGAATAGGCACTGCTTTCCATGTCCATGTCGCTTCCCGCGATGAGCGCCTTCGCCGCCGCATCCGGCAAGTCGTTCGCGAAACCATGGACGACCATCTCGCGCACCGATCCCCAGTCGCTCACGACGAAACCCTTGAATCCCCATTGGCCCTTGAGCAGCGCGCGTTGCAGGGCGGCGCTGCCCGTGGCCGGTACGCCATTCAGCGTGTTGAAGGCGTTCATGAAGGTGGCGGCGCCGGCGTCGAGGGCCGACTTGAACGGGGGAAGGTAGGTCTCATGCAACTGCTGTTCGCTCATGTCGACCGCGTTGTAGTCGCGGCCCGCGACCGGCGCGCCATAGGCGGCGAAATGCTTGGCGGTGGCCATTACCGATGCCAGCCCGCCCAGCCGTGCTCCCTGAAAACCGCGTACCCGGGCAGCGGCGATGCGCGCGCCCAGGTAAGTGTCTTCGCCGGCGCCTTCCATCACCCTTCCCCAGCGTGGATCACGGCCGATATCGACCATCGGCGCAAAGGTCCAGTGGATGCCCGAAGCCGCGGCTTCGCGCGCCGCGATGCGCGCCGATTCCTCGATCGCCTCGAGATCCCAGGAAGCGGCTTCGCCCAGGGGGACGAGAAAGACGGTCTGGTAACCATGGATGACGTCGAGCCCGAACAACAAAGGGATCCGCAGGCGCGATTGCATGGCCAGGGCCTGCACGCGCCGGGTCTGCTCCGCGCCCTTGATGTTCAGCATCGAGCCTATCTTGCCGCTCCGGATATCGCGTTCGATATTCCTTACCGTATCGCTGTCCGGACCGGTATTGAACTCCTTCCCGGATAGCTGGTTGAGCTGGCCGATTTTCTCCTCGAGCGTCATCTGGCGCAGCAGTGCCTCGACCCGCTGGCCTGCATCGGCGTCGGCCGCACGCGCATCCGGACCCGCAAGCGTGACCAGCACGAGGGCGGCCAGCGCCCCTGCGCATGGGCTTTTCCATCGTTCGCCCAGGCGGCGAACCCGGTTCGTCTTCATCGGCATGACCATCGAAACCCTGTTCTAGAAGTTAGCGGACCAGGCATGGGCGCCGGTTGTCGAACTTCCACCCCGGGATCAGGAACTGCATCGCCTCCGCATCGTTGCGCGCTCCCAGGTCCAGCGCCTGGTACATCCGGTGCGCCTCGTCGAGCTGCCCGGGATCGAGCTCGATACCGAGGCCGGGCTCGGAAGGAAGCTGGACCATCCCGTCCATGATGCGCAGCGGTTCCCTGGTGAGGCGCTGGCCGTCCTGCCAGATCCAGTGGGTGTCGATCGCCGTCATCCTTCCCGGCGCCGCCGCGGCGACGTGCGTGAACATGGCCAGCGAGATGTCGAAGTGGTTGTTCGAATGGGAACCCCAGGTCAGGCCGAACATCTCGCACAGTTGCGCGACCCGTACCGAGCCCTGCATCGTCCAGAAGTGCGGATCGGCCAAGGGGATATCGACCGACTGCAGCTGGATGGAATGGGCCATTTGCCGCCAGTCGGTGGCTACCATGTTGGTGGCGGTGCGCAGGCCGGTCTCGCGCCGGAACTCCGCCATGACTTCGCGCCCGGAGAAACCGTTTTCCGCGCCACAGGGATCTTCCGCGTAGGCCAGCACCTCGTGCTTGTCGCGGCACAGGCGGATCGCTTCGCGCAATGACCAGGCGCCGTTCGGATCGAGGGTGATGCGCGCCTCCGGGAAGCGCTCGTGGAGGGCCGTTACCGCGTCCATCTCCGCATCGCCCGACAGCACGCCTCCCTTGAGCTTGAAGTCCGTGAAGCCGTAGCGGGCATGCGCCGCCTCGGCCAGCCGCACCAGCGCCTCAGGCGACAATGCCTCTTCGTTACGCAAGCGGAACCATGGGCAGTCGGCATCCCGTTCGTCACGATAATCGAGGCTGGTCTTGCCGCGGTCTCCGATGTAGAACAGGTAACCGAGCATGGGAACGGCGCTACGCTGGATGCCTTCACCCAGCAGCGCCGCGACAGGCAGCTTCATGAAGTGCCCGAGCAGGTCGAGCAGTGCCGACTCGACCGCCGTCACGGCATGGATGGCGATGCGCAGGTCGAAGGTCTGCGTGCCGCGCCCGCCGGCGTCGCGTTCGGCGAAGGTACGGCGCATCGCATTCAATACCGCGTTGTAGTTGCCGATGTACTGGCCGACGACCAGCGGACGCGCATCCTCGAGCGTTTGCCGGATGCTTTCTCCGCCTGGAACTTCCCCTAAACCGGTGTGGCCCGCGCTATCGGTCAGCACCACCACATTACGTGTGAACCATGGCGCATGAGCACCGCTCAGGTTCAGCAACATGCTGTCGCGTCCGGCGACCGGAATGACGCGCATGCTGGTGATGACAGGGGTTCCCGCTTCCCGATGAGACATGAATGGCTCCTGTATGGCCGGACGGGCCACGATCGATACTGTTGTGTGTTTTACGGCTGCAAGGTGTGGAAATACTAAGTCCATCCTCGAAAAAACGCCAGCAAAACGTTTTCTCTCTGCCCACGTATCGCACGCCGCCAACCCCAAGCCGCATCTGCATTCCCATTCTTAACAACGCTATGTATCCTAGGTAAAACAACGAGGTTAAGCGTTTTCCTAATTTTGTTGACTTTGCCTTATCTTATGAAATACGATTGCCATAACTAAAAGAAATGACAGGAGACAGGCAAGATGCGGCAACTGTTGAGAATTTCCTGGTTTGGCGCACCACAGGCGCTCGTCCTTGGCGTCTTGCTGGCCAGCGGGGCAAGTGCGGCAAGCGCCGACGAGTCCAACGCGCAGCTTATCCGTCGAAGCATCGGTGTCGCCTCTTCGCAGTATGGCAAGATGCTCGCGGAGGTGCAGGCAAGGCCCGGCTTCCCGCGCACGCTGGAAAACGGCGAAGTCAAGATGGTCGAGGTCAGGGACTGGACCTCCGGGTTCTTCCCCGGCTCGCTGTGGTACCTCTACGAGGCCACCGGCAAGGCAACATGGCGCGCCGCCGCGGAGGACTACACCGCGCGCATGGCCCCCGCCAAGTTCGACAAGACCCAGCACGACCTCGGCTTCATGCTCGGCGCCAGCTACGGCCACGGCTACCGCCTCACCAACAACCCGGCCTACCGCGACGCCCTGCTGGCCGGCGCCACCACCCTGGTCACGCGTTTCAATCCCAAGGTCGGCAGCATTCAATCCTGGGACCTGTGGAAGAACAGCACCTGGGCCTTCCCGGTCATCGTCGACAACATGATGAACCTGGAACTCCTGACCTGGGCCACGCAGGCATCGAAAGAGCCGCGCTACCGCGAGATCGCGATCCAGCACGCCGACACCACGCTGAAACACCACTTCCGCCCCGATCACTCGAGCTACCACCTGGTCGACTACGACCCCGCGAGCGGCGCGGTGCGCGGCAAGGTCACGGTGCAGGGCAATGCCGACGCCTCGTCCTGGGCGCGCGGCCAGGCCTGGGGCCTGTACGGCTACACCATGATGTATCGCGAAACGAAGAAACCCGAATACCTGCAGCAGGCGCACAATATCGCGGCCTTCTTCATGCACCATCCGCGCCTGCCTGGCGACAAGGTGCCCTACTGGGATTTCGACGACCCGGCGATCCCGAATGCGCCGCGCGACTCGTCGGCCGCGGCCATCGTCAGCTCGGCCCTGCTGGAACTGGCCCGCTTCTCCGACAAGGACATGGCCAAGCGCTACCGCGACTTCGCCACCGCCCAGCTGCGCAGCCTGGCCTCGCCCGACTACCTGGCGGCGCCGGGCGAGAACGGCGGATTCCTGCTCAAGCATGCGACCGGCCACAAGCCGGCCGGGAAGGAAATCGACGTGCCGCTCAATTACGCGGATTACTACTTTCTTGAAGCGTTACTGCGCTTGAAAGCGGGGATGAAGGGCAGCTGAGAAAGACCGCCGGCGTACTGGAACCGCTCGCGGAAGCGTTGCGCGGCGCCACCCGAGCCGGACATTTTTTAAAAAAGAAGAGGAGACAGCGTTGAACAAGAACAGAATCGAAGGCTTCGACATCGTGGTGAAGCCGCTCGCGGCGGTGGTCGCACTGGCCGTGGCCCAATGGGCCATGCCCGCCTGGGCCCAGGAAACGGCGCCGGAGGCGCAGCCGGACCCGAACAGGCTGCAGTCGGTGGTCGTCACGGCCAACAAGCGCGTCGAAAAGCTCGAAAGCGTCCCGATGGCGATTTCGGTGCTCTCGGAAGAGCAACTCACCAGCAACAACGTGCGCGAGATCGAGGACGTCATCGCCCTCACGCCGTCGCTCACCCAGGCCTCGGGCACCACGGCGGCCAACAATGCGCTGTTCATGCGCGGCATCGGCACGGTCTCGGTCGGCATCGGCGTGGAATCCGACGTCTCGGTGATCCTGGACGACATCCCGATCGCGGTGCAGTTCCAGGCCTTCCGCGACCTGGCCGACGTGGCCCGCATCGAAGTGCTGAAGGGGCCGCAGAGCACCCTGTTCGGCAAGTCGGCGGTGGCCGGCGCGATCAACATCGTGACCAAGCCGATCAGCGGACCCGTGACCTACCGCGGCACCGCCTACTACACGAATGACAAGGAATGGCGCCTGGCCGCCTCGATGGGCGGGCGTTTCACCGAGACCTTCGGCATGCGCATCGCGGCCAACAAGAGCGACATGCCGGGCAACTTCACCAACCTGACCACTGGCAAGAAGGTCAACGGTTCCTCTGGCAAGACCATGATGGCGAAGTTCAGCTGGACCCCGATCCGGAACCTGGACATCGACTTCTCGCCGCAGTACAACGAGCAGGAGAACACCCGCGGCGTCACCGCGGTAAACGGCTTCTACCGCACCACCGGCTCGGCCGAGGCAGGCAACCTGACCCGCGTTCCGGTCGACATCAGCACCGCCTACCTGGGCGGCAACCCGCGGCTGCCGGCGACCTCGGTGCTCGCCGGAATCGACCCGACCAATCCGCGCAACCGCCTGGTGCGGCGCGACTTCCCGACCGGGATCAGCTCGCGCACCCATGGGGCCGGCCTGAAGTTCTCGTACACGCTGCCGAACGATGCGACCCTGATGTCGATCTCGTCCTACCAGCGCTACAAGGCCAACGATTCGCGCGACCAGGACTTCACCGACGTACCCACCCTGACGCGCCCGGGCGAGACCATCCCCTCGATCGGCAACAACCAGTTCGGCACCTACGACATCAATAGCAAGACCCAGGAAATCCGCCTGGTGTCGCCGGACCAGGGCAACTTCCGTTACGTGGCCGGCCTCTGGTGGGCGCGCAACGAAATCGAGCGCCATTTCATCCGCGGCTTCTGTATCGCGCCAACCAAGTGCGCCGCCAACTCGCCCTCGAGCCCGACCAACTACTACACCGATATCTACAACGTGAACAAGGCGGTGTTCGGCCAGGCTACCTGGGAGTTCGCACCCACCTGGACCGTCGTCGCCGGCCTGCGCCGCAACCTCGAGGAATCGGGCTTCAACTACGAACGCAACTTCTATACCGACCAGCTGGACCGCTCGACCTTCGTGCCGGGCCCGGTGGGGGTGGACGTGTTCTCGAGCAGCGGCAACGAAGACTGGGCCACCACGGGCAAGCTGAGCATCCAGAAGCAGCTCACCCCGGACGTGATGGTGTACGCCATGACCGCCACCGGCCACAAGGGCAAGGCCTATGACGTGACCAGCGGCCTGCAAGCGCGCGCCGCCTTCCCGGTCGACCCGGAGACCAGCCGCACCTACGAGATCGGTACCAAGGCCAACCTGCTCGACAACCGGCTGGCGGTTGCAGCCACGGTGTACAAGACCGATTTCAAGCACTACCAGCAGAATACTTCCTTCGTGCTGCCGGACGATCCGACCATCTATACCCAGCTGAATTCGATTCCGAAGATCCGTACCAAGGGCTTCGAGATCGACGCCAACATGCTGCTCACCCCGGGCTGGACGGTGAATGCGGCGCTGGCCTATACCCGCCCGAGCATCGTCGACTGGAAGAATGGCCCCTGCTACAACGACAACACCAACCCGGCGATCGGCAACACCGGCAAGGGCGAGAACGGCTCCATCGCTGGCCGCAACCGCGGCTGCTTCCCGATCCGCGAAGGCTCCACCACCGGCATCCAGGATCTGACGGGCGGCGTCTTCCCGGGCACGCCCAAGGTCAAGGTGAATATCGGCAGCAACTACGATCTGCGCTTCAGCTCGATGCCTTTCCGTGCTTTCGTGAACGGCAATGTGCGTTACCAGAGCGACTACCAGACGTCGATCGCCAACGATCCGCGCGCGGTCAACGATGGCTACACCATCGCCGACCTGGGCTTCGGCCTGCGTGAGAACAAGGACCGCTGGCGCCTGAGCTTCCGCGTGAACAACCTGTTCGACCGCTTCTACATTCCGAATGCGAATGCGAGCGGGCCGAGCTTCCGCGCAGGACCGACCTCGACCTCGCCGAACATCACGGTGGACAGCTGGGTGCCGCCGCGCGATGTGTTCCGCTATTACAGCGTGCGCCTGGATGTGAAGTTCTGAGTCGAACCTGCCTGATTGTGCTTGGCGTAGGGGTGATCTCGTCCAGTGGACGAGATCACGCTTTGCCGGCCGCGCGTTCAAACACAATCGACGTTGCGATAACGCGTCCGATAGTTGGACGCGCGGTCGGCAGTGATTCAGGCCAGTGGCCTGAATCACAAACCGACCACCCTACAAAAAAAGCGGCGCCTTTTACCGAAGTAGAAGGCGCCGCAAGCTTTTGAAACGGCCACCGTGCAGCGCACGGCGGCATTCGACAATGATCAGTCCTTGTAGATCGGCCCGGCCAACACGAAGGGCCCGCCCTGGTACGTCGCGGTGATGTCGTCCGCCGGCGGACGCGCCGCGCTCGCCGGGAAACGGTCGGCGAATTCGCGCGAGCTGCGCTGGGGGACGTAACCCAGGTGCGCCGCCAGGCGGTTGTCCCACCAGCGGGTCGAATTGTCCGATACGCCGAAGCTGATGGTGTGGCCGACGCGCGGCGTGAACAGAGCGCAGCGCACCAGCTCCACCAGGTCGTCGTAGGCAAGGAAGGTGGTCATCATGCGCGCATTGCGCGGTTCGTCGAAGGACGAGCCGATGCGCAGGCAGACGGTCTCGATGCCGAAACGGTCGTAGTAGTAGCGCGAGAGCGCTTCGCCGAAGCACTTCGATACGCCGTAGATGCAATCCGGGCGCAGCGGCGCGCTGGCGTCGATGACCTGGGTCGTGGGGTAGTAGCCGACCACGTGGCTGGAGCTGGCGTAGATGACGCGCTTGACGCCCTGTTTGTGGATGGCTTCGTACAGGTTGTGCAGGCCCACGATGTTGGCCTGCACGATGTGGCCGATCTCTTCCTCGACCGAGACGCCGCCGAAGTGCAGCACCGCATCCACGCCTTCGAGCAGCCGGAGGACCGCATCGCGGTCGGCCAGGTCGCAGCGCACCACCTCTTCGCCGGGGCCGGCGGCAGGGATGTCCCTGACGTCGCTGAGACGGACGACCTCGGCCCATGGCTTGATGCGCTCGCGCAGCATCGTGCCAAGGCCGCCCCCGGCGCCGGTCAGCAGCAGACGTTTGAAAGGCTTGGATGGTGGTGCTTCGTTCATGGAATGGCTCCAGGTTGTGTTAAACGTTTAACTTAGTATATCGTAATAGCCGGCAGCGTCAATGCCGGAACCGTTCCTCCACGGGTTTTGACGCATTTTCCCGCTGGCTTAGGGGATGTTGGCAAACCCACACATGTTAAGATGCTGCGTCAATAGCGATTACCCATCCATGAAAAGTTCCGCCCCGACCATTCGCGATGTAGCTGCCGCTGCCCAGGTATCCACGGCCACTGTGTCGAAGTACATCAATGGTGCGCAGCGTTTCTCGCCCAAGGTAGAAGCGGCGCTGGATGCGGCGATCGCCAGCCTCGGCTACAGGTCGAATCCGCTGGCCAAGTCGATGATCACCGGGCGCACCAACACCATCGGCCTGTCGGTGCTGGACGTGACCAATCCGCACTTCAGCAGCATCCTGAAAGGCGCCAACCGGGTCGCGCACGACCACGAATATTCGGTGGTGCTGGTCGACACCGAGGAAACCCCGAGCCGTGAGCGCCGCACCCTGGAAGACCTGAGCCGGCGCGTGGACGGCATGATCGTGTCCTCGCGTCTGCGCGAGCACGAAATGGCCTGGATGACCAGCATGGACAAGCCGCTGGTCTTCTTCGGCGCCCTCAACGAACTGCCGATTCCGAGCGTGGCCAGCGACGACCATGGCGGCGCCTTCCTGCTGGCCCAGCACCTGCGCATGCTGGGCCACCAGCGCATCGCCTACCTCGGTTTCTCGCGCTCGCGGCGCGACGAGGAACGCCTCGGCGGAATCCGCGAATGCCTGGCCGGCGCCGGCATGGAGGTGAGCGTGTTCGACTGCGAAAGCCCGTCCCTGGCCGAAGGGGAACGCATGTGCTCGCACATCGTGCTGGGCCCGAACCGCCCGGACGCACTGATCTGCTACAACGACCTGATGGCGCTAGGCTTCATGAAGGAAGCGGCCAACCTCGGGGTGTCGATCCCGCGCGACCTGTCGGTGGTCGGCTTCGACAACATCCCCTACGGGAAGTACGTGACGCCGGCACTCACCACCGTGGACCTGCAGAGCGAACGCATGGGCGCCACCGCGATGTCCAAGCTGCTGTCGGTGATCCGCGGCGAAGAGGTCGAGAAGCTCACCAAGGTGGCGCCCCAGCTGGTGCTGCGCGCGTCGACGCAGGCACGCGGCGCCTGATCCTCCGCCCCGGCACGGCAAAAAACCAGGCCTGCAATACTTTACATTCCGGCAGTGTTCGCCTATATTTAGGAAAACGTTTAACAACACCGGAGACCTCCCTCATGCGTCACGCCCTATCCCTGCTGGCGGCAGCATCGCTGCTGGCTGCTCCCGCGTATGCCCAGAGCACCCCGCCGCTGCAGCGCAGCGTCGAGCAGGCCTATCCGCAGCTCGACTACCTGTTCCAGAAGCTGGTGAAGGAAAAAGGCGGCACGACCATCGAGGGACGCGAGTCGTTCAAGGCCAAGGACAAATTCCTGCCCGGGAAGGTCGCCACCGGCCTGGCCGACCTGCTGCTGCACCTGCCGAAGGACGACCCACGCCTGCCCGGCATGCTGCGCGACTATGCCGACATCGCCGACCTCACCATCGGCATGGACAACGAAAGCTGGGGCATCTATTACTATATCGGCGCGCTGCATCGCCTGAAGCAGGCCGGCCTGCTCGAGCGCGCCGTGCGGCCCGCCACCCTGGAAGCCCTGCGCAAGCGCCTCGACTGGCGCACGTTTGTCCGCGTTCCGGGCTACGAGCTGATCGACCTGCCGACCAATTACTACGGCGTCGCCTTCAGCATCGCGCGACTGCGCATGCTGATGGGCTGGGAAGATGTCGGCGGCAGCGAGGTCCTGCTCGACAAGATGCTCAAGCACTACGCCGCCTACTCGGGCGACTACGGCTTCAGCGACGAGACCGATGGCCAGGGGCGCTTCGACCGCTACAGCATCCTGCTCGCGGCCGAGATCTGCGAGCGTTTCATCGAAACCGGCCTGCCGGTCACGCCGGAACTCAAGGCCCTGCTGCGCAAGTCGGCCGAGGTGGCCCTGAACAGCGCCACCGCCGACGGCACCGGCTTTACCATGGGCCGCAGCCTCGGCCCCTACGGCGAGACCGCGATGCTGGAAATCCTGTCGACCGCCGCCTACCTGGGGGTGCTGAGCCAAGAAGAGAAAGAATATGCCTACGCGTATTCCAGCCGCATCGCCGAGCGCTACATGAAGTTCTGGTACAACCCGCAGATGCGTTCGGTCGACATGTGGAACAACGGCCGCCGCACCGACACCTACCGCGGCAAGCACCGCATCCTCGGGGAGAATTTCTCGCTGCTGCACCAGCTGATCGCCACCAACGAGATGTGGAACAAGGCCGGCATGAAGGACGTCGTGCCGCGCAAGGACCTGGCGAGCTGGCTGGAACGCACGCGTCCGAAGTTCAGCCTGACGCGCTTCGCGCGGGGCGAGCACGATCGCGCGCTGGCGATCTGGCGCGACAAGGGCCATGTGTTCAGCCTGTCCCTGATCAACGGCGGCCAGGGCCAGCACGCCAACAGCCCGTATTATCCGCTGCCGTTCGCGCATGACGTCGTATCGGGCGTGGCCGACAGCGGTCCGGCCAATGGCCAGCTGCTGCCGAAGTTCACCCTCGCCGACGGCAGCGAACTGATCGCCACGGCCTGGCTGAAGGATATCCAGGCCACGCCGCGCGGCGCCGGTCAGCTGGTGAGCTACCGCCAGGACGCGCTGACGAAACTGGGCAAGAACCTGCCGGTGAAGGATGGGCGCATCCGCGTCGAGACGGAATACAGCCTGCAGCCGGGCGCGATCACGCGCACCGACCGCTATATTCCGAGCGGTCCACTGGACGTCTCGGCGCTGACCCTGGACTTTGCTTCGTTCTCGAACGGCGCCACGGTGGACGGCAATACGGTGCGCTTCAAGGAAGGCGCGGTGCAGGCCTTCGAAGTGGGCGGACTGTCGTCCTGCACGGCGCAACCCACGACCAGCGAACTGCATCGCGCGCCCTACGGCCAGATGAACACGATCGTCCGCTGCGCTACCGGCGCGTTCAGCATGCGCGAACCGCTGGTGGTGCGCTGGACCATCCGCTACCAGTAATCGTCCCTGCTGCTGTTAAATCCCTGCGCGACTCCTGGCGCGTTTCAACCGGACCCGCGGCTGCGCCGCCGGTCCGGCTTTTTTTGATGGCGGCACTCAGCGGCGCGGGTGTTCCAGCGGATTCGGCAGGCTGCGGTCTCCGCCCATGCGCGCATCCCAGTTATTCGCCGGCGGCGGCACGGTGGACAGCGGCTGCGCGGCGTGACGGTCGTAGATCGCGATCCAGCCCGGTACGCGCGCAGGCCGCTCCTGCACGCTGCCCGCCATGCGTTCGATGACCGACGGGTCGGCGACGCCGGCGGCCGCAAAGCGCACCAGCCGGTCCAGGGCCGGATGCTGGACGTCGAAGATCGAGGCCATCAGCACCAGCGGCGCGGCCGCATACAGGTGGTAATGCAGGGCCTTGGCGACGCGGGCCATCTCGAGAGGAAGCGAGCCGTCCGGCTGGATCTGGCCCATCGCATGCTCGAATACCTTGCGGCCCCAAGCCAGGTAGCGCGCCTCGCCCGTCACTGCGCCGACCGCGGTGATGGCGAGGCCTTCCCAGTAATAGTGATTATTGCGCACGCCCTTGTGAGCGTCGGCGTGCGCGATCGTCAGGTCGGCCAGGGAACGGAACCAGGCTTCGATGCGCTTGCGCTGCTCTGGGCTGGCCGTGGCCTGCACCCGTGCGTAGCTCAGCGCCAGGCCTCCCAGGGTCCACTTGCGTGTGTAGTAGGACTGGTTGGTGCTCATCTTTCCCAGCAGCGCTCCCTGGCTGGCCCAGGATTCCAGCCAGGCCAGCGCGCAGCGGGCGTCCGCCGCCTGGCCGCGCAGCTGCCAGTCGTTAGCGGCGCGCGCGACAGCGTGGAGGTAATCGTTTACTGGCTTGACCGCCGCTTCGTTGCGCGCCTTGAGGACGGGATCGATCAGCGAGCTTTTCGTGTCCGTGTAATAGCGTTTGGCGTCGATGTCATGCACAGGCGCGGGAGGAGGGGAGCAGGCAAGGGCGCCGCCGTGCGCCAGCGCCAGTGACAGCAGGGCGATCAGGTTCCGGTATCGGAAACATCCCGGCAGGGGCAGTGTGGCTTCACGGTGAGGGCTGCGCATCTGGACTCCTTAAGAAAACGTTTACCAATCCTAATTCGGGTCCTTGATCTTGTAAAGGCGGGCGCTGCCGGGGTGCATTAGCCCGGTACAGTGCGAAAATCTACAATGCGCCTAACGGAAGTGTCCGTGACGACGGGGGAATGTCACCTTGACGAGATAAGGAGCAAGCGCCCAGCTTGCTTCGTCAGCGCTGCCCTTGGCTCGCAGTTATGCGCTTGCTTCATTTCCGACGGGGATGAACAGTCCCCGCTTTTGGATGTTGAGGGCGACATTCGTGCTGAAGCGGCGCACATTCGGGTTTTCTCCCAATAGCCGTGCCATGAAATCGTCATAGTCCGTCACATCGCGGGCGGTGACGACGAGCATATAGTCCCAGTTCCCCGTGACATAGAAGGCCTGCTGAACCGCGTCTTCCCTCGACAGCCATGCTTTCAAGCGCGCCAGCAGCTCCGGCGTTTCTCTTTCGATCTCCAGTCCGACGATGAAAAAGGACGGACGACCGACCAGCAGCGGATCGACAACCGCCACAATCGAGCTGATGACCCGGTCTGCCTTCAGGCGTTTCAGGCGCCTCTGGATAGCCGATGCAGACAAGCCAAGCTTGCCGGCAAGCTGATCGGCTGTAACGTCGGCATTTTGCTGGAGCAGTACCAGCAATTCCCGATCAAAATCGTCCAGGTTGGCCATTTGCATAATTCCTTGTGTTTTGCGCGTAAATGCGCGGGAAAACCGCGTTGATTGCGAAAAAGCGAGTAAATACCGCTTTTAACGACTTTATAATGATAGAAAAATGAACGCAAGTTCAATAAGCCAATTATCGAGGAATTCAGCCAGTGCATCACATCATCAAGATCTGTTCTGCCATCTCTGCGCTCCTACTCTTCACACATCCGCTTCCGGTCATTGCGCGCGACAGTTCAGCGGACGTTTCGCCAACGAGTCTGCTTGCAGCGCCGGCCAATCCGGTCGCCTACTACAATGCAAGGAGGAAAGCGCGAGCCCTCCTGGATGCCAAGCTGGCAGCCGAGGCCGAGCCCCTGGTCGAGCAAATGACACGCGACTATCCGCGTGATGGCGACAACTGGCGCATGCTGGGCGACGTCAAGCGGCAGCTGCGAAAGCACTTCGAATCGGCGCTTGCCTACCGAAGGGCGGGAGAGTTGCTGGGTTGGGGCACGTCGGAAGACCTGGCGGCGGTAGCGGCGATGGGTTATCTGAATGCCGGGAACAAAGGTGCAGCGCTCGAGATGCTGCGCCATCACGTCTCTGGTGGCGGCGAGATGAATCGATCATGGCTGTATGAGCACAAGGAATTCGCTTCGCTGCGCGCCGACCCTGAATTCCTCGCCATTGCAGGACGGCCTGACGCCAGCGGCTGGTCCCGGAACGCCGGCTGGCGCCGGGACCTCGATTTCTTGCGGGATGAAGTAAAACGCCTGAATGCCGATTACCGCGGCCATGCCCTGCCAACCGAGTTCGAACGACGCTACCGTGAACTCAAGGACAAGGTGCCGCAGCTGGCCGACGAGGAGCTTCTGGTCGGAATGAACCGCATGCTTGCCGTTCTACGCCAGGGTCATACGGCAGTCTATGCACCCGCGGACAGCCGCATCCCGTTCAAAGGGCTGCCATTCCAGATGTATCTCTTTCCCGAAGGGATATTCATCATCGATGCAGACACGCAAAACAAGCACCTGATCGGCGCCCGTGTGATCGACATCGAAGGCGTACCTGTCATCGACGCCTTGAAACGGGTGAATGAAACGCAGAGCATCGATGGCCTGAATCAGTATGTGTTTCAGGGAGTGAATTTGCTGCACTCCCTTCCCTACCTCAAGGGGCTGGGAATAGCGAGCTCTACAGAGACAGTCCGGGTCACGCTCCAGCAACCGGGGAAAGCCCAACGGTCTTTCGTTTTGGCTGCTTCGGCCTTCCGGGAAAGCGCGAAGTTGGTGCCCTTGGACGGTGTGGAAAACCCCCTCTTTCTTCAGCAAGCCAAGAAGGTGTATTGGGATCAGGCCTTACCCGACCATGACACCCACTACGTGCAATTGAACGCGATTGCCAACGAAACAAAGGAAAGCCTGGCGGAATATGCATTGCGTCTGCGTAGCCGCTTATCGGAAACCTCGCCGAAAAACCTCATCATCGATATGCGCTTCAATCCCGGGGGATCGACCAACAGCCCAGGCTATGTTGAATTCCTGCGCACGGTAATCGGCTTCAGCATGCTGCCCGAGCGTCAGGTGCTTGTCATCATCGGACGCCGAACCTACTCCGCGGCCGGCAATATGATTACCGAACTTGAGCAACTGGCAAATGCTGTCTTCGTCGGCGAGGCAAGCAGCGAATGCTGCACGTTCTACGGCAGCCCTTCGGGCTTTGTCCTTCCCTACAGTAAGCTGCGGGGCACGGTGTCGACAAAGCGATGGAGCCTCAGCCGCAAAGGCAACGATTTTCGACGCGAGATGAGCCCCGACGCACCGGTGATCACGACGGCTCAAGCCTATTTCGCCGGCCGGGATCCGGTACTGGAAACGGCGCTTCGCCTGATCCAACAAGGCCGCGCTGGCCCTCAAGCACCCAACGCTGCCCCATAAGTCACCTTGTCCGTCGTATCCAGAAAAGCGCGTTTTGGCAGGCATTGCGCCCATAGTTTGCTCCAGGTTTTTCGTGCCGCAGTGCGGCTGAGTTGTTGAGGCCTGCCGAGTGAACCACCCCGAGTTTTGTGGAGGCTCCATTATTTAAGAAAATGGAGCTATGAAGAAGCAACCCACGTATTCCCCTGAAGTCATCGAGCGCGCTGTGCGCATGGTCAGCGTTGCTGGCAGTGAGTATGAGTCGCAGTGGGCAGCTATCACGTCGATCGCGGCCAAGATCGGCTGCACGCCGGAGACATTGCGCCGCTGGGTAATCGGACTTCACGTACGTCTCGACCTGGCAGGGTTTCGTTTATGTCGCCTTCGTCATCCACGTCTTCGCCCAGAGGATTGTTGGCTGGCGCGTCAGCAGCTCGATGCGGACCGACTTCGTACTCGATGCGCTGGAGCAGGCGCTGTACGCGCGTCAGCCCGAACGAAACGAGCTGGTCCATCATAGCGACAGGGGATCGCAATATAACCGGCCTCCACGAAAACCGGGGCGGTTCAATAAGAAGGGCCTCAACACAAAGTGTCGAGGCCCTTCGTTGTGTCAAACTTTATTTGTTTGAGTCAGACTTTATTTGTCTGTGTCAGACTTTATTTGTAGTTCACACTTCCTGTGGCTAACCGAGCCTGGCTTACTCCACCGTCACCGACTTCGCCAAATTGCGCGGCTTGTCCACATCGGTGCCACGCGCCAGCGCGGTGTGATACGCCAGCAGCTGCAGCGCCGCCACGTGCAGGATCGGCGACAGGTCGCCATAGTGCTCCGGCAGGCGGATCACGTGCAGGCCGTCGCCCGAGGTGATGCGCGAGTCGACGTCGGCGAACACGTACAGTTGGCCGCCGCGGGCGCGCACTTCCTGCATGTTCGACTTCAGCTTTTCCAGCAGTGCATCGTTCGGGGCGATCGTGACCACCGGCATCTCTTCGGTCACCAGCGCCAGTGGGCCATGCTTCAGTTCGCCGGCGGGATAGGCTTCGGCGTGGATGTACGAAATCTCCTTCAGCTTGAGCGCGCCTTCCAGGGCGATCGGGTAGTGCATGCCGCGGCCCAGGAACAGCGCGTTTTCCTTGCGCGCGAATTCTTCGGCCCAGGCCATGATCTGCGGCTCCAGCGCCAGCACCGCGCTCAGCGCGACCGGGAGGTGGCGCATCATCTTGAGGTGTTCGGCTTCTTCCGCGTCGGTCAGGCGGCCGTTCACCTGCGCCAGGGTCAGGGTCAGCAGGAACAGCGCGGCCAGCTGAGTCGTGAAGGCCTTGGTCGAGGCCACGCCCACTTCGACGCCGGCGCGGGTGATGTAGGCCAGCTTGCACTCGCGCACCATGGCGCTGGTCGAGACGTTACAGATGGTCAGCGTGTGCGGCATGCCGAGGCTGCGCGCGTGCTTCAGCGCGGCCAGGGTGTCGGCCGTCTCGCCACTCTGCGAGATGGTCACGACCAGGGTCTTCGGGTGCGGCACGCTGTCGCGGTAGCGGTATTCGCTGGCGATCTCGACGTTGACCGGGACCTTGGCGATGCATTCGATCCAGTATTTCGCGGTGAGACCGGCGTAATAGCTGGTGCCGCAGGCCAGGATCAGCACGCGGTCGATGTCCTTGAACACGCCATAGGCGCCGTCGCCGAACAGTTCCGGCATGATGCCGGTCACGCCTTCCAGCGTGTCGCCGATCACGCGCGGCTGTTCGAAGATTTCCTTCTGCATGTAATGGCGGTACGGGCCCAGCTCGGCTGCGCCGGTGTGGGCGTGCACGGTCTTGACTTCGCGCTCGGCCGGACGGCCGTCGACGTCGACGATCCAGTAGCGCGTCAGCTGCAGGTCGACCACGTCGCCTTCTTCGAGGTAGATGATCTGGTTGGTGGTGCCGGCCAGCGCCATCGCGTCGGAAGCGACGAAGTTTTCGCTCTCGCCCACGCCGACGATCAGCGGCGAACCCTGGCGGGCCGCGACCACGCGGTGCGGCTCTTCGCGCGAGAACACGGCGATGGCGTAGGCGCCGTGCAGGCGCTTGACGGCCTGCTGGACGGTGTCGAACAGGTCGCCGTTGTACATGTGGTCGACCAGGTGGGCGATGACTTCGGTGTCGGTCTGGCTGGTGAACTCGTATCCCAGGCCTTTCAGTTCGGCGCGCAGCTCGTCGTGGTTTTCAATGATGCCGTTGTGGACAAGTGCGATGCGGGCATTGTCTTCGCTGGGCGAGAAATGCGGGTGGGCATTGTGCGAAGCAGGGGCGCCGTGGGTGGCCCAGCGGGTGTGGGCGATGCCGGTGAAGCCGTCCAGGCGCGCGTCGCGCACCTGGTCTTCGAGCTCGGCTACGCGCGAGGTGCTGCGTGCACGGGTCAGTTTGCCGTCGAGGTGGACGGCGACGCCGCAAGAATCATAGCCGCGGTATTCCAGGCGTTTCAGCCCTTCGATCAGGACAGGAGTGATATTGCGCTTGGCGACTGCACCGACGATACCGCACATAGGTTGACCTCTTTAAGATTAGCAATTAGGCCTATCGTAGAGCAACTCATATGAAATAAGCTTTCAGTTTCCTCGCATATTTGTTAGATTATTTCACCACATCAGAACGATGAAATATTATTTCATTTAGTCTGTTTTTATTTATCTTTATTTCATACGATGCCAGAACAATCTTCCCTCGACGAGCTCGATCGTCGCATCCTGAACACATTGCAGGCTGATGCATCACATACGAATGCCGAATTGGCTGAACTCGTCCACGTTTCGCCGCCTACCTGTTTGCGCCGCGTAAAGCAATTGACCGATAGCGGCGTCATCGAACGGCAGGTGGCGATCGTCGACCCGGCCAAGGTGGGAGCAGGCCTCACCGCCATCGTCGAGATCACGCTCGACGTGCAGGCGGCCGAGCGCATGGAGGAATTCGAGGCGCTGGTGGCAAACGATGGCGCCGTGCTGCAGTGCTACCGCGTGTCGCCAGGCCCCGATTTCGTGCTGATCGTGCAGGTAGCCGACATGCCGGCCTACCATGCGCTGGCGCACCGCCTGTTCACGGCGCACGCCAACGTGCGCAATGTAAAAGCCTACTTTTCCACCCACCGCGCCAAGTTCGACACCCGGATCGCGGTCTAGCCCAAGTTGTGGATAAGTTTGTGGAAGAGCACCGGGAAAACCACAGGACAAGCCTGTGGTTTTCCTGTGATTTTCCTGTTGCCAGCCTGTAGATTTCCGGTGGATTACTTCTTGGCCTTCACCGGCCGCGTCCACCCTTCGATGGTCATCTGCTTGGGACGCGAGATGGTCAGCTTGCCCGCCGGCGCGTCCTTGGTAAGGGTCGTGCCCGCACCCAGGGTCGCGCCCTTGCCCACGGTGACCGGCGCCACCAGCTGGCTGTCGCTGCCGATGAAGGCGTCGTCTTCGATCACGGTGCGGAACTTGTTGGCGCCGTCGTAATTGCAGGTGATGGTGCCAGCGCCGATGTTTACGCGCGAACCCACCGTGGCGTCGCCCACGTAGGCCAGGTGGTTGGCCTTGCTGTGCGCGGCGACCTGGCTGTTCTTGATCTCGACGAAGTTACCCACATGGACGTCCTCGCCCAGCTCGGTGCCCGGACGCAGGCGCGCGTAGGGACCGATCTGCGACTTGTCGCCCACCACGGCGTCCTCGATGTGGCAGAAAGGCTTGATCTGGGCGCCCGCGCCGACCTTCGCGTTCACCAGCACGCAGTGCGGCTCGATCGTGACGCCGTCGGCCAGCTCGACGCGGCCCTCGAACACGCAGCCGACGTCGATGACGACGTCGCGGCCGCAGACCAGCTCACCGCGCACGTCGATGCGCGCCGGATCCATCAGGGTCACGCCTTTTTCCAGCAGGGCATGGGCGATGTTCAATTGGTGGCGGCGCTCGAGCTCGGCCAGCTGGACCTTGCTGTTGACGCCCGCCACTTCCCACTCCGCCGAAGGCTGGGCCGACACCACGGGCACACCGTCCGCGACCGCCTGGGCCACGATGTCGGTCAGGTAGTATTCGCCCTGCGCATTGGTGTTCGACAGCGCCGCCAGCCATTTTTTCAGGTGGGCGGTCGGGATGCACATGATGCCGCTATTGATCTCGCGGATCGCGCGCTCGGCTTCGCTGGCATCTTTTTCCTCGACGATGCACACGATGCTGCCGTTCTCGCGCACGATGCGGCCCAGGCCGAAGGGGTTGGCCTGCTCGACGGTCAGGATGGCGAGCTTGTCCTTGCCGGCAGCCTCGACCAGGCGGCCGAGCGAGGCGGCGGTGGTCAGCGGCACGTCGCCGTACAGCACCAGGGTCGGCACGCTCTCGTCCAGTTGCGGCATCGCCTGCATCACCGCATGACCGGTACCGAGCTGCGGCTGTTGCAGGGCGGTGTCGATCGTGATGCCGGTCTCGACGGCCAGTTGGCCGACCATGTCCGGCACCGCTGCGCCTCCGTGTCCGTAAATCACGCATAATTTACTCGGCGATAGGCTACGCGCCGCATCGATTACGTGCCGCAACAGCGGTTTCCCCGCCAGTGGATGCAAGACTTTCGGCAGCGCGGATTGCATGCGCTTTCCCATGCCGGCGGCGAGGATCACAACGTTCATAAGCCGTCCTAAAAAGTTGATAATATGAAAAATTTTAACACGCCCGCTACCCTGCTCCGGCGCACCATTGCACTGTTCCTGATCGCCTTGACGGTGCTTGCTGCAGGTTGCAGTTCGGTGCGTTTTACCTATAACCAGGGTGACACCTTACTGTATTGGTGGCTGGATTCCTATGCCGACCTGGAAGGCGAGCAGGCCGACATCGCCAAGCGCGACATCGACAAGCTGTTCCAGTGGCATCGCCAGACCCAGTTGCGCGATTACGCGGCACTGCTGGGCAATATGCAGCGCCAGCTGGCCGGCAACCCGACCCAGGGCGACCTGGTCAAGCTGTACCAGGAGATCCGCGTCCGGGGCGAGCGCCTCGCCAACCGCGCTGTGCCGGAAATGACCACCCTCGCACTGTCCATCAAACCGGAGCAGATTGCCGACATCGAGCGCAAGTTCAATTCGAAAAACGAGGAATACCGGCGCAAATTCGTGGCGGGCAGCATCGAGAAGCGCCAGCGCGCCCGTTATAAGAAAGCGATGGACCAGATGGAGCTCTGGTTCGGCAATTTCAGCAGCGAGCAGGAAGCCATCCTGCGCAAGGCCTCGGATGCCCGTCCCCTCGACAGCGAGGCCTGGCTGGAAGAGCGCATCTGGCGCCAGCGCCGCGTGTTGGCCCTGCTGCGCAAGTTCCAGCAGGAGAAGCCGAACCGCGAACAGGCGGCGGCCCAGATCACGGCAATGCAGCGCGAACTGTTCGGCCGCATCGAGTCGCCCGAGCGCAAGGCCTTCTACGACAATTACCTGGACCAGACCACGAAATTCATGATGACAGCCATCCGCATCGCTACCCCGGCGCAAAAGAAGCATGCGCAGGAACGCATGCAGGGTTGGATCAACGATTTCCAGACGCTGGCAGTCGGCAAATAGCGCGCGTTTGCGCAAAACGGGCGGGGCAGGGCGCGGCGTAGGGCGCCGGCGGGGGCCAAACCTGCCCATGCTATAGTGCCGCCCATGCAAAAGAAGTCCTCCAAACCGCAAGCCCACGGGGCTCCCCGCCTGGCGCCGCGCCAGGTCCGCATCATCGGCGGCGCCTGGAAACGCGCCCTGCTGCCAGTGCTCGACGCCGAAGGCCTGCGCCCGACGCCGGACCGCGTGCGCGAGACCGTGTTCAACTGGATCAACCACCAGCTCGGCGGCGACTGGGATGGCGCCGCCTTCCTCGACCTGTTCGCCGGCTCGGGCGCGCTCGGCTTCGAGGCGGCCAGCCGCGGCGCGGCCTCGGTCACGATGGTGGACAACCACGGTGCGGCGGCGCGCCAGCTGGAGGCCAACCGCGACAAGCTCAAGGCCGGCAACGTGAAAGTGCTGCGCGCCGACGCACTCACCCTGGTGCGCGACCTGGCTGCACGCGGCCAACGCTTCGACCTGATCTTCCTCGATCCGCCCTACCAGTTGGGCCTGCTCAGCCAGATCCTGCCGCTGTGCCCGGCCATCCTCGAGGACGGCGGCCTGGTCTATGCGGAGACGGGCGATCCGCTGCCGCTGGAAGGGGACGAGCTGCCGGACTGGCTGGCCGGCTGGGATGCCATCCGCGCGGACAAGGCCGGCATGGTCTACTATTACTTATTGAAGTTGCACGAAGAAGCGGCGTAAGCACTGCCGGGACCATCAAAACTGCACAAGCATTGGGCAAGGCCTGCCCTTCGCCGGGGCGGCTGCCGGATTTTCAGGCATAATGCGCGTTCTGACAGGGTGATTCTCCAAGGGAGCCGCAATGGTTGTAGCCGTTTATCCAGGTACTTTCGATCCGCTCACGCGGGGGCACGAAGACTTAGTGCGCCGTGCATCGGGCCTGTTCGACCGCCTGGTGGTAGGCGTGGCCGACAGCAAGAACAAGAAGCCCTTCTTTTCGCTCGACGAGCGCCTGGAAATCGCCAACGAAGTGCTGGGCCATTATCCGAACGTGCAGGTGGAGAGCTTTTCCGGCCTGCTGAAGGATTTCGTGCGCCAGCACGATGCCCGCGTGATCGTGCGCGGCCTGCGCGCCGTGTCCGACTTCGAGTACGAATTCCAGATGGCCGGCATGAACCGCTACCTCCTGCCTGACGTCGAAACCCTGTTCCTGACCCCGTCCGACCAGTACCAGTTCATCTCCGGCACCATCGTGCGCGAGATCGCGATGCTGGGCGGCGATGTATCGAAATTCGTCTTCCCCTCGGTGGACCGCTGGCTGCAGAAGAAGATCGCGGCCATCAAGGCAGCTTCGGCCACCTGAGCTGGCCTGAGCAGCAACAAGCAAGGAACGAGTCATACCATGGCACTGATGATTACCGACGATTGCATCAACTGCGACGTCTGCGAACCCGAATGCCCGAACGACGCCATTTCCATGGGCGCCGAGTTCTACCAGATCGATCCGCACAAGTGCACCGAGTGTGTCGGCCACTTCGAGGAGCCGACCTGCGCGGTGTTGTGCCCGGTCGCCTGCATTCCGCTGAACCCAAACTGGCGCGAATCGCGCGAAGAGCTGCAGGCGAAATACGAACGCCTGACCTCCACCAAGGCGAGCGCCTGATCCCCGAAGCCGGCTTCCAAGCCGGCTTTTTACTTTCCCCTATTGTTTGACGCAGGCGCTCCGCCTGCGAACCTGGGCAAGCGCCTTGCGTGACGCGCCGCTCGTCCGGCGTGCGTGCAGCATGCCATTCCCCTACCTGTCGCCTCATATCCGCCATCGCGTGCCAATTCGTCCGAATCGCCGGCTCGCACCCCGCCCCATGTCTACAACAAACTCGTCCTGGAAGGCGCCGAGCCGTCCCCCGCGGCCGACATCTGCACGGCGATTCGGCTCATGGAACTGCCTGCCGCAGAGGTCGACTGCGAGCGAAAAATTTTGCTGCGTACGTTCCAAAAAGCCTTCAAAGGCGGGGAGCACCCGACTTTTGCTCTCCGGCATAACCAATACTCATGATGTATCCAAGATTAACTGTGAACTTCGTGTAACCTCATCCAATTCTCATCCATATGAGCTTATATTATGCTCAACTGTTGATTTATCAGGAGCAAAATTGCCTTATCAAAGCGCGCTTCGGAGGGATAGGCATTTTCGATATATACGCTCGATCTCTGTACATGTCCTGACAAAATCGCTCAACATTCCTGCATCGCATCGAATAGCGAAATATCGCCACGCTCGGCCGTGTAACTCTTCGTGAACTTTGTTAAATCAAACGGCCGAGAAAACCCAGGTGACGAAGAGTCACCATCGGCGGCCAGCCGAATGGTCTGAATCACCATCGGCAAGCCGGCAAGAGTGAAAGGAAGCGGGAGTACGGGCGAAAAAAAACGCGGCGTCCGGATCGGAGGCCGCGTTCAAACGGAGGAAATCGGATTCAGAAGCGCTCGGCCAGGCGGGTCTTCGGCGGACGCGGGCGTACGGTCAGCAGGGCGGCGCGACCCAGTCCGACCAGCAGCGGACGGAAAAACACCGCAAGACCACCCAGCAGTGCGAGGCCGCTGGCGGCACGGACGACCTGGCCGACAGGAAGGGCGGCAACGGCGGTCTGGAGGAAGCTGATCGAGGCAGACATGATGGATAAATTGTTCAGTTGTGAGCAATATAGTGCGACGCAACATATAAATCTAATTTTGTTCACTGATGACGCTTATGCATTTTGTGAATACTTGATGTACACTTCCAGGCACCCCTGTATTGCCACCGATACGTTCCCATGAGCTTTCTCACGCTTGACCTGAACCTGCTGCGCGTTTTCGACGCAGTGATGACCGAGCAAAACCTCACCCGCGCCGCCGGACACCTGGCGATGACCCAGCCGGCGGTATCGAATGCGATCAAGCGCCTGCGCGAAAGCCTGGGAGACGAACTCCTGATCCGCACCGCCTACGGCGTCAAGCCGACCCCGCGTGCGGAAGCGCTATGGCCGGCCGTGCGCCAGGCCCTGGCGGCGCTGGAAGCGGCGGTGATGCCGGAAACCTTCGACGTATCGAAAGCACAGGCCACGTTCCGCATGGCGATGGCCGACGCCACCGCCGCGCTGTGGCTGCCTTCGCTGATGCGCTCGATCGAGCGGGAAGCACCGGGCGTCAACATCCGCATGGTGCCGCTCACCACGCGTGAGCCGCGGCCGATGCTGTTGCGCGGCGACATCGACCTGGCGGTGGGCTTCTTCCCCGGCGTGGCGGCCCAGCTATCGTACGAGACCGGCTCGCCGATCCGCCACGAGCGCCTGTATTCCGGCGTGTATGTGTGCGTGATGCGCAAGGACCATCCGCTGGCCAAGGAAAAGCTGGACCTCGACACCTACTGCAAGGCGAATCACCTGCTGGTGAGCTTCTCCGGACGCGCCCACGGCCTGGTCGACGAGGCGCTGGCGCAAATTGGCCGCGAACGCCGCATCCTGCTGACGGTGAACCAGTTCTTCACGGCAGGACGGGTGGTGGCGAATTCGGATCTGATCACGGTGCTGCCGAAGCACCTGATGGTCTCGACCGGCATGACGGATGCACTGGTCTGGCGCGAGCTGCCCTTCCAGCTGCCGCCCGTGCACCTCGACATGCTCTGGCACGAGCGCGACGGCCGCAGCCCGGCGCACCGCTGGCTGCGCAAGAACCTGGAAACCATGTCGGAGAGTGCGGCGCCGAAGACCGGCGCCCGCAAGGTCGTCTAAGCGAACGCGCTTCGATCTACTGTAGGGTGGTCGGCTTCGCCGACCGCGCGTTCAACTCCATGATGAATTGACGCGAATCGATCGTTTTCAAGCTGCTGAACGCGCGGTCGGCATAGCCGACCACCCTACAGCAGCCGTCTGATCAATCGGGATCAGCGGATCGGCAGCTTGGTCGTGTTCTTGACCTCTTCCATCACCGCATAGGTGTGCGTTTCGCGCACGCCTTTCTGCAGCAAGGTCTTGCCGAGAAATTCGCGGTAAGCAGCCATGTCCTTCACGCGCGCCTTGACCAGGTAGTCGAAGCCGCCGGCCACCATATGGCATTCCAGCACCTCGGGAATCATCTGGACGCTCTGTTTGAATGCATCGAAGACCTCGGGAGTGGTACGATCGAGTACCACTTCGATGAACACCAGCAGCGACACGTCCAGCAGCTGCGGGTTGAGCTGGGCGGTGTAGCCCATGATGTAGCCGGACTCGTGCAGCTTGCGCACGCGTTCCAGGCAGGCGGCGGGAGACAGGTTGACCCGCGCGGCCAGCTCGACGTTGCTGATTCGTCCGTCGTTCTGGAGTTCTGCCAGAATTTTCTTACTGATCTTATCAAGCATGGTCGTCTCCTGCCATGTAAATATTATTCGGTCAGATTGTCTCACCAAAAACTATCTTTTGCTAGTCTGTCGTAAAAACAGAATTAATCCAGAAGATTTCCTTCTACAATCGAATCATTCCATTGTGTTCCGGAGCACGCCGGCCGCCTTTCGCGCGGTGCGGCGTTTTTTGCTGCGCCGGGCATGACGTTCGATTTCCTTTTTAGAAGAGTCACCATGCAGACTGCCGCCGCCCTGGCGCCCACCACGGCCCCTACCTTCGTCCCTTTCGATGCGCTCCAGCAGGAGGTCAAGCGCGACCAGACGCCGCTGCGCCAGGCCATCACGAATGCCTACCGCCGCGCTGAAACCGAGGCCGTGCAATGGCTGCTGGCGCAGGGAGCGAGCGCCAACGGCGACGCCTACATGCTGGCCCACCGCCTGGTGTCGAGCGTGCGCGACAAGCGGACGCGTTCCTCGGGCGTGGACGCGCTGATGCACGAGTTCTCGCTGTCATCGGAAGAAGGGGTGGCCCTGATGTGCCTGGCCGAAGCGCTGCTGCGCATCCCGGACAGCGAAACCGCCGACCGCCTCATCGCCGACAAGATCAGCCGTGGCGACTGGAAGAAGCACCTGGGCGAATCGCCTTCGCTGTTCGTCAATGCGGCCACCTGGGGCCTGCTCATCACCGGCAAGCTGGTCTCGACCAACAGCGAGAAGAACCTGGGCTCGGCGCTCACCCGCCTCATCGCCAAGGGCGGCGAACCGCTGATCCGCAAGGGCGTGGACATGGCCATGCGCATGCTGGGCAACCAGTTCGTCACCGGCCAGACCATCGACGAAGCGCTTAAAAATAGCCGCGACAACGAAGCCCGCGGCTACCGCTACTCCTACGACATGCTGGGCGAAGCCGCGCTGACCGAGAGCGACGCGAAAAACTACTACGCCTCCTACGAAACCGCGATCCACGCGATCGGCAAGGCCTCGAACGGCCGCGGCATCAAGGACGGCCCGGGCATCTCGATCAAGCTGTCGGCCCTGCACCCGCGCTACAGCCGCGCCCAGTACTGGCGCGTGATGAACGAACTGCTGCCGCGCGTGCGCAGCCTGGTCCTGCTGGCCAAGCGCTACAACATCGGCATCAACATCGACGCCGAGGAAGCCGACCGCCTCGAGATCTCGCTCGACATGCTCGAATCGCTGGCCTTCGATCCCGAGCTGGCCGGCTTCGAAGGCATCGGCCTGGTGGTGCAGGCATATCAAAAGCGCTGCCCCTTCGTGATCGACTTCCTTGTAGACCTGGCCAAGCGCAGCGGCCGCAAGTTCATGGTGCGCCTGGTGAAGGGCGCCTACTGGGACGCCGAGATCAAGCGCGCCCAGGTGGACGGCATGCCCGGCTACCCGGTCTATACCCGCAAGGTGTACACCGATGTGTCTTATCTCACCTGCGCGCGCAAGCTCTTGAGCGCGAGCGACATCCTGTATCCGCAGTTCGCGACCCACAATGCGCACTCGCTGTCGGTGATCTACACCTGGGCCAAGGCCGACGGCATCAGCAACTACGAATTCCAGTGCCTGCACGGTATGGGCGAGACCCTGTACGACCAGGTCGTCGGCCCGCGCAAGCTCGACAAGGCCTGCCGCATCTACGCGCCGGTCGGTTCGCACGAGACCCTGCTGGCCTACCTGGTGCGCCGCCTGCTGGAAAACGGCGCCAACTCATCCTTCGTGAACCAGATCGTGGACGAGAACGTGGCAATCGACACCCTGCTGGCCGATCCCTTCGAGCAGGCGCGCGCCGCCGGCGGCAAACCGCACCCGGCCATCGCCCTGCCGCTGCAGCTGTTCGGCGCCGAACGCAAGAACTCCGCCGGTCTGGACCTGGTCAACGAGAACATGCTGACGTCCACCGCCGAAGGCCTGGCCAGGCAGCGCCGGCACAACGCCGGACCCGCCATCGCAGGCCCGGTGGACGCGAACGCCGCCATCGACATCGTCAACCCGGCACAATCGGCCGACGTGGTCGGCCAGGTCGTCGAGGCCTCGCGCGCCGATGTGGAGACCGCGCTGTCCGCCGCCGCCGCCTTTGCCGGCGAATGGGAAAGCACGAGCGTGGAAAGCCGCGCCGTCATCCTCGAGCGCACCGCCGACCTGTTCGAGCAGAATGGCCTTGAGCTGATGGCGCTGGCCGTGCGCGAAGCAGGCAAATCGCTGCCGAACGCGATCGCCGAGCTGCGCGAGGCGGTCGACTTCCTGCGCTATTACGCGGTCGAGATCCGCGCATCCAGGGCGGAAGGCGCACTCGGTCCTGTCAGCTGCATCAGCCCCTGGAACTTCCCGCTGGCGATCTTCACCGGCCAGGTGGCCGCCGCCCTCGTGGCCGGCAACGTGGTGCTGGCCAAGCCGGCGGAACAAACCCCCTTGATCGCGCACCGCGCGGTGGAACTCTTCCACGAAGCCGGCTGCCCGCGCGCCGCGCTGCAGCTGCTGCCGGGCCGCGGCGAAGTGGTGGGCGCCGCCCTGACGCTTGATACGCGTGTGAAAGGCGTGATCTTCACCGGCTCCACCGAAGTGGCCCAGCTGATCAACCGCACCCTCGCCAAACGCGCGGAACAGGAAGGCATCGACATCCCGCTGGTGGCCGAAACCGGCGGCCAGAACGCGCTGATCGTCGACTCGTCGGCGCTGCCGGAGCAGGTGGTGCAGGACGTGCTGTCCTCGGCTTTCGACTCGGCCGGCCAGCGCTGCTCGGCGCTGCGCGTGCTGTTCCTGCAGGAAGACATCGCAGACAAGACCATCACCATGCTCAAGGGCGCGATGCAGGAACTGCGCGTCGGCAGCCCGGACCGCCTGGCCACCGACATCGGCCCGGTGATTGATGCCGAAGCCCAGCGCAACCTGCTGGCCCACATCGAGCGCATGCGCGCCACCGCGCGCAGCCACTACGCGCTGGAGCTGCCGCGCAGCCTGACGGACTTCGGCACCTTCGTGCCGCCCACCGTGCTGGAAATCGGCTCGCTGGCGGAACTGAAGCACGAAGTCTTCGGCCCGGTGCTGCACATCGTGCGCTACCGCCGCGCCGACCTGCCAAAGGTGGTCGACACCATCAACGGCACCGGCTACGGCCTGACCCTGGGCGTGCATTCGCGCATCGACGAAACCATCGACTTCATCGTGGCGCGTGCGCATGTCGGCAACATCTACGTGAACCGCAACATCGTGGGCGCCGTCGTCGGCGTGCAGCCCTTCGGCGGCGAAGGCAAGTCGGGCACCGGTCCCAAGGCCGGCGGTCCGCTCTACCTGAAGCGCCTGCAGCGCCCGCAGTGTCATACTGCGCCGCTGATGGAACACAGCCGTACCTTCGACGCGGGCCTCGACGCGCTGCTCGGCTGGCTGCGCAACAAGGACCAGGCCGAACTGGCCGCGCTGGCCCAGGGCTATGGCCGCACGGCGCTGACCGGTATCGAGATCGCCCTGCCGGGTCCGACCGGCGAACGCAACACGCTGGCCTTCACCAGCCGCGGCATGGTGTTGTGCGCGCCGCACAGCGCTAGCGGCCTGCTGAACCAGGTGGCCGCCAGCCTGGCCACTGGCAACCGCGCCTTGGTGCTGGCCGCGCCCGGGCTGATCCCGGCCGATCTGCCGGCGCTGGTCAAGGAGCGCGTGCGCTTCGTTGGCGAGGACGAGATCGACGCGAGCGAATTCCAGATCGCGCTGCTGGAAGCGGGCCTGCAAGGCGCGCTGCGCACGAAGCTGGCGGCGCGCTCCGGCGCCATCGTCGGCATCGTCGACACCAGCGCGCACGAGCCGGTGGCCCTGTGGCGGCTGGTGGCGGAACGCGCGGTCTGCGTCAACACGACCGCGGCTGGCGGCAACGCAAGCCTGATGACGCTGGGAGTGTAATCATCACGGGGAGCGCGAGCTCCCCGTTTCTTTGTAGGGTGGTCGGCTCTGCCGACCGCGCGTCCAGCTCCGGCATGCATTGCCACAACGCGTCCGTGAGCTGAACGCGCGGTCGGCCAAGCCGACCACCCTACGCATCGTCGAAATAGCAGTAAGGTAGCAGCAGTCCCATTCTTATAAACGTGGAGGCAGACATGCTTGTTGGCGTACCAAAAGAGATCAAGAATCACGAGTACCGCGTCGGGCTCACCCCGCCCTCGGTGCGCGAACTGACCCTGCGCGGCATCGAGGTCGTCGTGCAGCAGGGCGCCGGCGCCCAGATCGGCCTGTCGGACGAACAGTACGTGGCGGCCGGCGCCACCATCGCGGGCACGGCGAAGGACATCTTCGATCGCGCCGACATGATCGTCAAGGTCAAGGAGCCGCAGCCGCTTGAGTGCGCGATGCTGCGCGAAGGCCAGGTGCTCTATACCTACCTGCACCTCGCGCCGGATCCGGAACAGACCGCCGCGCTGGTGAAATCGGGCGCGGTCTGCATCGCCTACGAAACCATCACCGGCGCGGGCGGCGGCCTGCCGCTGCTGGCGCCGATGAGCGAGGTGGCGGGACGCATGTCGATCCAGGCCGGCGCCAGCCACCTGGAGAAATCCAAGGGCGGCATGGGCCTGCTGCTGGGCGGCGTGCCGGGTGTCGCCCCAGGCCACGTGGTGATCATCGGCGCCGGCGTGGTCGGCACCAATGCGCTGCAGATGGCGGTCGGCACCGGCGCGCGCGTGACCGTGCTCGACAGGAACGTCGACCGCCTGCGCCAGCTCGACCTGGTCTACGGCAACCGTATCGCCACGCTCTACTCCAACGCGCATGCGATCGAAGAAGCGGTGCTGTCGGCCGATCTCGTCATCGGCGGCGTACTGGTGCCGGGCGCCGCGGCGCCGAAGCTGGTGACCCGCGACATGATCGGGCGCATGAAGAAGGGCGCGGTGGTGGTGGACGTGGCGATCGACCAGGGCGGCTGCTTCGAGACCTCGCATGCCACCACCCATGCTGACCCGACCTTTGTTGTCGACGGGGTGATCCACTACTGCGTGGCGAACATGCCGGGCGCGGTGGCGCGCACCTCCACCTTCGCCCTGAACAACGCCACCATCGGCCACGCCGTGGCGCTGGCCACCAAGGGCTGGCGCCAGGCGCTGGCGCTCGACCCCCACCTGCGCAACGGCCTGAATGTCTGCCAGGGCAAGGTGACCTACGAAGCCGTCGCCCGTGACCTGAGCTACGACTACGTGCCGGCGGAATCGCTGCTGGGCTAGAGCGGCGCAGCAGCCAGGTCCCGGCATACGCGCCGGGTAATGTGGAAAGCGTATTGCGCGGCCACCGATTTCACGAAACGCATGAAATCGGTGGCCGCGTTTGCATTGGCGTTGTCGGACACGGTGCGGATCACGGCGCAGGGCACGCCCAGCTCGTAACACACCTGCGCCACCGCGGCGCCCTCCATTTCGACCGCCACCAGCCCGGGGAGGGCCCCATTGAGGCCATTCAGGCGCGCGCAGTCGGTCATGAACTGGTCGCCGCTGGCCACCAGGCCGCGATGCACGCGCGGCTGCACCAGCCGGAATTCGCGCCGCTCGCCTTCGCTGACGGCGCCGGCCAGGTCCTGCTCGAGGAACTCATGGGCGGCGCGCGACAGGCGCAGCGACAGCTGCAGGTCCGGCTGGAAGTGCGTCAGGCCGGTAAGCGGCACCTCGAAACGCGGGAACAGCGGGCTGGCGTCCATGTCGTGCTGGACCAGCGCTTCGGCCACCACGATGTCGCCGACCCGGACGGTTCTGTCGCCGGCGCCGGCCACGCCGGTGAACAGGATGTGGGTAACTCCAAACTTTTCCACAAGCGTTGTCGCAGTCATGGCCGCCGCAACCTTGCCAATTCGCGACAGAACGCACACAGCGTCGATTTCCCACAGGGTTCCTGCCCAGTACTCGCGCATGCCATGGACGAGCCTGGCGGGCCCTTCCATGGCTTCCACGAGCCCTATCTGTTCCTCGAGCAGTGCGCTGATGATCCCGAGCCGCATATTTTTCCTTGTTTATGGCGATTTTGTCATGAAAGCAGCTTGCGAAAATAGACCACGCGCTCCGTTTCGTCGAATCCGAGCGCCTGGTGCATCGCATGGCTGGCCGTATTCTCGAGCAAGGCGTCGGATGCCATCTCGGTGCAGCCCTGTTTTCTCACCCATTGTTCGGCAGTCTTGACCAGCAGGGCGGCAATTCCCTGCCCGCGGCATGCCGGATCCACGTACAAGCCCTCCAGGAAACCGACCGGAGACGACGCCGTTCCGTTCACATAATCGCTGCGCAGCGCGACTTCGACGAGTCCCTGGGGCTCGCCGAGCACGGAGTACGCGATGAACTGTGCATAACGGCCGGGTTGTTCACACAGTTCCTGCATTTCCGGCAAGTGTTCGGCCTGGTCTGCAGGCCATAAGGCGATGCGCAGTTGCAGCCAGCCGGCTTGTTCAACGCTTGTGCACGCTTTGATCGAACTCATGAGGCAAGGGTTTTGTACGCTTGAGTGCGCATTTTGCTTGTCTTGGAGGCGTGAGGCCAGCAAAAAACCGTTTTTGACGGCGCTTGCAGGCTTTTCCACGGCCTTTGCGCTTCACGGTATTAGTTAACTAAAGTTTGTATACAAACTGGTAGTAGATAGTAAACGCGCCTTCTTCTGTTGATAACTCGAGTTTACTCCACAGTATCAACGGTTTACGGCTGCGTTTACCACCTGCACAAACCTTGTGTGGCGTTTGAACGAAAGGTGGACAGATCTGGAGGAAGACAAAAACCGGGCTGTTCTGCACATCCGGTCCTGTGGAAATACATCGACTTTTCCACAGTCGCGTCAATTGAGGACGGCATGAAGCGGCAAAAACGGCTGAACGGCAAGGCGAGCTTCCGTTCCTGGCGTTCGACCAGCTTTGCTTTGCGCATGCAGGCATTCCATTGGTGGACGGCGATTGCCAGGACAACGTTTATGGCTGGCAGGTTCAGGCGCTCCGTAGAGTCCTTCCATCCGCGTTCTTGTCTTTGTTGTTGTAGTAAACAAGTTTGTATACAAACTGGTAGTAATAGTAAACGCGCATGTTCTTGTGGATAAGAGCAGTTTTCTCCACAGCGTCAATGGTTTACGGCCGCTTCAACCTGCTGCACAAAGCTTGTTTTTGAACTGTAGGAAACTTGGACAGAATTCCGGCTGATGGATATAAGCTGCTGTTCTGCACATTCGTTCCTGTGGATATCCCATCTGTTTTCCACAGCCAGCAAGAACCCAGTGCAGTTGGCGGGCAGACTGCCGGCATCTCCCTGGCCCGGTGTGTTGACCAGCGATGTCGGCCATTGTGGTGAACCGTTTGTCCCCGGTCGTCCAGCTGGCATCGCGTGTGGTCGGTATGAATGGGGAAGGAGGTGCTTCGGCTGTGCTGTCCGCTCCGGGATCCAGTCCTGGTGTGCCAGGCATGCCACGATAGCGAAAAATTTTTTTTGCGAACTTCTCCAAAGGTTTACAACCAGAATGTATATACAGGGTAGTAGTAATGGTTAACGTCGGCCCCATCCTGTGGAAAAGCCGGTTAACGCCTGATAAATCATTCACTTAGCGATCGTATAAGGCGGTGCAGCACTAGCGCGTGGACGGCTTGCTAAAACTGGACAAGATTTTCAAGACCCATTTTGCCTCCAGTTCTGCACATTTCAGACCTGTGGATATCAAGAGGCTTATCCACAGGTGGCCTCTGGACTTCCGTTTACGATCTGGTAAGCTTGCCTCAACGAATGACAAACGGAGGGTCTGTGGATCTCGACGTGCTGTGTCGAATGCCCTTGCCGCGCCGGTCGGAAGAAGGCGGCTTGCGTCCGCTCCTCCTGGACCAGGGCTGTGCGGTGCGGGAACGCTAGCCCGTGGAATCGGCCGGCGAGTACGATTACATCATCGTCGGCGGCGGGACGTCCGGCTGTGTGCTGGCGAACCGGCTGTCGCGTCATCCGGAGATCGAGGTCCTGCTGGTGGAAGCGGGCGGCAGGGACGACTACATGTGGATCCACATCCCGGTCGGCTACCTGCATTGCATCGGCAATCCGCGCACCGACTGGCTGTTCCGCACCGAGTCCGATCCGGGACTCAACGGGCGGGCGCTGATCTACCCACGCGGCAAGGTCCTGGGCGGCAGCTCGTCGATCAACGGCATGATCTACATGCGCGGCCAGCCCGCCGACTACGAGCGCTGGGCCGAGATCACGGGCGACGACTCCTGGCGCTGGGACAGGGTGCTGCCGCTCTTCAAGCGCAGCGAGGATCACTACCTGGGTGCGAGCGAATTGCATGGCGCGGGCGGCGAGTGGCGGGTGGAAAAGCAGCGCTTGTCGTGGCGGATCCTGGATGCCTTTCGCGAGGCGGCGGCGCAGACCGGTATCCCGAAGATCGACGACCTGAATGCCGGCCGCGGAGAAGGATCGGCCTATTTCGAAGTCAACCAGCGGCGCGGCATCCGCCTGAACACAGCCAAGGCCTTCCTGAAGCCGGCGGCGGGACGGCCGAACCTGACGATCATGACCGGCTGCCACGTCGAGCACCTGCTGTTCGAAGACGGGCCGCAAGGGAAGCGCTGCACCGGCATTCGCTTCACCGGCGGCGGGCGCGCGTTCACGGCGAGGGCGCATCGGGAAACCCTGCTGGCGGCGGGCGCGGTGGGCTCGCCGCAGCTGCTGCAGCTGTCCGGCATCGGCGCGCCGGAGGAGCTGCAAGGCCACGGTATCGCGCCCGTGCACGCCTTGCCGGGCGTCGGCGCCAACTTGCAGGACCACCTGCAACTGCGGATGGTCTTCAAGGTGCAGGGCGTGAAAACCCTGAACACCAGCGCCACTAACCTGTTCGGCAAGACCCTGATCGGGCTCGAATACGCCCTGTTCCAGAGCGGGCCGATGTCGATGGCGCCTTCCCAGCTCGGTGCGTTCGCCAGGTCGTCGCCAGGCCTTGCCGCGCCGGATCTGCAGTACCACGTCCAGCCCCTGTCGCTCGACAAGTTCGGCGAGCCGCTGCACCGTTTCCCGGCTTTTACCGCCAGCGTGTGCAACTTGCAGCCGACGTCGACCGGGCATGTGCGCATCGCATCGGGCGACAGCTATGCGCCGCCCAGGATCACGCCGAACTACCTGAGCACCGAGGCGGACCGCAAGACGGCCGCGGCGGCGCTGGCGCTGACGCGCCGGATCGTGGCCGCGCCGGCGCTGGCCAGGTACCGGCCGGAGGAATACCTGCCCGGCCCGCAATACCAGACCGAGGAAGAGCTGGCGCGGGCGGCGGGCCTGGTCGGCACCACGATCTTCCATCCGGTGGGCACCTGCCGCATGGGCCGCGCGGACGATCCGCTGGCCGTCGTCGACAGCAGCCTGCGGGTGCGCGGCGTCACGGGACTGCGTGTCGTCGATGCGGCCATCATGCCCTTTATTACATCGGGGAACACGAATTCGCCCACCATCATGATCGCGGAAAAGGCTGCGCAGGACATCCTGGCCGGACACCGATGGCGCCGGGCACGGCCTCATGGACTGCCCGAGGCCTGATCTGGATTGTCTGGGTCTTGCCCTTGCGCCGTGGTATCGTTGGGAAATAGATGCGTTGCTCGAGCGTGGCCGCGGGTAGGCCGCGCGAGCGGCGCTATCCAGCCATGGGAGGGGGCATGAAGCTCGAATCGCATTTTGTCGACGTGCACGGCCTGCGCATGCATTACGTCAGCGCGGGCGAGGGCCCGGCCGTGATCCTGATGCACGGCTTTCCCGACACCCATGAGATCTGGCGGCACCAGATTCCCGCCCTGGCGGCCAGGGGTTTGCGAGTGATCGCGCCCGACATGCGCGGCTACGGCAAGACCGATGCCCCGGCCGGCGTGGGCGCCTATGCCGTCGAATTCCTCTGTGCGGACATCCTCGGCCTGATGGATGCGCTGGGGCTGGACAAGGCCGCGATCGTCGGCCACGACTGGGGTGGGCTGGTCGGCTGGCAGTTGTGCATGAATGCGCCGCATCGTGTCGGGCGCTTCGTGGCCCTGTCCACTGGACATCCCGCAGCCATCGCCAATGCCGGGGTCGGTCAGCAGATGCGTTTCTGGTACATCCTGGGTTTCCTGATGCCGGTGGTGGCGGAACATGCGATCCGCGCCAACGACTGGTTCTTCCTGCGCCAGATGACGCGCCGTCCCGACCAGCTGGCGATCTGGCGCGCCGCGCTGGAGCCGGAAGGGCGCCTGACGGCGGCCCTGAATTACTACCGCGCCAACCTCAAGCTGGGCCGCCCGCACCACTGGCGTCCGGTCGAAGTGCCGGTGATGGGTGTCTGGAGCGACCGCGACCCGGCGCTGGGCGAAAAGCAGATGCTCGATTCGCTGCACCACTGCCGGGCGGGCTTTCGCTACGAGCGCCTGAACGGAGCAGGGCACTGGATGCAACTGTCGGCCACCGAGCGCCTGAATGCCCTGCTGCTGGACTTCCTGCCCGCGTCCCGGCCCGAACCCAGCGTGCTATAGCGCCGCGGCGTAGATGGCGCGCGCGTCCGCGCGCGCGAGCTCGCGCGGGTTGTTGCCGAGTAGCCGGGTCTGCAGCATTGCGTCGTCCGCAAGGCGGTCGAGATCGGCTTCCTGGATGCCCACCTGGCGCAGGCGCGTCTCGATGCCTGCCTTCTCCGCTGTTTGTTGCATTGCACCAATGAGCGCTTGCGCGCGGGCTTCCTCGCTGCCGTTAGCCTGCGGCGCGACGACGCGCGCCAGTTCGGCATACAGCCCTGCTGCTTCAGGCAGGTTGAAGGCCATGACGTGCGGCAGCACGAGCGCGTTCGACAGGCCGTGCGGCACATGGAAAATGCCGCCGATCGGATAGGCCAGCGCGTGTACCGCCGCTACCGGCGCATTCGAGAAGGCTTGCCCCGCCAAGCAGGCGCCGAGCAGCATCGCCTGGCGCACGGCCAGGTTGCCGCCATCCTCGCAGGCGCGCAGCAGGTTGCCCGACAACAGGGACAGTGCTTCGCGTGCCAGCGCGTCCGACAACGGATTCTTCTTGTGCCGGCTGGTGTAGGCTTCGATCGCATGGACCATCGCATCGATCCCGGTCGCCGCGGTGACGGCGCGCGGCAACCCGAGGGTCAGCGCCGCGTCGAGCACGGCAAGGTCGGCATACAGCTGGGGCGCGACGATGCCGGTCTTGGTGGTAGCGCCGGTGGTCACGATGGCGATGTTGGTCACCTCCGAACCGGTGCCGGCGGTGGTGGGTACCTGAACCAGCGGCAGGCGTGATCCTTCGACCTTGCCGATGCCATAGATGTCGCCGAGGGCCTGAACAGATCCCGCCAGTACCGCCACCAGCTTGGCGGCGTCCATCGAGCTGCCGCCGCCGAAACCGACGACCAGGTCGGCCGCGTGGCGGCGCGCGGCCGCGACGGCGTCCAGGACGACGGCTTCCGGCGGGTCGGCCACGACGTCGGAGAAGACGGCGACAGCCATGCCTGCCTGTTCCAGGCTCAGTTGGGGAAGCTCGAGCAGGCCGGTGCGCACGAAGCCTGCGTCGGTCACGATGATGGGCCGGCGCGTGCCGGGAAAACGTTCCGCAATAAGCGCACCGAGGCGCGCCGTGGCGCCGGCTTCGGACAGGATGCTGGCGACGGTGTTAAAAGCGAAGGCGGTCATGGTAGGTGGGTGCTGTCGTAATCGCACCAGCTTACCCTATCTGTTGCCGCGCTTGGCCATAGTTTGATGCTGCTGGAGGAAGGGACTGCCGTACAATGCAGCCTCTGCATTCCTCCACGTTCTTCCCATGATTGATTTTGCTTGGCTCGGCGCCGCGGCGTTTACCGCCGGCCTGGTCGATGCCGTTGTCGGCGGCGGCGGCCTGATCCAGATTCCCGCCATTTTTTCCGTGTTGCCGAGAGAGGTGCCGGCAACCCTGCTGGGTACCAACAAGTTCGCCAGCATTTTCGGTACCAGCGCCGCCGCAGTGAACTATGCGCGCCGGGTGAAGGTGGCGTGGAGCACCGCGGCGCCGGCGGCCCTTGCCGCCTTTCTTCTTTCCTTTGCGGGCGCCTGGACGGTGACGCGGGTGCCGGGGGACTTTGTACGTACGCTGCTGCCGATAATCCTGGTAGCGGTCGCCGTGTACACGTTCACCAAGAAGGATCTTGGGTCGGTACACGCGCCGGTGCACAGTGGCCTCGCCGAGCGCTACTGGGCGATCGGCATCGGCGCCGCGATCGGTTTCTACGATGGTTTCTTTGGGCCGGGGACGGGAAGCTTCCTGATCTTCCTGTTCGTACGCTTCTTCGGCTTCGATTTCCTGAGCGCCTCGGCGGCGGCAAAGATCGTCAACGTTGCCTGCAACTTCTCGGCGCTGCTGTGGTTTGGGTACAGCGGGCACTTGCTGTGGCAGCTCGGCTTGATGATGGCAGCCTGCCAGGTGGTGGGCTCGCTGATCGGTACGCGGCTGGCGCTGAAGCATGGCAGCGGTTTCGTGCGCAAGTTGTTCCTTGTCGTCGTGTCGGCACTCATCGTCAAGACCGCATATGACGCCTTCACCAAGATAGGCTGGTGATTGTTTCACGTGGAACAGCGAAGCCGGGTTTTCCCGGCTTTTTGTTTTTGTTCCACGTGAAACATCCGGCGGCGATGTTAGCAACTGTTCCACGTGAAACAAATTCTGTCGTTTTCGGTCCCTCAAAAACTTCCGCGAGAAAAAAGAATCTATAATTGCGCATTAGTCTCCTCGCCCCACTCTCCATCATGTTATTTCCTACTGAATTCGACGTCATCGTCGTCGGCGGCGGCCATGCCGGTACCGAAGCTGCGCTAGCGTCCGCACGCACAGGTCAAACGACCCTGCTGCTGACCCATAACATCGAAACCCTCGGCGCGATGTCGTGCAATCCGTCGATTGGCGGCATCGGCAAAGGCCACCTCGTCAAGGAGGTCGACGCCCTCGGCGGCGCCATGGCAATTGCCACCGACGAGTCGGGTATCCAGTTCCGTATCCTGAATTCGTCCAAGGGTCCGGCCGTGCGCGCTACCCGCGCCCAGGCCGACCGTGTCCTGTACAAGGCGGCGATTCGCTCGCGCCTGGAAAACCAGCCGAACCTGTGGCTGTTCCAGCAGGCCGTGGAAGACCTGATGCTCGAAGGCGACCGCGTCGTCGGCGCCGTCACGCAGGTGGGACTGAAGTTCCGCGCTCGCGCCGTTGTGCTCACGGCCGGTACCTTCCTGGACGGGAAGATCCACGTTGGCCTGCAGAGTTATTCAGGCGGCCGCGCCGGCGACCCGCCGGCGGTGTCGCTGTCGAGCCGCCTGAAGGAAATGAAACTGCCGCAGGGCCGCCTGAAAACCGGCACGCCGCCGCGCATCGATGGACGCAGCATCGACTTCTCGGTGCTGTCGGAACAGCCGGGCGACCTCGACCCGGTGCCGGTGTTCTCGGTGATGGGCACGACCGCCATGCACCCGCGCCAGGTGCCGTGCTGGGTGACGCACACCAACGAGAAGACCCACGAGATCATCCGCAACGGCCTTGACCGCAGCCCGATGTACACCGGCGTCATCGAGGGTGTAGGACCGCGCTACTGCCCGTCGATCGAAGACAAGATCCACCGCTTCGCTTCAAAAGAGTCGCACCAGATCTTCCTGGAGCCGGAAGGCCTCACCACCAACGAGTTTTACCCGAACGGGATCTCGACCAGCCTGCCGTTCGATGTGCAGCTGGAACTGGTGCGCTCGATGCGCGGCATGGAAAACGCCTTCATCCTGCGTCCGGGCTACGCGATCGAATACGACTACTACGACCCGCGCGGCCTGAAGGCCTCGCTGGAGACCAAGGCGATCAAGGGCCTGTTCTTTGCCGGCCAGATCAACGGCACCACGGGCTACGAGGAAGCGGCCGCGCAGGGCCTGCTGGCCGGCCTGAACGCGGCGCTGCAGACCCAGGGCAAGGACGCCTGGACGCCGGGCCGCTCGGAAGCCTACCTCGGCGTGCTGGTCGACGACCTCACCACCCAGGGTGTGGCCGAACCCTACCGCATGTTCACCAGCCGCGCCGAGTACCGCCTGTCGCTGCGTGAAGACAATGCCGACATGCGCTTGACCGAGATCGGCCGCCAGCTCGGCATCGTCGGCGACGCCCAGTGGGCCGCGTTCGAGACGAAGCGCGAATCGGTGGCGCGCGAACTCGAGCGCCTGCGCTCGACCTGGGTCAACCCGCGCATCCTGGCTGCTGCCGAGTCCGAGCGCGTGGTGGGGCAGGCGATCGAACGCGAGTACAACCTGGCGGACCTGCTGCGCCGTCCGGGGGTGCAGTACGACAGCTTGATGAGCATGACGGGCGTCGAGGGCCTGCCCCTGGCCGGCCCGGGCGCGGCGGATCCGGCCGTGAAAGAGCAGGTCGAGATCCAGCTGAAATACGCCGGCTACATCGACCGCCAGGCACGCGAAGTCGAGCGCCACGACCACTACGAGAACCTGAAGCTGCCCGAGAACCTGAATTACCTGGAGATCGCTGCGCTGTCGATCGAGGTGCGCCAGAAGCTCGATAAACAGCGTCCGGAAACCCTGGGCCAGGCTTCGCGCATCTCGGGCGTGACGCCGGCGGCGATCTCGCTGCTGCTGGTGCACCTGAAAAAACGCGGCGCCAAAGGCTTTACCGGCGCGCCGGTGGAGCAGGCCGAATGAAATACTTCGACCGCGCCGCCCTGGCGCAGGTGCTTGCCGACGGCATCGCCGAGATGCAGCTCGACGTATCCGGCACCCAGCAGGACCAGTTGCTCGATTACCTCGCGCTGATGAACAAGTGGAACGGTGTCTACAACCTGACTTCCTTGCGCGACCCGATGCAGATGGTGACCCACCACCTGCTCGATTCGCTTGCCGCGGTGCCGGCCTTTGCCGGTGCCCGGAACGTGCTGGATGTCGGGGCAGGGGGCGGGTTGCCGGGCATCGTGCTGGCGATCAGCCGGCCGGACATGCAGGTATCGATGATCGACACGGTGCACAAGAAAACCGCCTTCCTCAAGCAGGTGAAGGCGGAGCTCGAGCTGGCCAACGTGACGGTGTACACGATGAAAGTACAGGATCTGGGGCTTGCCGCACCCCTGGGCGACAAGTTTGACGTCATTACCTCGCGCGCGTTCGCCGACCTGACGGATTTTTTGAACTGGTCGGGACACCTTCTGGCGGAGGGCGGCAGGTTCATCGCCCTGAAAGGCACTGCGCCAGCAGAAGAGCAGGAGCGCATACCGGCGCAGTGGAAAATCAGCGGTTTGCAGCCATTGCAGGTTCCAAGACTGGAAGCGGAGCGTCACCTCATCTTCGTCGAAAAGTCCTCCGCAGGTTCAGAATAAACAAAATAAACGGTATAAATAGTTTATATCGTTTATAAAATACGAACCGTTAAAATGGTTTGTACGATATGAACGGTATACCACCTTGGCTTCCACGGATAAGAATAGATGGCGAAGATTTTTTGCGTAGCGAACCAGAAGGGCGGGGTCGGCAAGACCACCACCACCGTCAACCTGTCGGCTGGCCTGGCCAAGCTGAACCAGCGCGTGCTGCTGGTCGACCTCGACCCGCAGGGCAATGCCACGATGGGTGCGGGCATCAACAAGGCTGCGCTGGAAGGCTCGATCTACCAGGTGCTGCTGGGCGAGGCGGACGTCGCCGGCGCACGCCTGCGTTCCGAGTCGGGGCGCTTCGACGTCCTGCCCGCCAACCGCGAGCTGGCCGGCGCCGAGGTGGAGATGGTGGCGCTCGAGAACCGTGAACGCCGCCTCAAGGACGCGCTGGCGGCGGTGGACAAGGACTACGACTTCATCCTGGTCGACTGCCCGCCGGCGCTGTCGCTCCTGACCCTGAACGGCCTGTGCTCGGCGCATGGCGTGATCATTCCGATGCAGTGCGAGTACTACGCGCTGGAGGGACTGTCCGACCTGGTCAATACGATCAAGAAGGTGCACGCCAACCTGAATACCGACCTGCGCATCATCGGCCTCCTGCGGGTGATGTTCGATCCGCGCATGACGCTGTCGCAGCAGGTGTCGAGTCAGCTCGAACAGCACTTCGGCGACAAGGTCTTCAAAACCATTATTCCGCGTAACGTGCGCCTGGCCGAGGCCCCCTCGTACGGGATGCCGGGCGTGGTGTTCGATCCTTCCTCGAAAGGCGCGCAGGCGTATATCGCCTTCGGCGCCGAGATGGTCGAGCGCATCAAGACGATGTGAACAATAAAACAAGTACTGAAAGCTGAGACTATATGGCTACCAAAAAACTCAAGGGCCTCGGACGCGGCCTCGACGCACTGCTCGGCGGCGACAGCCAGCCGGCCCCGGTCAAGGCGCCCTCGTCGCTACTGATTACCCAAGTGCAGGCCGGCAAGTACCAGCCACGCACCCGCATGGACGAAACCTCGCTGAGCGAGCTGGCCGCCTCGATCAAGACCCAGGGCATCATGCAGCCGGTGCTGGTGCGGCCGCTGGGGGAGGGCGCGCTTTCCGACGGCTCCGCCGTCGCCTACGAGATCATTGCCGGCGAACGGCGCTTCCGCGCCGCGCAGATGGCCGGCCTGGAAGAAATCCCGGTGCTGGTGCGCGAGGTCGACGACCAGTCGGCCGCGGCCATGGCCCTGATCGAGAACATCCAGCGCGAAGACCTGAACCCGCTCGAAGAAGCGCAAGGCATCCAGCGCCTGATCAACGATTTCGACTTCACCCACGAACAGGCTGCCGCAGCCGTTGGCCGTTCGCGCAGTGCCGTGTCGAACCTGTTGCGTCTGATTAATTTGGCCCAGCCGGTACAGACCATGCTGATGGCCGGCGACATTGACATGGGCCACGCTCGCGCCCTGCTGGCGGTGGACAGCGCGCAACAGATCACGCTGGCCAACCAGGTGATCGCCAAGCGCCTGTCGGTGCGCGAAACCGAGAAACTGGTAGCGCGCGCGCTCGAGGACAACGCGAACCCGGCGTCCCCCGCACGCGCCAAGGAAAAGTCGGGCGACATCGTGCGCCTCGAAGAAGAACTGTCGGACAAGCTGGCCACGCCGGTGATGTTCAAGATGGGTGCAAAAGGCAAGGGGCAGCTCATCATCGACTTCGCGGACCTCGACATCCTGGACGGCGTACTGGCGCGCCTGCGCGCCTGAATTGTGTCACTGCCGTAGGGTGTTCGGCTGTGCCGAACGCACGTTCAACTGACGTATGCATGCCACGTTCGCCCAGTGCGAAGTGTGTTTGGACGCGCGGTCGGCACAGCCGACCACCCTAGGAGGCTCATCAGTTAAGTGTCTGAAAAGATAGGAAAAACAGCATCCGAGTTGTTGCTCCCACCACATCTTTACGGACCAGTTATAAGCGCAGAATCGTTTGACTCGCGTCCGTATAACCACTTATAATCCCGCTGATTCATGTAATTACCACACCGTAACTATCCGATTGCGCAGCGAGAAAGCAGAACAATAATGTTGCGCATTGTCTCCCTGCAATTGATCGCAACGGTAGTCGTCGGCCTCGTCGCCGCACTGCTGGGGGGACGGGCTGCGATGTTTTCGGCAGTACTGGGCGGATTGTGTTGTGTCGTGCCCAACGGCATCATGGCAGTGCGCCTGTTTGCCGCTTCCGCAAGACCGGGTGGGGCCAACCCTGCCACGTTTTTCATCTGGGAATTTATAAAGATTGCAATCACGCTTGCCCTGCTGGCGGCAAGCGCGTGGCTGTACCGTGACCTGAACTGGCTGGCACTGATTGCCGGGTTCGTCATGGCACTGAAAAGTTACATATTCTTATTATTTAGGCATTGACAATGGCGAATCCAACCGTAGAAGGCGCAGTACAGCACGCGCCGACAGCAGGCGAGTACATCAAGCACCACCTGGGTCACCTGGCAAATGGTTACCAGAAAGGTCCGGTCGATTTCTCCGTCATCCATTACGACACCATGTTCTGGTCGGTCCTGATGGGCGTGACCGGGTGTTTGCTGATGTGGATGGCGGCGCGCCGCGCCACGTCCGGCGTGCCGGGGCGCTTCCAGGCCGCGGTCGAAATGCTGTTCGAGATGGTCGATAACCAGGCCAAGACCATCATCCACGGTGATCGCAGTTTCATCGCGCCAGCCGCGCTGACGGTGTTCGTCTGGGTCGTTCTGATGAACTCGCTGGACTTCCTGCCGGTCGACCTGTTCGCCGAAGGTTTCAAGTGGCTCGGCGTCGAGCACCTGTTCCCCTATCACCGCGTCGTGCCCACCGCGGACCTGAATGGCACCCTCGGCATCTCGCTCGGCGTGCTGGTCCTGATGCTGTACTACGGCATCAAGATCAAAGGCCTGGGCGGCTGGCTCCACGAATTGTTTGCAGCGCCGTTCGGCATCTGGATGGCACCGTTCAACCTGCTGCTCAACGTCATTGAGTACCTGGCAAAGATGGTGTCGCTTGCAATGCGACTGTTCGGCAACATGTTTGCCGGCGAACTGCTGTTCCTCCTGATCGCTTTGCTTGGCTCGACCGCCACCATCTTCGGTGTCGTTGGCCACGTGATTGCAGGCTCGATCTGGGCGATCTTCCACATCCTGATCGTCGTCCTGCAGGCATTCATCTTCATGATGCTGACCCTGGTGTACCTCGGTCAGGCCCACGAAGGCCACTGATCGGTGCCGCAAGGATTGAACAGATAGTGGTTGTAACGAAGTTGTCGTTTTTTATTTAGCTTTTTATTTAACTTTTTGGAGTAATCATGACTGACGCATCATTCATTGCACTGGCTTGCGGTTTAATCATCGGCCTCGGCGCTATCGGCGCATGTATCGGTATCGCTATCATGGGCGGTAAATACCTCGAAGCCTCGGCACGTCAGCCAGAACTGATGAACACCCTGCAAACCAAGATGTTCCTGCTGGCCGGTCTGATCGACGCGGCATTCCTGATCGGCGTCGGTATCGCCATGCTGTTCGCCTACGCTAATCCGTTCACCGGCTAAGCGGCACACGCAGGTTTTGAAGGGCCGAACCATCGCGGTTCGGCATCCGTTTTTGTGAGAAGGAATATACCGTGAACCTTAACGCAACCCTGTTTGCCCAGTTCGCCGTCTTCTTCATCCTTGCGATGTTCACGATGAAATTCGTGTGGCCACCGCTGATGAAAGCGCTCGACGAGCGCGCCGAGAAGATCGCCAACGGTCTGGCTGCGGCCGATCGTGGCAAGGCCGACCTGGCCGCTGCCGAAAAGCGCGTGCAGGTCGAACTGGCAGGCGCCCGTGACGAAGTCCAGAAGCGCATCACCGACGCCGAAAAGCGCGCCGCCCAGATCATCGAAGCAGCCAAGCAGACCGCCAACGAAGAAGCCGCCCGTATCGTCGCTGCCGCCCAGGCTGACGCCGAGCAGCAAGTGACCCGCGCCCGTGAAGAACTGCGTGGCCAGGTAGCCGCACTGGCAGTGCAGGGCGCCGAGCAGATCCTGAAGCGCGAAGTGAACCCAGCGGTCCATGCCGACCTGCTGTCGAAACTGTCGACCGAGCTCTGATCATGGCTGAACTCGCAACCGTCGCCCGTCCCTACGCCGAAGCGCTGTTCCGTGTCGCCCAGTCCGGCGACATGGCCGCCCTCTCGGCCGTTACTGCCGAGCTGGGCCAGATCGGCGCCAATCCGGACGTGCAGGCTTTCGCCAGCAACCCGAACGTCACGCCCGCCCAGCTGGCCGACACGATTGCGTCCCTGGTCAAGTCGCCGCTGAGCGCGCAAGCGCAAAACTTTATCGCGATGCTGGCCGAAAATGGCCGCGTCACCCTGCTGCCCGAAATCGCCGCCCAGTTCGCGGCCCTGAAGAACGCCAACGAAGGCGCCGCCGATGCGACGATCTTCAGCGCCTTCGAGATCTCGGGTGACCAGCTGGCCCAGCTGGTCGCTACGCTGGAAAAGAAATTTGGCCGCAAGCTGAACCCAACGGTGACAGTGGATGCATCGCTGATCGGTGGTGTGCGCGTGGTGGTCGGCGACGAAGTGCTCGATACCTCGGTTCGCGCCAAGCTGCAACAGATGCAAGTTGCGCTGACCGCGTAATCGTAAGTAAGCGGATCGTTAGACACTTGCCGGCGCCAGCGCCCTTGCCCTACGCATCAAAAACATTTGGAGTTAGCACTCATGCAACTTAATTCTTCTGAAATCAGCGAACTGATCAAGAGCCGCATCCAGGGTCTGGAAGGTTCGGCTGACGTTCGCAATCAAGGCACGGTGATCTCCGTCGCCGACGGTATCTGCCGCATCCATGGTCTGTCGGACGTGATGCAGGGCGAGATGCTGGAATTCCCCGGCAACACCTTCGGCCTGGCGATGAACCTCGAGCGCGACTCCGTCGGCGCCGTCATCCTGGGCGCCTACGAGCACATCTCGGAAGGCGACACCGTCAAGACCACCGGCCGCATCCTGGAAGTGCCGATCGGTCCGGAACTGCGTGGCCGCGTGGTCAACGCACTGGGCCAGCCGATCGACGGCAAGGGTCCGATCGCTACCACCCTGACCGCGCCGATCGAAAAGATCGCGCCGGGCGTCATCGCCCGTGAATCCGTCTCGCAGCCGATGCAGACCGGTATCAAGTCGATCGACGCGATGGTGCCGATCGGCCGTGGCCAGCGCGAGCTGATCATCGGCGACCGCCAGACCGGCAAGTCGGCTGTCGCAGTCGACGCGATCATCAACCAGAAGGGCCAGGGCGTCACCTGCGTGTATGTCGCGATCGGCCAGAAGGCATCGACCATCAAGAACATCGTCCGTTCGCTGGAACAGCACGGCGCGATGGAGTACACCATCGTGGTCGCCGCCTCCGCTTCGGAATCGGCAGCGATGCAGTACATCTCGGCCTACTCGGGCTGCGCGATGGGCGAATACTTCCGCGACCGCGGCGAAGACGCGCTGATCGTGTACGACGACCTGTCGAAGCAGGCAGTTGCCTACCGCCAGATTTCGCTGCTGCTGCGCCGTCCGCCGGGCCGCGAAGCTTACCCGGGCGACGTGTTCTACCTGCACAGCCGTCTGCTCGAGCGCGCAGCCCGCGTGAACGCCGACTACGTCGAGAAGTTCACCAACGGCGCCGTCACCGGCAAGACCGGTTCGCTGACCGCACTGCCGATCATCGAAACCCAGGCAGGCGACGTTTCGGCATTCGTGCCGACCAACGTGATTTCGATTACCGACGGCCAGATCTTCCTGGAGACCTCGCTGTTCAACGCCGGTATCCGTCCTGCGATCAACGCCGGTATCTCGGTGTCGCGCGTCGGTGGCGCCGCCCAGACCAAGGTCATCAAGGGCCTGTCGGGCGGTATCCGTACCGACCTGGCGCAGTACCGTGAACTGGCTGCATTCGCGCAGTTCGCATCGGACCTGGACGAATCGACCCGCAAGCAGCTGGACCGCGGCGCGCGCGTGACCGAGCTGCTGAAGCAGCCGCAGTTCTCGCCGCTGTCGACCTCGCTGATGGCCGCATCGCTGTTCGCCGTCAACAAGGGCTACCTGGACGACATCGAAGTCAAGAAAGTGCTGCCGTTCGAGCACGGCATGCACAACTTCCTGAAGTCGAGCCACGCTGCACTGCTGTCGAAGATCGACGAAACCAAGCAACTGGACAAGGACGGCGAAGCTGCGCTGGCCGCCGCCATTGCTGATTTCAAAAAATCCGGCGCATATTAATCGTCAAGCCGGCGTCGTGTGAGCACAGCGCCGGTGCGCGGAAGGAGTAAGGACTCATGGCAGTAGGCAAAGAGATTCGTGGCAAGATCAAGAGCGTAGAGAATACGAAGAAGATCACCAAGGCGATGGAAATGGTCGCCGCATCGAAAATGCGCAAGGCGCAGGACCGCATGCGCGCCGCCCGTCCCTACAGTGACAAGGTTCGTAACATCACCGCCAATCTTGCCGGCGCAAACCCGGAGTACACGCACCCGTTCATGGCGCAAGCCAAGGATGTGAAGGCGAAGGCCGTGGGTTTCATCGTCGTCACGACCGACAAGGGTCTGTGCGGCGGCATGAACACCAACGTGCTGCGCCAGGTGACGCTGAAGGCGCGCGAGATGGAGCAGGCAGGTAATACCGTCGAGGCGGTTGCCATCGGCAACAAGGGCCTGGGCTTCCTGAACCGCATGGGCATGAAGGTCGTGTCGCAGGCGACCCAGCTCGGCGACACCCCGCACCTGGACAAGCTGATCGGCCCGGTCAAAGTGATGCTGGACGCGTACCAGGAAGGCAAGCTCGACGCTGTCTACCTGTGCTACACCAAGTTCATCAACACCATGAAGCAGGAACCGATGGTCGAGCAACTGCTCCCGCTGCCGGCCAAGCACATGGAAGCGGACAAGGGCGGTATCAGCTGGGACTACATCTACGAACCCGAAGCGGCCGTCGTCATCGACGAACTGCTGGTGCGTTACGTGGAAGCGCTGGTGTACCAGGCGGTTGCAGAAAACCTGGCGTCCGAGCAATCGGCGCGCATGGTGGCGATGAAGGCAGCGAGCGACAACGCCGGTAGTGTCATCAGCGACCTGAAGCTGGTCTATAACAAGACCCGCCAGGCAGCGATTACCAAAGAACTCTCCGAGATCGTGTCGGGCGCAGCAGCGGTTTAAATCATTTGCGGGAAAGAGTTAAGCGAGCATAGCGAGCGGTACTCTGTCCCCAACTGACTATAACTGACTGAGTTTTTCACGATCAACGTATAAGAATTTAACTATATCTGAAGGAACGAAAATGGCTGATGGCAAAATCGTTCAGTGTATCGGCGCCGTGGTCGACGTGGAATTTCCGCGTAACGCCATGCCGAAAGTGTACGACGCACTGAAAATGGAAGGTTCGGAACTGACCCTGGAAGTCCAGCAGCAGCTGGGCGACGGCGTGGTCCGTACCATTGCACTGGGCAGTTCGGAAGGCCTGCGCCGCGGCATGATCATCCAGAACACCGGCAAGCCGATCATGGTCCCGGTCGGCACCCCGACCCTGGGCCGCATCATGGACGTGCTGGGCAACCCGATCGACGAATGCGGTCCGGTCAGCCACGAGCGCATGGCGTCGATCCACCGCGATGCACCGGCCTACGACGAGCTGTCGCCATCGACCGACCTGCTGGAAACCGGCATCAAGGTGATCGACCTGGTCTGCCCGTTCGCAAAAGGCGGCAAGGTCGGCCTGTTCGGCGGCGCCGGCGTCGGCAAGACCGTCAACATGATGGAACTGATCAACAACATCGCAAAAGCGCACTCGGGTCTGTCCGTGTTCGCCGGCGTGGGTGAGCGTACCCGTGAAGGTAACGACTTCTACCACGAGATGGCGGACGCCAAGGTCGTCGACCTGGAAAACCCGACCAACTCGAAAGTGGCGATGGTCTACGGCCAGATGAACGAACCGCCGGGCAACCGCCTGCGCGTCGCGCTGACCGGCCTGACCATGGCGGAAGCCTTCCGCGATGAAGGCAAGGACGTCCTGTTCTTCGTCGACAACATCTACCGTTACACCCTGGCCGGTACCGAAGTGTCGGCACTGCTGGGCCGTATGCCGTCCGCGGTGGGTTACCAGCCGACCCTGGCCGAAGAGATGGGCCGCCTGCAGGAGCGCATCACCTCGACCAAGACCGGTTCGATCACCTCGATCCAGGCCGTGTACGTCCCTGCGGATGACTTGACCGACCCGTCGCCGGCAACCACCTTCGCCCACCTGGACTCGACCGTCGTTCTGTCGCGTGACATCGCTTCGCTGGGTATCTACCCGGCAGTCGACCCGCTGGACTCGACCTCGCGCCAGCTGGACCCGCTGGTCGTCGGTGAAGAGCACTACAACACCGCGCGCGCCGTGCAGGGCACCCTGCAGCGCTACAAGGAACTGCGCGACATCATCGCGATTCTGGGCATGGACGAACTGGCGCCGGAAGACAAACTGGTCGTCGCCCGTGCACGCAAGATGCAGCGTTTCCTGTCGCAGCCTTTCCACGTCGCTGAAGTGTTCACCGGCTCGCCGGGCAAGTACGTTTCGCTGAAAGACACGATCAAGGGTTTCAAGATGATCGCGTCGGGCGAACTGGACCACCTGCCGGAGCAGGCCTTCTACATGGTCGGCACCATCGAGGAAGCAATCGAGAAAGCCAAGAAACTGGCTGCCTAAGCCGGCTTCCCTAGCTGAAGGACAGACATGGCAAACACTATGCAAGTGGACGTGGTTTCGGCCGAAGAGCAGATCTTCTCCGGCCAGGCTACCTTCGTCGCGCTGCCGGGTGAAGCGGGTGAGCTGGGTATCTACCCGAAGCACACCCCGCTGATCACGCGCATCAGGCCAGGTGCCGTCCGTATCCAGACGGCAGCTGGCGGCGAAGAGTTCGTCTTCGTCGCGGGCGGTATTCTCGAAGTGCAGCCGAACGGCGTGACCGTGCTGGCCGACACCGCGATCCGCGGTGGCGACCTGGACGAAGCGAAGGCACTGGAAGCAAAGAAGCAGGCCGAAGAGCTGATGCTGAACAAGGAATCGAAGATCGACTACGCGAAAGCCCAAGCCGAAATGGCCGCGGCAATCGCGCAGCTGGCGGCGATTCAGAAGCTGCGTTCGAAAGGACGCTGAGCATCCGCATCTGCGGTACAAAAAGGCAGCCTGCGGGCTGCCTTTTCCTTATGGGGGTCAGGTCTGACATTTGGACACAGGCTCTGCCTTGCCACACACTTGGTCCTTGCTTTGCAGGCATTTGGATCGTGCATACGGTCGAGCTCGTGTCCGAAAGTCAGACCTGACCCCGGGGTTGGTTTTGTACTTGTACTGGCGCAATTTTTAGCAACCGCGTATGCAGCAGGGTTAACCAGCGCACGGGTGGATAGTGTTTTCCGGCTTAGTATGGTTGCTTCAGCTTGAGAACCTGTCGGTGCGGACCATGGCAATTCCACCAGACCATCGTGAACAGCAACACGCCCTGGCGGCGGAAGACCGCTTCGGCCAGACCCTGTACCGCTTCCTCTTCTTCGACTGGCTGTTCCGCGACGTGAGTGCTGCGCGCGACCTCTACGAACGCCATGCCGCGCGCGAACACAACCGGCGCATGAGCCGCTACCTGCCGGTCTACATGCGGCGCTGGTCGGTCCTGGCCACTTTCGACTTCGCGCTCGGCTTCCTGTTCGAGCGCGTCATGTCCGCCACGCTGCTGTCGGCACTGTTCTTCACCGGCTCCTGCGTCACCGTCACCGGCATCCTCGTCATGACCGTCACCTGGCTGTTCCTCACCTACGCCAGGCTTCCCTAGACGCCCCGGAGCGGTCCCGTTCGCCCCCGGATAGCAACCATTCGCCCCATCCGCGCTTCCACTGGTCGGGGATCGATTGCGACAGCAGCACCCACGCACATACAGTCGCGGCACTCCACAACAAAAAAGGAATGCCGACCATGTTCATCCGCACCGCCCTCTGCACTGCCGCGCTGCTCCTGTGCGCGCCGCACGCTGTCCTTGCCGCCGATACCGCGCCAGCCAAGCCGCTGAGCAAGCGCGCCCTGGACGACCTGTCCTTCCGCCTGCACGCCACCGTCGCTCCCTATTTCCCTGCCGAAGCGCCTGGTGGCGTGGTCCTGGTCGTGAAGGATGGCCAGACCGTCCTGCGCCGCGCCTATGGCATGGCCGATACGACGAAGGGCACAAAGATGGCGCCCGAGATGACCCTTCGTATCGGCTCGATGACCAAGCAGTTCACCGCGGCCGCCATCCTGCTGCTGGCCGACGAGGGCAAGCTGTCGGTCGAGGACGAGATCACCAAATACCTGCCCGACTACCCGACCCAGGGCAAGAAGATCACCATCGAGCACCTGCTCACCCATACCTCGGGCATCGTCAGCTACACCGGCAAACTGGGTTTTCCGCAGCGAGCGCCACAAGACATTACGGTAGCCGCCCAGATCGACTCCTTCAAGAACGATCCGATGCAGTTCGAGCCGGGCAGCGCCTGGCGCTACAACAACTCGGGTTACTACCTGCTCGGCGCGATCATCGAAAAGGTCTCCGGCCAGCCCTACCACGCCTTCCTCGAGCAGCGCATCTTCGTGCCGCTCGGGATGGACAACACCGCCTACGAGGGTTACGAACGCCAGAAGTGGCCGAGCGCCGCCGGCCACTCGCCGCTCCCTAAAGGCTTCGGCCCGGCCCGCCAGCTCGGCAAGAACCAGTCCTACGCCGCAGGCGAGCTGGTCTCCACCGTGGACGACCTGGCGAAATGGGATGCGGCGGTCGGCACGAAGCTGCTCAAGCCGGCCACCTGGCAGCGCGCCTTCACGAACTACCGCCTGAGCGACGGCAAGGACAGCAACTATGGCTACGGCTGGGAGCTGACCCTGATCCAGGGCGAACCGACCATCGGCCACAGCGGTTCCACACGCGGCTTCCGCTCCTATGGCCTGCGCGTACCGAGCAAGGGCGTGTACGTGGCGGTGCTGACCAACGGCGACGCCGGCATGGTGGTGCCGGACGTGGTGGCGCGCAGGGCGGCAGCGGTTGCCATGGGCAAGCCGCTTCCGGAATTCAGGGAAGTGGCGCTCGATGCCGCCGCCATCGACCAGGTGGCCGGCGTGTACACCCTGGACAAGGACACGCAGCGCGTCTTCCGCCGCGACGGCGAGTTCCTCTCCCTGCAGCGTCCGGCCCGCGGGCCCCTGGTGCTGAAGCCCATGTCGGCCAACGAATTCTTCGTGCCGGATACGGCGGACTGGTTCGTGTTCCAGCGCGAGGGTGGCGGCAGCACGGGCAAGGTGACGGGCGTGACCTACCACGTGGACGGCAGGGCGCAGGCGCACGTGCGCAGCGGCGAGGCGCCGCCGCCGCGCATCGTGGCGAAGATCGCCGACGCGGCCTTCGATGCGCACGTAGGCCGCTACGAGATCCAGCCGGGCATGGCGTTCGACGTCACCCGCGAGGGCAGCCGCTATTTCGTGCTCCCGACCGGCCAGCGCCGCGTTGAAATCTTCCCGCTGAGCGAGACCCGCTTCTTCTCCCGCGATGTCGACGCCGAGATCAGCTTCGAGGGGCAAAGCATGATGTTCAAGCAGGGCAGCCGCAGTTTCAGCGGTCGCCGGATTTGACGGTCTGGTCCGCATAAACGGCTGTTCATCGCCCGGCCTTTGCCATCGGGGCAAGGCTGGGCATATCCTTTCGTTCAGTTTCCACAACAACGAAAGGGACCCGATCATGCTGTTTCGTACCGCCATGTGCGCTGCCGTGCTGCTCCTGTGCCAACCCCACGCCGTCCTGGCCCAGGATGCCGGCGCCGGGAGCGCGCTCGCCGAACACAAGCTGGCCGGCCGCATCGACGCCGTCCTCGCGCCCCATTTCAAGTCCGACGCGCCGGGCGCCACGGTCATCGTGGTCAAGGACGGCAAGCCGGTGCTGCGCCGCGCCTATGGCATGGCCGATACGGCGAAGGGCGTCAGGATGACGCCCGACATGGCGCTGCGCCTCGGTTCCATCACCAAGCAATTCACCTCGACCGCCATCCTGATGCTGGCGGAAGACGGCAAGCTGTCGCTCGACGACGACATCGCCAAGTACCTGCCGGACTTTCCCGACAAGGGCAAGCGGATCACCATCGAGCACCTGCTCACGCATACCTCGGGCATCCCGAGCTACACGGGCAAGCCGGGCTACGTCGCCGGCATGGCGCAGGACATGAGCGTGGCGCAGATGATCGACACCTTCAAGAACGACCCGCTCGAATTCGAACCGGGCAGCCAGTTCCGCTACAACAACTCGGGCTACTTCCTGCTCGGCGCGATCATCGAGAAGATCTCCGGCCAGACCTATGCCGGCTTCCTCGAGCAGCGCATCTTCAAGCCGCTCGGCATGCAGGATACCTATTACGAAGGCATGGGACGGAGCAAGGCGCCGGTGGCCGCCGGCCACAGCCGCACCGAGCAGGGCTTCGGTCCCGCAAGGCCGCTCAGCATGACCCAGCCCTATGCGGCCGGCTCGCTGGTGTCGACGGTGGACGACCTGGCGCGCTGGGACGCCGCGATCGCCGGGCGCCTGCTCAAGCCCGCCAACTGGCAGCGAGCGTTCACTTCGTACCGCCTGGCCAACGGCAAGACCACCGGCTACGGCTATGGCTGGGACGTCAACCCGGCGCGGGGCGAGAAGGCCATGGGCCATGGCGGCGGCATCAACGGCTTCTCCACGCACGCGCTGCGCTTCCCGGAACAGAAGGTGTATGTCGCGGTGCTGACCAACAGCGACAGCGGTCCGGCGAATCCGGCCGTGGTGGCGCGCAAGGCGGCTGCGGTCGCCATCGGCAAGCCTTACCGCGAGTTCAAGGAGGTGGCGCTGGACACCGCGGCGCTCGACGCCGTCGCCGGCAGCTACGCGGTGGAGAAGGGCGTGCAGCGCGTGTTTCGCCGCAGCGGCGAGGGCTTGATCATGCAGCGCAGCGACCGCCCGCCGGTGTCCGTGAAGGCCGCATCCGCCAATGAATTCTTCGTGCCCGGCGCCCTCGACTGGTTCAGCTTCCAGCGCGACGCGAACGGCAAGGTCACCGGCGTGATGCACCACGAGGATGGCAGTCCGGTGCTGAACCCGCGCAGCGGCGACGCGCCGCCGGCGCGCAAGGCGGTGAAGATCTCCAACGCGTCGTTTGACACCCGCGTCGGCCGCTACGAGCTGGTTCCGGGCTTCGTGCTGGAGCTGACGCGCGAGGGCGACCGTTACTTTACCCAGGCCACGGGGCAATCGAAGGTCGAGATCTTCCCGCTGAGCGAGACGGTCTTCTTTTCGGACCAGGTCAATGCCGAGATCAGCTTCGAGCCGGTGGCCGGACGCGAAGGGCAGACCCTGGTGCTGAAGCAGGGTGGGCGCAGCACCCCGGCCCGCAAGCTCTAAGAGGTGTAGGGTGTGTAAAGGCAAAGTTGAAATGTCCGCTTCTGGCAAAGTTGAAATGTCCGCTTGGTTGCCCAGGTTAGCGCGAGCTAACGCGCTTTTGAGCGGACATTTTCTTTGCTGCG